>JBFWMF010000011.1:0-126139 GCA_050251735.1 Desulfitobacterium sp.
TCAGTCTGATACACGGACTTGGAAGTACCAATCCCTGGACGACCTTAACCGGCACTTTAATTATACCACTATTTAGGACCCAGTTTTCATTGATTGTGGTGAGAGGCACTATCATGATTGTCTGATAAGCAAAGCACAGTGGGAGGCTGTCCGGAAGAATAGTGACCTATAAGAGGTGTTTAAGCTACTGGACCCAGTGAAGAGCTTTTTAATGATCAGCGGTGCAGCTGCATGATAGACTGATACGTATATGTAAAGAATCCCCTGAAAATTATCAGGGGATTCTTTATTAGTTATCCTGCGACTTGCCGTTCACGATACGCAGCAACTTTACGTCGTATCCTTTGAATAGCATTATCCAAGGACTTTGAGTTTAAACCGAGATGCTGTGTAATCTCACGTTGTTTCATACCTATAAGGTAGTGACAACGAAAGACCTTAAGCTCTAAATCAGAAAACCCTTTCATGAGCCCCTGCAAGAAAAGTCGTGTCTCATCCAAAGCAATAATTCTCTTCTCAGGGTCATCATCGTTGGTTACAAAATCGATGAAGCTATCCAACTTATCATCACTTAACTCATTATTCAAGGAAAAGGCTTCGTTGAGATTTATGTGTTTTTGCCTGTTATGCGCTCGCAGGCTGTCGATGAGCTTCCTTTTAATAACCATACGCACAAAATGCAGAAAAGGAATATCGGAATCCGAATCATAAGAATTAATCGCTTTATAGATAGCAATTCGTCCTTCTTGAATCAAGTCTTCATATTCAGCCCGATGTAGAAAATACTTATAAGCAATTTTTCGAATTTCAGGTTCATAATATTCTATAACCCAATTTAGTGAATCTTGATCTCCAGAGCGTGCTGCTTCAAGTTGGTTATCGATGTTAGTTAAAACTTGCTTGTTTGAAGCTATAACGCTCATCTCCTTATCAAAGATTTAGACTCAATAATAAGTCTAAATAATTTGCGGTTCTTTGACAAGGTACATATTTTGGACAGTTATCCAATTCGTACTATTTTTAAACCGAAGATTTATTTAATCAAATTTAATAAATTGACTGTTTCAATAGCTGTAATAGCGGCATCATAGCCTTTATTGCCACCTTTGGAGCCTGATCTTTCAATAGCCTGTTCAATGGTGTCCGTAGTTAATACCCCAAAAACTACTGGGATTTTAGCCTCTAATCCCACATGAGCGACACCTTTGCTGACCTCAGCACTGACGAAGTCAAAATGAGGGGTAGCTCCACGAATCACTGCTCCTAAGCAGATCACCGCATCGTATTTTTTGGTTTCAGCCATTTTTTGAGCAACCAATGGGATCTCGAAGGCCCCAGGGACCCATGCGATTTCAATATCTTCTTCAACAGCGCCATGACGTATAAGTCCGTCAAGAGCTCCGCCTACTAATTTATTGGTGATAAATTCATTAAAACGCGCGGCGACAATCCCAAATTTCGATCCTTCGACAACCAGTTTACCTTCATAAGTCATCATATTTCTTCATCCTTTCTTAATTGACAATACACTCTTATCTTAATTTTAGTGAACGCTAGGTAAAAAGTGTCCCATTTTGGTCTTCTTGGTATGCATGTAATACTCATTTTCAGGCTTCACAGGCATTTCCATGGGAACACGTTCAACGATTTCCAGTCCATATCCTTCTAAACCGACAATTTTGCGTGGATTGTTAGTCATTAAGCGCACCCTTTGAATTCCAAGGTCCACAAGGATTTGAGCTCCCACGCCATAGTCTCTAAGGTCGGCAGGGAAGCCTAAGGCAAGATTAGCTTCTACGGTATCTTTTCCTTCTTCCTGGAGCTTATATGCTTTGAGCTTATTTAATAAGCCAATTCCCCGACCTTCTTGTCGCATATAGAGCAATACGCCCCGACCTTCTTTTTCAATAAGTTCAATTGCTGCTGCCAACTGGTCTCCACAATCACAGCGCCGGGAATGAAACACATCACCGGTTAAGCACTCAGAATGAACGCGAACCAGTACGGGGTCTCCGTTTTGTACATCACCTTTGACCAAGGCAACATGCTCTTGTCCATCGAGCAAACTCCGGTAACCAACAGCCTCGAAGTCACCGAAATCAGTGGGGAGTTGAATGTCAACGACACGTTCTATCAGCTTTTCCTTTTTACGTCTGAAGCGAATCAATTCTTTAATGGTGATGATCTTCAGCTCATGTTTCTTGACGAATTCCATGAGATCAGGCACACGAGCCATCGATCCGTCTTCCTTCATGATCTCGCAAATAACACCTGCCGGCTCAAAACCTGCTAAGCGAGCCAGATCAACAGCTCCTTCCGTATGTCCTGCCCGAACCAGTACCCCACCTTCACGTGCTTTGAGAGGGAAGATATGGCCCGGCCGATGGAGGTCCTCAGGTCGACTTTGAGGGTCGGTTAAGATATTAACTGTATTAGCGCGCTCAAAGGCCGAGATCCCAGTGGTGCAGTTACAGCCATCAACACTGACTGTAAAGGCAGTCCCGTGGGGATCCGTATTATGGGTCACCATAGGGTCAAGATTCAAGGCTTGGATACGCTCTGCTGTCATGGGTACACAGATTAGGCCGCGGCCATAGGTCGCCATAAAGTTGATTGCTTCCGGCGTGACTTTTTCGGCAGCCATCAACAAATCTCCTTCGTTTTCTCTTTCTTCGTCATCAACGACTACGATCATTTTACCTGCGCGAATGTCCTCGATAGCTTCCTCGACGGTATTGAACTGAAAATCCATTTCTATCACTCCTATTTATACATTCTTTTCTATAGGAATCCATGTTCTGCTAAAAAGTTCATGGATAAATCCTTTGGGGGGGAATCATTTTTCTCTAAAAACCTTGCTACGTATTTTCCAATCAGATCAGTCTCTAGATTGACCATATCACCAACTCCCTTAAAACCTAAGGTCGTTTCTTGGCGAGTGTGGGGAATTAAGGATACTGTAAAACCTTGGGGCAGGACATCGACCACTGTAAGGGATATACCATCAATTGAAATCGAGCCTTTAGGTAAAATGTACTTCAAAAGAGCAGGGGAGGCTTTTATCTCAAAAACTCGGGCGATCCCGACCGGGGTAATTCTCGAAATGGTTCCAACCCCATCCACATGACCGCTTACCATATGGCCTCCCAAGCGGGTCGAAAGTTGCAGGGCTCGTTCTAAGTTGACCCTAGTTCCGCGCCCACATTCCTTGAGATTGGTTTTATTGAGGGTTTCGGACATGACATCTACTGTAAACAGCTGACCTTGCATTTTTACCACTGTTAAACAAATGCCGTTAACAGCAATACTATCCCCGATCTGAGTTCCTGCCAAGACATGAGGCCCTTCAATGGTAAGCTGGGCAGAGTCCGGTAGAACCCTTAAATCCGTTACTTTACCCAATTCTTCAATAATACCTGTAAACATATGTTTCACCTCGCATATCCATTCAGCTTGTATACTTTACCTTAGCCCGGACTCGGAGATCTCCAGTAGAGAGATCGGTCTCTAAGAACTCCAGGGGAATAGCTTGAGACATCATAGGCAACTCGAGTCCGCTAAGAGGGGAGGGACCTTTACCACCAATGAGTTTGGGAGCATAAATGAATTCAATTTCGTCAACAAGCTGTGCTTGTATAAGTGAACCGGCTAATTTTCCTCCACCCTCTAACAATATGGAGTTCCAACCCCTTTTTACAATATCCCGTAACAAGTATTCATAGGGAACATAACGGGGAGTATTGTATTTCCAAACCTCAACATTCTCTAAGCCCCGGAAGAAATCATATTGCTCCGGAGGAGCAGCGTCAGTGGTAGCAATGATGCATGGCGCCGAACAAGATGAGGTGAAAATGGCCGCATTGTGAGGTATCTTCAGCTCACCGTCTATGATCAAGCGAACAGGGTCACGGCCTTCACAAATCCGGCAATTCAGGGCAGGATTATCATGGTTAACGGTTTCGCTGCCGACCATGATCACATCGAATTGATTGCGTAATTGATGGACATAGGCGCGAGATCCCTCATTGGTAACCCATTTAGAGTCGCCCGATTCTGTAGCTATTTTTCCATCAAGTGTTAGAGCCGATTTGTAGAGAACAAAGGGTAGTTTTGTTTTAATCGCTTTTAAAAATCCTTTGTTTAAGTTTCTGGCTTCATCCTCCTTGAGTCCGACCTCCACTTGAATACCTGCTTCACGCAAACGAGTAATGCCACGGCCACCTACTAAAGGGTTAGGATCCGCCATAGCCACCACGACTTTTTTTATCCCTGCCTCAATCAGTGCGTCAGCACAAGGAGGGGTTTTGCCAAAGTGCGAACATGGCTCTAAGGTAACATAGGCGGTTGCTCCTTGGGCATTCGTGCCTGCCGCCCTGAGAGCATGAACCTCTGCGTGAGGGGTGCCTGCTTTTTGATGATATCCTTCGCCCACAATTCCTCCATTATTGACAATAACACAGCCAACTAAAGGGTTAGGACTGGTTCTGCCGACGGCTTGAGCCGCCAATTGCAGAGCTTTTGACATATAAATTTGATCTTGTTCCAAGTGATCACCACCGTTTCGGAGACTAATCTTAAGTAGCTTTCCATAAAAGCATATAAAAAACCCCAGAGTAACTCCTCTGGGGTACAAAATTTGCAACAAAAGAATAGTGCATAAGCACTTTCATTTCCTCTTATCATCCAGACTTTACTGTCGGCTCTGGAATTACACCAGATCTGCCATATGGCTCGCGGGCTTGACCGCCGGTATGGAATTTCACCAATCCCCAGAGGTATTCAATTACTCTATATATATTACTCTAACCTATGAACAATTTCAACCCCTAGGTTGATTCTCTATCAGGATTAAGGAAGGTATACTCTTCCCGCAGCAATCCCATGAGAATGGCATCGTGATACTCTCCTAAAACGAAACGCGCTTGTCTTAACCTACCTTCAGTCTTAAAGCCAAGTTTTTCGTAGGCTTTTTGGGCGCGAAGATTTCCATCCCATAAATCCAGGCTCAAACGATTAAGATTCCATTGATAAAATAAGTAGTCAAGAAGGACTTTCAAGGCATCAGTACCATACCCACGCCCCCAATAGTCTTTTTCACCAATAATGATGAAGAGGACGGCCGAACGCGCAGGGTGATTAATATCCCGAAAGCCAGTCGTTCCGATGGGCTCATGCTCCTCATTAAGAATGATATAACGGCCGCTATCCTTTTGTGGGGTGAAAAAACGTTCTTCTATATCCTCTTCATTGAACATTGTGCTTAAAGGCCAAGCACCATTAGCCCAATAATTAACTTCTTGGTCATTATACCATTTTTGGTAGATAGGAATATCATCGGTAGCCAATGGGCGAAGATAGATTTTTTTTCCTTGCAGCACGTTCAATCCCCCCAGAAATTTTTTGCTAATAATGTGGTTTCCTTCACCAATCTCTGTATTAAGATAATGCGAAATATGATAGCTAAAAAAATATATAAAAAGCGTGTCCATAATCCTTAAGTGGATAGTACACGCTACGAAAGTCTATTCAATGGTCGGGGCGACAGGATTCGAACCTGCGGCCTCTTGGTCCCGAACCAAGCACGCTACCAAACTGCGCTACGCCCCGTTAATCGAACGCTTTATAATATATCAAAATGCTCACAAACTGTCAAGCTACAACGGAGTAATGGTACTTTACTCTTTTGTTGATTGGCTGTTGATTTTCCGATATACTTAATCATATATAGCCGAAAACAATTATAGAGATATAAAAACGAAAAAGCGGGGGAGAAAGATTTGCGAAAAACCGCAATCATTATGGATTCAACGGGGTATTTAACTTCAGATATTATAAATGATTATAATATTCGTGTTGTAACCCTGAACGTTAATATTGGCGATGAAACTTTTAAGGAAATCGAATTATCCAATTCGGTTTTTTTCACAAAACTGGAAAATATCTCAGGATTCTCAACCACTTCACAACCTTCGGTGGGTTCATTTATGGAAGCCTATCAGGCTGCGCTCGCCGATGGTTATGAAGAGATAATTAGTATTCATCTATCCCAGAAAATTAGCGGCACCTACTCTTCGGCTAACATAGCCAAGGATTTACTAGAAAACGCTAATATTCATATCTTTGATTCTGAATCCTCTGCCCTTGGCTTAGGACTACTAGCTTGGGCGGCAGCCGACTGGGCTAGGGAAGGGCTGAATGCACAAGAAATTTTGTCAAGACTTCCAGCCTTAAGATCGCAATGTGAGCTTTATTTTATTGTGGATACTTTAGAATATCTGCACCGAGGTGGAAGAATCGGTGGTGCTTCAGCACTTTTTGGAACCTTACTGCAGATTAAGCCCATTCTTTATTTCAATGAAGAAGGTATTATTGATGTCTTTGAAAAAGTTCGTTCGAAAAACAAGGCGTTGCTAAGGGTCTATGCCGAACTTGATCGAGCCATGTCTTCTAAAGAAAATTACCGAATCGCTGTAATTCACGTCGGTGCACCATCAGAAGCAGCGGTCATGGCAAAGGACCTTAAGGAAAAATTCCCTGGCCAAGATGTACGGATTTTCGAAGCAGGGCCTGTTATCGCTACCCATGTCGGACCCGGGGCATTAGGCCTAGCGTTTCATCCTTGGCCTAATTGATTTTCATAACAACAAAACTAGGGATTTATCAGTCTATTTCCAATACTTTGAGCTGAGTATAAGCTTAAGAATCGGTGGGATGATAGAGTGGGGAACATTATGGAGGTGTTGACTATGCTCAAAATCCCGCGCGATTTATTTTCACAAGAGAAAAAACCTGAAAATATCAATACCGAAAGCTTGACTTCTGTCCTCGAAGACATTTCTGAGGCTAAATTCCCCCAAACCTCTATTGAAGATATTGGTTGGGTGACGAATGTCATTGAGCCAACTCAACAACGAGGGCCTTCAGAAAGTCCTTAAGCTAATTCTATTCTTTAGAAAATATTAGTTACATGCGCTGATTTTGATTTAAGCCATCTCATGCCTTTTTAGGACGAGATGGCTTTCTTATTTTACTTTCCGAGATCTAAATTTTTAAGCTCAGCAATTTGTGATAAATTCCTGAATATTAAAATTTTATATTCTTTAGAAATTTAGGAAGGAATTACAAAAGGAGTAGGGAATACTTAGTTAATTAGAGCAATATTTCACAATCCGATACATGGGAATTGTAGTATTCTTATATTTAACATAATTTTCAGAATTATTGAAGGAATTCAGGTAATTATGAAGAATACACTATAGAGTTGTTTTTTGTCATGTAAAAAACCTAATCTGTATATAGTGTAAACATGTGGGAAAAAAGCCGTTGTGAAATCAGGCACGACATTGTTGTAGGAGATGAAATCAATGAAAATTGCAATCACGGGTAAAGGTGGAGTGGGCAAGACAACATTTGCAGCAAATTTAGCTTTTTTTTTAGCAGAGCAAGGGATAAGAGTTCTGGCGGTTGATGCAGATCCTGATGCAAGTCTAGGTACTGTCTTAGGGATTTCCGAAGATGTTCTCGCAGAATTGAAGCCCATCGTGGATATGAAGGATCTTATTGAACAACGTATGGGAGGAAGTGGTGCTTTTTATCCGCTTAATCCGCAAGTCGATGATATTCTCGATGATTATTCAATTCAAGTTGGACCGATTCGTTTCTTTAAAATGGGGAATGTCAAAGGAGGCGGGACGTCCTGTTATTGCAAAGAAAACAGCTTCTTACACGCCTTAGTAAATTCTTTAATTCTTTCTGAACAAGATACCGTCATCTTAGATATGGGTGCAGGTATTGAGCAACTTACCCGAGGAACTGCCCAAGGGGTGGATCTCTTAGTTATAGTAACTGAAGCTAGCACAGTCAGTGCTCATACGGTAAGGGTAATCCAGAAACTGGCGCAAGAACTGAGGATCCCGCAGGTTACTGTGGTAGGAAACAAGGTTCGTTCTAAAAAGGACGAGGATTTTCTCCGGGCTCAGTTTTCAGACCAGGAGCTCATCGGTTTTGTCCCCTTTAGCGAAGAACTGCTTGATATGTCTATCCATACAGATCATACTTCCTTTCCCAAAGTTGCTCCAGGTTCTCAACTAGAATCTATCTATAGAAATTTATTAGAGAGGAGAGAGTTATAAAGCATTAGAAAGAAAATCAGACAAGTATGGTGGAAAATTAAGGTCATAAAGAGGAGGTAAAACAATGCCAAGATATCGGGATTTGACACACACCTCACGGCCTTCGAATGCGCCTCGTGTGGTGGAACCCAAAAACCCATTGCGCACATCCGACCCAGGCACTATAGAAATGTATAAAGTTGCGCAAGAGAACAACCTTGAGACCGTTTTTGAACGCTTTGTAGCCCAACAACCCCAATGTGGTTTTGGCTATAAAGGAATCTGCTGTCGCATTTGTTTAGCTGGACCCTGCCGTGTCAAGGCAGAAGAAGGACCCGCTAGTAGAGGTATCTGTGGAGCTACTGCGTATACCATTGTCTCCAGAAATCTTGTTCGAATGATTGCGGGGGGAGCAGCATCTCATTCGGAACATGCCAGACACGTACTCCATACTGTTTACGAACTTACTGAAGGAAAGGCAAAAGACTATGAAATTAAATCACCGGCCAAACTTCATAAACTAGCAGAAAAACTCGGTATCGAAACGCTAAACAGAGAAGATATGGATATTCTTGCTGATGTAGCAGAATTGGCTTATGAAGATTTTGGCAGGTTTAAGGATAAACCAGCAGCTTTTCTAGATTCATTCTTAGTAGAGCAACGCCGTAACAAATTTAAGCATACAAATATTATGCCTCGTTCCATTGATGGCACGGTGACTGAACTTATGGCTCAAACAGCCCAAGGGGTGGATGCTGACCCTGTTAATATAATTTTCGGGGGATTGAAAGGTGCTTTGTCGGATTTGGTGGGAGAATATATTGGCACCAATCTGAGTGACGTATTGTTTGGCATTCCTGAACCCATTGTTTCGGAAGCTAACCTTGGGGTTATCCAAAAATCAATGGTTAATATTGCTGTGCATGGTCATAATCCAGTCCTTTCGGAAATGGTGGTCGCTGCTGCACGCGAATTAAAGGCTGAGGCCCAAAAAGTAGGTGCAGAAGGGGTTAACATCGTCGGGATCTGCTGTACCGGTAATGAACTTCTCATGCGCGAAGGCGTATATTTAGCTACATCCTCTGCCTCTCAAGAAATGGCCATTTTGACTGGGGTACTCGATGCCATGGTAGTTGATATCCAATGTATTTACCCGTCATTACAGAACCTTGCAGAATGCTATCACACCAAGATAATTACCACAGAAGCTATCATGAAGATTCCGAGCGCACAGCATTTGGCTTTTAACTCGGAAACAGCCATGGAAGATGCTAAGACACTGGTCAGAACTGCCATTGAAGCCTATAAATATAGGGATCCGAAGAAAATTACTCTTTCCGGCGTGCGCAATAGCCTAGTCGCAGGATTTAGCATTGAAGCACTAACAGATATTTTCTCTAAGATCAATCCAGAACGGCCTTTCTCTGTCCTCACTGACGCTATCTTAAGTGGGCAGATTAAGGGTGTTGTCCAAATGGCAGGATGCAATAACTTGAAACGCCAACAGGATGAATCTCATGTGAGCATTCTTAAAGAACTGGTGAAGAACGATGTCTTAGTTGTGGCCACAGGTTGTTCGGCAGGTGCATTTGCCAAGATGGGCTTAATGAATTCTGAGGCTGTGGAACAATACGCCGGCGCAGGTCTTAAGAGCTTTATTAAACAGCTTGAAGATGCTAATCCTCAGTTAACAACCGGATTACCGCTAGTTTTCCATCTGGGGTCTTGTGTGGATAATAGCCGTGGTATGGACTTGTTACAAGCGATGGCCAAGGAATTGAAAGTGGATACCCCTAAAGTGCCTTTCGCAGCTTCGGCACCTGAGGCTATGCATGAGAAAGCTGTAGCCATTGGAGCTTACTGTGTCACCATGGGTATTCCCACACATGTCGGAACTCTGCCCTACCTAGAGGGAAGTGATCTCATCTACGGAATTACAACACAAATTGCCCATGACGTTTTTGGTGGTAACTTTATCTTTGAAGTGGATGAGAAAATTGCTGCCCAAAAAATACTAAATGCCCTTGAATACAGAAGCTGGAAACTTAGAATTCATAAACAAACGGCTGAGAAATATAATACAGCTATCGCCCAAGGGTGGTAAGGAAAGGAGGAAGTATCTATGTCCATGGAGCAAATTTATGCTGATGCAATTAAAGATCCCGCCAAAGAACCTAAAAAAATACTTCGCAAGGCCTATGATGGAACCATTACGGCTATGAGTTATGCCGAGATTCTTTTGAACCGTGCCATGAAGGATTATGGCCCAAATCAAACGGTAGGCTATCCGGACACTGCATACCACCTTCCTGTTATTACCTGTCTCTCCGGAGAAAAGGTAACCACATTGGGTGAACTGGTACCGATACTCAATCGCATGCGGAATCAGGTTAAACCTGAGTTAACCTTTGCCAACGCACGCCTTTGGGGTGAATCCGTTCTGTATGCTGCAGAGATTATTGAAGTGATTCATTATCTATGCAATGACGAACCGAAGGTGGAACCTTGGACAGGTTTTCTAGGCGATCCTATTGTACGGAAACATGGAATTAAGATGGTCGACTGGACCATCCCTGGTGAAGCTGTTATCCTAGGCCGCGCTAAGGATTCAAAATCTGCCAAGAAGATTGTTGATAACTTGATGGGAAAAGGCTTCATGATTTTCCTCTGTGATGAAATCATCGAGCAGCTTCTTGAAGAAAACGCCAAAATTGGCGTGGATTATATTGCCTTTCCCTTAGGAAACTTTACCCAAGTAATTCATGCCGTGAATTATGCTTTCCGGGCAGGTTTGGCCTTTGGAGGAATCCCTGCCGGACAAAGAGAAGAGCATCGAGACTACCAACGCCGTCGTGTTCGCGCTTTTGTTCTTCAGTTAGGCGAATTAGACGATGTAAAAGTGGCTGCATCGATGGGGGCCATTTTCATGGGCTTCCCAACTATAACGGATCAAGTATTAGATGAAGACATGCAGATCCCTGATTGGTATATCTCCGAGCCGGATTATGAAAAGATTGTTCCTCTTGCTTTAGAGGTGCGTGGGATTAAGTTAACTAATATCGATGTCCCCATACCGGTTAACTTCGGACCAGCCTTTGAAGGAGAGACCATCCGCAAAGGCGATACTTACGTCGAGTTCGGTGGAGGTAGAACAACCGCCTTCGAATTAGTCTCGATGGTTGGTGCGGATGAAGTAGTCGATGGTAAAGTTACAGTCATAGGACCAGAGATTGATACTATTCCTGAAGGTTCTAAACTGCCTTTGGGCATTAAGGTAGATATTTACGGCCGGAAGATGCAGGAGGATTTCGAGGGAGTTCTCGAGCGTCGTATCCATTACTTTACCAACTATGGTGAAGGAATCTGGCATGTGGCCCAACGGGATTTATGCTGGGTGCGGATTTCTAAGGATGCTCGGGCAAAAGGCTTCTTAATGAAACATATAGGAGAATTGCTCCTTGCCAAATTCAAACAAGAATTCCCGGCGATTGTCGACCGAGTACAGATTACTATTTTCACAGATCAACAGGCTGTCGAAGAGAATATCGTCAAGGCCAGAGAGCGTTATCGTGCCCGTGATGCACGTTTGAAGAGTTTAACTGATGAGAATGTTGAAGAATTTTATTCCTGCCTTCTTTGTCAATCCTTTGCTCCTAACCATGTCTGCATCGTTACACCCGAACGTGTAGGACTTTGCGGAGCTGTGAGCTGGCTGGATGCCAAAGCAGCTTTTGAAATCACGCCGACCGGTCCTAACCAACCAATACCTAAAGGCCCAGCCATTGATGAATTCAGAGGGATGTGGCAAAGTGTTAATGACTATTTGCGGCCTTCGTCGAATAACACTCTTGATGAGGTCAACCTTTACACCTTGATGGATCGTCCCATGACTTCTTGCGGTTGTTTTGAAGCTATTATGGCTATTGTCCCAGAGGCCAATGGTTTGATGATCACCACCCGTGAACATAGTGGAATGACACCTTGTGGTATGACCTTCTCGACACTGGCCGGTACTGTCGGTGGTGGTTTGCAGACTCCCGGTTTCATGGGAATCGGGCGCACCTATCTCACCAGTAAGAAGTTCATTCCTGCTGATGGCGGAATCGCTAGAATTGTTTGGATGCCGAAAGAACTCAAGGAATTTTTGCGTGAAGATTTTGTAGCTCGTTGTCTTGAAGAAGGCTTAGGTGAAGAGTTTATTGATCAAATCGCTGATGAATCTGTCGGTACAACGGTAGAAGAGATTATTCCTTTCCTTGAAGAGAACGGACATCCCTGCTTTAATCTAGATCCATTAATGTAGTTTTGATTACTGATGCGGAGACAGAGCAAGCGGCTCTGTCTCCAGATAAAATATTGGAAAGGGGTTAATGTTATGGCCTTAACCGGTTTAGAAATTTATAAACAACTCCCCAAAAAGAACTGTGGCGAATGCGGTACGCCAACTTGTCTCGCTTTCGCGATGGCATTGGCTTCCGGTAAAGGATCACTTGACGCTTGTCCTTACGTGACTGATGAAGCTCGTGAGAATTTAGATTCTGCTTCTGCACCTCCGATAAAAGCAATAAAATTCGGTAATGGTTCTATACTTGGCGATGAAACGGTTCTGTTCCGCCATGATAAGACTTTCTATCATCCAACAACACTTCTTATTGAGATTTCTGATGCCCTATCTGATGAGGAAATCCAATCTAAACTTGATGAAATCAATGGTTTGGAGTTTGATCGGGTGGGTCTCCATTACTCCATCGATGGAGTGGCTATCTTGGAAGCATCGGGGGATCCGGATCGCTTTGCCAAGGTGGTTGCTAAAGTTGCCGCTGGAACAGAGCGCTCACTACTCCTATTAAGTGAGAATGTAGACGCTTTGAAAGCTGCTTTACCTAGTGTAGCAGCTCGTAAACCCTTGATTGGATCAGCTACGGAAGCTAACTACGAGTCCGTCGTTAATCTTGCCAAGGAGCATAGTGTGCCTGTCATTATTAAGGCCGAAGGAATGGAAGCCTTAAACACATTAGTAGAAAATGCACAAAAACTTGGCTATAAGGAGTTTGTTTTGGATCCCGGGTCGCGGAACCCGAGTCAAACCCTTGCCAATCTTACTCATTTACGTCGCTTAGCTATTAAAAAGAAATACCGCCCCTTTGGCTATCCCGTGATTGCCTTCACCGCAAAAGCTGAACCTTTGGCTGAGATAGCTGAAGCCTCGGTTTATGTGTCCAAGTACGCCAGTGCCGTCGTATTAAAAGCCTCTGCCAAGGCTCATATCCTACCCCTAATGGCTTTACGTCAGAATCTATATACAGATCCACAAAAACCAATCCAAGTGGAACCTATCTTACACACTGTAGGCGACGTCAATGAAAACTCTCCTGTTTATGTTACAACCAACTTCTCCTTAACTTATTACAGTGTAGAAGGTGAAGTCGAAGCTAGTAAAATACCTAGCTATATTCTCCCCATCGATACCGATGGTACTTCCGTCCTAACAGCTTATGCGGCAGGTAAATATGAACCGGAAAAGATTGCCGATGCTCTGGCCAAGAGTGGAGTTGCTGAGAAAGTAAATCATCGCAACCTAATCATTCCCGGTTATGTAGCTGTCATCTCCGGAAAGCTTCAAGAAGTATCCGGTTGGAAAGTCATTGTTGGACCACGGGATTCCAGTGGTATCATTTCCTTTACCCGAGCTATGTAAGATATTACAGCAGAGGGGGGAGGAGAGACATCATGAAATACCAAGTAAAATTCTTACCAGATGATATATTAGTTGAGGTGGAAAAGGGAACCTCCCTGCTCAAGACTGCTTCTCAAGCGGGAATCTATATTAAATCCAGTTGTGGCGGTGACGGAGCCTGTGGTTCTTGTAAGGTCATCGTGCTTTCGGGAGAAGTAAAATGCGAACGGACTGGAAATCTCTCGCCAGATCAACTAAGTCGTGGGGTGCGCTTAAGCTGTCACACCTTTGTTGAAGGGGATCTTACCGTTGAAGTCCCTCCGGAATCGCGTCTGCAAGCTCACCAAGTCCTCCTGGAGGATGTCAATAATTCATCCTTAGTCCAGGAAACTGAGAAGGATCTGATCGCCTTATATGGCTTTCAACCTTTAGCTTGCAAAGTCAATATTCAATGTACCGAACCTACCCTTACGGATAATGCCAGCGACTGGGCACGTTTGTCCCTGGAGTTAAAGCGAGCTCTGCCAGTCGACAAGCCTTTGGGTATATCACTCTCGGTCTTGCAGACCCTGCCCGAGGTATTGCGTCGAGCACACTGGGATCTGTCCGTTACTTTAACAGATTTGGAGTCGGGTTATACGGTTCTGTGGGTTGAACCAGCAAATACTCGGCCGGCCTACGGTATTGCTATTGATATTGGCACGACGACTGTTGTTGTCTATTTAGTCGATCTGGTCACTGGCAAAATCGTGGATAAGCAAGGATCCTATAATAAGCAAGCACAATATGGTGATGATGTTATCTCGCGCATAGTCTATGCAGTGGACGCTCCCGAAAATCTGAAAGAAATCCAAAATGCCGTTGTGGGTACCCTCAATATATTAATTGACGACATTCTTAAGCGGCAAGACCTTCAGCCTCAGGATATTGCAGCGGCCATGGTAGCGGGTAACACAACCATGTCACAGCTCTTCTTAGGTATTGATCCACGGTATATTCGCCTAGAGCCCTATATTCCCACCATGAATGCCATACCAGCAGCACAAGCAAGGGAGATAGGACTAAGACTTCATCCTGAGGCTCTGGTTCATAGCTTTCCTTCCGTAGCTAGCTATGTTGGGGGGGATATTGTTTCCGGTACCTTAGCCACTGATTTGGCGAACTCAGAAGAGATCATCTTATTTATCGATATCGGAACCAATGGAGAAATTGTCCTTGGCAACCATGATTGGCTTGTTTCTTGTGCATGTTCGGCAGGACCTTGTTTTGAAGGGGGAGGAATCCTCTTTGGCATGAGAGCTATGCCCGGCGCAATCGAACGAGTAGACATTGATTCTGAATCACTTGAGGTGAAATTAAGAGTTATTGGCAAGATCCCCCCGATCGGCATCTGCGGTTCTGGATTAGTTGATTGTTTAGCTAAACTGCGCAAGGCAGGAATCATTGACCGGGCTGGCAATTTTCAACTGGAGCATCCTACACAATCGCGGCGGATTCGTTCCACAGCCGACGATAAGGAGTTTGTCTTGGCTTGGGCTCACCAAGCGGGGGGCGACAAGGATGTTGTCATTACCGAAAATGATGTTAAAAATCTTATTCGAGCCAAAGGAGCGATATATGCAGGAATTCGTTCTTTGATGCAAGCGGTAGCAATTGAAATCGATATGATCGACAAAATTGTTATTGGGGGCGGATTCGGCAACTATCTGAACATCCACGATTCGGTGGAAATCGGTCTGCTTCCTGATCTACCTCAAGAAAAATTTGAGTTTATTGGTAATTCATCAGTGAAAGGGGCACGTCTGGCCCTGCTTTCACAAAGAGCATGGAATGAGGCCTTAGAACTTGCTCGCAAGATGACCTACATCGAGCTTTCGGTGGGAACTACGTTTATGGATGAGTTCGTCTCTGCTTTATTCCTGCCCCACACCGATCTATCCTTATTTCCATCCGTTGAAGGAAAAGTTTAAAAAGCATTGGAGGGAAGAATCGTGACAAAATATGTTGCCGTCGCAGGAAAAGGCGGAGTAGGTAAAACAACCTTCACAGCACTTTTACTTCGACAAATGGTGAAAGAACTGCGGGGAAAAACAATTCTCGCTGTAGATGCAGATCCCAATGCTAATTTGAATGAAGCTCTTGGTTTAGAAGTTACAGCAACTATTTCCGAGTTATTGGAGGATTCCAAGAACCCCAAGGCTATTCCCACTGGTATGCCTAAAGACGTATTCATCGAATACAAGCTACAACAAAGTCTCATTGAGTCCACAGATATCGATCTGCTGGTTATGGGGGGGCCACAAGGTCCTGGCTGCTATTGCTATCCTAATGACTTGCTGAGAAAATATCTTGAAACGCTGGGAAACAACTATGATTTTGTTATAGTTGACACTGAAGCAGGACTTGAGCATATTAGTCGGAGAACGATTCCCCGAATCGATCTAATGTTCGTCATCAGCGATTCATCTGCGCGTGGAATCCGTTCAGCCGGACGAGTCAACGATCTGATTAACGGATTGCGTTCGGCTGTGAATGAGGTATTTCTTGTGGTGACTAAAACCACTGAGGGAAGCTTGGATTCACTCCAAAAAGAAATTGACAAGACCGGACTTCGGTTAATTGGGGATATTCCCCTGGATTCCATGGTCGTTACCCACGATTTAGAGGGTAGTCCCCTCTATACTTTGCCGGACGATTCCCTTGCCGTGCAATCCGTCCAAAAAATCTTACTCAAAACCCTAAAATAGAACTAGAGAGGAGAGAGGTTCATATGGCCGTAGCTCTCATTAAAGAAAGATATCAAAATAAGGTTGGAGAAGTTATCCTCGGCGCAACCGCTGCTGAAGGGGGTACACGTACTTCTGTTATTAAAGTCGGCGGAGACGCAGCTTTACCTTTTCTTCATTTCGAAGGAAAGATTGAAAACCGAGCAGTTATTGCAATGGAAGTTACAGATATTCCTCCTGCATGGAACGATATCGTCAAAAGTCAATTCGGAGATGTCATCAATGATCCTGTGGCTTGGGCAAAGAAATGTGTTGAAGAATACCAAGCCGATATGATCTACTTAAAACTTATCGGGGCTAATCCAGAAGGGGAAAATCGTAGTCCTGAAGAGTGTGCCAAAGTAGTAAAAGATGTTTTAGCGGCTGTGGGGGTTCCCCTCATCATCGTTGGTTGCGAAGATCCGGAAAAGGACAATGAAGTAATGGCTGCCATAGCCGAAGCTACTGCAGGAGAAAACCTTCTGATTGGTATTGCCGAGCAAGATAATTACAAGTCCATTGCGGCAGCAGCCATGGTGCATAAACATAATGTTATTGCTCGTTCGCCACTGGATATTAATATTTGTAAACAGCTCAATATCTTGATCTCAGAAATGGGATTGCCTCTGAATCGTATTGTTATTGACCCCATGATTGGTGGGTTAGGCTATGGAATCGAATATGCCTATTCCATTATGGAAAGAGCACGTCTGGGTGCCTTAGCTAATGATAAAATGCTCTCAATGCCTATGATATGTACTGTGGGCTATGAAGCCAATCGTGCTAAAGAAGCTAATGCTGCCGAAGACGAGTTCCCAGGTTGGGGTGATCTTAATGAGCGCGCGATTCTTTGGGAGACCTTAACTGCTACAGCTCTTCTCCAAGTCGGTGCGAGCATTCTTTTAATGAGAAATCCTGCTGCGGTTAGACTCGTCCAGCAGAATATCAATGATCTGATGGAAGGCGCATAACACGTAGACTTTAATGAAAACCCGGCTTCGCCGAGCTTTAAAAGAGCACGTGCAGTTGAGGCGAGGTCGTTGGTTGCCCTTAGGCTGTAAAAAGAAAGGACGTGGATCAATTGATTATAATTGGTGAACGAATTAATGGGATGTTTAAAGATATCGGCGATGCCCTTCGTAATAAAGATGCAAAGCCTATCCAGGAATGGGCATTGAAGCAACAAGAGGGCGGGGCTCATTATCTCGATGTTAATTCCGGACCGGCTGTTCCCAAAGAAGAACGTCCCGAGGCTTATGAGTGGATGGTCAAAGTAATCCAAGAAGTCTCTGAAATTCCTTTGTGCCTAGATTCTACAAACTATAATGCCATTGAAGCAGGCTTGAAGCTCTTAAAACGTCCGGGTATGATTAATTCTTGCCCGGCAGAGCGCGAGAAGATCGAGCGGGTATTCCCAATGGCTGTTCAATACAACGCGGCCTTGATCGGGTTGACCATGGATAATAAAGGCATCCCTAAAGATGCGGAAAACCGTATCGCCTTCGCTATGGAGCTTGTTGCTGCAGCAGATGAATTTGGGTTACCGATTGATGAACTCTATATCGATCCCCTGATTCTGCCCTGCAATGTTGCTCAAGAGCATGCACCGGAAGTTCTTGAATCTATCCGTATGGTAAAAACCCTATCTAATCCTGCACCTAAAACAGTTCTTGGACTTTCCAATGTATCACAAAATGCTTTGGATCGGCATCTCATTAATCGTACCTATTTAGCTATGGCAATGTCTGCAGGCCTGGATGCGGCTATTCTTGATGCTAACGACGACGATTTAGTTGACGTTGCAGCAACCTGTGAAATCCTCTTAAATAAGAGCATTTATGCGGATTCTTATTTGAAAGTTTTCCGCCAGCGCTAAGATTGTCATACCAATCATAAGCTAATCAACGCTTCTACAGACCCTTATAAGGGTCTGTTTTTTTATGTCCAAACAAATTTTTTTTAACCATCTCAATAGGAGCGGTTGCGAAAGGGTGACTAAGTCTACGCTTCATAAGCTGTTTATATTCAAATTAGACATACTCAACCATTAAACTGCATAGCTATCATGGAAAAGAAGTAAACGGAGGTGGACAACTTTGGAAGCCTTTTACAGAGATGATCAAGAAATACGAGAATGGGTTGATTTATTCATCGAGAAATTATTTACCGTAAACCTGCTATCGGGAAATGATGCTGATGGCGAGTTCTATCAAGGTCGGCAAGCTGCTGAAAAAATTGCATCATCTTTCCAAGAGATATTAGACCTACCCAATGAGGTTCTTATTGATGGCATCCGTCAATTAGTAGAGCAACGATTACCTGACCATCGAGTGATCGACAATTTTCCGGACTTTTACGTCCTTATGAATGATATGATACTGGCAGGACTACAAAGCATGAGAGAGAATGAAAAGGATCGTTTTCCTCAGCAGATTTCTAATTTAAAAGGTCTGCAACACATAGAAGGACCTTCAATCATGCCAAGCTCTAGAGTGGCACTTAATGGCATCGGGACTTTAACTAAAGAGATGGATTCTTCCTTTTCATTAAGACATCACCTGCTAAAAGCCTTTGATTCACCACTAGCTACCGATTTGTCTGCTGAAAAAATAAGCATAGTGGAAACAGCACACAGTCCGGTTAGCGCGACAAGCAATAACCATATAGGTGTCACGGTCGTAAGCGGCATCATTGACGATATCATAATTCAAGACACCTTAGTTGAAGACACCTTAGTTGAAAACACCTTAGTAACTGACATCGCAATTGAAGACAGCTATAATTTAGAGTTTGTTGAAGAGTATAGTAGTACAAAAGATGATGAATCCATACCTGCTTTAAGCATGTCAGTTACTCTGCAAAAAGAAGAAAATTCTCATAGGGACATAAGTTTTCCGCCTGCAAGAGATCCTTTTCGCTTTAATGCTCAAAAAAAGAAAAATAATGATGTTCTGGCCGAAATTCCCGTTAAGCCAGTCGTCATGATCCAGGAAATACCCCAAAATGGCATGATGCTTTCTCGTGTCCTAAAGCAACTGTATGGGGACCTGACCATTCAATGGAATGTAACTGTTCAAAACCTTGATTTCTTTGCCAAGGCTGGAGATCTACTAATTTATATAGAACCAAGTTTCTCCTCGCAAGTTACTGAAACAGAAGCAAACAAAATCATTGAGAAAATTAAAAAGGACAACTTTAGGGTCTATATCTGCAAGCACGAAGATTTGGCCTATCCAAGACGTTTAGAAAGAGGAATTCGTCGAGTAAAGCGCTAACAAGTAACTTTCAACACCCTTTTTCCATTTGATAGGTAGGATATTAAATACAAGGTGTCGAATACAGTCAAAGAATAAAAAGGTAGTGTTGAAAAGAGGGACAACAGTGACAGACCGATTGGGTATCATCATTAGCAATACCCTAAATGCGATCGAATCCAGCAAGGAAGAGATTTTTTACATTGCCGAAACAACCCGCGCAGAAAACGAGCGACTAACACAGGAATCTTCTCAGATCAAGGGAGAGATCCTGCGCATTATTGATGACGTGGACAAATATCAAAAATTAGAACGTCGACTTCGACAACGACTAATGGAAGTGAGCAGGGATTTCGGGAATTATTCGGAAAAGGTAATGTTGGATACATACACTCAGACGAAAGATGTTCAAGTTCAACTGCAACTGCTCCAATCCCAAGAAAACCAATTGAGAAGCCGACGAGATGAAATTGAACGTTCTTTAAAACAAATGGAAAAAACTATCGTACGAGCCGAAACCTTACTTAATCAAGTGACCTTAGCCATTAATCTTTTGCATGGCGGAATAGCCGAGCTTAACCATAACAATCCTCCTGAGAATATGCAAGAAACAGCCCTCAAAATTATTCGTGCACAAGATGACGAGAGACGTAGAATTGCCCGCGAGATTCATGATGGGCCGGCTCAGAATCTTGCGAATATTGTTTTAAGATTAGAAATTACTGAAAAGCTACTTGCACTTGATCCAAATCGTGTGCGAACAGAAATCTCTGATCTTAAAGGGCTAGTTCGTGCTAACTTAAAGGATATTAGGCGTATTATCTTTGATTTACGCCCCATTGCTCTTGATCAGCAAGGCTTTATTTCTGCTCTTGATAGATATTTGATCAATTTCCAAGAGACATATAGTATAATCTGCGATTTTCAAGTGTTGGGTAAAGAAAGGAATTTATTACCTGCTATAGAAGTCGCCCTTTTCCGTTCCCTTCAAGAAGGCATGACCAACATAGCTAAACATGCACATACCAATTGGGCAAGAGTCCTCATTGTTTATGAGGATTCTCAAATAACTATTCAAATCACCGATCGCGGAAATGGTTTCAATGTGGACGATGCGTTTATTTATCCAGGAGATCATTTTGGTTTGATTGGTATGAAAGAGAGAATTGAAATGTTTAAAGGTCAAATGACAATTAAATCTTCCCCATTGAAAGGGACCACAGTAAAGCTCATCATACCAACAAGTAACGAGGAGGGATGGGAATGATACGAGTTGTGATTGCCGATGACCATCCACTTCTGCGTGAAGGGTTAAGAAGAATCCTAGAATTTGAAGAGGGAATTCAAGTGGTTTGTGAAGTAGGAGATGGCCAAGGTGCGATCAATGTCTCACGTACCTTAGATTATGACATATTACTTATGGATTTAAATATGCCCGGGGTCAATGGGCTAGAAGCCTGTCGGGTCATACGTCGCGAAAAAGAGAAGATTGGCATTCTAGTTCTGACTGTGGATGACTCCGATGAAAAAGTATTTCAAGTTCTTCAGCTCGGTGTTGCCGGTTACCTCCTGAAGGATGTAGATCCTAAAACTTTAGTCGACTCCATCCATAAAGTATTTAACGGTCAACCGATACTATCTCCTGCAGTTACCGGAAAATTACTTGGACAATTAGCAAATCCCCCTCATACAAAAGAAACCTATGGATTGAGTGATCGAGAATTGCAAATCCTAACCTATGTCGTTAAAGGCTCATCTAATCGTGAAATCGGACAAGCACTGTATATCAGCGAAAAGACAGTAAAGAATCATCTGTCCAGCATTTTTCGCAAGCTTGAGGTTGAGGATCGTACGCAAGCGGCCTTAAAAGCAGTAAAGCTCAAAATGGTGCAGTTGGATTGATTTAATGATAAGAAAGACTTCATGACAATATCGGGCAAACGGAGGATTATATGAAAATAAGTTTCTATGGTTCGGCACAAGTGGTAACCGGTTCATCATACCTAGTTGAGGCTGGTGATGAGCGTATACTTGTTGATTGTGGGTTATTTCAAGGTTCTAAGGCCATAAAGGAGCTCAATTATGGACCATTTCCTTATAATCCTGCGGAGATTGATGCCGTCATCCTGACTCATGCTCACACCGATCATACAGGATTAATTCCTAAACTTATTAAACACGGTTTTAAAGGAAGAATCTACGCTACCCCTGAGACAGTAAAACTGTGTTCAATCATGCTTCCCGACAGCGGTCATATTCAAGAGATGGAAGTCGAACGCAAAAATCGGCGGTTAGCACGGACTCGCCAAGACCTGTTGACACCTATTTATACTGCCCAAGACGCTTTAGACGCTATGCAATATTTTTCGCCGGTGAATTACAATCAAAATACTGTTCTATCCGAACATTTCAGCTTTACCTTTCATGATGCGGGGCATATTTTAGGCTCGGCCTATGTGCGGTTAACCATCAATGAGGGAGAACTTCAAAAAAAAGTCGTTTTTTCCGGCGATATCGGGAATTATAACCAACCCTATATTGAAAATCCTAGCACGATATGCTCGGCAGACATTGTCCTCGTTGAGACGACCTATGGAAATCGTCAACATGAAAACAGGAGCAATCGTCTTGAACATCTTGCAGAGATTATTCGAGAGGCTCATCAAGCAGGAGGAAATCTTATCATTCCTGCCTTTGCTATTGAGCGCACTCAAGATCTCTTATTTTATATCCGTAAATTACAAACCCAAAAAGAGATTCCCGTCCTGCCTATCTATGTGGATAGTCCTTTAGCCATTGCTGCGACAAAGATATTTCAAGAGAATCCTCATAATTTCGATGATGAGACACTGGCCATGATTAATAGGGGAGAAAACCCTCTAATGATGCCTAATGTTCATTACAGCCTAACGTCAGAGGAGTCCATGGCCATCAATAAAATCGAAGGCGGCGCAATTATTATCGCCGCTAGTGGAATGGCTGATGCGGGACGAATTAAGCATCATCTTAAACATAATTTATGGCGGGAGAAAGCCACTGTCTTATTTGTTGGTTATCAAGCACAGGGGACCCTCGGCCGTAGAATTGTCGAAGGTGCTAAAGAGGTCACCGTGCTCGGCGAGAAGATCTCCGTTCGTGCAAATATCCGCAAAATGGAAGGATTGTCAGCCCACGCGGATCAATCCCAGCTATTAGAGTGGCTATCTTGTTTGGGTACAAATGCCGAAAGTATCATTCTAGTCCACGGCGAACCTGATGTACAAAATGTTTTTTCCCAAAAAATCCAGGAACAGTTTGGAAAAATTCCCTGGATACCACAACTAGGCGAACAATTTGAGATTAAGGATAAAGAGATTATCCCTTATCCGCCAGCAGAACCATGGCTTAAGGCCATTGAAGAACAATCCATAGATACAAGTCAAGACGAAGAGGAGGAACATGTAACCTCCGGCCTACGATCGAATCTTCCACCTATGCCAAGAACAAAAGCTGGCAAGGTTAAGGCTTCCCAGGCTCAAGTCAACAAAGCTATGCAGCGTCTGCGTCATCGTTTGAAGGTTCTGGTCGATCTGGGTAAACGGTCAAATAATTTAGATTATACCCTTAATGTCATCGACACCATAAACCAGTGGCTCGATCAAACAATAGATCTCCGCAGGAAGTAAGGTAAGGGATGAACCCTTAGATATAAGCAAATTCTGAAGTTTGTTTCTTTATTCCTGATAAAAATCTTAAGATTTCTTCACGTCGCTTTACAGCTAGTCGTTTTCCGGTTTTTGTAGAGACCTTGTTCGGCAATGCTTCGGCAAAAATGCGGGCTCTGTCGATAGCATCTTCCGGGGTACGGATTAACTCGTCTTGTCCAATCAAACTGAATAGACGAGTGAGGCCGATATTGCCTAGATTGTCGAGGATATCCGAGTCCCGTAGGTAGAGCGCTTCATCACTTCTACCTGGCTCAGAATAGTACATATGACTTTCAATAGCTTCCAAGACAATCGGGATCTTGTGACTTGGAAAAGCCATCCTTTGCAAAATATTTGCGGCGACTCCCTTGGAACGAAGGGAGTGATCTACATTAGCTAAGGCATAAGCGGGATATCTACCTATATCATGGAGTAGGGCTGAATAATACAGTACCTCATCATCTAACTCTATGGGCTCTGCTAATTCTTTAGCAAGTAGATAGACACGTGTACAATGCTTTACTCCCCATGCATGGTGAGCTCCTGATTTATTGATAATGTGGATGAGTTCTTCACGCTGTCCCATCTGGAATCAACCTCCTAATTATTGTATAATTTGAATATACGCCACCGGATAATTATATTCCTTTAATTTCCATCTTCAGTTAACGAAATATTACCCATCTTTTCGAGCTTAATCATTGAATTTCAACCCATTCAAATAAACACCCAAGAATACTCTCCCCAAAAACTTAAAATACGTTATAATTGTCCTTTAGAGGAGTGAATTTTTATGTCTAGTACCAATCTTTATGGGAGCTTTGTACAAGCTCTTTTCTTTTCTGGAACAGTAAGTATTCCGAAGTACTTCCTAAATCATTATTCAGAGTTGGAAATCAGCCATATTGAAGCTTTATTGATTATTCAAATCATGGGGGAGATTGAAACCAATCCCAATCCTTCCGCTCAACTTCTTGCCCAGCGTATGAACCTAGAGGTAATTCAAGTAGAAGAAATGATTGCTCATCTTATGAGCCGCAATTATCTATCCCTGAAAAAACACTGGAATCATGAAGATCATCAATCCTCATTAGGATATAGCTTTGTTGGACTTATTGAAGAATTAGCTGAACGTTGGGCAATCGATGAATTTAAGCACTTCGAGGCTGAACAAAACCAGCGTAAGGAACCCAATGACCCACTGCAGAACTCAACTTGTTCAACTTCCACAGGACAGATTATCACCACGTTTGAACAGGAATTAGGACGCCCTGTGACCCCGATTGAATGCGAGGTCATAGACACCTGGATCACCTCTAATTTCTCTGAAGAATTGATTCTTGCTGCTTTTAAACGTGGTGTTATGGCCGGTATACGTAATTTCCGTTACATTGACTCTATCCTACGAGAATGGGAAAAAAAAGGACTACGTACCTTGCAAGAGGTTGAAGCCGATGATGTATATTTTCAATCCAGACAGGAGAAATCTCGCTTCAAAAAAACATCCCCCCAACAGCCTAGTCGTAAGGTTTCGCCGGATAAGTATGAAAATTTCTATCTTTAAGAAAGGAGCAAGAGGTACATCATGAAATCGTTAAAAGATATTATGCAAGAAAATTATCTCAATGAGCTTAAGAAAAAACGAGACATTACTGACGATACTCAAGTTGATATTTCTAACAACCCTCTTAAATCCACAGTGAATTGCTCACTTTGTGAAGATCGCGGTATAATTTTTGATGGAACCTCGGCACGTCCCTGCACTTGTATGCAACAAAAACGTATGGAAAACCTTTTTCGCCATGCGCGGATGGCGCGAGGGTTACTCAATTGCCGATTTGACAATTTTAATACAAAATATTATCAAAGTTCCTCTAAACCTCATGATCCCAATCATCTTGAAAATGCGTTGAAAGCCTTAAACGCCTCACGAGAGTTTGTTGATCGGTGTTTGAATGATTATCATGGCTTAGGACTGATGCTCACTGGGCCTGTTGGGGCCGGCAAAACCTTTCTGGCCGCTTCTATTGCCAATGCATTGATGGAAAAGGAACAACAAGTTCTCTTTCTGGTGGTTCCCGACCTATTGGATCAGCTACGCGCAACCTATAAGACGGATGAAAATGAGATGGATCTCTTGGATTCAGCTCGTGAAATTCCTATCCTTATTCTCGATGATTTAGGTGCGCACAACTACACGGAATGGACTCGCAACCGAATCTATTCGATTATCAATTATAGAATGAATGAGCAGTTACCTACAGTTATAACCTCCAATTTATCTCTAGAGGAAATGGAAGAGCACTTAGGGTTGCGCACAACCTCACGGCTTATTCAATCCTGTCGAATTTTTAAAATGGATGTTGAACAAGATATTCGTTTGCGACAATACCAAGATAGAGAAAGAAAAAAATAATGAATTAATTTCAGAAAGTATGCATGTCCTGAAGAAGACATGCATACTTTTTTCTTAGAGAAAGAATCCGAATGGAGGTGCCTGAGATGGCCAAAATTATCGCGATTAATCGCAAATACTTTACTGTTTTTCTAAGTGCATTGTTAGTCTGTCTCCTTGGGATTGCTGGAGTCACCCTTTGGAAAACAACGCAAGCTAGTGCAAATGGAGCAGTACCTGAAGTTAAAATGTTAGGGGTCGCCGTTGAGCCCGGTTCATTTACTCAGGATTTAACCTATGGGACTGTCACCATTAAATCCAGTCAAGTTATCAACGCCAATAAGTTCGATCTGATCGCAACGGTGCAAAACACCACCGGCGGCAAAATGACCAATATTCCCATTGAGTTAGAGGTTTCCTTGGTTGGAGATGACAAACAGAAGGTAAGTAAAATTGGAACTCTTCCTTCCCTTGATCCAGGAGCAACGGCAAGAGTGGCTTTTCGTGAGATTAAGTCTCTCGGTGACGCGGCAGGGAAGAGCGCTACTGACGGACAACATAAAATCACCCTAAGAGTTAAACCAAACGTTGAGGGCGGCATTACTCAGAACACAGAAGCGAGCTTTTTCTTTAATGTAGACTCTACTGTAAAGTCCCCCAGTGGAAACAAATAATATTTGACACCGCTATTGATTCTATTATTGATATTATTATCTCGTATGATAATATGAATCGAAATAACTTAATAAGATAATTTGAGAAAGCAACACTAGAATGAAATATCATAATTTAGTAAATGAATGAAAGCAGAAAAAACCAGAAACTTGGCTACTGTATCGGAGGTGTATAAAATTACACCTCTTTTCTATTTCTTTCGCATTCGGACATAATATAGATAGATTACAGAGATGCCTTGCTTAGAACAGGACAAAATTGAATTCCATATATTGCTAACAAGGAAGAAGGTGAGTGCCATCAACCTCAATGAATCTTTAAGACAAGTCTCCGCTCAAGAATCATTGGCGAACTCTATCCAAGCAATAAATGTCGGCTTTGCATTCTTAACCCGCATAAGCTCTATTCCGGGTAGCCCTTCCTTTACTTTTGTCCAGCCTTTAATCAATAGCAAGCAATTTTTAGCCTCTTGGGTTTTACTGGGCTCGCAGATTCTCTTACTGTTAGCAAAAAATGTTTTTCAATTAGAAAAACTACCCATCCATGATTTTTCAAGTGGACAGGTACTACAAATACCCATCGGTGAATTACAAAGCCTTCTCCACTATTTAGGGCCGCGGCAGCTGGGTTCTGCCACGAATCAAAGTAATATTATGAGTAACCCACTGAGTACAGCGGATCCCATTTCTTTTCCCACGGAGCTTCCTCCGGATAGCCCTTTATATATGGCCATATATGTATCGGTTGACCTCAGCAATGAGCTATATACTCCATCTGTTCTTTCTTATGTACCCATTATGAGCTTTCCAGGTCTGCGTGGTGCTGTACCTTTTCTTATTCTCGCTATATTAGCTGTGATTTTTGTGCGTTGCGTTGTTCCTCCGGAGACTACCGGGGCAAAACCAGCTCCTATTCCAAGAAAAAACAAGAATCAATACCTTAATCTTAGCTCAGAGGAGATAGTTACTATCTTGAAACGTTTTGGGAAGTATTTTAGCTCCCCATAAGTTTGTTCGTTTATCAAAATTAGTGTATGATTGAGCGTGCAACAACAATCTCGGATAAAGGAAGTGCATCACTTTATGCAGCAAGTTAGTAAGCTCGGCCGTGAAAAGCTATCTAGCTTAGTTATACTTTTTTCCCTTCTCTTTACAATGTTAACTTCTATCGGAGTTAATCTTCTTGATGTTAAAATTCTCAATATCGAACTCATTGATCGCGAGTTGTTTTCTGTGATTACCGAGAAGGGAAATGTAAATATCCATCCAGACGACATTCTGCGGATCGAAAGAAGCTTCACAAAAGTATCTCTAACAGGCGAAACTGTAGAGCTGGATAAAATCTATACTGATAAGGGGTTTATTTACCTTTCTTCCCAAGCACCGTATGCTAAGACAGGACAAGAAATAATAAACTCTGTAGACTATTACGGATTTCTTAAATGGGAGCGCGCTGGCGTCGACCTAGAGTCTATAAATAAACTAGGATACTCTATCGGCACTCCAGCCAACCATGTCCCAATCCTTTTCTCTTTAATTTCATTGCAGTATGCCGCTTTATCCGTTGGCGGAATGGCTTTGATAGTGCTTGTTTTTCCCCTTCGTTTTGGAGAAGAGGAACAGGATACTACTTCAACCTTACCTTCTCAGGGACAGGAATTGATTCTCGATGATTCTGTGGAATACAGTGTTAAGTAAGTTACATACAATTAGTAGCATAACCATAGAAAACAAAAGCAGACTAGTTAAATCTAGTCTGCTTTTGTTTTCTATATCACCTGTTTTGATAAGCGGGTGTTTAGAGATCACGACTAACATATTCGACAAGATCGGCTACACGGCAGGAATAGCCCCATTCATTATCATACCAGGAGATAATTTTAATAAGGTTATCCTCAATTACCATCGTGGATAATCCATCGATAATTGACGAGGCTGGATTTCCGTTAAAGTCGCTAGATACTAAAGGTAGTTCTGTATAGTCTAAAATCCCCTTCAACTGGCCTTGACTGGCACTGCGGAGAACCTCGTTGATTTCTTCTTTGGTGGTGTTTTTCTCGATTTCTGCTACTAAATCAATTACGGAAACATTCGGAGTCGGAACGCGCATGGAAAAACCATTGAGTTTGCCTTTAAGCTCGGGTAAGACCAGAGCTACAGCCCTTGCCGCACCTGTCGTCGTAGGAATGATGGAAAGCCCTGCTGCCCGAGCCCGACGCAAGTCTCGATGCGATTGGTCTAAAATCTGTTGATCGTTTGTATAGGAATGAACAGTGGTCATCAACCCCCGTTTAATTCCGAAATTATCGTGTATTACTTTAGCTACGGGAGCCAAACAATTGGTTGTACAAGATGCATTGGATATCACATGATGTTTTTGGGAATCATATTCTTTTTCATTAACGCCCATAACAATCGTTATATCTTCTTCCTTAGCCGGAGCAGTAATAACAACTTTGCGCGCTCCACTTTTCAGATGCTTCTGGCAAACAATGCCATTATTAAACTTACCACTAGACTCAACCACGACATCAACGCCTAATTCACCCCAAGGAATATCTCCAGGCTCTGTGTGGGAAACTACTTTGACCAGTTTGCCATCCACATAGAAACCGTCTTGTGAATAGTCTACATGTGCTGGAAAAATACCGTGCACAGAATCGTATTTTAAGAGATGAGGCAAAATCTCACCAGTCGAGCGATTATTGACCGCAACGATTTCAATTTTTTCTCTTCCGTAAGCTGCACGAAAAACGTTCCGTCCAATACGACCAAATCCATTAATCCCAATTCGAATTGTCAACTTACCGCACTCCTTTATAAATCTCAATACATACATTTGATAGTTTAGCATTTTTTTCAGTATGACACAATTACTTTTTAGTGGCAAATGTGACATACTTGATTGCTTCATTTAATTTACATATAGATCTGTGATTCCTGTCTTAACTTTCCATTGACTATACTATACACGAAAATCTAAATTTAGGAGGATCTGGTATGCAAGTCACTGTAACTCATATTAAAGAATTACACTTCGAAGGCGAAGGAGGCTCAAGGCTTCGTACGCAAATAGATAGTAGTGTGACCGCAGGCGGTTCAGGTTATGGATCTAGTCCCATGGAGCTTGTACTCATGGCCCTTGCTGGCTGCAGTGGCATGGACTGTGTAACAATCCTTGAAAAAATGCAAATTGCTTATGATCGTTTTCAGATTACAGTAGTCGGCGAACGGGCTGCTGAGCATCCACGTATCTTCACCGATATAGAATTAACTTATGAGTTTTGGGGGAGTAATCTACCTAATGATAGAATAATGCGTGCTATTCAGCTTTCTTTGGAGAAATATTGCAGCGTGGCAAATATGATTGACAAGGCCGCTAACCTAACATATAAATTGGATACCTATCCAATATAAACAGTATTTGTTTAGAATAAATTAATCCATTTTAAGTTGAACCTCAAGTCAGCTTTTGCTATACTTATTCGTGTTCATAGTTACACTCTGATAAGCCGCAAACCATAAGATGCGGCTTGTTTTTATCTTGCTTTGATGTAGATTATTGATGAAAAAGTGCACAATAGAGGAGTGATTGTTAGAACATCATGATGAAAACAGGCAGAATTCGCTGGAAGATGATAATTACTTTCCTTATATTTAATATTATTTTTGCAAGCTGTCTTGTTCCTTTTGTATTATTCTGGGGACCTTTTGAAGCGCTTAAGGTGATGGCTGTCGGAGCAGTTGAGACATCACGTCATCCCCAGGTTGTGCGATTCTTTCTTTCCGATGAGAAAATCAGTGATATTATGCACACCTATGATAATCAAGGGGCCCAAGTGGGATTAAATATTGACCGACAAACCAACACCGAAAACACGACGTCAGGAATTATTATTGAAGATATTAAAGGTCAAAATTTCAAGGGGAAAGTCATGCTTATTAATGACCCGAAGCGAGTTAAAGTCGCGGTTACTCAAGAAATCGGGGTAGCAGGGGAACGGCTCACGGATATGGTCAAAAATGCAGAGGCAATTGCCGGAATTAACGCCGGCGGCTTTTATGATCCCAATGGTGAAGGTAACGGCGCTTTCCCTGATGGAATTACAGTAAAGGATGGAGAAATCGTCCATAACAATGTTGGTGATAAGACAGTCGACTTTATTGGCCTTAATGCCGAGGGGAAGCTTATCATCGGACCAATGAATGTACACGATATTAAAGAAAAAAATATTAAAGAGGGGGTAAGCTTTTATCCGCCTCTTGTTAAAAATGGCAAGCCAGCTGTTTCTGGAGATGGGGGCTGGGGAATTGCACCCCGGACCGGTATTGGTCAACGGGAGGATGGTACCATCATCTTCGTTGTGATTGATGGTCGTCAACCTACCTGGAGTATCGGAGCAACCTTAAGAGATATGATGAATGTATTTATAGAGTATGATGCCGTTGAAGCAGTAAATTTGGATGGCGGCTCCTCATCAGAGATGGTCTATAGCGGAAAAGTTATGAACAAACTTTGGAACATTTTTGGCGAACGGTATATCCCTACCGGATTTGTGGTTATGCCTTAATTGAATGGAATAATGGGGGTGTATACGTGAGGAAGAAGACGCGTGCATTTATGCGAACGCTAACAAGTTGGATTATTGTCTCTCTAATGCTCCAATTTACTTTTTATTTTTTTCTAAATGGACAGGTAGAAAAGATTATGGCTCCAGTCATAGCTCAACCTATCGTAGTCGAGAATTTAGAAGCTGAGATACCTGGAACAAATCTAGAGAACCTACAGATATCTTATGGTAAAGATTATTTAGCTTACCATGAAAACGGGGTACTCAAGGTTTATAACCTACGTCAAGAAAAGGTAGTTTTTGAAAAAGCCCCTCCAGGGGATAGCAATTATGATATGGGGGTTATCTACTATCAATGGCTCCCGGACCGTGATACCCTAGTTTACTTTTTCGCCCGTAAGAATCCAAATCCAACAACCACTGTCATCGTTCCTATTGAGGAAGTAGATGAACAGGGAGCTGTAGATAATAGTGCAGCCACATCCCCAACAACTGAACCTGATGCTGTTGAGGATCCTAATCAGGCACCAAACCCAAATCCGACAACATTGGAAAAGCCTATTAAAAAGGTGCCGAAGACACGCACCGAAATCCGTTACAACAACCCACAGATAACTGAGGTCTTTACTTTGGAGCTTCCTCCCAGTGACGAAGAAGAAATTGCGCCCGATGATCGCTTTAACCGAAGTATTGATAGTTTCCCCGCTGGGGGTGAAATCAAGCAAATGGTTGTCTCCACCTTTACGAATCTGCTCTATCTGTCCATTGAGCATAATGGGCAGTTCCAACTTATGGAGATTGATATCATGAAAAATGTCAGAAACTTAAATCGAGCGCAGGAAACGCTCACTCAGCTGGCTGCTTCAGATAAGTTCGGAACCTTATATGCGAAAAGCACTTCCGGCCAATCAGAGCGGATTATTGCCTTACAGGGCTGGAATAGGGAAATTATCTCCGAGGATTCTGATGATATTATTCTAGGAAACCGAGCCGGAACTCTATATTTGGGTCATGTTCAAAATAACACTTTAGTGAGCATACGCAGTGCAGATGAGCATTCTGAGGAAGATAATCTAGAATTTAAAACCATCTGGGAAGGCTCGATACCCTTTGGTGACCACAAGGATGTAATTATTGGAGCTAAGAATGAAATCATCGTCTATGATGACCAAATTGCTCATATTATCCAAGGCGGCAAGAACAAAGAGGTTACACTAAGCGGCGAAGAAAATTATATTTCATTCGATGGGGTAGAGCTGATTCAAGTGACACGTGTCGGTATGTCGACCAAAATTAAGCTTCAACCTCTCCAGTAAGACGATTCATAATTAAAGACAAAAATATGTCAATACAATCAACAAGCAAAGACGGAAGGGCAAACTCTTCCGTCTTTGCTTGTTCTACCAGACTTTTGGCTTCGATCTTGGGCTTTCTACTGTGATATTTCTTCTTCTTGGAGTGACTCCTGCTCAGCCTCAGGATAAGCGGTGCTACTTGTCATGGACCTTAACTGGTCTTCCAGCTGGTTGAGCAGTTCACGAAGTTGTTCAATTTGCTTGAGGAGAGATTGAGTATCCTTGATCATTGCGTTTTCTTGAGAAAGGGAATTCCCAGCTGTGGAGCTCATAGAAGGTACATTTTGATTCGCTGTATTCGCATGGGGAGAATTAGTTAGAAGGATTTTCGCACCAAAGAGTTGAGCAAGTGCGTCATCAAGGGTTTCGGCCATAACAATCCTATCTTCGTAAGCCACGACAACCCTTCTCATTTCAGGGATGCTACCAGCAGTATTGGCTTGTAAGTAAATTGGTTCCACATATATAAAGTTTTCGGCGATGGGGAGTATTTGCAGATGACCACGTATAACACGGGAACCCTTTTGATTCCATAAAGCCAACTGTTTTGATATTTCCGGATCTTGATCGATTCGTGACTCAATCTGGAGAGGACCATTCACCTCAAGATTCTTGGGGATTTTATAAAGCTTTAATTCCCCATAATGCTCTCCATCCATACGAGCAGCCAGCCAGCTGATCATATTGTTGCGACTGTTTGAAGAGCTCGAAGCTGGAGTAAAGGGAATCATTAAAGCTAATTCGTGATGATTGCTACCGGGAATTCGCATGACGCTATAATCCGATTCGACGTTTTTGGGTTCCGAGCCAGAGGATTCTTTTGCTATATCCCAAGCATCTTCTTTGTTGTAAAACTCGGCGGGGTCTGTCATATGGAAATTCTTCAACATATTGCTTTGGATTGTAAAGAGAGTCTCAGGGTAGCGTAGGTGTGCACGGAGTTCTTCGGACATTTCCGAGAGATCTTTAAAGACCCCTGGGAAGATTTTACGATAGGTTTGCAGGATAGGATCTGAGGTATCGACTGCATAAAAATTGACAGTTCCATCATAGGCATCAACCACAACTTTTACTGAATTGCGAATATAATTAATCTCTCGAGCCTGGTCCATACGAGAGTAGGGGAAGGTTTTCGAGACAGTATAGCCATCAATTATCCATTTCAGGCGTCCTTTATTGATAATCAAGTAAGGATTATCGTCGTATTTAAGAAATGGTATAAGCTTTTCGACACGCTCCATAATGTTGCGGTGAAGCAGAATGCGACTTTGGGAATTCACCTCATTCGCTAAGTAAAATCGTGGTGTTGTGTGTTTTAAGGAGAGCATCAGTCGATTGAGGGGAGTGAGTTTAATACCCGACTTACCCTGATAGTTTGATTCTACATTAGTGTTGCCCTCAGGATAATCGAATTCCTTTATGGCAGTATTGACGACAACCCATTCATTGGTGAGTTCTCCGAAATAAATGCGAGGCTGAGTCAATTGAAACTCCTGATGACTGGTAATGGGTGGTGCATCTCTAACAGCAAAGTTCGGAAGCCCTTCGGTAACAGCATTGGCAAAGGAAGCAACAACTCCAAAACCATGAGTGTATTTAAAACGGAAATTGACAAAGGTCTGTGCAGTACTCGCCAGATCATAGGGTGATAGCTCACGAGGAGCAAGCAACACTTGTCGATACTCACCATGAACTAGATAGCGATCAACATCGATGTCCGAGAACTTGTAATACTGCTTTATACCCTGTTTTTGAGTATATATTTGGCCCATGAGGCGAGGATCGTTTAAACTAATATTATTTAAGGTGGGTAGCTCTTGCTCAAGGCGATCTGCTGATATAGGTTCATTTCCTTTATATTCTTCTACGCTAATTTTATCCAGCCCATAGGCGAAACGCGTTAAAGATATCTCGTTCTGAATATAAGGTACTTCTTTAGCTAATTCGTTGGGTACCACGACTAAGGACTGAACAACTAAAGGCCATAGGGTTGAGAGAAGTGGGACACTAAGCAAAACAAATAGAATAGGGAGGGTTAAAAATCTTATTTCATTACTAAAAAATGACACCAGTCCACCGATGAGACCTAGGGCACATAAAACTATCAAGATCTTGAATGCCGGTAAGGTGGCAAAAGTATCAGCATACCCTGCGCCTGCTATCAGTCCCTGTTGAGAATAAAGCAACCGGAAGATACTAAAATAATTGCCAAATCCCTTGAAGATAAAGAGAACCATCGCCAATAAGGCAAGGTGGCGGCGAGCAGCAGGACTTATTTCAATAGTATGTTTACGCCATAGAAACATGGAGTGAAACCTGATAACGCCTGTGAAAATGTAGAATAAGGTAGTAATAATTGCCAGTAGAAAAAGAGGGCCGAAGAAGACATTATAAATTGTGTATAAAAAAGGAAGTTGAAACACATAGAAGCCTAGATCCTTGAAAAATATCGGATCTCCTTGACCGAACGGGGTAGGATTCATGAAGGTCAGGACCTCTAGCCAACCTGTGAACCCCGCTACAAAGCTCACACCAAAACTAACTAAAGCAGAAATTACTACTAACCAGATTGTCATTTTTTGTTGACTCAAACGGTAGAAGGGACGATCCATTTCATGGACGAGCCTGAGGCGTTTTCTAAGTCGTTCATTAACAAAGGTTAGAATCGCATGGCGTATAGACAAGAGGGTTCCGGAGATAAAGAGGAAGAGAATGGTTCCATTGCCGACCTGAATAATCCCTTTACTTATTAGAGGTGTCCAAAAGAGTTGGTCGTAGCCAAGATCTGAGAACCATAACCAATCTTCAAAAAGACCACTTATAGCGAATAAGCTAATCATTAGGGAGGCAAGCAAGATAAGTAATAGGCGAAAAATTCGTCTCAATCCCGTCCCTCCTTTGCATATGTTATTAGTTGGCATGTAACACTATTTTACCCAATGCCAAGAAAACCCAGAACTAATTCTTATAAATATATTAATGATTACAAAATATATATGAACATTATTAAATTTGTGATATAATTGTTTTGTTTTTGTGTTCGACTTACTATTAACAGAATATTTAATATATTTGTTAATCTAAAAACTTGTCTTTTTTCTCCTATTGTACTATGCTGTACATGTGAGATTATGTTTCTTTATTATAAAAGGGATAGAGGAGGGAGTTTTTTTGCATTTTGTTGTCTGTCTAAAACAGGTACCGGACTCGTCAGAAGTTCGGATTGATCCCAAAACGAATACACTTATGCGTGAAGGGGTCCCATCAATCATTAACCCATATGATGCACATGCTCTTGAAGAGGCCATTCGCCTCAAAGAGAAAGTTGGCGGAAAAGTTACAATCGTAACAATGGGTCCACCTCAAGCTAAGGAAGCGCTACGCAAAGCCATGTCTTTCGGTGCAGATCGAGCTATTCTTTTAACTGATAGGGCATTTGGTGGCTCGGATTCTTTAGCAACAGCTTATATTATTACCCAAGCTATCTTGAAAATTCACGAAACGGATCCCGTAGATCTAGTTTTGGCTGGTAAAGAAGCAATTGACGGTGATACTGCTCAGACAGGGCCTGGAATTGCTACTCGTTTAGGCTTCCCACAACTTACTTATGTCATTAAAGTAACTGATATTACTAATGACACAATAACAGTTCATCGCAAACTTGAAACAGGGCGCGAAGTGGTACAAGCCAAATTACCTGCTCTGCTTACAGTAGAAAAGGAGCTCAATGAGTTGCGTTACGCTTCACTACCAAACATGATGAACGCTGCCGCTTATGAGCCTGAATTTATCACTGCTAATTCCTTTGAATTTGATGTTACTCAAATGGGACTCAAGGGTTCACCCACAAGTGTAAATAAAATTTTTGCGCCCCCGGCTCGTTCGGGCGGAGAAACACTCGACGGGACAAAAGATCCAAAAGGAGTAGCTGCTCAGTTAGTTGAGAAAGTATTCCAAGAAAATATTATCATGGTTAGTCCCGATGGTAAGGGAGGTAAGCGCTAATGGCTGTTATCATCGGTCCTGGTTGTATCAGTTGTGGAATTTGTGTGGGTGAGTGCCCATCAGAAGCCTTAGAATTAGGGGGTAGTGGCGTAGTCGTTGATGCCGCAAAATGTACAGAGTGTGGCGATTGCGTGGACGCTTGCCCGAGCAATATTCTCTCCTTACCGGAAGGTGCTGGCAAGAAAGCCGAAGCAAAAGAGGAGATTTCAGTGTCCACTGATGCTAATGCTGCTCCTGCAGTAAGTGTTGCTAAACCCAAAACAGAGAAGAAATCAGCTCCTGTTGCCGGCGGAGATGTTTGGAGCGGAGTATGGGTCGTTATCGAATACAATCGTGGCGAAATTGCGCCAGTATCTTGGGAGCTCTTAGGTGAAGGGCGCAAGCTTGCCAATGATATCGGTTGTGAATTGGCTGGTGTTCTTGTAGGCCACGATGTAGAGAAAGTTATTCCCGAGGCCTTTGCCTACGGGGCAGAGAAAGTCTATGTGGTAGATGATCCTGTTCTGAAAGATTATCGTACCCAACCGTATGCTCATGCAATAGTAGATCTTATTCGTCAGTATCAACCTGAGATCATTCTCATGGGTGCTACCGCGATGGGTCGTGATGTTTTCCCGGTTATTGCTACCACGATGCAAACGGGATTAACTGCTGATTGCACAGTTTTGGGAATCGATCCGACATCAAAACACCTTCTGCAAACTCGTCCAGCCTTTGGCGGAAACATTATGGCTACCATTCTTTGTAAGACTCGTCGTCCGCAAATGGCTACGGTACGTCCCAGAGTTATGGCTATGCCTGAACGAGTTGAAGGAAGATCAGGTGAAATCATTCGCGAAGAATTGGGTCTCAACGAAGAAGAAGTTTTAACCAAAGTAGTTGACTTCATCAAAGGTGACGCCAAGAGTATTTTCTTGGATAAAGCTGAAGTTCTTGTGGCAGTTGGCCTTGGCCTTGGCTCCAAGAAAAACTTAGCCTTGGCAGAAGAATTAGCCGATGTGCTCGGCGCTACCATTGCTGGGACTCGTGGTGCTGTAGAGGCAGGTTGGATTACCCATGATCGCCAAGTCGGTCAAACGGGTATTACTGTTCGGCCCAAGCTTTACATTGCGATTGGTATTTCCGGCGCAATCCAGCATCTTGTTGGCATGGAAACGTCTGATTTTATCATTGCTGTCAATAATGATCCCGATGCATCCATTTTCCGTGTTGCTAATTACGGAATTGTCGGGGATCTTAACGAGGTTGTACCAGCATTAGCAGCTGAATTTAAGAAACGCCTACAGCACGGCGTAGCGAAATAAGGAGGGCCAAGATGGAAAATTTTGATGTAATCGTCGTTGGAGGCGGTCCAGCCGGCCTATCTGCCGCGATTAGTGCTGCTAAGGCTGGAATGAAGACTGCTGTCATCGAACGGGGAGATTATCCCGGTACTAAAAACGTCATGGGAGGGGTACTTTACACCCAAGCAACGAATGAAGTTGCCCCTGATTTTTGGAAGGAAGCTCCTTTAGAAAGACCCGTTATTGAGCAGCGATATGCTTTTCTGAGCAAAGATGAAATCCTTACGGCAGGTTATCGTGATCCGGCTTGGGGTGAAGCACCTAATTACAATGCCCACACAGTACTCAGGGTGAAATTTGACCGTTGGTTGGCTGATCAAGCTGTTAAAGCCGGAGCTATGATTATTACCGAAACTCTAGTTGAAGATCTCCTCTATCATGGTGATGATGTAGTAGGTGTTCGCACCGGACGTAGCGAAGGAGATCTGAGAGCTAAGGTCGTTATCATTGCTGAAGGGGCTAATAATTTCTTAGCCTGTAAGGCTGGACTTGCTAAGCCTCTGCGCCCTGAAAATATGGCCGTCGTAGTTAAAGAAATTATTGAACTTCCTCCTGAGAAAATCGAAGATCGCTTTTGCTTAGAGCCCCATGAAGGAGCAACCATCGAACTCTTTGGTGATTCTACTGCTGGAATGATGGGAACATCCTTTATCTATACCAACAAAAACTCCATTTCCGTTGGGGTTGGGGCAATGGTTAACTCCATGTCTGAAAAGGGATGGTCACCTAATGATCTCTTGGAGCACTTAAAAGCTAAACCTTATGTTAGAAGATTGCTGCAAGGTGGAGAAACAAAGGAATACTTGGCTCACCTGATCCCAGAAGGCGGTTATAACACTATTCCGAAGCTTTATCGTCAAGGGGTTATGGTCGTTGGGGACACAGCGATGTTTGTCAACGGCTTGAACCGTGAAGGCTCCAACTTGGCTATGATCTCCGGGAAAATTGCCGGAAATGTAGCTGCTGAAGCTATTAAATCTGGGGATATCAGCGCCCAAGGTATGAGCGTCTATGAAACTCGACTCCGTGATTCTTTTGTCATCAAGGACCTTTACAAGTTTAGAAAGCTTATGCCTTTCATCGAGGCCAATCCTCATTTACTGGGCGAGTATCCCGAAATTCTTAACCAAGCAGCTCGTATGTACTTTACAGCAGATGGTACTCCAAAAGCAAAAGTCTTCAGTAATATTGTGGATATGGCATTTAAGAAACGGACAAAGAGTGGACTTGTTAAAGATATGTTTAATGCATGGAGGGCACTAAAATGAAATTAGATGACAAATTGTATTTGGTGCGCTTTAATACAGACAAACTCAATCACATTAAAATCGCTAATGGGGAACTTTGTTTAAAGTGCAAGGATAAGGTATGTACTTTTATCTGTCCTGCTCATGTTTATGACTGGGATGAAGAAGAGAATCGTATCTCCGTTGGCTACGAAGGTTGTCTTGAATGTGGCACCTGCCGAGTTGCCTGCCCCTCAGGGAATATTAAATGGGATTATCCTCGGGGCGGTTTCGGAGTCTCCTGGAAAAACGGCTGAGCCATGCATTGTGTTCAGTGGTGATTATGAGTTACTTAAAGGCAGTGGAGAATTCCACTGCCTTTTCTAACTATAAGGATAGATTCTAGCTATGCTGTGATCACTTTTTTGACAATAACGGGCTTAACACTTTAGAATATATATGATGACAGTGATTATTAAGACCAGAGGTGTTTGAAAAAAGGAGGGCTTACTATCCTCGAGCGTATTTTGCGCGGGCTTCAAGAGGATCAATGGTCTATAGAAAAGGATTTGGATCAGTGGGTTTTAGCTCATAAAGGGGAGGATGGCTTTCTTTTCTCCATCTTAAAGAGGGGAGAACTATTAACTCCGCCACAAAACGTTTCCCAGATCGATTCGCCCGTAAGATATTGGGAGGCAATTATCTTTTGTCCTGAAGGACTCTCTTCTCAGGATTTAAAACAACCCTCTTTGCAAAAGGTTCAAGCTTGGTTTATAGATTTACAAACAGGTTCAATTTTTTCAGCCCCGGCCACAGAAAAAAGAGATCGCTTAAACCAAATTCTCTCTTATCTTGAACCAACTCCCTCTATGGGGGCTACTCAAAGCAATTCGACTGATGTTTCGGTTAATTCAAGATTTTTTCCTGCTTCTAAAGTCGTAACCTTCCGTCCCTATCTTACCTATAGTCTTGTTTTCATCAACTTGTTTATATTTGCCCTGATGACTTTGGCAGGCGGTTCCACTTATACCGGTGTCCTTATCATGTTTGGAGCAAAGGTTAATGCCCTGATTATCCAAGGAGAGTATTGGCGTCTTTTCACGAGCATGTTCCTCCATATTGGAGTTATCCATTTAGCCTTTAACCTTTATGCTTTATGGATTTTAGGGCCGATTTTGGAAGAACTATTTGGTCGTATACGCTATCTCCTCATCTATATCCTGAGTGGAATAATGGGTTCTCTCGCCAGCTTTCTATTCACGGAGGCAATTTCGGCAGGGGCTTCGGGGGCAATTTTTGGAATTCTTGGGGCTTTAGTAGTTTACTCTCGCCGCAGACCCTCCCTTTGGAAATCCGGTTTTGGCAAAAATTTGGTGATTATCGTTTTGATTAACTTAGGTATCGGTTTTTTTCAACCGGGAATTGATGTTTACGCCCATATAGGCGGACTCCTTAGTGGTATGTTTCTTGCAGCCATTCTTTCCATGAAATAACATTAATTTACTCGCATTCAATTTTCAATCCAGGACAAAATAATAGCAAAGCTCATGGTTTCTTAGCAAGGTGGCCCAAAAGACCATCGATAGTTAAGAAAACATGGGCTTTTTCGGATTATTAATCTCACCGAAAAAAAAGAATGGTATAATACTATTATTCTAGATTATTTCTATAGACTGCGAGGAAAACATGTGAAACGAGGCTATTTTGTTCGAGAAAATGTTCTCTACGGTCTGCTCATCTGTATGGTGGTGGCGGTTGTGGGACGATTATTTATGCTTCAGGTGGTTGATGCTTCCGAACTAAAAGCAAAAGGGATTGAGAGGAGAACCAGTAGTGCAAGCTTACTTCCTGAAAGAGGTAAAATTCTCGATGCCCAAGGCAGTGTTTTAGCCCAGAGCATACCCGTCAAAGAGATATATGCGGATCCCCGTGCGATTAGTGATTTAATAGCTAAGAAACAAACCTCCTGGACCAAAGAAGCTATGGCGGATAAGATTAGTGAACTCTTGGACTTAGATCGCAACAAGCTACTGGAAAAACTCAACAAAGATTTGTCCTGGGTCAATATTGCAAATCAAGTAGATATGGAAAAAGCGGAGGAAATCAAGGCCCTTAAGCTCCCAGGCATCGGTTATAGTGACCAACAAAGGCGCGTCTATCCTATGGATAGTTTAGCTTCAGCTGTTCTAGGCATTGTAAATCTGGCAGGCCACGGTGCGGAAGGTATTGAATCGTATTATGATGAGGAGCTCTACGGTACCCCTGGTTATTCTTCACAACAATTCATGCTCAAGGACTCAAAACTCAATGAACCGGCTTTAAAGGGATCAGATATTCAGCTTACCTTGGATTCAACGATTCAATACCTTATTGAACAACAATTAGACCAACTCGTGGAGAGAACTCAAGGGAAGCGGATTGCTATTTTGGCCATGGATCCTATGACAGGTAAAATTCTTGGCATGGGCTCCCGACCTACCTTTAACCCCAATGATTACACATCCACAACCCCGGAAGAACGACGCAATTTGAATATCAGCATGTCCTATGAGCCGGGCTCCACCTTTAAAATCATTACTGGTGCCGCGGCCCTAGAGGAAGGCATCTTAAAGCCTGACGATATTTTTGATGATCCAGGCTATATACGGATCGGTCCGCGCTACATAACGAACTGGGATTCTGACTATAGACCCCATGGAGAAATCACTTTTCAAGAAGGGATGATGATCTCTTCAAATGTGGTACTGGCCCAAGTAGGAATGGAATTGCGCAAAGAAGCCTTCTATACCTATCTGAGAGCTTTTGGCTTCGGCGGAAGGACGGGTATCGATCTCACCGGGGAGGAAACCGGATTACTTATACCTCAAGATAAGGCCCGAGATATTGACATGGCAACCATGTCCTTTGGCCAAGCTAATCTAGTAACCCCAGTTCAATTGCTTACGGCAATTTCCAGCATTGCCAATGGTGGGACCCTCTATAAACCCTATATTCTTGAGAAAATCACCTATCCTGATGGCACCACGAAGACAATTAGCCCAACCCCTGTTCGCCAAGTGGTCTCTAAATCAACATCCGAACAGATGACTGCCATCTTAGAGGCAGTTGTCAACGAAGGAACGGGTGCTGCCGCTCACATACCGGGAATTCGGGTAGCCGGAAAGACAGGGACTGCTCAAAAAGTGGACCCGGAAACTGGTGGCTATTCTTCAACCGATTTCGTGGCCTCCTTCGCCGCTTATGCTCCAGCGAATGATCCTAAGATTGCTCTCATCATTCTTATCGATACCCCCCAAGGCGAAAGCCATCAAGGTGGGACTTTAGCCGGGCCCGTAGCTAAAGCTATTATCGAAGGCGCCCTTCAATATTACGGAATTCCCGTAGCCCACGAGACTCCGAGTGAAGTGAGTAAGCTTCCTGAGACAAATTTTGAACGGCCAACCCCTGCTTCAGTAGCACCTGAACGAACACCGTTGAAGGGCGAAACAGCAGTTCCTGATCTTACAGGCTTAACGATGCGACAAGCCGGTGAAAAACTAGCCCAGGCGGAACTTCACTTGAATTTTTCCGGTACCGGACTCGTGAGTTCTCAAAGCATTCAGCCTGGAACGGTTGTCAACACGGGTACCATGATTGATGTACAATTTACTCCCCTTGAGGAAATATTAAAACAGACTGAAGACCCACCACCGACGCCATAAGAGAATTGCAGATTTCTTACCAAAAAGGGTATCCTAGCAAAGGAATAGTCAATTGAATTGAACAGAATAGGGAGGAAACACAATGGATATTGAGAACCTTAACCAAAGAATTGATGGACTTAAAGATGAGATGATAAATGCTGTCCAAAGCTGTATCCAAATCAAGAGTGTCAGAGATATGGATTCTGCCTTGCCCGGAGCACCTTTTGGACTGGGGATAAGAGAATGCCTAGAATGGACTTTAAACTTAGGGCAAAGCCTAGGCTTTACGGTAAAGAATATTGATGGTTACGCTGGACAGATTGAGATGGGCACTGGAGAGCTCCTAGGGATCTTAGGACATTTAGATGTTGTCCCTGAAGGAGATGGTTGGTCTTTTCCACCTTATAGTGGTGAGATAGCTGACGGAAAAATCTATGGCAGAGGGGCAGTGGACGACAAAGGCCCCACTTTGGCTGCGCTTTTTGCAATGAAAGCCATTAAAGATGCGGGAATACCGCTACATAAGAAAGTTCGTCTAATTCTTGGTACCGACGAAGAGTCCGGCTGGGCGGACATGGATTATTATAAACAAAAAGAAGAAATCCCCGTGCAGGGATTTGCCCCGGATGCGGAATTTCCTCTAATCCATGCCGAAAAAGGCATTCTTCATCTCGAGATGACTAAGCAATTAAGCTTACCTCACCTTAAACAAATCCAAGGAGGGGATCGTGTCAATGTGGTTCCTGACACCTGTCGGGTCGTTCTCAATGGTCTGGCTCAGGACGTCGTTTCACAAAAATTAACCGACTATTCCTTCCCTGAAGGGGTATTAGGTCACCTGGAAAATGAAGGTTCAGGTACAGGTGAGACTCTTATCCTTATCTTTAAAGGGGTGGGAGCTCATGGGAGCCTACCTCAGAATGGGAAAAATGCTGTCCTGCACGCCCTGCAGTTTCTTCAGACATTGGCGATCAACGAGGAGGAAACCCAATTAATTCAATGGCTCACTACAAAAGTCGGTGGAGGGTTTTATGGAGAAGGCTTGAACATCGCCTTTGCTGATGAGCCTTCAGGAAAATTATCCTTGAATTTAGGCATTATGGATTGGTCTGAAGATCACCTTCGTTTCGTTTTAGATATACGTTACCCGGTAACTATTAATCAGGATCAGGTTTTAATCCCTTTGCAGGAACAAGCCGAAGCAATGGGTCTCCAGCTAAAAACCCTTAGCCACCAAAAGGCACACCATGTGCCCAAAGACAGTCCTTTAGTTGGCGCTTTGTTAAAGGCCTATGCCGATGTGACAGGTCTTGAGGCTTATGCCTTTGCTATAGGGGGCGGGACCTACGCTAAAGTTTTACCGCAAGGGGTTGCTTTCGGTCCGCTTCTTCCTGGTGAGCCTGAAGTCATCCATTGCGCCGACGAATACATAGCAATCGATAGTCTAGTCTTAGCCTGCAAGGTATATGCTCAAGCTATTTTGAATCTAGCACGAGCTTAAAATAGGAAAAATAACTGATGAGGAGGCTGAATGTATTGAATAACGCGCAACAATCCAGCGCGAAGGATTTCTTAAAAAGACTTTCCGAAAACTCAGGTGTATCAGGGTACGAAGAGAGCCTGACTCCTCTGGTGCAAACTGAATTTCAGCCCCTAGCTGACGCTGTTTATACAGATGCTTTAGGAAACATCTATGCACATAAAAAAGGTACCATTGGCCGCTATAAAATCATGCTTGCTGCTCACATGGATGAGATTGGCCTCATGGTTAAGGGCATTGAACAAAGCGGTTTTATTCGCTTTACCACCGTAGGAGGGGTAGATCAGCGAACTCTTCTTTCCCAGGAGGTTATTATTCATGGCCGAAAACCCGTCCTCGGCGTTATTGGCTCCATACCGCCCCATCTTCTATCGGACAATGGGGAAAAAGCTGTAAAGATTGATGAGATGGGGATTGATGTTGGGCTTCCCTATGAAAAAATCCGCGAAGTCATTCAGGTTGGAGATATTATTACCTTACGACGTCAATGTATAGAAATGCTGAACCAGCTTGTGGCAGGCAAGTCCTTTGATGATCGTGCTGGTGTGGTTGTCATGAAAATATGCCTAGAAGAACTGCAAAAGATCCAGCATGCGCACGACGTAATCGCCGTAACTACAACCCAGGAAGAGCTCGGTTATCGGGGAGCAATCACAAGCTCCTATACCTTGAATCCGGATTTGGGCATTGCTATCGATGTAACGCATGCCTTGACACCTGATACGAAAGGGCAGGTGGATGTAGAGTTAGGGAAGGGTCCAGCGGTCGCCATTGGCCCAAACTTTCATCCCTTGGTCTATGAAGAGCTACTTAAAAGTGCTCGAGAATGGCGTGTACCCTATCAGATTCATCCTGTACCGGGCCGAAGCGGCACAGATGCCTGGGCTATTCAAGTTGCCCAAGCCGGTGTGCCCACGGGCTTAGTCTCGATTCCCTTACGCTACATGCATACTTCTGTCGAAACCATCGATATGAGGGATATCGTCCATACCGGAAAACTATTGGCCTATTTTATAGCAGGACTTCCTGAGGACTTGGAGGGAAAAATATGCTATTAAAGACCTTAACCCAACTTAATGGAACCTCGGGGGCCGAACAGGAAATCCGCAAAATTCTCACGGAACAACTGAAACCTTATGTAAACTCCATACATACCGATAAGATCGGCAACCTCATTGTCCATAAGAATTCGTTAACAGTCGGCCCTAAAGTATTGATAGCCGCTCATATGGATGAGGTGGCGCTTATGATTACTGCGATTACCTCTGAGGGATTTCTTAAGTTTAAACCAGTTGGAGGCATTGATTCGAGAATCCTGGTCTCCAAGCCTGTGCAGATCAATGCTTTACTTGGTGTCATCGGAGCAAAGGCTATTCACCTTCAGAAACCCAAAGAACGTGAGCAGGCCTTAAAAATCGAACAGCTCTATATCGATATCGGTGCTACAGCTAAGGAAGAAGCTGAAAAGCATGTCAAAATCGGAGATTATGCTTACTTCTATACAGAAACCGAGCCACTCGGTGAAGGGTATTGGAAAGGTAAGGCGTTTGACGATCGGGTCGGCTGTACTCTTCTCACAGAGCTTTTAAAGAAAGATTATCCTCTTAACCTGATCGGTGCCTTCACAGTCCAAGAGGAGGTAGGGTTAAGAGGAGCTGCGATAGCAGCCTACCAAGTGCAACCGGATTTGGCCATCATTCTGGAAGGAACCGTTTCTGCTCATATGATGGAAGTAGAAGAGGGAGCCTGGGTTACGGAACCCGGAAAGGGCCCGGCACTTTCCATTATGGATAGGGCCACCTTGTATCAGCCCAAGCTTCTTCAACAAGTGATAGAACTCGCGGATAAAAATGGCATTCCTTATCAATTCCGAAAAGGACATAGCGGTGGTAATGATGCCGGTTCAATTCATCTGAGCCGCGAGGGAATTCCCACGCTCGCCATCAGTGTTCCTTGTCGTTATATTCACTCTACCGCTTCGGTTATGGCTGAAGCAGATCTGCAAAATGCCCTTGCCTTAGTAGATGTAATCCTCAAGTCTATTCCCCATGAATTTAAGTTTTAAAGGAGGACACTTCTTATGCCCTATGATCAGAATCCTCTGGATTATTCACTATTGGAACGGTTAACTCAAACCTTTGGGCCTTCAGGTGTTGAAGAAATGGTGACTACAGCTATTGCTGATGAGATTCGGCCTTATTGTGATGAGATGAAGACAGATACCCTCGGCAATCTGATCGCCATCCGTCGCGGCACCGGCAAGAAAATCATGATTGCTGCCCATGTGGACGAAATCGGGGTCATGATAACCCACATCGATGAGAAAGGCTATTTGCGCTTCGCCCCTATAGGTGGTGTCTCCATACGAGAATTGCTCCATCGCCGAGTTCTCTTTCAGAATGGGATAATGGGAACCATTGGCGTCGAAAAATTAGAGAAGCCCATCGATCTTAAATTGGATAAGCTCTATCTTGATATCGGTGCTACTTCTCGGGAAGAAGCAAAAACTCGTGTTTCAATCGGGGAAAGTACCGTTTTTGCCGGGAATTTCACTAAACAAGGAAAACGGATGACTTCCAAAGCAATGGATGATCGAGTAGGCTGTTTTGTCGCTATTGAAGTACTGAAACGTCTAAAGACAAATCATGAAGTTTATTTTGTGTTTACTGTTCAAGAGGAGGTAGGGGTCCGCGGTGCCCAAACAGCTGCTTTTGCCCTCGAACTTGATTTAGCAATTGCCTTGGACGTTACGGGGACAGGGGATACCCCCAAAGCGCATCCCATGGATGTGAAGCTGGCTCATGGTGCAGCTATAAAAGTGTTTGATCGCTCGATGATCACCCATCCCAAAATTAAGTCTTGGATGGCTCATACAGCAGAACAACATAATATTCCTTATCAGTGGGAGGTTCTCGAATATGGTGGAACTGATTCCGGAGCCATCCATTTGACCAAAGGAGGGATTCCCTCCGGCGTTATATCGATCCCCACGCGTTATATCCATAGCCCCTCCGAGACCGTAGATCAGGGTGATATTGAAGGTGCTGTCCAATTGCTTCTGGCTCTACTGGAAGGTCCTGCAGAGCTATCCATACAGTAAACAAAGGGACTTTTTTCAAACACCATACTCACGAGAATGCCGGTTCTTTACCTATTTTATGGCAAAGAACCGGCATTCTCGTGGTTTATTAAGAAGTGTGACTCAGGACACATCTAATTTAGGGTTGGATGGTAAAATGGATTAGAATGATTTAGTTTATTGCAAGTGGGGGAAATAGTAATGACCGAAGAAGGTTTTGTACTCGAACACTGCCGTAAAAATTGCGTTAAATCCACGCAGGACTGGTCGTTGCTCTACGAGCAACTCAATCAGCTTTTTCAGGATATGAATTTTTCAACACATTTAGCGACGAAATTTTCTTCGGTTCACTATCATCATCTGCCGAAAATCGGCTTAGCCGGTTGCCCTAATGCATGCTCGCAACCCCAGATTAAGGATATTGGTATTATCGGCTATCTATTACCGAAATTCACGGATGACCACTGTACAGGCTGTCAAGCCTGCATCCGTTCTTGTCAAGAAAAAGCCTTAACTTGGCAAGAGGGATTAGTGTTTAATGAAGAGCTCTGTCTTGGTTGCGGGGATTGTATTCGCACTTGCAAGACAGGTAAGATAGTATCTGGAGAGTCTGGTTGGAATCTTTATTTGGGAGGTCGTCTCGGCAGGAAGCCTAAGTTAGCTCGCCTTTCTAAGGAGAAGTTTCGAAGCGATAAGGTTTATCAAAGAATTGGTTTACTACTAGAAGACTATCTGGAAAACAGCCTTCCCAACGAAAGGCTTACCCACTTTCTCGACCGTCGTACCGAGTTGTAAATGTTTAAAGGGAGTTTTGACGGTCATGAATCCATTCCTGTAGTTGCTCAAGGCTAAGTACCGTGATGAGCTTTTTCTCAATCTTCAAGATTCCCAGGCCTTTAAGCTCACCCAGAATACGACTTACAGATTCTCGGGCTAAGCTGCACATTCCCGCTAAATCTGTGGCAGAGAGTGGAATAGTAATATTTATTCCTTCGTCCGTCTCTTGTCCATGGACATGTGCCAAAGCAAATATTTTTGCACCTAAACGGGACCTGGCATCCCCAAGAGCTATATTCTTAATTTGACGATAGGCGCGGCGAAGATCCAAAGCCATGTTTTGATAAAAAGGCCATAGGTCGGAAGGGTTTTCCTTAAGATACTGGAGAAGGATTCTCCGTTCTAACACAAATACCTCCGATGTTTCGGTAGTAATGACTGCATAAGGATATACCTTGCTATCAAATATTACCTCTGGGAAAAAGGCAGGGGCTTGAAGAATCCGAAAAATCTTCTCAGTAAATTCGCTCATCAATAAGATTTGCACTCGGCCTTTGAGCAAAAAGTAGACATAATTACCTTCCTCACCGGTGAAGAAAAGAAATTGCTTCGCAGCAAATTGCCTGATCCTTCCATGGGATGCACAGTATTCCCAGAATGACTCAGGCAGCTTTTCCCAAAGGGGATCCTTATGAAATATTTCGAATCCAGTTTTATTGTCTGTCATGGGGAATGGGTCACCTCTTTTCAAGTAAATCAATGGCCTGATCGATTGTCTAATTAGTAAAACTTCGCTACAGACTTAAATAAACCCTCTTATGGATTACGATAATTATGGACACTAATAATAATTGATACGGATAATAACGGCAATATTATTAATGTCCTTTAATTTTATTTCCCATAATGAAGTTTTAGTTTATAATAATAGTAACCCGAGCCTAATAGCCTAAGGGATTTTCTATGGTGTTAGGCCGTTTCAGAATTCTGAAACCGGGGTGTGTTTAGAAATGAACATGCCTTCTGCATACGAAAAGGAGGAAAAATCAATGCAAAAGATCAAGATACAGGATGCCATTGGGGCAGTGCTTATGCACGATATGACTCAAATCATTCCCGGAAAGACCAAGGATGCTCGTTTTAGAAAGGGTCATGTAATCAAGGAAGAAGATATCCCTGTACTCCTTAGTATGGGAAAAGAACATATCTATGTATGGGACCAGAAACCGGGACTTATACACGAGGATGAAGCAGCAGAGCGTCTGGCGAAAGCCGTAGCTGGCCCGGGGTTAAAATTTAGTGAGACAAAAGAGGGCAAGGTCAATTTGATTGCCGAACTAGATGGCTTAATCTATGCATCCGAGGAAGGTATATACGCTTTAAATTCCATAGAACATATTATTCTTGCTACGTTGCACAATCATCGTCCGGTTAAAAAGGGCGATAAAATTGCCGGTACACGAGTTGTACCTTTAATGATTGACGAAAAAGTTATTCTGGAAGCAGAGGAAATTACTCATCAGTTTAAAGAACCCATCCTCCAAATTCGCCCCCTCCAATCGAAAAAGGTTGGGGTGGTTACTACTGGAAGTGAAGTATACCACGGTAGAATTCAAGATAAATTTGGACCTGTGCTCCAAGGGAAGGTGGCCGAATGGGGTTCCGAGCTCTTGGGACAAACCTTTGCCGATGATAATGTGGAAATGATTCAAGAACGCATCCATGAACATATTGCTCAGGGTGCAGAAATGGTCCTTGTAACGGGGGGAATGTCTGTAGATCCAGACGATTTGACGCCAACTGCTATCAAAGGACTAGGAGGGGAACTGGTGACTTATGGTACCCCTGTGCTACCTGGGGCAATGCTTTTACTAGCTTATTTAGATGATATCCCCATCATGGGATTGCCGGGTTGTGTGATGTACTCTCGGAAAACGGTCTTTGACCTTGTCGCTACGCGGATTCTTGCCGGAGAGCGTCTGACCCGACTAGAAATCGCCAAATACGGGCATGGAGGATTATGCTTAGAATGTCCCCAATGTACCTATCCCCATTGTTCCTTCGGAAAATAAACAAGCACCCCTAATATATTGCCAGATAATTATTTTATTTAGTTCGAAAGGTAGGTCAATACTATGAACAGAAAAATTGCCATTCCCACCGAAGGGGAACTTGTGAACGCGCATTTTGGTCGCAGTCAAGCCTTTACTCTCTTTGAGATTCAAGAGGGAAAGGTTTCCGGCCAAGAACGCATCGATACAGCAAATTTTCAGCATCAACACGAAGGGATTGCCCAACTCTTAAAATCTAAAGGAGTTGAGACAGTTATTTGTGGGGGAATTGGGCCGGGAGCTATCAGCGGCCTTGAAAATGCTGGACTAGAAATCCTTCGCGGAGCTAATGGACCGGCAAGCGCTGTCGCCCAATCCTATGCTGACGGAACCTTTGTTTCTTCCAATGCTGTTTGCAACCATAATCATGATCATGGACACAATCATGATCACGGGCATCACCATCACCATTGATTGATTCTTCGCTCAAGGCAAAACTACATCAAAGCTGCATATTGAAGAGAGAATATACTCAGAATAAGTATGGGTGCTCAAACTATGGCGTAGAAAGGGCGGATTTTGGCATGGGAAAACATAAAAAAGTATCGCGTCCCAAATCTCCTGTTACCGTGAGAGACCCGCATTATCAAGAATATGATATGCAGAAGGAACGGAACATCTACGACTATAAGGGGTACAGGCATCCTTAACTCATGGAGAGGGATCAGCGTAAGCTGGTCCTCTTTTTATATTTTGATGGGGAATCTTTTCTTGTCACCCATTGGCCTGCAGCTGAATACTATTATTGATGCAGGAACATTCCTTTGGAAAGGGGAGTCAATATGTCGAAAAATCCAGTGATTAGAAAAATGTTCCCCGGTGGTGTGACTTATCTTGGTTTTCATTCTTATTACAAGTACTTAGCTGATACTGATGCGACCCATATCTATATTATTAAAGGTGGCCCCGGGGTAGGAAAGTCGACCTTTATGAAAAAAATTGGGGAAGAAATGCTTAAGGCTGGCTATGATCTAGAATATCATTGCTGCTCCTCCGACAATAATTCAATTGATGGGATTGTTGTGCCAGAATTAGGAATTGCCTTATTAGATGGTACTTCTCCCCATATCGTCGATCCGCAAACCCCAGGAGCCGTGGACGAAATCATTAATTTAGGAGAGTATTGGGACGATTCTTTGATTATCCCGCACAAAAAAGATATTATTGACTGCAACAAAGAGATTAGCCGTTGCTTTCAGAGTGCTTATTTTGCCTTAAAAGATGCCAAAAACGCCATGGATGAATGGGAGTTCTATATTCAACCGCATCAAAACTGGCAGGGAATCAATCAACTTTACTTAAACCTTAGTCGTGAGCATTATCAAGCTTCTTCCGGCCAAGGATCCGGGAAAATTCGTCGTTTATTTACTTGGGCGCACACTCCCCAAGGAAGAACTCAATATATTGACAGCCTCATCCTAGGCATGCAGACCCTCTATCTGTTGACAGGGCAAGCCGGGACAGGTAAATCCAGCTTCTTAACCCGCATGGCAGAAGATGCCAGACTACTGAATTATGATGTGGAAATATATCACAATGCTCTCGAACCAGATAAGATAGATTTGCTCATTATTCCGGAGCTCAAAACAGCCTTAGCTGTATCTTCTGAACACTATCCCTATACCCCTGAGTTCTCCGGAGCTGTAGTTTCTCTTGATTTTGACCATTATCTCGATCGGTCGAGTCTAAAGGTTTATGAAGAGTATATGGATGATTGTCGGAGTCGTGTAGAGCAAAGCATCCAAAGAGCCCAGACTCACTCCCAGAGAGCAAAGAAGCTACATGATGAGCTAGAGAGATATTATATCCCGGCAATGAAGTTTGAAGCAATTGATAAAAAACTCTATTCCGTTCTCGAAAGGATTAGGAAAGCAATTCATTAAAAAAATTCACATATAAAATTATCAATAATTACCATCAAGCAAAGCGAAATACTTTGCATTTTTTCTGTCTGATTGGTAAAATATAGATTAGTACAAATGAGTACAAATGACCAAAATTGAGGAGGGTTTTCCAGAATGAGCGTACGAGTTGCAATCAATGGTTTTGGCCGAATTGGCCGCCTTTCCATGCGAGCTATCTTAGAAAGAAAAAGCCCTATCGAGCTTGTTGCTATCAATGATCTGGGGAGTCCAGATTTGTTAGGTCATCTTTTTAAATACGATTCCATACACGGTATTCTGCCTTACGATGTAAACGTGACGGAAAACACCCTTGAAGCAATGAACCAGAAAGTACAGTTACTAGCTGAAAAAAATCCGGAGAACCTTCCCTGGAAAGACTTAGGGGTGGATCTAATTATCGAATCCACCGGACGTTTCACAAAGCGTGACCAAGCCGCTCTTCATCTTCAAGCCGGGGCTAAAAAAGTTGTTATCTCTGCTCCCGGAAAGAATGAAGATATTACAATCGTTATGGGAGTGAACGACCATCGTTACAATCCTGCCGAGCACCATATCATTTCTAACGCTTCCTGTACTACCAACTGCTTAGCCCCCATTGCAAAGGTGCTCCTTGAGGAGTTTGGGATTGAACAAGGGATGATGACCACAACCCACTCTGTTACGAATGATCAACGTATTTTGGACTTAGAGCATAAAGACTGGCGCCGGGCGCGGGCAGCATATCAATCCATGATTCCCACGACCACTGGAGCGGCCAAAGCGGTAGAATTAGTCCTTCCTGAATTAAAAGGCAAGCTTAACGGCTTGGCCGTGCGAGTACCTACCCCCAATGTTTCCTTAATAGATTTTGTTGCGAACCTCACGAAAGCTACGACTAAAGAAGAAGTGAACGAGAAGCTTAAATCAGCAGCCGCAGGAAAGCTAAAAGGCTATTTAGCCTATACAGAACTGCCTTTAGTTTCCCATGACTATAACGGGAATCCCTATAGCTGCATTATTGATGGTCTGTCAACCATGATGCTAGGCGACCGTATGGTTAAAGTCCTCGCTTGGTATGATAATGAATGGGGCTATTCCAACCGACTCATTGATCTTATTGAGCTTATGGCAAGCAAAGAATTATAATACTCTATCTTTTTGCCCTAAAGAATAGTAAAATTTAGAAAGAATCGGAAAAGAAGCGGTGACCCGCTTCTTTATCGTATGTTTGGTCTTTACATAGCAAGGTCAAATTTTTTAGCGGAGGGAACATATGCGTAGAACAAAAATAGTATGTACGATCGGACCAGCCAGCGAATCCAAGGAAAATATCCATCAGCTGCTCAAGGCTGGAATGAATGTAGCTCGTTTAAATTTCTCTCATGGCACCCATGCTGAGCATGGCAAGCGGATTCGCACTTTACGGGAAGAGGCTCAAAAGCTTGATATCCATTTAGGAATTCTTCTTGATACCAAGGGTCCGGAAATCCGTACAGGTACGGTCCCTGATTCAGGGGTTCAATTAAATCGTGAGGCAATATTTATTCTTGATGGGGATCTTTCGACACTTGGTTCAGCAGAGAGAGTAGGTATCACCTATCCCGAACTTTGGCAAGAGGTCAGTCAAGGCACTCATATACTTCTTGATGATGGTCTCATCGATCTCGAAGTCATTTCTATAGCAGAAGAACAAATTACCACCAGAATCCAAAACGGTGGGCTTTTGAAATCGAAAAAAGGGGTTAATATCCCGGGAATTTCCATTCAACTTCCTGCCATTACGGAAAAGGACCGAGAAGATATTCTTTTTGGACTACGAGAAGGAATTGATTTCATTGCGGCTTCTTTTGCTCGCAAGGCAGCCGACATCTTAGCCGTGCGGCGTATAGTAGAAGAAGAGGGATCTAATGTAAAAATCATTGCTAAGATTGAAAGTCGTGAAGGCATTGATAATTTAGATGAAATATTAGAAGTCTCGGACGGGCTTATGGTTGCCCGGGGAGACCTAGGGGTTGAGGTCCCGGTGGAAGAGGTCCCCATCCACCAAAAGGATATGATTAATAAATGTCATAGCTTAGGCAAACCTGTTATCGTAGCTACCCAAATGTTGGATTCCATGATGCGTAATCCTCGGCCAACTCGAGCAGAAGCCAGCGATGTGGCCAATGCCATCTTTGATGGTACAGATGCGATTATGCTGTCCGGGGAAACTGCTGCCGGTCAGTATCCTATCGAAGCCGTTCAGATGATGAATAAGATTGCCCTCCAGACAGAAAAGCACTATCTTGATGGGCGTACCTTTTATGATCCACATATTAACATCGCTGAAGCTATCAGTCACGCCAGCTATACCATTGCTAGGGACTTAGAGGCGGCAGCAATACTTACCCCAACCCATTCGGGCTTAACAGCCCGCATGATTGCTAAATACCGACCCCAATCTCTGATCATTGCAGCTACTCCATTTGCACAGGTAGCACGTCAGCTCTCCTTATCATGGGGAATTAACCCTCTGCTCATACCAGAAAGCTCCGATACCGACCAACTTCTATCTGTTTCTGTTAATCAAGGCATTTCCCATCAACTCATAAAAACAGGGGATGTGGTCGTCATTACGGCAGGGGTTCCTGTTGGAAAAGTAGGAACCACTAATATCATTAAGGTTCAGGTAATTGGCGACGTGATTGCCAAGGGAACTGGGATTGGGCGCAAATCTTATTCTGGGTCAGCGCGAACATCTGATGCCGACCTCGATTCCTTCAAACAAGGAGATATTCTTGTCGCACCTTATACCGATAAAGAAATGATAAGCTTAATCGCCAAAGCTGGAGCCCTCGTTGTCGAAGAAGGGGGACTTACTTCCCATGGTGCTCTTGCCGCTTTAAACTATGGAATTCCAGCCATCGTCGGGGCGAAAGATGTCATCAAGAAAATTAAGAACGGCCAAATATTGACTGTGGATGCCCTCGCCGGAGTCGTCTACGATGGTATTGTCAGCATTTTATAGAAGTCTTATATAGTAAAACTACTCCCCTTGCTAGTCGGCTGAGAGATAGCCAGCTAACAGAAGGGGAGTAGTTTTATTTCACTTTCAGAAAGTATAACGACCTTGCATACTTTCCTCCAGTATAAGGGCAACCAACGACTTCGCCTTTATGGAAGAGTGATAAAAGACTTGGCGAAGTCGGGTTTTCTTTAACAGCTATAGTTTGCGATGTCCTAGGTTGACTTCTTCATTGTTCGGCTTCTGAAGATCCAAGGTATCCTTATCGATGGTGCTTTGGGTCCGATCATTGAGTATTTCGATCATTCCTACATCACTTAATTCGGTGGCGATTTCGAAGAGCGAATCCCTTTTATTTTGAGCAAGCTTATTGACAAAGCGATTAATTTTCACGGGAGGCACAAGGTTACGAAATTTTACTCCTCCATATTTCATGATGCGTTCAGGCAAGACAATCCCTCCTCAAATATGTCATCTAAAGTTAGTATGTATTCCTTAGAATTTAAAATACGTGGATTACCTCGAAAAAAATAATGGCCTGTCCCTAAATCCGTCAGCGCTGACGGAATTGGGGACAGGCTTTGGCTATTACAATTATTAATTTACTATGTGATGTGAATCATTTCTAAGCTTAATCACCCTTGATTTGGCTGAGTGTATCTTTGACCTGCCCGCGAATAAAACTTAGATATTCTTGGCGCAGGGCTTCCTGTTCAGCTTTTTCCCATTCCTCTAATCCAGTCGATCTTTGTTTCCGGGATAGTTCATTGATTCGCTCGATAAGGGTATTAATCTCCATCCATGCAACTCCTTTTCATAAACCAAACTGCCCACGCATAAAATTGCTTTTTTCTATTATTATTTCTCCGTGATTAACAGTGATTATATGATATAATAATATCTGTGGCTTGTCCAATAAGAAAGGAGGCTTATTAGTATTCTCCAAAGTATTAAAGGAAACATCACCAAGCTATTGGGTATGTTTTCCGACTCAAAAGCATCCCTTAGATCTCCCAAAATCGTCTTAGGGGTAATTGGACTGAGTGCAGTATTAGCCGGTAGCCTGTATTTCGGAAGTACGACAACAGCATCCGTGTTAATCTTAAACGGCCAAAACATAGGTTATGTAGCTACCTCCGACGAAGGTGAACAACTCATTGAGCGTATCCTTGTTTCACGAGGGGAATCTTTAGGATTTGTTGCAAAGACTCATGACAAAATAGAGTTCCAAGATTTACGAATCAGAAAAGGGGCTCTACAAGAGAACTATGTAACAGAAGGTAAGCTTGACAACTTAATACATACATATTTTGAAGGATATCAATTTTCCATCGAAGATAAACCTATTGCAGTCCTAGCTAGCAAAGAAGAGTTCGATAATATTCTTAAGTCCTATCAAGAAATCTATACAAAACCCAGTAAGAACAATCAGATTTCTTCCGTAGAATTTAGAGAAGCTATAACCACTCAACCCATCGAAGTGCAGTCAAATGAATTTAGCACACCGGAGAATGTCTTGGAATTATTAACAAAAGGACATGAGACTAAAAAGGAGTATATTGCCCAAGCCAATGATTCCTGGTGGCTCATCGCTCGTAAAAACAACATGCTGACCAAGGAAGTATTGGCTGGCAACCCAGGGACAGATGAAGACACCACCATCAAAGTTGGCGACAAAATAAATTTAGTCAAAGTAACACCTTACCTAACTGTAATAAGCAAAGGGATCTACACAGGTGAAGAAACAATTCCCTTTGATGTAATTTCTAAGACGGATTACAGCTTGCCTAGCGGTTCCTCGATGGTGCGCCAAGAGGGGAAGGATGGGAATAAAATAGTCACCTTCTCCTATGTACAGGAAAATGGCAAAAATATCGAAAAAGAAGTATTAGATGAAAAAATTACTCAAGAGCCAAAAACTCAAATTATTGCCAAAGGGCCAACCTATGCTTCTTCTTCCAAAGTTGCTCTTTCTCGTGGATCGGGAAAAGTATCCGGATTAAGTTGGCCTCTGCAGGGAGGACTTAACTCATATTACGGCTATCGTTGGGGTAGTTTCCATACCGGATTAGATATTGATGGTAACACAGGAGATCCATTCGTCGCCGCCGCAAGTGGAACTGTCACGGCTGCCGGATGGAGTGGAGGCTATGGCAATATGATCCTCATCGATCATGGTAATGGAGTCGCTACTCGTTATGCACATGCCTCTGAATTGTATGTTTCTAAAGGGCAGCAAGTGAGCGGAAGTGAAACCATCGGTCTCGTGGGCTCTACCGGTCGTTCTACAGGAGCACATCTTCATTTTGAAGTACTTTCTAACGGTGATACCACCAACCCTTTAACTTATTTACCCTGATCATTAAGGCGCCTTAGGGCGCTTTTCATTATCTCGAGGAGGGAATCTTATGTTTTTAACAAATCAGACACCAGTACGCGTCCGGTATGCAGAAACGGATCAAATGGGCATCGTCTATCATTCCAATTACCTCGTGTGGTTTGAGGTGGGACGCACTGAATTCTTGCGCAGCGCTGGCTTAGACTATACTACTTTTGAAAAGCAGGGGCTTGCTGTTGCTGTTGTCGAGGCAAAATGCCGTTATCGTCGTCCCGCACTTTATGATGATCAACTCATCATTGAAACGAGCTTGGAAAGCTTTTCATCCCGTAAACTCACCTTTACCTATAAAGTCTTAAGAGACGATACCCTGTTAGCCGAAGGAACAACGATTCATGTATTTGTGGATCGCACGGGAAGAAGCACAGATGCACGGAAACATCCAATCTGGCAAGAATTCGAAAAGATTGTCAATGAAAACAAAGATGAGTAGTATCGAAAAAAGATTCCTCGAAGATTAATTGAAGATTAATTATTGAAGAAATTCCTCTCGTTTAAAACGAAAGTATTGAAATACACACACCGGTGTGGTATTATGTATACACAATACATTTAAGTTGATAAGGAGGAATCCTCATGTTTCTAGTCACGTGGATTGAGTCCGAAGAGGTCAATTATCGTTTGGTCATGGAACATGAGCTCACAAGCTTTATCGCTATCCATTGTATCAATAGTTTGGATAATCATTTAATGGTTCAAGAATTGAACTCATACCAGAATTTAACTCATTAATATGAGTATTTAAAGGCATCCTAACATAAACTAGTATAAGCCCATAACTATGGGCTTTTTTTGTTTAGCGCTTTTAATATTCCGGCAGGAAAAATATGCGATTTTCACGAATATTAACCTACCAAGAATAAAGGAGCGTAATCGTATGAGTTTTGTTGTCCTTGTCGACAGTTCATCAGATCTTCCTCTTGAACTATGCCGCAAAGAAGGCATTGTCGTCGTTCCTATGCCTGTTAGTATAGATGGTAAAACATATAATGAAGGAATAGATATTTTCCCAGATGAGTTCTATCCTCGATTCACATCCTTCAATGAGCTTCCTAAGACTTCACAACCCAACCCGGGAACACTGAAAGATGCTTATGAGGAAATCTTAGCTCAAGGGCATGAAGTTGTTGCGATTCATTTATCCTCAGGATTGAGTTCAACCTACAACACCGCTCAAATCGTTCGAGACATGTGTTCACAACCGGATAAAATACACGTCATCGATAGCTTAGGTGCTTCTTTAGGGTATGGACTCATCGTGTTAAGGGCCAATGATATCCTTAAGAAGGCTACCTCTTGGCAGGAAGCTGAGTCACAGATTTTGTTGGTTCGTCAGCAGATGAGATATGTGATTACCCTAGATACCCTGGAATATTTAGTAAAAGGAGGCCGCGTGAGTAAAACTGCCGGCTTTTTGGGTGGATTGCTTGATGTAAAGCCTATCTTACATATGACACCTGATGGTCGTCTCGAACCTATCGCCAAAGTACGCTCCCGTAAAGCCTCCTTAAGAAAATTGCTTGATTATTTACAGGCAGAAATTCGCAACCCGGAAAGCCAAGTGATTGGGATTTCTCACTCAGCATGTCCTGAAGAAGCTCAATCATTAGCAGAAGAGATAAAACAGACCATATCCATCAAAGATATCATCATCAGCGATATCGGGTGTGTCGTTGGCAGCCATACTGGACCCGGAACGATCGCTTTATTCTATCAACGCTAATAGGAGGAACACCATTGAAACGCGTCCTAGCTATCATCACATTACTGTTTTTGCTTTTTTTTAGCGTTCCGGTTTTATTAGCCGATCCTATTGCTTCTCCACCAGAAATTAAAGGAGAAGCTGCCTATTTAATTGATGTTCAATCGGGGCAAACGCTTTTTAGCAAAAATGGGGACATGCTCTTAGCTCCGGCGAGTACGACTAAAATCATGACAGGACTCCTAGCCATCGAATTGGGCAACCTTGAAGATACTGTTACAGCTAGTGAAACCATGCTAAATTATTCAATTGTCTATGGTACACGCATCTATCTAGAGCCCGGTGAGAAGCTCACCCTTGATGATATGCTTTACGCACTCTTACTTAACTCTGCGAATGATGCTGCTGTAGCTATTGCCGAGCACATCGGTGGGGATCTACCAACTTTTGTCGGCTTAATGAATCAAAAGGCGGCCGAGCTTAACCTGAAAGGCACCCACTTTAAGAATCCTAGTGGACTAACGGAAGAAGGACATTATACCACAGCACACGATCTGGCTAGAATCGCCCAGGCTGCTTATGCTAATCCAATCTTTCGCGATTATATCAAAACTAAATCTCATGTTATTCCACGGGAAACAGAGAATGTTCCGATTGAAATGTTCAATGAAAATAAGCTTCTCTGGAATGATGATTCTATAACCGGAATGAAAACCGGCTATACCGCGGTTGCCAAAAACTGCTTAGTGACTTCTTCCTCTCGGAATGGACGCGAACTAATTGCTGTGATTCTTAAATCTCCAGGTCGTGAAATATATACTGATATGCAAGCTTTACTGGACTATGGTTTTGCACAATTTGAAAATACCCTCTACAGTGAGATAGGAGAATCCCTAGGGCAAATCGATGTCCAAGGTCAAACAATCCAACTCATAACGGATCAAGCCCTCTGGGTTACTAAGAATAAGGATGGAACCCCGCCTGACCTACGTACTAATATTTTGCCCGTATCAAGAACATTATCTGGGGTAACGGCAGGTCAAAGGATAACTCAATTGGAAATGTGGGAAGGGGAAGAGTGCATCGCTGTCGTTCCTCTGATGGCAGATCGAACCGTGATGAACCAAGTTACCGAACAGAAAAAATCCTTTACCTTATGGTTAGGATTAGGGTTTATGATCAGCGGTAGTATCTTATTTGCAGTGATTCAACGAAAAGAACATAACCAGCGTCGCAAAGAACGAGCGCGATTACGAAGAGAACGCTGTGAGCATTTGAAGTGAGGACTATTTCTAAAAATGAGATAACCTCATTTTTCTTCGCCTTAATTTAGAGTAAAAGTTCTAATAGTTCGTGAATTTACTTGCAAATTTAGGTGAATATTTGAACATAACTAAATATTGAAAATATTTAAAGGACTTTTTCGAAGAATACCGAATATAGTTTTTTATAGATTAGAACTCTTTTTAAATACTAGTATATTTATGGACTATGGAGGTATTATTGATGGGAAATTTTGATTTTCTTCAAGCCCGCGGAATCAATCGACGCGACTTCATGAAGCTGATGGCTGCTACGACCGCTGCCCTCGGACTTCCTGAAGTACTGACTCCACAGGCTGCGAAAGCAGTGGAGGCAGCATTGCAGAAACCCCCAGTAATCTGGTTGCATGGTATGGAATGTACTGGCTGTAGTGAATCCTTACTGGCGACTCTTAATCCCAGTATTGAATCAATAATTCTTGACACTCTATCCATTCGATACCATGAGACTATTATGGCCGCCTCCGGACATGTGGCAGAACAGGCCTACCAAGATGCTCTTGACGAAAAGTTCATCCTAGTGGTCGAGGGTTCCGTTCCAGCATCAAAAGAGACCGATTCCTACTGTATGGTAGGGGGTAAGCCCTTCCGCGAGACTGTCTTAGAAGCCGCTCAAAAGGCTCAAGCCATCATTGCCATTGGTAGCTGCGCTGCAGATGGTGCGGGCATCCCCGGAGCTTGTGAAATAAACCCTATTGGAGTAAGAGAATTGTTGCAAAAGAACAATATTTCCACTCCTGTCATCAATCTTCCTTGCTGCCCAGTCAAACCCAATACCCTTATCGGCACTATTGTCTATTATCTGACTTTTAACGCTGTGCCTGAGCTGGATGAACAGGCTCGCCCTCTCATTTATTATGGAAAGTTACTTCATGATAATTGTCCTCGTCGTGGTCAATTTGAAGCCGGCAATTTCTTAGCCGATTGGAATGATCCTGCCCAAAAGGATTACTGCCTAATTCTTAAAGGCTGTAAAGGTCCCAAGACCTATACTGACTGTGCTCAAGTTTGGTGGAATGACAATGCGAACTTCTGTATCAATGCCGGTTCTCCCTGCTCAGGATGTTCCGAATCGGATTTCTATGGTCAATTCAGCCCTCTTTATTCAAAGCAAGAGAACTTCTCCTTACCAGGTTTGGGTCAGATCAATGCTGATACGGTAGGAAAAGTTGTCGGCGGTGCTACAGTTCTTGGACTGGGTGCTCATCTTGTTGCCACAGTGGCCAGCGGAAGACTTAAGAATAATGACTCTGAGCATGAGAAGGAGGACTAAACCATGGGTACAGTAATTATTGATCCCGTGACCCGAATCGAGGGTCACTTGAAAGTAGAAGTAGAAGTCACCAATGGTGTTATTACAGACGCTAAATCGATCGGTACCATGTACCGTGGGTTTGAACCCCTCTTAAGAGGTCGTGATCCTCGGGATGCTACCTATGTCACTGAGAGGACATGTGGGGTTTGTGCCGGCTCCCATGGCTGGGCTTCGTCCTTAGCCTTAGATCAAGCCTTTGGGGCAAAGGTTCCGGCAGGGGGAAGACTCATTCGCAATCTGATGATGGGTGCTATGTGGCTCCATGACCATCCTCTTCATTTCTATCATTTAAGTGCCTTGGACTACATAGATATCACCGCGGTTGCCAAATACCAGGGTCAAGATGCTGGTCTGCTTAAGGTTAAAGATAAAATCGGAAAGTTAATAGCTGCTGGGGATACGGCTCCTTTGACACCACGTTATGAGCCTGATGAATTCTGTGTCAATGATCCTGAGCTTGTCACGCTTGCAGTATCCCACTATTTGAAGGCTCTCGACATGCAAGCGAGGGCTAAGAAAATGTCGGCTCTCTTTGCCGGTAAACAACCGCACCAATCCTCCATTGTTGTAGGTGGGGTGACCATCCTTCCCAACATTGAAGTTGTCGAACAGTTTCGTTCGATGTTGCTCGAGCAAATCGACTACCTTGAGAACATCTATCTACAAGATGTGCTAACATTTGGAACTGGTCCCTTACTTCCTCTCGCCCAAGCTGGGGTAGGGGGTAGCTATGGCAACTACCTGTCTTATGGTGGCTTTGGTCTGGATGATGAAGGAAAAGACTTCCTCTTCAAACCCGGCATTGTCCTCGATGGTGATTTGAGCAAGGTCATGACTATCGATCAGAGCAAAATAACCGAAGGAGTAACACGGGCTTGGTATAAAGATAGCCCAAAGGGAGACCATCCTTTTGACTCGGACACCGTGCCTGATCTCTCCAGAACTGATGCGTATTCCTTTGTCAAGGCTCCGCGTTATGATGGGAAGCCTGTTGAAGTAGGCCCCTTGGCTCGTATGCTTGTCCTTCAGCCAAAAGGATTGATGGATATTATTGCGAAATACAACATTAAGCCTGGTGCTGTTGCTCGCCATGCAGCACGTGCCTTTGAAACTGTTATATTGGCTAAAGAAATGATCAATTGGGTTAACCAACTAGAAGCAGAAATGGGCAAAGGCCTTAGAATCCATGATACGGACCATTGGAATGCCCCGGCAGTCGGTCAAGGAATAGGCTTAACTGAAGTTCCACGCGGTGCCTTGGGTCATTGGATTAAAATTAAGGACCATGTCACCGAAAATTATCAAATGGTTGTTCCTACCACCTGGAACTTCTCCCCTAAGGATGCCCAAGGGAATTACGGCCCCTTAGAAAAAGCCTTAATTGGTGTTCCTATTCCGGATGAAAATAACCCCATCAACATCGTCCGGGTTATCCGTTCGTATGATCCTTGCTTAGCTTGTGCTATTCACCTTATTGATCCGCAAACGAACGAAATCCGCAAATTCCGCATCGGTTAATAGGGTTAATAAGAATGAATAGGAAAGTGAGGGAAAAATATGGCTAATCCCGCAGAACATCCGTTATCTCATCGGATTACCCATTGGATTAACTTGATCAATTTCACAGCCTTGATTACCACAGGCTTACTGATTCATTCTCCCTATGAGGGAATGCCTATGAATGCCATACGCAACATTCATTTCCTCTTTATGTACAGCTTGATTTTCACAGGGATTGTTCGATTCTACATCTCCTTTTTGACTAAGGATAGAGATTTCAAGAAGTTTTTCCTCAACACACATGATGTCAAGGGTTTTATGCCTCAGATCAAGTATTATTTGTTTTTGCAAAAGAATCATCCTGATAATCCCAATGCCTATAATCCCATGCAAAAGCTAGCTTATATTGGTCTGCCCATTCTGGCCGTTCTGCAAATCATTACGGGAGCTTTGCTTTATTTGCCAATGAAGTTTGCCTCCTTAGAGGCTACCCTAGGTGGATTGGCCGCTATTAGAGGCTTCCACTTCGTCATCACCTGGCTGTTTATTGCGATTATTGCTGTCCATGTCTATATGGTATTCACTGAAGCCATTGATCAATTTTGGTATATGTTCTTTGGGATCGATCGCAAAAAGAAGAAAAGTGCCGCGACTGGAAAAACCTCTTCCGTGCAACACTAATTAACACCGTTCCCTTGACGATAGGCTTTGGACAACGTAATATTCAAAGTAGATAAAGGCTTAAAAGGAGTCAAAGGAATGCAGCAACATAAAATAATGGTTATGGGAGTCGGAAATGTACTTCTTTCAGATGAAGGACTGGGTGTTCAATTTCTCAATGTTTTAGCTCAAGAGCCGTTACCTGATTTCGTCGAGCTGCTTGAAGGTGGAACAGCTGGGCTTGAATTGGTCCATCTCATCAAAGAGGTAGATTATCTGATCATCGTTGATGCCATTAACGCGAAAGATGAACCCGGAGCAATTTTTAGATTTGAGCCGGAGGATATTCGCGTGATGCCTTCTCAATACGAGGTCTCCTTTCACCAGGTTGGCATCCTCGAAGTTCTAGCCATGGCCAATATTTTAGGAACCGCGCCTAAAACTCTTATCTTTGGAGTTCAACCCAAGAGCCTAGAGATGGGCTTAGAGTTAACTTCGGAGATTCGAGATGTATTGCCTAGAGTTAAGGATTTAGTTTTACAAGAGATCCAAAACATTGCCGAGAAAGGCGAGTTTCGTCGAATTAATCTTTAATAAAGCCTAGTTGCTTCACGACATTCTTGACGATTATAGAATAAGGGAACCGGATCATCCGGTTCCCTTTGTCCTGTTGTCTTAGCCTAAACTTTTTCACGACCGTTACCTAATTCGAATGTACCACAGTCAGTTGCTTCTGTTGAGCGTACTTCTCCATGATGCTTAGTTACTTGAATAGATCCGGCTGTACATTTCTTAGCAGCCTCGTTATACTTACACTCGACAACATTGCACAAAACTTTTGGACTATCTATCATGCATATCACCTCCATCATTAAGGATACCCAAACCAGATGGCTTCTACACCTACGAAAGTGTAGGTAAAATATAATTGAATTTCAATTATTGAAGACTCGGCTACTATGTCTTTAAGTTAGAAATTTGTATTTTCGGTTAAAAATTCGGCTTGACTGGCGACTATCATTGAACTATGTTATCCTTTAAGAAGAAAAACTATACTACTTTCAGGAGTGAATTGATCAACATGCCAACAGCGAAATCAGAGAAAAAGGTCGTCACTTTAGCATATGGCTGCCAAATGTCAGAGCGTGATGCAGATACCTTAACGGAGATCTCCTGCCAAAAAGGGTATATTCCTTCACAAGATTTGGAACATGCCGACCTTATCATCATTAATACCTGCTGTGTTCGCGAAAGCGCCGAAAATAAGATACTTGGCAAAATCGGCGAGCTTAAACGGCTGAAAGCTATAAATCCCCAATTGAAAATCGCTATTTCGGGCTGTATGGTTCAGCAACCGGGAGCCTTAGAACGTCTAAAAAAGAGAGCACCCCATGTGGATATTTGGGCAGGCACCCATAATATCCATGAGTTTCAACGACTCCTCGATGAATCTGACATAAGAAAAGTGGCTGAAGTCTGGGAGAAACCGAAAGAAACTCTTGAGTCAGTGCCCCTCGCTGAAAAGGGGAAGTTGAAGGCTTTTGTGAATATCAGCTATGGCTGCGATAATTTTTGCACTTATTGTATCGTTCCCCATGTCCGTGGACGGGAGCGTAGTCGTCAGCCCCAGGAGATCATCGAAGAAATTAATGCCCTTGTTAAAACCGGTTGCCGAGAGGTTACTTTGCTTGGCCAAAATGTCAACTCCTACGGCCAAGATTTGCAAACTCCTTACGATTTTGCTGATTTGCTGAAGGATGTGGACGCTATTCCGGGGTTATGGCGCGTACGCTTTATGACCTCCCATCCCAAAGATCTTTCTGACAAATTGATTGAAGTTATTGCTACCGGTCAACATCTCTGCGAACACATCCATCTACCATGTCAAGCCGGAAGCAATGATATTCTTCAACGTATGAATCGTAAATACACAAGGGAATACTATCTAAGTCGAATTGACGAAATCAAAAAACGGATCCCCCAAGCCAGTATAACAACAGATATCATCGTTGGTTTTCCCGGCGAGACAGAAGAGGATTTTGCGCAGACCTTGGACTTGATCAGGGAAGTAACCTATAGTCAAGCCTTTACCTTTATGTATTCTATACGTTCCGGCACAGCGGCTGCTCGGATGGATGAACAGCTTCCGCTGGATATTAAGAAACATCGCTTGCAACGACTGATTAATCTTCAAAATGCCCAAAGTCTTGCTTGGCGGCAAAAAATGATTGGGAATACTTACGAAGTTCTAGTTGAGGGCCCAAGTAAAGCAAACCCTGACCGTCTAACAGGGCGTACCCGGGGCAATGAATTGGTGGTCTTCCCGGGAGAACCTAGACAGATCGGCACCCTCGTTCAGGTCATTATTCAAGATGCTAGCTCCTGGACTCTCTACGGTGAATTATCCGAGTATTTCTAATATAATTAATTTAAAAGTCGAAAGCAGGAATCAAAGAAAAAGTGTAGAATCAAACGAACATGGAGGTGTTGTAATGACGGCAGATATTATGGAAAAAGCCGAAGTCCTAGCTGCAGCGATCGCACAAAGTGTCGAACTTCAAAACTTACGCAGCACAGAAGGAGCAATGATGGCTGACGAACAAGCTCAACAAATCATTGCCGAATTTCAAAATGAACAACAGCGAGTATATGAGCTCCAAGCCGGAGGTCAAGAGTTAACTGAGGAAACTCAACAAGCTATTGAAGCTATGGAAGCTAAAGTAGAAGGGTATCCTCCTATCGCTGCTTATCTACAAGCTCAAGAGCAATTCACAAAAATGCTCGATACCATCAATGGTGTTTTGGCCCAAGCAATTGCCAATGACCCCAACGGCGGAGGCTGCTCCTGCGACTCTGGATGTTCCGGTTGCGGAGGAAGCTGTTCATAAACTCGCTATGATAATAGAAACCGTGGAAACATTTTCACCTATTAGGATTTAGCGAAAACGAGGGAAGAGTAAATACTCTTCCCTTTAGAATATTCACGATCGTTCATTGCACCCTCAGTTAGTCTGTTTTCTAAGGAGTCGTTGATTATGAGCACACCCATGATGCTGCAATATAAGTCCATAAAATCTCAAGTTCCTGACGCCATTCTTTTCTTTCGTTTAGGAGATTTTTACGAAATGTTTGGGGAGGATGCTCAGACCGCTGCCCCTGTTTTGGAAATTGCCTTAACAGGCCGAGATTCGGGGGGAGGGCAGAGAACTCCTATGTGCGGTGTTCCTCACCATTCTGTCGAAGGCTATCTTGTGAAGCTGGTAAATGCCGGCTATAAGGTTGCCTTGTGTGAGCAAGTAGAAGATCCTCAAACAGCCAAAGGCATCGTGAAGAGAGAGATCACCCGTATTATTTCACCAGGTACTTTAACAGATTCCTTGGTAGAACAACGGAATAACTTTTTAGCTTCTGTCTTCCATGAACAAGAGTGGGGTTTAGCTTTTGTGGATATTTCTACAGGCGAGTTCATCATTTTTCAAACCCCATCCCTTGATAACCTAAACACTGAGTTGGCGAGGATTCATCCTTCGGAATTACTGCTACCTTCGGAACTCATGAAATCAAAGCATTGGCGCGATTATTATCTTACGCAACGAGAGAAAAAAACCTTTCAGCAGGCCGCTCTCGAGAAACGTTTTACCGAGCAAGTTGAAACCTTTCAGGAATTCCCAATAGCTATGAAGGCTGCTAATGGCCTGTGGCAATATATCTTAGAAACTTCACCGGGGATTGAACCCTCCCATATCTTAAGGATTAAAACTTATCGCCCCGAGCATTGGATGCTCCTCGACCCATGGACACGCAGAAATCTAGAACTGACAGAAGCCATTCGCGGCCAAGGAAAAAAGGGAACCTTGCTATCTGTTCTTGACTTTACTAAGACTGCTTTCGGCGGACGGTTGCTCAGGCGCTGGATTGAACAACCCCTGCTCTTACATAAGAAAATCGAAAAGCGCTTAGACAATGTGGAATCTTTGGTGGAGGATAGCTTTCTGCGCGGCGACCTTATTCAACACTTTAGCAAGGTATTTGATTTAGAGCGCCTCATCGGGAAGGTGTCTTATGGTACGGCTAATGCCCGAGACTTATTGTCCTTGTCTCAAACCCTCGGCTTGCTTCCCCAACTGCGGTTTTTACTGACGGAAAGTAGAGCCACTACCTTAAAACAATTTGTTCCCGCCTTGGAAGGGCTGGATTCCTTAGCCGCAACTCTTGAACAAGCCATCAACCCGGAAGCGCCCACCTCACTGCGGGAGGGTAATCTGCTGAAGGTTGGGTACTCTCAGGAAATCGATGAATTACGCAGTATTTCCTCCGGCGGTAAAGCTTGGGTAGCAAAATTAGAGAACACCGAAAAAGAACGCACCGGTATTCGCTCTCTGAAAGTTGGCTATAATAGAATATTTGGGTATTATATAGAGGTAACCCATACAAATTCCCATCTTATCCCACCCGAATATATTCGCAAACAAACCTTAGCCAACGCCGAACGCTATATCACCCCCGAGCTTAAAGAATATGAGCAAAAAATCTTGGGAGCTGAGGAGAAGGTTATGCAGTTGGAATACCAGCTGTTTCTCGAACTCCGTGAAAAAGTCCGTCAATTGACCCCTAAGATTTTAGAAGCTGCTCAGGCCCTCGCTGAAATTGATGTCTACACAAGCCTAGCGGAAGCGGCAGTACGCCACCATTATAATCGTCCTGAAATGACCCTCGGCGGCGATCTTAAGATTATTGAGGGGCGGCATCCGGTGGTAGAATCCATGCTTCTGGACAGTTCCTTTGTCCCGAATGATACTATACTAAGCCCAGAGAAACATCTTGCGTTAATCACCGGTCCCAATATGGCCGGAAAATCCACCTATATGCGACAGGTAGCTCTCATTGTCTTAATGGCTCAAATAGGTAGCTTTGTTCCAGCTCAACAGGCCATCATCCCTATCGCTGATCATATCTTCACCCGGGTTGGTGCTTCCGATGATTTGGCCTCGGGACAAAGCACATTTATGGTAGAAATGCACGAAGTCGCCCATATCCTTCGCCATGTGACGCCTAATAGCCTCATTATCTTGGATGAAGTAGGGAGAGGTACCGCTACGTATGACGGTCTCAGCATTGCCTGGGCGGTAGCTGAGTATTTAGCCAGTCAGGAGATCCAACCTAAAACCTTGTTTGCCACCCATTATCATGAACTAACAGATTTAGAAGAAACTCATCCCGGAATCTTCAACTTGCATGTAGGGGTTAGGGAACACGGGGAGGAAATCGTTTTCCTGCATAAGATCATTCCTGGGCGTGCAGACCGCAGCTATGGTATTCAAGTGGCAAAGCTAGCTGGACTACCATCCCAGCTGCTGAAAAGAGCAAAAATCATCCTGCATGAACTGGAATCATCTGCTCACGAGAGTCGCAAAGAGAAACTATACAAAGGGGATAAATTGACCCAACTTTCTTTGTTTGAGGTCCAACCTTTAGATCCCTTATTACAGGAACTCACTGAACTTTCTGTGGACGATTTAACGCCAAGACAGGCATTGGACTACCTTTTTGATCTTAAAGAACGGATAAAAACATCTGAGTCACGGTAGTAGGAGGGTAAATATGGCATACCAAGTGGGCATTGACGTCGGTGGGACGTTTACTGATGGGGTTCTTATTCATGAGAATCGACTTATCAATAAAACTAAAGTTCCAACGCAAGCAGATAATCTATTGGGCACCTTGCTCCAGGCTCTGGATTACCTGGGTGTCTTTAACCAACCCGTCGAACAGATTACTGTCAGTACCACATTGGTGACGAACGCCATCTTGGAGAACAAATTACCCCCTGTTCAATTATTCCTATTTCCCGGTTCCGGCATGAAGCTCGATGCACTGCCTTGGCCGGTTTCCTATCATTCCTTAAAGGGAGAGATTGACTATCGAGGCAGAGAAGTCACTCCTCCTGATGAGCTGGAATGGCGTCGAATCTGTCATCAGCTGGAGTTAGATTCAGAAACTCAAGTCGCTGTGGTCAGCAAATTCTCCCATCGCAATAAAATTCTTGAAGAGAGCCTAGCTCAGTTTTTAAGCAAGCGTTATCCCGAACTAGATATTGCCCTAGGTTATGAATGGGGACATGCGAATTTTTACCGGCGTAGTCTTACAACCTATCTCAACACTGCTTGCAAAAATCTCTATACGAATTTCTCTGCCCAGTTGCATCAAGCGGTAGAACAGCATGGATCACAAGCGAAAATTACTGTCTTAAAAGCGGATGGAGGGATCTTGCCAAGCTCCCAGCTCCGGCCTGTGGAGTCCATTAATTCCGGTCCTGCAGCTAGTATTATTGGCGCACTTGCCCAGTCTGACCCTCAGCAATCCTATGCGGTGGTAGATATTGGGGGGACAACGACAGATATCGGTCTTGTTCTTTCAGGGGAACCTTTATTGAGCACCCATGGGGCTCAAATCGGTCCCTACCTGACCCTGATTCGCTCCCTGTCCACGCGCTCGATACCCATCGGAGGGGATTCTGCCATCCTTTCCTCCGCTGATACTCCTGAGGGCTTCATTATTGCTCCTTATCGTCTGGGACCGGCCTATTGCTTATCCGGCAATTGCCCCACCCCCACGGATGCTATGCGCTACCTCAAGCGGATCGATTACGGTGATTGGGAACGTGCGGCACAGGGGATAGCTACCTTATTGCCGCCGGAAGCACGCCATCCGCAATCCCTGCACGACTTAGCTCTCAAGATCTTAGATCAGTTTGCGGCGAAGGTAACCGAGACCTACACGAGTTTATACAAGGAATGGCAAGAAGAACCAGCCTATAAGGTCTGGGAAGTTCTTCACCCTCATAGCTCAAAAGATTTTTACATCTGGGTCAGCGGGGGAAGTGCTCAGGGGATTGCGCCTTCGTTAGAGGATAAGGTAGGTCTGCCCGTTCGCTTTAGTGAACATGCTGATGTTTCCAATGCCATCGGTGCAGCCCTTGCTCGACCGACCTTTTCCTGCACCCTTCATCTAGACACCACCTTGCGCACTTATCGGATTGAGGAATATGGGGAGCAGGGTGAATGGTTTGGAGCAAAGCGTCCTCATAAAGAGGTACAAGAATTTCTGCTGGGGATTGCTCGAAAAAAGGCCACAAACATCGGCTTAAACCTCGATGAGCTCGAACTCAAGACCCAAGCCTTCGATTTCTTTCCCGTGGTTAAAGGCTATGAGACAGTTGGACAAATAATCCGGGGTTCCGTGGTTGTTCCCCCGGGTATCGTCGGGAGGCTTAAGGTATGAAACATACAGGATTATTGTTTTTTCCGGCTTTTGACTGGTCCTTAGGCGCTACCCATCCGGAACGAGAGGAAAGGCTCCTCTACACTCAAGAGCAGCTGTTTGAAGAGGGGATAATGGATTTACCCCAAGTCAAGCAATACTCACCTGGAGTCGCCTCTCTAAAGGATGTTCTGCGCACTCAAGGAATATTTCCTTCGCCTGAAAGCCATGATTTAGCTGCCCATCTTATTGCCGCAGGAAGCTCCTTAGTATTAGGGGCGGCTTGGGCCAAAAAGGAGATTGACAATGGCTTCGCTTTAGTAAGACCACCGGGACATCATGCCGGTGCTACGGTTCAAGGCAATCGAGGCTTCTGTACTCTTAACAACGAAGCCATTCTTATCAATTACCTACGTACTTTTCATGGTATTAAAAAGGTAGCTATTGTGGATACGGATGTTCATCATGGGGACGGGACTCAGGATATCTTTTATCATGATCCTAACGTGCTCTTTATTTCCCTTCATCAAGATGGCCGGACACTCTACCCAGGAAGCGGCTTTATCTATGAAAAGGGGGGACCTAATGCTTGGGAGACGACCTTGGACATTCCCCTTAATCCCGGAACCGGGGATGAGGATCTGCATTATGTTCTGGAAAATTGGGTTTTACCTCGGCTTTACGAGTTTCAACCGGATTTGATTATCAACTCAGCAGGTCAAGACAATCATTTCACCGATCCCTTAGCCTCGATGAATGTTACTGCCCGCGGTTATGGCCGTATTACCGAGCTACTTAAACCGGATTTAGCTGTCTTGGAAGGTGGATACTCCATAGAAGGGGCCTTGCCCTATGTGAACTTAGCTATTGTTCTTGCTTTAGCAGGTGAAGACTATAGTGGAGTTATGGAGCCCCAAAAACCTCGTCACCCCCAAACGGGTACCCAAGCCTTCAAAGGCTTTATCAAGGAGCTGAAGGAACAGTATCGTCGGGCCAAGCCAGACTGGATGATTCGCACGGAGAGCTTTCTTCCTCTGGGTCGATGGATTTACTATCCTCATTCCGTGTATTACGATACAGAAGGCTTCCAAGAGGTTCGCAAGGACTGGATTCGCCAATGTAATCACTGTGGTGGGACGGTCCTGATCGAAAGTCAAAACACCTTAACCGGCAAGGAGTCGGCCTTGGTACGGATTCCTTTTGAAGCATGTAACCAATGTACTCAAGCCGGATATGATTTATGGGAACAGCTTAAGGGACGGAACATCCCGGTATTACTTCAAGATCAGCTGAATAATAAAGTTGACTTTTGGTCTAAGGAGAAGGGGGTAGCGAGCTATTGACCGCCAAAATCAAGATTCTTGACACACAAGCTTCCAATCAAATCGCTGCCGGTGAAGTGGTGGAGCGTCCCGTATCTGTGGTAAAGGAACTCATCGAAAACGCTCTAGATGCTGGTGCCACGCAGATTGAGATCACAATTGAGGGAAGCGGAATAGAAAGAATTCGTGTGCAAGATAATGGTCAAGGTATACCCGCCGAAGAATTGCCTCTGGCGGTATTGCGACATGCTACCAGTAAGATACGCACCATCGATGACCTCATGCAACTACAAACCCTTGGCTTTCGCGGCGAAGCCTTGCCGAGCATAGCTTCTGTCTCAAAATTAGAGATTATCAGTCGTCCTCCTACCGAAATTTCCGGGCGTGTTTTGCGAATTGAAGGAGGAGAGCAGCTTGAGTTCGACCATATCGGCAGCCCTCCGGGAACCACGATCACCGTCAATGATTTGTTCTACAATACACCCGCTCGACGAAAATTCCTCAAATCCAAGAACACCGAATTTGGTCAAATCTCTGATGTCATTGGACGACTTTCCTTAGCTCGGCCTGATGTCTCCTTTATCCTCAAGCATCCCAAGGTGCTTGTTCTCCAAACTCCCGGCAGGGGACAGCTACTTGAAAGCATCGGCGCCGTAATGGGGCAAGCAACTGCCCGTCGTCTTCTGCCCCTATCCTGTGCTTCCGGGGATTGGCAACTTAAGGGCTATATCAGCCCACCCGATCTCGTGCGTTCTACCAAGCAAGGGGAGGCACTTATCGTGAATCAGCGGATTATCCGCTCTAATAGCATTAGTCGAGCCATTTTAGAGGGGTATCATACTCTGATTCCGGCCAAGGTTTATCCCATTGTGGTTTTAGATTTGCAAATTCCACCCCATGAATATGATGTGAACGTGCATCCGACAAAAATGGAGATTCGCTTTCATAAAGAAAAAGAACTTATGGAATTCATCGCCGAATGCGTGAGAAGGACCCTGCTCGAAGCCCATCCCGTGACCCCCTTCGAGAAATACTCAGCTGATAAACGCTTTACGGGAATAAACTCTAACTCCATTGCACAGAATGATTTTAGACAAGGCCAGGATAGTAAGGAATTAACTTCTCGAGAAGCACAGTCTGCACAATATACTTTTGGTTTCTCCCCTAAAGTCCCTCAAAAATTTCCTCAGTTGAATCTGACCCCTACTCCGGAGGGATCCTCTGCAAAGCCCCCTACAAACTTTCTCAAGGAAAACAGAGCTCATTGGGAGCCGTTCCTAAACCCCTCGCCAAGAGTAACCGCTGAACACACAAAGGGTAATCTTGAACCAGTGGATACTCAAGTAGCGCCTTTCGGAACACAGTCTGAATTAGCTTGCGAAAAAGAACCCTATTTCCTCGAAAAAGAGTCCAATCTCCTAAGTCAAGCAAGCACAGAACAAAGTCCTCTGCTTGCTTTAAGACCGATTGGTCAGGTCTTTGACACGTATATCCTGGCCAGTGATGGTGAGCAACTGGTGATTTTTGACCAGCACGCGGCTCATGAACGCATTAATTATGAGCGATTATTAAAAGAGCATCAAAAGAATTCCGGAGATTGTCAGATGTTATTGATTCCTCTTCCCATGGAGTTTACCCCCGGGGAGGAAGAGGCTCTTCTTGAACATTTCCTATTACTTAATGATATGGGTTTTATTCTGGAGCAATTCGGCACACGAACCTACCTCCTGCGCGGGATTCCGGCCTATAGCGGACCCTATCAAGGAGAAACTCTACTTCGGGATTTCCTTGAGCAGGTTATGTTACGGCAAATTCCACCCTCCATGGATCAACTACTCGAAGAATGGATCTATATGCTGGCCTGCAAGGAATCCATTAAGGCTAAAGCAAACCTGAACCATATGGAGATGGAGCAGCTTATTGTTCAACTGAGTAAAACAGCTAGTCCATATACTTGCCCCCACGGACGTCCTACTATGGTCCAGCTTTCTCAAGAAGAGCTTGAGCGACGCTTTTACCGTAGCTAAGGCTGGGGTAGCCGTAGATATCTAGATAAAAGTTCTGGAGAGACAAAGTACTCATCGTTCAAATAGTTAATAAATAGAAATAGCTCGGAGTGGCGTTAATGATAGGCTCAACAGTAATTCTTAACCTTACCCATCCCAAGGATCCCCTTTTACTTAAGCAGTCAGCTTGGTTTTCCGAACAACCTGGCATCACAATTTTACCCTCCGAAAAAATGTATAGTCGACCTAGGGATAGACAGCTCTGCCCAACTCTCCACATTACCCGCAAAGGGACATTTTTGGAAGCTGGGGAGCATCGTATCATGTTTCATCCTAGTATGGCTCTTTTGAGAGTTATCCAGATTCTCAGAGGGGAACCCGATCGATTCCTGAAGGCAGTCAATCTCCAGGATGGGGATACCTTTTTAGATGCCACTTTAGGCCTCGGAACGGATGCCTTGGTGGCTGCGGTCCGAGTCGGAGCGCGGGGCCAGGTTATCGGCATCGAACACTCAGCCATCTTAGCCGCTTTAGTTCAGAATGGCTTAACTTCTTTAGCTCAAGGAAATTACCCTCAAGCAGATAATCCAGATAAAAATCGAGCGTGGCTGGCTTTGTCTGAAGCAGCCCAACATATTCAGATCCAATGGGGTGACCACCAAGAATTACTGACCCAATCCCTCTCATCCTCGGTGGATGTTGTCTATTTTGACCCTATGTTCCGTCATACTCGAGATAAAAGTGATTCCATCCGCCCCTTGCACCAGGTTTCCAATTCCCAAGCCTTAAGTCAAGAAGCGGTAGCTGAGGCCTCACGTGTAGCAAGAAAGCGCGTTATTCTAAAAGAGCGCAAAGGTAGCCCGGAGTTTGCTCGGTTGGGTTTTTCTGTTGATGAGGGTGGGAAATATAGCCATGTGGACTATGGAATGATCAGAAAGGAGGGAGCGGGGGATTGAAGCCCTTAGTTATCATTGTGGGACCGACCGCTGTGGGAAAGACTGCACTCAGTGTTGCCCTTGCCCAAGCCCTCCAAGGTGAAATTATCTCTGGGGACTCGGTGCAAGTCTATCAAAAGCTGGACATCGGATCCGCTAAACCAAGCCAAGAGGAGCAGGGTAATGTTCCGCATTATATGCTGGATGCCCTCGATCCAAGGGAGCCGTTTACAGTAGCTCAATTTCAAGCCTTAGCCCAAAAAACTATCCAAGATATTAGAAACAGGGACAAAGTTCCGATTGTTGTGGGAGGGACAGGGCTTTATATCCGTTCCTTGCTGGATCCTTTTGGTTTTGCCGAACACAGCTCGGAATCCATTCGCAAGGGTTGGTACGACTTCCTTGCTCAACAGGGAAAAGAAGCCCTGCACCGCGAATTAGAGACAAGGGACCCACTCAGTGCCCAACGTCTTCATCCTAACGATACTGTGCGAGTTATCCGGGCACTGGAGATGTGCCAACTAACCGGCAAGCCATTTTCTGAGATCCGCGGCGATCAAGACACCCAATACTCCAACTTAGATCCTTCCACACTCTATGTGGGGCTTACCGCTCCCCGAGAAATTATTTATGAGCGGATCAACCTCCGTTGCGAACAAATGTTAGCCTCAGGGCTCATCGAAGAGACGCATAGCTTACTCAAAGAAGGGTATTCCCCTCGTCTTAAGCCCCTGCAGAGTATCGGATATCGGCATGCCTTGCTTTATCTCTATGGTAAGGTGACCCAACAAGAAATGCTCCGCATCTTTCAGAGAGATACCCGGCACTTTGCTAAACGGCAGCTTACCTGGTTTCGTAGAGACCCGCGTATTATCTGGCATGACACTTACAACGAGAAAATGTCAAATATTATTGTATCTTTGATTGACACTTGCAGTGTGATTGAAAGTCGTGTAAAATAGGAAAATAGAAATAGATGGTGGTGGAGGTAAAAAAATGAACAAATCGCCCATCAATTTGCAGGATACCTTTTTAAACCAAGTCCGAAAAGAAAATATGCCAGTCACAATTTTTCTCGTGAATGGCTTTCAATTAAAAGGCTTAGTCCGCGGATTTGACAATTTTACGGTCGTCCTTGAATTTGAAGGTAAACAGCAAATGGTTTACAAACACGCTATCTCAACAGTTATGCCGATTCGTCCGATTAATTTAGTAGCCGCATCACAATCCTCTGCCGAGGACCGTTAAGAATAAGGTCAATACTTAAAAGCCTGATTCATTCAGGCTTTTTTTGTGTGTGAAGGATATAAATGGTTTCGAATTTTGTCAATATAGGATTTGGTCTAATCAATAGTAAATTTAATTTAATTACTAATTTTACTTATTGTAGAGATAATAATGACATGGTATATTTAAGTTTGTGGTAATTTTGAGTCGAGAAAGGGAAGTTTTATGAAATCGATAAATATTCGCAATATCGCAATCATTGCACACGTTGATCATGGCAAAACAACCTTAGTTGATGCCATGCTTAAACAAAGCGGAACCTTCCGCGCTAATCAAAATGTTGTGGAACGTGTCATGGATTCGAATGATTTAGAGCGGGAGAGAGGGATTACTATTCTCTCCAAAAATACTGCTGTTACTTGGCAGGGCACAAAGATCAATATCGTTGATACCCCAGGTCATGCCGACTTTGGTGGTGAGGTGGAACGTGTTTTAAAAATGGTCAACGGGGTGCTCCTGGTTGTCGACTCTTTTGAAGGGCCGATGCCCCAAACTCGTTTTGTTTTGAAGAAAGCTTTAGAATTAAAACTAGTACCTATCGTTGTTATCAACAAAATTGACCGTCCCGACGCCCGTCCGGCTGAAGTCGTCGATGAAGTTCTTGACTTATTTATCGAGTTAGGGGCTGACGAAGACCAATTAGATTTTCCGGTTGTCTATGCCTCAGCTCGTGATGGTATTTCCGGCACCGAACCTGATCAGCTTACAGATAATTTAGAACCTGTCTTTAAGGTAGTACTTGATCATATTCCTGCCCCCTATGTGGACCTTGAGGCTCCTCTGCAGCTCTTAGTTACAACTCTTGACTATGATGACTATGTAGGCAAGATCGTCATTGGGCGAATTGTACGCGGCAAGGTCAGTCAAGGAGAAAGCATTACCTTAATTAAGCGGGACGGAACCTTTGAGCGGGCTAAAATCGGCAAAGTCTATACCTACGAAGGGTTGAAACGGAGCGATGTGCCCGAAGCCGGTGCAGGGGAGATTGTGGCCTTAACCGGTTTAACCACTGCGAATATCGGTGAGACGGTGGCCGATTCAAATAATCCTGAAGCTCTTCCGGTTATTGAAGTTGATGAACCAACTCTTACTATGAATTTTATTGTTAATAATAGTCCTTTTGCCGGTCTGGAAGGCGAATTCGTTACCTCCCGTAAGCTTAGAGAGCGTTTATTTAAAGAGGTTGAGACCAATGTCAGCCTGCGTGTAGAAGAAACGGATTCCGCAGATTCATTTAAGGTGTCCGGTCGTGGTGAGCTTCACTTATCCATTCTCATTGAAAATATGAGGCGGGAAGGTTATGAGCTTCAAGTCTCTAAGCCTGAGGTCATCTATAAAATGCTTGATGGCCATAAATGTGAACCCATCGAATATTTGATCTGTGATATTCCCGAAACTGCCATGGGTACAGTTATCGATCTGTTAGGTAAGCGGAAAGCCGAGATGGTCAATATGGCCCACATATCACAAACCCAAATGCGTGTGGAATTCAAAGTTCCCGCTCGGGGCCTCATTGGTTTCCGAGGAGATTTCCTAACCGAAACCCGCGGCGAAGGAATCATGAGCCATGTCTTTAATGGCTACGAGCCTTATAAAGGGGACATCCCCGGTAGAAGTCGCGGAGTCTTGATCGCCTTTGAAACGGGAGAAGCTACAACGTATGGACTTCATTCCGCTCAAGAACGTGGCATGACCTTCATTGAGCCAGGAACTAAGATATATGAAGGAATGATAGTTGGTGAAAGCAATCGTGAACAAGACATTGAAGTGAATGTAGCTAGAAAAAAACACGTGACGAATATGCGCGCCAGTAATTCCGAAGAAGCTTTACGCTTAGAAAAAGCTAAGATCTTTACTTTGGAACAGGCTTTGGAATATATTGATGATGACGAATTGGTGGAGGTAACTCCCAAAAGTATTCGGTTACGCAAAAAGCATCTCGATAAAAACGCTCGGGTACGCTATGCTAAATCCTTATCTTCCAACAGCGCAAAATGAGTCAATAAATTTTAGGACACCTTTCCCATCTTGCTGCGTATAGTAGTAAAGATGGGAGGTGTTGCATCCTATGGCAATTCGTATTACCTTTCGACCGGAAAAGAACCAACCTCCGATCGTTCAAACTTCGCAGGCTCAACCCCTTACCTTGGGAGCGGATTTAAATCAAGAGCCCCTTCGTGGGCGAAAGGTAATACATAATGCAGCTGAAAATAAGGATATAGCAGAAATTCTTGCCGAACTGGATGCTTTGGTAGGCCTAACTACAGTCAAACGACTTATTAATGAAATCCAAGCGTATATAGAAATTCAAAAACGGCGAACACGTGAAAAACTTACAGCCGAGCCCCTAGTCCTCCACATGATTTTTCGAGGAAATCCTGGAACAGGGAAAACTACGGTGGCCCGACTTATTGGCAAGCTTTTCAAGGAGATGGAAGTCCTTCAAAAGGGGCATATTATTGAATGTGAACGAGCCGATCTGGTGGGAGAATACATAGGTCATACGGCACAAAAAACCCGGGATCAGGTCAAGAAAGCTTTGGGGGGCGTTCTATTTATTGACGAAGCCTACTCTTTAGCTCGGGGTGGCGAAAAGGATTTTGGCAAAGAGGCCATCGACGCTCTGGTCAAGGCCATGGAAGATCATAAAAATGAACTCATTTTGATTTTAGCCGGCTATAAACACGAGATGGAATGGTTTTTACAGACGAATCCCGGACTCCGGTCACGCTTTCCGATCCATATTGATTTTCCGGATTATTCAATCGATGAACTTTTAAGCATTGGCGATTCCATGTTGAAAGCTCGTCAATACGAATTTACGCTAGAAGCTCGGGACGCCTTTCGCTTTATGCTGCAAGGGGTGCTAAACTCTCATCCATATGCTGGAAACGCCCGCTTGGTCCGCAATATGGTCGAAAAAACGATTCGCAAGCAGGCTGTACGACTCTATCAAAAATCCTCCTCATCCCGTGAAGAGTTGATTCGAATTTTACCTTGTGATTTAAGTCTGGATGAGGAAGACTTAAAATAACAAGATGAACTTAAATCATAATACGGAGGTTCAAATGGATATTCTGGGTGATATCGCTGGAATCCGTGGAACCCAGCTCAATTATCTTAAAGAGTTGACTTCGCTCCGGACAGAACGTCCGGGGCTTATCCATTTTGATTTATTAGAAGGTATTTGCAAGCTAACCAGTCAATGGAATAAAGAAATTGCACTTTATATTAACCGTTCGGGGATCGTCAGTGCAGTAGCTATCGGTCAACATGCTACTGTTAAGCTACCTCCGTTACCCGCCCGTCAGACGGGTCGCTTGCGTTGTATCCATACTCATCCCGGCGGGAGCGCGCATCTTAGCCCCATGGACTTAAGCGCTTTAAGCTCTGCGGGTTTAGAAAGCATGAGTAGCTTAGGGGTTAAAAACGGTCAGATCACAGGGGTGGAAATTGCCTTCCCAGAAGGTTCTGGCTATGAAATCCTAAGCTTAACTCCGGAGGAATTCAGAGAATTCTCCTACGATACTGCCGTCAACGACTTTCGTTCCCGTCCGGCTAACCCAGTCTTGAAAGTTAGCAATCAAGAAAAAGCCTTCTTAGTAGCCCTGGAAGATGAAGATCCCGGTTATGAACTCCTTTCTGAGCTTGCCGAACTGTCTTTATCTGCCGGTGTTGAAGTAGTAGGTCAGCTTCTTCAGCCTAAGCGCTTTGGTAGTCCAATCAGCTACATAGGCAAAGGAAAATTACAGGAATTAACACAACATCTACAAAACAGTGGCGCGAATGTTCTCATTTGTGACGATGAGCTATTACCTGTCCAGCAACGAACCTTAGAACAGGCGACGGGTATCAAGGTTCTGGATCGAACCACCCTGATCCTGGATATATTTGCTCTACGTGCCAAATCAAGAGAAGGGAAGCTCCAGGTAGAATTAGCTCAGCTCAAGCATCTTTTACCACGTCTCTCCGGTCAAGGTATCAATCTTTCTCGATTGGGAGGGGGAGTTGGGACCCGTGGTCCTGGGGAATCTAAGCTGGAAATGGATAAACGTAGAGTTCGCAAAAAGATTAATCTTCTTGAGACTGAACTGATCGAAATACGCAAAGTCCGCACTACGCAAAGACGCCAGAGAGAAAAAAGTGGCATCCCTTTGATTGCCTTAGTGGGATACACGAATGCAGGTAAAACTACCTTTTTGCAAAAAGCTATGGAACAGACCCGTTCCAAAGGTGAGGTTATTCAGGGTGAGGACAAGCTCTTTGCGACCCTCGATCCGATCGTGCGGGGGATAAAACTTAACCAAAATACCCATATCTTACTTAGTGATACGGTTGGCTTTATTCAAAAGCTGCCCCATCAACTACTTCACGCTTTTCTTGCTACCCTTGAAGAAGTTCAAAATGCCGACATTTTGATCCACGTCTTGGATGCCAGCCATCCTCGAGCCTTAGAGCGCGCCGATACGGTACACAGCATCTTAACGCAGCTGGAATCCAGCAATAAGCCGCGTATTACCCTGCTTAATAAAACCGATAAAATCAGTCATCCTTCGGATTTAAATCGTTTAGCTCAAGAATTATCCCATCCTATTCCCATGTCCCTAACTCAAGACAGCACACTGGCTCCTGTATGGAATAAGGTCCTTGAGCTCCTTTCAATAGATAAGGATGAAACGAACTAGGAGGTTTCACCATTGTTTTTGGATCATTTACCGAGTCAAATACAAAAAGCCAAGGTTATGGCCGAACAGCTTTTGCAGCAGCAGGAGCACTCTATTCTGGAAATTGCTGAATATAATCATGCCAAAGTTCTCGAAGCCTTTCAGGAGGAAAGAGTATCTACCTATCATTTACAAGGCACGACCGGCTACGGCCTCGGAGATAGCGGCAGAGAAACCCTGGATCGGGTTATGGCACGCATCCTCGGGACAGAATCGGCGCTGGTACGGGGACAATTCGTCTCTGGTACTCATGCTATAGCAGCTGCTTTATTCGGTGTCCTCAGACCTGGAGATCATTTTATTTCCGTCACAGGCGATCCTTATGATACACTAGAAGAGGTCATCGGCATCCGCGGAACAGGGCAGGGGAGCTTGAGGGATTTCGGGATATCCTATGACTCGATTCCCCTTGATGAATCGGGAAATATCCAGAATGACTTACTAGCGCAAGCCCTTAAGGCCAATACAAAAATGTTAATTATGCAGCGCTCGCGGGGCTATGCTTGGCGCAGCTCTCTCAATATGGAACAAATTGCTGAATTCGTGGGTTTTGTTCGCCAACATCATCCTCATCTCATTATCTTTGTAGATAATTGCTATGGCGAGCTTGTCGAAAAACAGGAGCCCGGGGATGTTGGGGTCGATCTTTTTGCCGGTTCCCTGATTAAAAACCTGGGAGGGAGCTTGGCACCTACCGGAGGATATATCGCCGGTAAAAGGGAATTAGTCGAACAAGCCGCTTGCCGCTTAACAGCACCAGGGATTGGCGGAGAAGTAGGAGCCACACTCCAGTGGCAGCTACAATTTTTTCAAGGACTATTCTTTAGCCCGCTGACGGTCAGCGAAGCCATTCGTGGCGCCGTTTTTTCTGCGGCCTTTTGGCAAGCTTTAGGCTTCGAGGTCAACCCGTTGCCGGAAATTCCACGTACCGATCTTATTCAGGCTGTTAAACTCAATTCGCGCGAACGCATGGTTGCTTTTTGCCAGGGCTTCCAAAAAGGATCTCCCGTTGATAGTCATGTACTACCCATTCCCTCGGGAATGCCGGGCTATGAGGATGAGGTCATCATGGCCGGAGGAACCTTTATTCAAGGAGCTACCAGCGAATTCTCTGCTGATGGACCCATGCGCGAACCCTTTATTGTTTACCAACAAGGAGGGGTTTCCTTGTACTACGTCAAATTCGGAAATATCTTAGCGGCACATAGGCTTTGGGAACAGGGATTACTAAAGTGAGGTGTACAGTGTGGAAAACGAACGCTATATTAATAAAACCGAGAGTAAACCTGAGAAAAGCACCCTGAAATTTATACTAGAGATTGTAGAAATTGTCATTATTGCCTTTTCCTTATCATGGTTGATTCGCACCTATGTTTTAGAGGCCAGAATTATTCCTACCGGCTCCATGCTCTCAACAATCCAATTGCAAGATCGCGTCATCGTCGATAAGTTATTCTTTAAGTATTTTGGAGAATTTGAACGAGGCGATATTATCGTTTTCCATCCACCTTCAAGCGCGCACTCTTCCGATGATTTTATTAAACGTATAGTTGCGTTACCGGGGGATACTATTGAAATTAACAAACACAAAACTTATATCAATGGGAAGCTCATCGAAGAGCCCTATGTCATGGAACCTCAAATCAAAACGATTGAGCCCCTCGTCGTTCCGGAAGGCTCAGTTTTTGTCATGGGTGATAACAGGAACAATAGTGCTGATTCTCGGGAATGGGGCTTTTTGCCCATTGAAAACATCTCCGGTATGACGTTATTTCGTTATTGGCCCTTGAACCGATTTGGAGCAATTGATTAAGCAATGAGCAATTGATGATCACTTGATTTTATATGATTAAAGATTTTAGTAGCTTTTTTATGGATTTGCATATAGTATAGAGTAATTTAAAATCCGAGCAGAGAGGATGGGTACATATAATGTCAAGGCAAAGAATAGTTCTTCTCTTTGGAGGCCAATCCGGAGAGCACGAGGTCTCTCTGAATTCTGCCACTTCTGTACTCAAAGCAATAGATTCCGAAAAATACGAAGTTCAAACCATCGGAATAACCAAATCCGGTCAATGGCATTGGGGAGTAAACCCCGTAGATTGGCAACGCGATTCCACTATTCAGGGTATTCAAGTCAATCTCATTCACGACCCCTCGAACCCGCACTTTATTGCCCTCGATGGCAGTCCGCTTCCTCATCAGGGGAAGTTTGACTTCATTTTTCCCGTCCTGCATGGACCGTTCGGCGAAGATGGTACCATCCAAGGATTATTTGAAATGGCCAATGTACCTTACGCTGGCTCAGGAGTCTTAGGTTCAGCTTTAGGTATGGATAAAGATCGTATGAAGGCAGTTTTTAGCGAAGCCGGCCTGCCACAAGCTCCGTATCTCACCATCCTCAGAGAGACATTGCATAACAACATGGAAAAAGCACTTAAAAATATTGAAGAATCTCTTGGCTATCCCTGCTTTGTTAAGCCAGCCAATCTGGGCTCCAGTGTTGGTATATCTAAGGCAAGTAACCCTGAAGAGCTAGTTAAGGCACTTAAACTAGCAGCTGAATACGACCGCAAAATCGTAGTTGAGAAAAATATCGTCGGGCGAGAAATTGAACTCAGTGTACTTGGCAATGATGAGGCTCAAGCCAGTGTCCCCGGAGAGATTCTTCCTTCTAAGGATTTTTATGACTATGAAGCCAAATACATCGATACCGGCTCGCGCTTAGTGATTCCAGCAGAGCTTGATCCACTAGTGGTCAGCGGTCTGCAAGAAAAAGCTGTGCAAGCCTTCCATGCGGTTGAGGCCTGTGGATTAAGTCGCGTGGATTTTTTCGTTACAAAAGACAATCAGATCTATATCAATGAAATTAATACCATGCCTGGCTTCACTGAAATTTCTATGTATCCCAAGCTTTGGGAAGCGAGTGGAATCCCGTACTCGGACTTGATTACTCGTTTAATCGAACTAGGCTTTGAGCGCTTTAAAGATTGTCGTTCCCGCAAAATATCGGTTTAAGGTGGTCTCCATAGGTAGAGAGTATAGTTCTGATGACAAATGGACACAAAGAAGAGGGGTTTAGGCCCCTCAATTTTTGTGTCCATTTGCTATTAAACAGGAAATAGGCGATACAAAAATGTGTGATATCAATGCAAAAGACGAAATACGCCAATCACTTTACCTAAAATGACGACGTCTTGAGAATAAATAGGCTCCATGTATTGGTTTTCGGGTTGTAGACGTATCAAAGTTTTTTCTTTATAGAAGCGCTTAACCGTAGCTTCTTCACCAATCATCGCAACAACTATCTCACCATTGCGGGCAACTTGTTGTTGGCGGACTAAAATAAGATCCCCATCCATGATTCCGGCATCAATCATGCTTTCACCTTTAACTCTGAGCATAAAAACCGTATCCGAGTTCACTAAATCAACAGGGAGAGGGAACGTATCTTCGATGTTTTCTTCAGCTAAGATGGGTTGACCAGCAGTAACTCGACCGATAATCGGTACAAAAACTGTTCGCTTTTCATCCGCATCGCTGCCCAATATCTCAATAGCCCGTGGCTTTGTTGGATCACGGCGTATGTATCCTTTTTCTTCGAGAGTTTGTAGATGACCATGAACAGTCGAGCTCGACATTAGGCCCACTGCATCGCCAATTTCACGGACAGAAGGAGGGTAACCTTTTTCGCGAATAACCCGTTTTATATACTCTAAAATATCAGTTTGCCTTTGTGATAAATCAAGATACATCCAATCCCCCCTATGTATTTATGTTCCTATTGTACCATTAAATTCATTTCCGTGCAAACAAATGTTCGAAAGACTATTGACTAAATAATACTTTCTCCCTTATACTGTTCTCAAGAACTTATGTTCGGTCTATTCTGTTCTAAGGGAACATTGAGGAGGATTATTATGAGTACTTGCACTTCTTCTGTCCGTCAATATCGAAATTATAGAAATTACCGCATGAGGAAAATACAAAGACAGTTTTGTTCATATTTTTTGCTCTTTTTCATTATTTTTGGGGGGATGGGATGGTTTGTTTGGGATTGGAATCAAGCAAATAGTAGGGTAGAAGCCCTAACCTTTCAACCCCAAATCGTTCAATCCGGTGATACGCTGTGGTCTTTAGCCGAAAACACTGGTCTCCAAATTGATACCCGTACACTTGTTCTAAAAATTATGGAATTTAATCAACTCACGGACACTACAATTCAGACGGGTCAGGTAATTTACACCCCTGCTGATCCTCTGCAGCCTTAGAGATACTTCTAACTCGAGCTCTCTCCCCATATTAATCATTGTAGAGGGGGGAGAGATGAATGAAATTCAGTAAGAGATTCGAGACTCGAGAAAGGCTTTGGATGTTAATCATCAAGGCTGTTGCTGTCTTAGTTATCAGCTTATCCTTATGGAAAGGCCTACACATGCCTCCTCGGATTTCTCCAGATATCTATCCTTACCTTACTAATTTATCGACTCATCTCGTTTTGCACTGCCAAAGGGAAGGGGAGGCTCTGTCAGCGACAGGTTGGGCTGATTTACTCGCACTGAAAAGTACGATTACAGAAACTGAGCAGGCTTATCTCATTAGGCAGCTTGAGCAAGGCATTTCTTTTCAAGATTTATCTTGGGAAAATGAAGTCATACAAATCAAAAAAGAAACAGTCAAGCAACTTCTCCGGCGTCGGGAAATTCTTTTAACCTATCCACTCTATGAACCCAATCGTTTTGGTTTTCCGGTGATTGGTGAAGTCTGGTTTATCGATACTTTTGGCGCGGACAGGGAAGGTGGTATCCGTCGACATGAGGGAACTGATATTTTTGGGGCGGAAGGGATCCCCATTATCAGTGTCAGCGATGGTGTAATTGAAAAATTAGGTTGGAATCGACTAGGGGGGGAACGCGTTGGTGTTCGGGGAGAAGATGGTAATTACTATTACTATGCTCACCTGCAAACCATCAACCCTAAACTTATGATGGGCCAAAAAGTTAAAAAGGGAGATACTTTAGGGACCCTAGGACATACCGGTGTTGCCTTAACGACGCCAGACCACTTACACTTTGGTATCGAACTTCCTAACGGAGAATGGGTCAATCCTTATCCGTTTGTATCTGTTTGGCAACAAAACTAAAGCTTTTTCATTAATTTACAGTGCATAAGCGATTCTTTTTATATATTAATAACAAAAGCTTGCTCAAAATATTAAAAGTCTTTATTATATAAGAGCGAGACAGTTTAGATTGTGACGTCCGGATTAAGATCAAGCTATGGATGAACTATTTACATAGATTGTCAGCTCTATACTCTTAAAAGAAGGCAAGTTATGAATAAAAATACTAAAAGAAAAACCTTAAGATTCACGGCGATTATTGCTTTTGCAGTAATCGTTTTAAGCTTTTATCCTGGCATACCTACACTTTCAGGATTAGCTGGGACGCTACAAGAACAAAACACTTCTGAATTGGCTTACTCAACATCAGGTAATACCGAGATTAGCCTTAAGAACACTGCCCCGAAAAACACTTCGTCTATCAACAAAGTGAATGAGTCCAGTGATTATACTCGTCCTGAAGAGTCTAGTTATCTAATGGTTAATCTTAGGACAGGGGAGAGGCTCTTAGAGAAAAATAAAGATATCCAAAGAGCACCGGCGAGCACCGTTAAACTCTTAACCGGGCTAGTCGTTCATGAAAAACTACAAGACACTGAATGGGTAACTGTAGGCAAAGAGGTTATGGTAGAAGGATCAGTCCTAGGCCTTAAACCCGGTGACAAGATTCAAGTTAAGGACTTAATGACTGCCTTGTATGTTGCAAGCGCTAACGATGCAGCTAATGCTTTAGCTGTTGCTGCATATGGTTCACTCGAAAACTTTATTGTTAGCACAAACCAGTTTGCAAGTCAATTGGGGTGTACTGATACGCAGATAAAAACTGCTCATGGCTTATCAGTACCTGATCAGTATACTACAGCACAAGATTTGGCTAGAATTGCTACGAAATTCACCCAAAATGCTGAGCTTCTATCATATGTAAAGCTGAAGGGAGCTATGATTGAGTGGACTGATGTGAATGGATGGAAGCAGATCCGAGAGGTCTCCAATACCAATCAGCTTTTAGGTGTTTTTCCGGGAAATCAAGGGCTTAAAACCGGAACAACTACTGAAGCAGGGCAATGCCTCGTTACCTATGTAACAAGAGGGGATGGGGATCTATTACTTGTCCTATTAGGCAGTGATCAGCGTTATAAGGATACGATAGAATTATTAGATCAAGGTTTGGCTAAAATACGAACACGCTCGGCTCTAAAAAACATTACGAACAGCCCAGAGGCCTTTAATAATACTCCGGGATTCTTTGTACCCTAGCATATTTTATTAAAATGGAATTATTGTAAAAAGATCTAATATTAAATCATTATCATAGATGATATTATTACTACAAATATGATCAATACCATAATTAACTATATTGGAGTGTATAATGCATATGAAATCATATGGAGAACCCTGTATCATTGAAGATCGTTTATGTATAGAATGTGGCGAATGTGACTGTTGCGAATTAGATAACAATAAAGTCTGTGATAATTGCTGCCAGTGTATCGATTCTAAAGCCGATTATGTAGGAATTGAAATCGAGGAGATCCTCGTTAACACTGAAGATATTGATTCACTCACAGGAGAACAATCAAAGAAAGCTTTTAAAATTAAACGTTAATCAACTAGAACGTAATATTATTAGAAATATATCGAAGAGAGGGGAATATTTGGAGGCATTTTATTGCTATATAAAATTTTTCTTATTGGGTCCTATAATGAATATTATGTAAAGTAATACATATAATGTTCGGAGGAGTCCCGCAGCGTCCCAAACACATTCATCATTCTCTAGTTGTGGGACTCCTCTGTTAAGTGAAGTAGGCATCTTAAGGCTTTTGTACTTCCTTGAGAATTTGATTTGAAAGTCTATAAATTCTTATACTCACTCCTTTGGCCATAAGATCATTTGGGTGCATCGGAACATGGCGATTTTCTTACCGCTTTCTTCAGATGTGACTACTGCATCCCAAACCTGAGTTGTTCTTCCTACATGTTGTGCAGTGGCAACGCAAAGGATTTTTCCATCTCGTTGAGTACTAAGGTGATTACTTTTCAGTTCGATCGTTGTAAATCCCTGTGCTCCCTCGGGTAGATGAGCAACTGTCGCATATCCGCAACATGTATCAGCTAAAGCGACTATACTGGCTGCATGCAAATAGCCATTAGGTGCCATATGAAAATGTTTTATTTCCATGCTACCGTTTAGCTTCTCTTCTTCCAAGCTTACTATTTCTACATTTAATAATCCCGGTAAATATTCCTTTCCTAAACTATTGAAGTATTCAGCTGTAATTTCTTTGCGCAAATGATTCATAACGTTTACCAGTCCTTTCAAACTAGTTTTGATATCTTAGTATTGAAAAATTAATAACAGTCATTAACGAACCAACAAACTAAGAAAAGTGTAGTTTAAATAGACAATACTAAATATGGCATTGTAAGTCAACCATTGTTTTCTGAATAGTCTGTCTTTAATTCGTTCTTTATTTTATTCTGAGAAAGTATAAAAGTACCATAGATTTTTACTAACTAAGTAAGGTATAGTTAGAGAGGGAGTAATCTCTACATTAAAATAATGTTTAAGGGAGGACACGAATTGGATTCTGAAAAAGTTGTCAATATGGTCCCTAAGCTGAAAATGAACAAAAGTTTCATTACTTTGGGTATTGTACTTGTACTTCTCGCCTTTCTAGCACTGGATGCTTTTGTCATTGTCAATGCTGGCCAAAGAGGCATTGTGCTACAATTAGGAGCTGTCCGTCCGGTCGTCTTAACGGAAGGTCTTCATTTTAAAATGCCTTTCATCCAAAATGTGATTCCTGTAGATGTGCGGGTGCAAAAGTCTCAATCTGATCAAACTGCCGCGTCAAAGGATCTCCAAATCGTGACGACAACTGTTGCAGTTAACTTTCACCTTGACCCTAACCAAGTGAATTCTCTTTATCAAAATGTAGGGTTATCTTATGGTGAGCGAATAGTCGATCCGGCGATCGGCGAAGCAGTCAAGGCAATAACTGCTCAATATACTGCTGAGGAGCTGATCTCTAAACGTTCTGAAGTGAGTGCTAAGATCAAGGAGACGCTCTCGGCAAAATTAGCCACTTATTTTATGATTCTCGATGAAATTAACATTACAGAATTTAAATTTAGTGAAGAATTTAATAACGCTATCGAACAAAAACAAATTGCCGAGCAACAAGCCTTAAAGGCCAATCTCGATTTGCAAAGAATTGAAATTGAAGCTAAACAAAAAATTGAACAAGCAAAAGCAGAAGCCGAATCTCTCAGACTTCAAAAACAAGAAGTTACCCCTGAACTCGTAAAACTAAGAGAAATTGAGGCCAAGATTAAAGCCATTGAAAAGTGGGATGGTAAACTTCCAAATGTTACCGGTGGTGCTGTACCTTTTATCGACGTCAATAACGGGCAATAAAGTTTACCTCAAGAAGAGATCACAAAAGCGGTTGTTACTCTATGAACTCAAAGTTCATGTGTAACAACCGCTTTATTATTCACCGCTTTATGAAATTATCTAGATGACGTGAACCACATAATCATTAATGATTACGTTGACTAACCCAACTCCACTCTTCGCTCTAGACTCAATTTTTAGTGACTTCGCCTCGATATTCGTCACGGTTCCGCTCTCTTGAATAATATGCAGGACCTTAGTATCATCGCCGTTAACTTGGACCGCAGAAACTATATACCCTGTTTTCTCTGCATCGATCTTGGCGATAGCTATCCCTCTTCCGGAACGACCTTGGGATTTATACTCGTCCAAGGGGGTTCTCTTGACATAGCCTTGATCCGTTACAGTTATCAAATCCCCTGAATTACCTTCTGTGCTTGCCGAAAGCAACAGAGCATCGACAACGAAATCCCCATCGCTTAAGGTCATCCCCTTGACTCCTCGGGATTTGCGTCCCATAGGATTGACTTCTGATTCCGCAAAACGAATCGCTTGTCCTTGGTAGCTGGCGAGGAACAAATCACCATCTCCTTCACTGAGGAATACCTTAACTATTTCATCCTGATCCTTTAATCCCATCGCTTCAGGAGTTCTGGCATTGAGGAAATCGGTCACTGGACTCCTCATGACCTGACCATCCCTTGTGATGAACACAAAGTGCTGCCCTTCTTTCCCTTCTTTCAGAGAAATCATCGAAACGATTTGTTCATCCTCCGGTAGAGGGAAATAGTTATTTACGGCTCTTCCCTTTTCCTTAGCTCCGGCCTCAGGGATCAATTTAGTCTTTGCATCATAGAACTTGCCATTCTGGGTAAAGAAATAAAGAGTGTCCTTTGAGGTACAGGGAGCTTGATCGATGATTACATCGCCATCTTTAAAAGCAAAGGCAAGGGCATTGGCTTGGCTTTTTCGAGTTGGGGCGGGCATTTGTTTGATAAAGCCCTTTCTCGTTAGAAAAACTTCCATTGCCTTCTCAGGTTCTTCAAAAGCGCTAAAATCTATTTCCTCGCCTACATCCTCGGGAAGAATCAAGGTACGTCGATCATCTCCGTACTTATCGGCAATCACCTTAAGCTCATCCTTGATAATAGCGTAGACTTTATTAACATCCGCCAAAATGCTCTCCAGCTCAGCAATTAACTTCATGATGTCTGCATATTCTTTACGAATGGAATCCAACTCGAGATTGGTTAAATGCTGCAGCTTCATATCCAAAATCGCCTGGGCCTGGACATCTGTAAATTCAAAACGCGTGATTAAACCCGCTTTGGCGATGGAAGGATTTTTACTGGAACGGATAATCGACAAGACTTCATCCAAATTGTTGATAGCAATAACTAAGCCCTCTAAGATGTGGGCTCGGGCTTTAGCTTTTTCTAATTCATATTCTGTCCTGCGAATCACGACTTCCTTACGGTGTTGCAGGAATGATTTATTAATCTCTTTTAAGCCTAAGACCTTGGGGGTCCCTTCCTCTGTAATAACTAAGTTGATGATGCCAAATGTCTCTTGGAGCTGGGTATATTTAAAGAGAAGCTTTAAGATCTTTTTAGGATCGGCATCCTTCTTACACTCAACCACAAGCCGAATGCCTTCGCGGTCAGATTCATCTCGGACTTCGCTGATGCCTTCAATTTTGCCATTTTCCGATTGAGTCTCAATCTTTGCTGCTAAGGTGGATTTGGAAACCTGGAAGGGAATTTCTGTAATTACGATCAGGGTTTTGCCATTCTTTCCAGGCTCTGTGACTGCTTTGCCTCGCATAATCACTTTTCCCCGTCCAGTTCGATAAGCGTCAGTGAACCCTTGGGAACCGATAATTAGTCCCCCGGTAGGAAAATCAGGTCCCTTAACCTTCTCCATCAGCTCTTCGAGAGTCACCTCTGGCTTGTCGATTTGGAGAATCAGGGCTGACACAACTTCCCGCAAGTTATGAGGCGGGATATTGCTGGCCATCCCTACGGCAATTCCGGAGCCTCCATTGACCAATAGATTAGGAAACGGACTAGGCAAGACGATGGGCTCTTTCAACCGTTGATCATAGTTAGGTTTAAAAGAGATGACGTTTTTCTCAATATCTTGAGTTATCATCTGGGAAAGATGGGTCATCCGCATCTCCGTATAACGCATTGCCGCGGCACTATCGCCGTCGATGGAACCAAAATTACCTTGCCCATCAATTAGTGGATAACGGGTAGCCCATGGCTGGGCCATTCTTACAGCAGCATCATAGATAGAGGAATCGCCATGGGGATGGTATTTTCCCATACAATCCCCCACCAGACGTGCGGATTTGCTATAGCCTTTATCCGGATGCATGCTGAGTTCGTCCATGGAATAAATAATCCGGCGATGGACAGGCTTGAGACCATCCCTCACATCAGGGACAGCCCGTTGCAATATGACATGTTTTGAATATCCTAGGAAGCTCTCGGGAAGAACCTCTTCCAAGGAGCGTTGGGTTACATTTTCTTCAAGTATACTCATGCTTTCACCTCAACTCGAATTTACATATCGTCTTCAGTAAATACGATATTATCCATTAAAAATTCTCGGCGAGGATCCACTTGTTCGCTCATGAGAATCTTCAGCTTTCGTTCGGCCTCAAGGGCATCATCAATAGTAACTTGAATCATTCGTCGATTGACAGGATTCAGGGTGGTTTCCCAGAGTTGTTCCGGGTTCATCTCTCCTAATCCTTTATAGCGCTGAATCTTAGCGTTTTTTCCTAATTCCTTCATGGCATCTTTTAGCTCGTCCTCATCATAGGCATAACGGACTAACTTACCCTTTTCCTTTTCTACTTTATACAAAGGAGCCTGGGCGATATAGACCTTTCCACTTATGATGAGTGGCTTCATATAGCGAAAAAAGAATGTGAGCAATAAACAGCGTATATGAGCTCCATCGATGTCCGCATCGGTCATGATGCAGACCCGAGCATAATTGGACTTATCTACTTCGAATTCTTTCCCAACTCCTGCCCCGATAGCTGTAATCATACTGCGTATTTCTTCATTCTCCAGAACCTTATCCATCTTAGCACGATAGGTATTAATAACTTTTCCTCTTAAGGGGAGAATGGCTTGAAAGCGGCGATCTCTTCCTGACTTGGCTGACCCACCTGCACTGTCACCCTCCACTAAGTAGAGTTCATTGCGATTCCGATCCTTTTCGCTGCAAGCAGCTAATTTCCCACTCAGAGCCTTTACTTCAGCGTCCCGAGCCTTCTTCTTTAGCTCTTTCGCCCGCTTCGCAGCTAAACGTTCTAAACAGGTGGTTAGAGCGCGATTAATGGCATCCTTTGCGACATTAGGGTTTTGTTCAAAGAAGTTGCTGATTCCTTCATTGGTAAGGGATTGGACAATTCCTTCCACTTCCATATTAGATAGCTTGGTTTTTGTCTGCCCTTCGAACTGGGGCTCCCGTACTTTCACTGAGAGTACACAGGTTAAGCCATCCTTTAAATCATCTCCAATAAGACTCTCATCTTTCTTGAATAAATTGTTTTTCTTGCCATAAGCATTAAAGACCTTGGTTAAGGCCGTACGAAATCCAGACTCGTGAGTTCCACCTTCATCGGTCGGGATATTATTGACATAAGAACGCAGGTGCTCGACTTCCCCATCGTTATATTGAATAGCGCATTCAACGATGACGTCTTCCTTTTCTCCTTTAAAATGGATGAGCTTTTTATGTACAGCATTAAAATCAGATTCCTTATTAAGGTGTTCTACAAAGCCGATGACCCCATTTTGAGATTGGAAGGTTTCACTCCTCTGTTCTTTGCGGTTATCGGTCAAGACGATCATAAGACCGGGATTTAGAAAGGCAAGCTCCATCAGTCTGCTACGGAGTATATCAAATTTAAAATTGATACTCTCCTTAAAAATAAGCGAATCCGGTTTAAAGGTTACTTGAGTGCCGCTCCCTTTAACACCTTTTTTCACCACATTAAGATCGGATTTCAGCTTTCCCCCATTTTCATATTCAAGACGGAAGATCTTACCTTCGCGGCTGACTTCCACCACCAGAAAAGTCGACAACGCATTGACAACGCTGGCACCAACCCCATGAAGACCTCCTGAGGTTTTGTAGGCATTACTGTCAAATTTCCCCCCGGCATGAAGCTGTTCAAAAGCAAGTCGCACAGCTGGGATTTTTTTAATCGGGTGGATATCAACAGGAATACCACGACCATTATCCTTCACAGTCAAGGAACCATCCGAGTTAAGTGTAACATCAATCCGAGTGCAGAAACCTGCCCCTGCTTCATCGATGGCATTATCAATAATCTCCCATGCACAATGGTGTAATCCCTTGCTACCAATAGAACCAATATACATACCTGGACGTTTGCGTACAGCTTCCAAACCTTCCAGAACTTGAATCGACTCCGCATTATAGTTTGAATCCATGGACAAAGTGGTTCCTCCCTTTCGATATCTGACACGGATATCTCACATTATACTTCTACAATTAGCAAAAAAAGTCATAGGTGGCAAGCCTTATTATTATACCATACAGTCTATTTATCGAGTATTCTTCTCTTTAATAATAGCCTTAGCCTAAATCAGACGGTTATTAGATACGTTATTAAATGCGTTATTAGATAGACAGTCATTAGAAAAAGCCCGCCAAACAATGCGGGCTATTTTATAGTCTACCAGTTTCGGTTTTAGTTTGTCAAAATACCTTATATCAAACCTTATTTGGGCGTTTAAGGATTTCCACAAGCTTGACTATTCCCCAGGCAATCACAGCATAAACAAGCATCGCTACAAGGAGATAACCACATCACATTATGTATATTTAAATTTAGCTGCTTTTTCTAATTTGGGTTTTCGACGAAATCATGGGCCTTTTTTCCTATTTTGCATCTTTTGCTCTTAATTCTGTCAATTATTATGGTATAATCGACATGCAGACAAGATGTTTGGGAGAGGATAAGATAGTGAAAAAAGTAATATTAACCATTCTCGTTTCACTTACCTTTGTGTTGAGTACTTCTACAGTTGCTTCCGCAAGCCCCTTGGCTTACCCCATTGAACGAATAGCAGGGCAAGATCGTGTTGAAACAGCCCTTAGTATATCCCAAAAAGGTTGGACAACGGCTGAGACCGTAATTTTGTGCGAATACGGCGACTATCCTGATTCCATCGCTTCTACACCCTATGCCGTAAGCCTTAATGCCCCCATTCTGCTAACCCAAGGCAATGGGCTAGATTCCCGGGTAAAAGCAGAGCTCATCCGCTTACAGCCCCAAAAAATAGTTCTTTTAGGAGGGACCGGCGTTCTTAAGCCTTCTATAGAAGAAGAGTTAGGTAAATTGAACTTTTCCGTTGAAGTGGAGCGGATCGGTGGTACGAACCGCTACGATACCTCCATTTTACTGGCGCAACGAGTGCCTAGTGATACTGTCATTCTAGCTAATGGAGATGATTTCCCTGATGCCTTATCCGCAGCAAGCTTTGCCGGCATCAAACAAATTCCCATCGTTCTTACTTCAAAGAAAATTCCCGAATTGGTACTAACGTATTTGAATGAAACTCAACCCAGTGAGATTATCGTCATCGGTGGCGAAGGAGTCATCCCCTCCGCCGGACTCACTGATAATGGCTTTACGATCACAACTCGCCTCGGAGGGCAAAATCGCTATGAAACCAATGCCTCCGTGGTTTCCCATGTGAAAGATGCTTATGCAACCGACGATCTCTTCCTCGCCTCAGGAATTACCTTTCCCGATGCTGTGGCGGGAACTGTACTAGCAGCCAAAGCGAAGGCTCCCCTCCTCCTTACTGAAAAGCAAGACGTTCCTTCCCCCGTTTATACTTACATGCGTGAACACATGAAAATCGAGCCACCGCCCAAGATCGCAGAAACGCCAAAAAACAAACCACAGCAAGCAAGCATCATCCCCTCTGGAGGACTTAACTTACGTGACATTCCCTCCCCTTCCGGAGCAAGAATTATTACTATTCCTCATGGAACTACCCTCACCCTTCTGGAAGAAAAAAATGGTTGGTACAAGACCGCTTTCGAATCTCATACGGGCTGGGTTTCTGCTGAATACATAACTCTTATCAATCAAACCGCTCCGGATAAGCAGAATCCTCCAGCTGCTCCGGACAAACGCCAAGGAACTATCACTCCCTCAACTGGACTCAATCTTCGCCTAACTCCCTCCTCTACCGGGGAAAAATTAGTCACCATACCTAAAGATACAACCATTCAGATCCTCGAGGAACAAACGGGTTGGTATAAAACCACCTACCAATCACACACGGGTTGGATTGCTGCAGAGTATGTAGCTCTGACATCCTCTGCTTCTGAGCAGGCAGGCACATCTCCGCTCAAAAGAGGTCTAATCACAGCAGGTAACGGTCTAAATCTTAGAGCTACTCCCTCTTCTTCAGGAGAGAAGCTAATTACCGTTCCTGTGGACACTACTATAGAAATTATCGCCGAAGAAAATGGTTGGTATAAATTAACCTATCAATCTCAAACGGGTTGGGTAGCCAAAGAGTACGTAGATATCGTAGAAAACAACAATAACGATACAAATGGAAGCTCTGACGTGGTTCCTGTTGAGAATGAAGCTACTAGCCCTGATAATTCGATTCCTGAGATTTCTATTGATCTAAGTGTCAATGGAACGGTCTATATTTTAGGTGGATCCGGAGTCATTAGCCCAGCAACCCAATCAATCATTGAAGGTAAAACTCAATCAAAGCACCCAGAAAATCAACGAGAGTTTCCTGCCCTGCCGTCGAAAATCGAGACTGAAGAAGAGCCCCCACAAAGCGGTGAGGTTCCAGGAACTACCCCCTCCCCTGAACCAGATGATTTAGTTTACGACCCTTCTCTAGAAGTTTTGGTCGATCCTTTTGCTGGTATTCCCGAGCTAGCCTTAGCAGGAAAAACGATTATGATTGACCCAGGCCATGGTGGCCCAGATGTGGGTGCTGTCGGCCCTTCTAAAACCTACGAAAAGGATAATACCCTAGGAATTGCCTTGGCACTAAAAGATATCTTAACTCAAGCGGGGGCCGAAGTTTTTTTGACTCGTGAAGAAGATTGTTCTCCTGCTGCAAAATACACTGAACTAGAAGACCTGAAAGCCCGCGTAGCTCTGGCAAATTCTTATAATGCCGATCTATTCATCAGCATCCATAATGATGCTTTCACAAATCCTGACACAAATGGTACTTCAGTTTTTTATTCCTCTGCGAATCCCCAAAAGAACGAAAGCCTTCACCTTGCAGGCAGTATACGTACTGCTGTCATCAGTACCCTTAACACCAGTGACCGTGGGGTAAAACAAGCGACATTCTACGTTCTCAAAAACACGAAAATGCCGTCCATTCTATTAGAGACTGCTTTCATTTCCAACACATATGAAGAAGCACGTCTTCAGAACCCTACTTTCCGACAAAACGTTGCTGCCGGCATATTCCGTGGAATCTATGCTTTTTACACCACTCCTCTGCCTAAGGACTAACAGCACATTTATCTGACACATAAGAGTAAATAAATCCATGAGATTTGTTTACTCTTTATTTATGTACATATGTATATAGGATTCATCTTTAATACAACTATGAATCGATTATCTTACTTTTTCGTATCCCGAAATTTATCTAATTTACCAAAGAATTGTCGATATAAATATATTGACTTAATCTAAAAAAATTTTCGTCGCTATTCCTATATTTTTCCTCTTCTGGGCCTTAGCTATTAAAAAGATGAAAGGTCATATTGCTGGGGTTTTAACTCTTCTCATTGCTTTTGTAGATGTCGTACTGGTTTATGGTATGCCCGTAGGCAATTTTGTTATTGATTTTTCTTGTTGCTCCAGTTATTCTATTTATTATATATAAAAATTGACTTCTGAGGTGTTTAGGAGCTTGATTTTCTCTAAAAGGAGTAACGAAGATAATGGATCTCTTACAGAAAAAAATACAAGATTACGGAATAATTCATGAGAATCGAATCATTCAAGTGGACAGTTTCTTGAATCATCAATTAGACATAGAATTATTTAATGAAATGGGTAAAGAGTTTAAGCGCCGCTTTGCTAACAAAAAAATCACCAAAATCCTCACGATTGAAACTTCTGGGATTGCCATCGCTAGCATCGCATCACAATATTTCGGGTATGTGCCCGTAGTATTTGCCAAAAAACATGCCGGTTTAAATATGAGCGAAGATGTATATTCGGCCCAGGTTTTTTCATATACAAAAAATCAGGAATACACAATTAAGGTTTCGAAGGACTTCTTGAGTCCCAACGACACAATCTTAATTATTGATGATTTTCTGGCCAGTGGTGCAGCACTTATGGGCTTACTAGACTTGCTCAACCAAAGTGGTGCAACGGTCGCGGGTATCGGCATCGCCATCGAAAAAGGATTTCAAGGCGGACGGCAGCTCATCGAAGAACATGGCATTCACTTGGAGTCCTTAGCCATAATTGAAAAAATTGAAGATGGACAAGTCTACTTTTACTCTCCTAAATCTTCCCAGTGTTCATAAGCCTGATACGATAACTGTAGTCCACTGGATTGATCTTGGGCTTCGATAGCTCCCTTTAGGCTGGCAATGCTCAAGGATAGGTCTTCGATTTCATTGCGTTCCGCACTATACTGGACTCGCTTAATTACTTTATCCCAGTCCTTGGACAGGTTATCCCAATGATTACTTGCGGAATCCCAATTCTCATTTTTTATATCTTGAACAATCATCTCAATAGTCTTAGATATCCCAACTTCATCGCCAAGAGGGCGTTTTAAAACATTGCCACCTTGCATGATAAGAATGAACAAGATAATGGTAACAACAGGGATACTAATCACTAGGAATTTTCTCATCACTATCTCTCCTTAGTAAGGCCCTTTATAGTCTCCTATATCCAAAACGCTTTGTAAGCGGTCCTGGTAACGATCCACATAAAGACTGCCTGCAGGGTTCAGAGAAGCATAAAATACTTCGGAAACATCATGGATACCCTGCTTTTTTAACTCTTTCATAAGCCATTTCTTATCCTTTTTCAGCTGTCTTAGGTTTTGTTCGATTAGGATGCCGTCGTAGATTAGTTCAGAACTAATTCCTGAAGAAGATACTTTTATCTTCATATCTTGAGGAGTTAGGGGCAAGTGTTCTGGTTTTTGCAGCACAGAAAGCTGACCATTGGGTTCTAAAATGGCAAATTCTACTTGATTGACATCGAATATTCCCTTATTGCGGAGAAGTCCCATGATTTCGGATACAGTGTATTTCATCTTTTTCATTACTTCTTCCATAATCTTGCCGTTCATAATCACTATGACCGGTTCTCCTTCAAGGAACTTTGAGGCATAACGCCATTTTACAGTAATCTTTTCCATGATGAATCCGAATGCTGACCATGAAGCTAAAGCTACCCAATGTGGCCAAGCCCTACTGGATAAATCCGTTGCCAAGCTCGCTGCCATGGAGCCAATGGTAATACCCAGCACATAATCGAAAAAAGTCAATTGACTAATTTGGGATTTTCCAATGATTCTCGCAAAAATCAACAATGAGAAGAACCCGATTATAGATCTTACCACTACAACTAAACCTTCGCTCATCATTACACCTTCGAAGTCATTATTCTAACCTTATTATCTTACTTATAAGAGGTTTTATACTAACAAACAGCCCCCAAGCAGTACAATAAAGCTGCTTGGGGGCTAAAATACATTATTACACTAAGAGAAGTTATTCTTACTCTAGAAGATATGACTTAAGGGCATAACGATGATTCCTGCGAATGTAGCATATAAAGCAAGCCTTTGATGACCATATTGACGTGAAGAAGGAATCAATTCTTCAATAGCAATATAGATCATAATTCCCGCTACAATTGCAAAAATTGCACCCAAGTTAAAGCTGTTGATAAAAGGTCGAAGGACCAAGAAGGCTAACAAGGCCCCTATCGGCTCAGCCATACCAGATAGAAAGGTGTATTTTAACGCTTCTTTCTTTTTTCCAGTTGCATAGTAAATTGGCATAGCCACTGTGATACCTTCAGGGATATTGTGCATGCTTATAGCCACAGCAATGGAGATTCCCATCGCCATATCTTCATAGCCCGCACTGAAGGTCGCTATCCCTTCTGGGAAGTTATGAAACATGATGGCCAGCATCGAAACAAAACCAACTCGATAAAGATTCTGGTGCGGTTTATCGTTTTCACTGGAATCTGTCTTTTCATGAGGTACAAAATTATCGATTCCCAAGGCAAAGAGAATTCCTAATAATAAGAACGCGATAGATACAATGACACCCAGTCTATTACCCAAGTACTGAACCAAAGAAGCCTGACTCTGGGCCCATAAATCCAAAAATGATACAGAGAGCATCACCCCTGCCGCAAACCCCAAGGAAGCAGATAATATCCTTTCGCTTTTCGATTTCGTAATGAAAATAATAGCTGCTCCTAATAAGGTGGCCATCCCAGCAATCAGGGATAATAAGAGTGCTATAAGTGCGCGCTCGTCAAACATAACTACTCTCCTCTTCATAACTTACCAGCTATAATCGCTTCCTCAAATCATTCTATAGAGTTTAGATTAAAAGTGCAACAAAATATCACAATGCAATACTCAGCTATTAATCTCTTCTCTCCCGTTATCTCTTGAATAGGTTTGATGTCCTGGGTTTTATTCCTTTTCGTAATCTATGACTCTCCGTAAAAAGTAATACCCCATTGCTGTGATCAAGGTTGTCCTCTCCTTCGGCACCATCACGATTTTTCGCAACGTTTTATAGTCTGACCCTCTGAAAGGTTAAAATTCCACCACCAACTCTTTTACAATCAGCTCTGTAAAGGATACAATAATAGTTGTATAATAATATGAAATAATCCAATTTCGATCTAAGACGTAAAAGGAAGGTATCTATGACTATAGAGAACGAAAACATTACCCGCTTGAATTTTGAGGGTAAAGAGATTATCTTAATTGGCACTGCCCATGTGTCAAAGCAAAGTGCCGATTTAGTTAAAGAGGTCATTGCAACTGAAAGGCCGGATTCGGTCTGTATTGAACTTGATGAACAACGTTATAAATCCATACTCGATGGCAGTAAGTGGCGTGAAACCGATATCTTTAAAGTCATTAAGGAAAAAAAAGCGACTCTTCTTCTCATGAACTTAGCACTCTCCTCTTTTCAAAAGCGTTTAGCCAAGGAATTCGGTACCAATGCCGGTCAAGAAATGCTACAAGGAATCGAGTCTGCTAAAGAAGTGGGAGCGGAGCTAGTGCTAGCCGATCGAGATATTCAAATAACTTTCTCCCGTATCTGGCATAATGTAGGCTTCTGGGGAAAATGCAAGCTTCTTGCGGAGATTATCGTCAGTATTTTCGATGATCAATCCATCTCCGAGGATGAGATGGAGAAGCTTAAATCTACCGATATGCTCAATAGTATGTTAAAAGATTTCACGGAGAGCTTTCCAAAGTTAAAAACGCCCTTGATCGATGAGCGTGACCAATATTTGTCCCAAAAAATCAAAGAAGCTCCTGGAGAGAAAATCGTAGCTGTCTTAGGTGCGGCACATGTTCCCGGAATTAAAGAAGAAATCTATAAAGATCATGATTTGAGTAAGTTAACTGAACGTCCTCCCAAGTCTTTCGTTCCCAAAATATTAGGTTGGTCTATCCCAGCCCTCCTTATTGCCTTGATTGCCTATACCTTTTACACTAATCCCGATGCCGGTATGCAACAGACTCTAAGTTGGGTCCTTTGGACTGGTATTCTTTCGGCTCTAGGAACCACCTTGGCCTTTGGTCATCCCATGGCTATTCTGACAGCCTTCTTAGCCGCCCCTATCGCAGCCTTACACCCTTTAATCGCTGCCGGTTGGTTTGCAGGGTTAGTTCAAGCCTATTTCAAACGCCCCAATGTTGGCGATTTCGAGAAGCTTTCTGAGGACATCTTAAGCGTTAAAGGCTTTTGGAATAATAAAGTAACACGCATTCTTCTGACGATTGCTTTTGCTAATATAGGAAGCGCTACGGGAGCCTTTATCGGTGGAGCAGATATCGCCCGCTTATTTTTTCAGAATCTGTAACATTATAGACCCATGAGCGTAGCTTTTCATATCAATAGCAAAAAATTGAGCCACGCTTATCTGCAGTTCACCAGATAGCGTGGCTCTTAACTATGATGTACGATTATCCTCATCAAACTCTTCATCCAAGCGCCGTTCAATCTCATCATCCGTCAAATCAAATTCCCGAGCGTATTCCTGCGCTCGTTGACGCTGCTCATAATAATAATGTCTACGTCTTTCCCTTTCCTCGTGGGGATCAAGATTCTGCCGCTTATACTTACGAAAATTCTTAAAAAGTACATAGCTAAGCAGTGAGGTCAAGAGGAGCATTAATATACTTTGGATTGGATCCCCGAATCCGAATCCAATAATCATCCCTATCACGACCTTTCAATTTACCACAAACAATCTCACTTAGCCTCCATTGGCCAAACAAAATTCTCCAGCCTTCCGATCATAGATAAACACTTCGCCGGTTTCGATCATATAATGCCAACCGCTTAAAATAAGTTGGCCTGACATAACCTTCTCATAAATGTAAGGAAAGGTCATTAAATGTCGCAATTGCTCAACAACATTGACCTGCTCCATCATCCATTCCCGAGCCTCTGGCTCATCAGCGGAGAATTCGGCGAGAACACGGTTTTTGACAGGCTCAATGAGCTCCAACCATTTTTTAGTGTGAGGCAAAACATCCAGCTTTTCCGAAGCATATAGGGCGGCTGAGCATCCACCACAATTAGAATGCCCGCAGACAATAATATTTTCTACCTCAAGCATTTGGACTGCATACTCAATGGCCGAAGTAGTTCCAACATATTCGGTTGTTTCCCGATAAGGTGGGATAATATTGGCCACGTTACGTATGATAAACAGCTCTCCAGGCAATGTCCCGGTTATCATGTTCGGATCAATCCGAGAATCCGAACAGGTAATAAAAAGGGTATGGGGTTTTTGACCGTGTTTCAATTCTTTAAAAAGATTCTTATGAGTCTCAAAATCTACCTTACGAAAATTAACAATGCCATCAATTAGCTTTTGCGTAAAACTCACCCCTTTTAAAGATTACAAAAATATTTTACTATATTTCCTCTATTTATCGAAACAATTATATCGCATTAAAACAAAAGACAAGGCGTCATAAAGATGCTTTGTCTTTTGTTAAAAATAGCTCCTTGGGAAGTTCCCGGAAAATCAGTCTACTATAGTTATATCAGTGAGTTATATCATCAAGTCCCTCTTAGTATAGTCCTGACTGTACAAAGCTGTTATACTCCACTGGTTTTTTGAGCAAATCTTTTGCTTTCAGCCACTCTAAAACCTTATTTACATCTTTTTCCGCAGGCAATTGAGGCTCAGAGTAGTGTTGCACCTTATAGGATGGGGCAATGCTTTCAGGGATGTTGACATTCTTAACTAAAAGCTCTTTATACTTATCGGGTGATTGATTGATAGCTTGAACTGCTTTGGTGTAAGCCTGATAATAACGGTTTAAGGCATCCTTTTTCTCATTGATGACTTTGTTATTAACGATAGTCACGGATTGGGAAAGATTTTCTCCCTTCGAGTCTTCAGCGATGATTTTCGCCCCTTCAGAGACCACATAAGTAATCAGCGGATCAGGAACAACGATGGCATCAATCTGATTGCTCAAAAGCATTTCGACACGGAGCGGGATTTTGGCTACTGTAGTCTTTTTTACCTCGGAAGGATTTACGCCCCCTTCTAGAAGGAGACCATCTGTAACATATTCAATGATAGAGTTAGTTGAGATACCAATGCTCTTCCCTTTTAAATCCTGGACTGATTGAATGGTACTTTTCGGGGAAGCGACGATAGCAAAACGTCCCTCCTCAGGTGTCGCACCCAGCGCAATAGAAGTAACACGCAGGTCCTCACCTGAGCTTCTCAGTAATGCGGCGATCATTATATCGGTAATCGTTCCGTCTAATTGCCCGGCTTGAAAAGCGCTTTGCAGCTCGACAGGGCTTTGAAAGGGAACTAATTCCACTTGAATATTTTGCTCTGTGAAATACCCTTCTTGTTGAGCAACTAAAATCGGCAAGTTTTCTTCAATGGTTAGTGATCCAATCTTCAACTGGCTGGCTGTTGGTTGAGAATCTCCTGCTTTGCTCCCATTACTCTGTCCACAGCCTGCAACAAGAGTTAAGACGAGAAATATCATCAATAGTGTTGCCATAGACTTTCTACCCATAGTTATTCCTCCTGAAAAATCAAAATTATGAACTCAAGTTCATTTCTTGATTTCTATTAAACTCCCTTTTTCGAATTTCGTCAATAGTTTTTTTCAGGCATAATTTATTTCAGGCTGCTTAGACAGCATCACTGATGAATAAATATTTTTCAGTGTCAAGCAGCTTATCGGTCCTTGTTTTTAGTTTGCCCTGTGGATTAAGGATTAACCCAGGAACAAAATACTTTCTCACACGTATCTAACAGGAGATATAATAAAAAGCCCATGAGACCCATGGCAATGATACCGGCAAACATTTTATCGTAGGCTAGACTGCTCCATGAATTCATAATAAAGAAACCGATCCCCTCCTGAGTGGCATAGGTTTCCACGAGGAAAAGGATGGCCATGGCTGTACCAAGACCAAGCTTCAAAGAGGTAAGAATCGATGGTAGACAGGCTGGGAAATATACATGCTGATAAAGCTCCCAAGGGGAAGCTTTTAATGATTTTACGGAAAGAACGTACTCTTGCTGCACATTGCGAGCGGCATCTCTGGTGGTAACCACAATCTGATAGAAGACAATCAACGTAATCATGACGATTTTTGAGACATTGCCTATCCCTAAAAGAATGAGAAAAATAGGTAGGAAAACAACCTTAGGGACGGGAAATGTTAGGTAAAGAAAGGGTGCGGAAAAGTCATCAGCCCGTTTGTTCTTCCCCAGGAATAATCCCAAAGGAATTCCTAAGAGTGCAGCAATAATTAAGCTGACTCCTACCCGATACAGACTAATCTGCAAATGAGGAATCATATCGCTGAAAAACAACTGTCCAAAGGATTGCAGAGCCTCCACAGGTGGCGGAAAGGCTGAGGTTTCTAGAATCATGGACAAAGCCTGCCAAGCTAAGCCTATAAGAATTACAGTAACTAGAGTGATTAACAGCTTATTAGCGAAGGATCTTATATGCATGCTTCATGCCTCCCCCGCAGACTTAGGCGTAAGGAGTTGCATACCTCAAGGAATTCCATTTTTCCTCTGGCCTCATAGTCCCCGGCTAAGGGATTATCAATCTCTTGGGTAATTGTACCTGGACAAGAAGACATAACAAAAATCTTGTGCCCTAAGAACACTGCTTCTTCAATATTATGGGTAATAATCAGGATGGTCAGCCCCGTCTTCTGCCATACGTTCAGCACCAAATCCTGCATCTCTTCGCGGGTCAGGGCATCCAACGAAGAAAAGGGCTCATCCATGAGCAGTAGTTCCGGATTAAGCACTAAAGATCGCGCGATAGCCACTCTCTGACGTTGTCCTCCACTTAACTGGATTGGAAACCGTTTTCGTAACTGAAGTAACCCTAACTGGTTAAGCATCCCTTCTGTTCTTTGCGTCGCTTCGGTATTGGAAACACCCCGGAAACGGAGACCTAACTTGACATTATCCCATACGGTTTTCCAGGGTAAAAGTCCATATTCTTGCAGGATCAAGGCAACCTCGTTGCTCGCTCTTGGGGGAGCTCCCTTTAACAAAACCTGCCCTTGATAGTTCTTATTTAAACCTGCCACAACACTCAGGAGGGTGCTTTTACCACACCCTGAAGGGCCGATAATTGCTCCGATCTGCCCTAAAGGTAGGGACAGATTCACATCCTGTAAGGCAGTGGTTAATTGACCATTTTGGGAATAAACTACCTTTAACGCTTCGATGGATAAATAATCCATGTCCATCTCCTTATCTTTATCCTTATCCTTCTTCATCAACTTTAAATCTCCCAATCCCTCTCATGTTGTAATTGATTAAAGTTCGATAGGCCAAATCGATATCTTCCGGTTCTCCCTTGCTGATCCATGATAAAATAACCTCACGGAAGGTTCCTACGAAAGCCGTAGCCGTCACTTGTGTATCTTGCTTGGGGATCAATTGATCCTCCATAAGCTCATCCAAATCAATCTTCGTCAAACGAATTAAGTCTTCCTCAATATCGGCATATTTAGTATTTAATGCGGTCTGAAGCTGAGGAAACTTCTCCAAGAGGATTTTAGCCAAGTACTTTTCTTTTAAGAATAAACGAATACACACCTCCATAGACGTCTGAAGCTTGTCGAAGGGGTTGGTGTATTGTCCACGTTCCTTCTTGATCTTTGCCAATAATTCATCATAGATCTCTTTGACGATCATATCCACTAAGGATTCCTTATCAGCGAAATAGAGATAAAACGTGCCTGTAGCGATCCCGGCACGCTTTGCAATAGATTTAATCGACACCTTGCCGATCTCTTCTTCTTCAGATAGGATTTCCTTAGTTGCTTTGATTATCCTTTTCCTGCGTAATTCTTGTTTCTCAAGTACTCTATCCGTTTTGTTATAGACCATACCCAACTCCATGCTTTCAATATAAAAAGTCCATAAACTGAACTTAGATTCAATTTATGGACAAATTGTACTCTTTATTATTTTATCAGTCAAGTAAATTATGGCAGTATCGCCATTGCTGTAGTGTTATGGCTGAAAAGCCTCAGAATGCTTTCCCCTGTTTACGCCATTGTGCATATTCAGCTGCAGCCGTGAATAACACGTCAGTTGAAGAGTTAACAGCTGTTTCGCAAGAGTCTTGGAGTACGCCGATGATAAAGCCGACTCCAACGACCTGCATGGCGATATCGTTAGGTATGCCGAATAAGCTACAAGCCAAAGGAATGAGCAAAAGTGATCCCCCAGCTACACCGGAAGCGCCGCAGGCTGCCACAGCGGCCAGCACACTTAAAATGATAGCTGTCGGAAAATCAACTGAGATCCCTAAGGTATGAACAGCCGCTAGGGTTAGTACAATGATTGTTACGGCTGCACCTGCCATATTGATAGTTGCTCCTAAAGGAATTGAAATTGAATACGTGTTTTTGTCTAAACCAAGCTTCTCGCAGAGATTCATGTTAACCGGTATATTAGCTGCCGAACTCCGGGTAAAGAACGCTGTTAAACCACTTTCCCTTAAACAACGAAATACCAGCGGGTAAGGATTCTTGCGGATTTTAACATAGACGATCAGCGGATTGATAATTAAAGCGACAAATAGCATACAACCCACTAAAAGAACCAGCAATTTTCCATAGCCTAGTAGAGCATTTAAACCACTAGTAGCAATAGAATCAAAGACTAAGCCCATAATGCCGAAGGGTGCCAAACTGATCACCCATTTAACCACTTTTGATATTCCTTCGGAAAAATCAATAATCAAGTTTTTGGTGGTTTCCCCTGCACTTCTTAAAGCTAATCCCAGCAGAATGGCCCAAGCTAAGATGCCAATATAGTTTGCATTCATAAGTGCTTTCACGGGATTATCCACGATATTCATCAACAAGGCTAAAAGGACCTCGGCAATCCCCCCTGGGGATGACACAGCCTCCGCTCCAGGAGCCAAGCTGATGTTTACGGGGAATATAAAGCTGGCGATAACTCCCACAACGCTGGCCAAGAAAGTTCCCAAGAGATAGAGGACTAAAATGGATTTCATATTGGTCTGCTGTCCGCTTTTATGGCCGGCGATTGCCCCCATAACGAGAAAGAAGACAAGGATTGGCGCAACCGCTTTCAATGCTCCAACGAATAAATTGCCCAGAATAGATACAGGCGCGGCCGCATCAGGAATCGTTAAGGCAAGAATAATTCCAATAATGAGTCCAACAAGAATTCGCTTAACAAGACTAATTTCGTTCCATTTTCTGATCAGATCTTTCAACTGTCTTTTTCCTTTCTTTAATTAGTTTCAACTTATATTGTCGTATTATATAAGATTTTTTTAGTTTATCATGAATAATGAAACATGACAATTTATAATCCTGTATACTTAGCGGAGCGAATGGTGCAAAAAAGGGAATCTGACAAGTATAGCCAATATTTACATCGTAAGCATTAAGTACTTTTCAGGAAGTGGAGGAATTTTATGATTTATGAAGGAGCTGTCTATCGTCCTCCCAGCGAGGCTTCGAGCCTGATTTTACAAATCACTGTCGGTTGCAGGCATAATCAATGTACATTTTGCAGTATGTACAAGGGAAAAAATTTTCGCACCCTCAGAAAAGAAGATATTATGAATAGTATTGATTCTGGAGTGAGGGAATATCCTAGGGCGAAAAGAATTTTTCTCGCTGATGGCGATGCCCTCGCTTGTGATACCGATTTATTAGGAGAAATCTTGCAAACACTTTACCAGAGATTCCCTTACCTTGAACGAGTTGGAATCTATGGAGGGCCTAAAGATATCCTGAACAAAACTCCTCAAGAGCTTTTCTATCTTAAAGATCAAGGACTGGGTATTGTTTATCTCGGTGTAGAAAGCGGTAGTGAAGACGTCCTTAAGTTTATTGGCAAAGGGGTAACTCCTGCGGAAATGAAAGCCGCCGGACAAAGGGTTGTGGCCAGCGGACTGAAACTCTCCTGCACCATTATCTTGGGACTTGGTGGTAAAGAAGCTTCTGAGAAACATGCCCTGGAGACCGGGATAGTTCTCAGCGCCATTAATCCTCACTATATTGGAGCACTCACCTTGATGCTAGATCCTGAGGCCCCCCTCTACAAAAAAATGCAATCCGGTGAATTCATTCTGCTTAATCCCTGGGAATATCTCATGGAATTAGAACAGATAATTCAAGGCCTTAATCTCCGGGATTGTCTTTTCCGCAGCAACCATGCCTCGAATTACCTCCCCCTTAAAGCTCATCTTCCTTATGATAAGGAGCACTTATTGTCCACCCTAAAGAAGGTAATAGAGGAGAACCGAGAAGAAGCTCTGAGACCTGAAAGCTGGCGGGGACTTTGAAACCACCCCATAGAATAAAAAAGCCTTAGCAATTGCCTGTGGGCATTTGCTAAGCTTTTTATTATCAGGATACTTTAGTTCTTCACTTTGGGCAAGTATTTCATGTATATATACTGTAGATAGCTTTATTCCATAAAGATTGAGCGATCTTGATTGAAATTTGTCCTATCTGCTACTAATTCAGTATAAGCTCTCTTATATTTCATAGCAATGAAGCAAACTGATAACCCGATAAACAATAAACCACTTAAAATATTCATATAATCATCTCCCTGAGTTTTATGCTATAGTATTTCCCTATTTAAACTGCAATATTTGTCTTTAAGTTCATAATATCACTATCGATTAAAAATAAAAAGACTGCCCAATAAAGTCAGGCAGTTCTCAAAAATCTGCATTTTTAATTAATATAAACACTATAAACATGACCTTTGACCATACTATAGTGCAGTCATGTTGCTCTTTTAACGAGGACAAACCAATCTTTGGCCTCCTTGCGTAAGAGAAAGTACACCGCTATAACCTGAAGTGACATGCTTACAAACTGCAACACACCATTGAAAGGTGTCGAGACAATAACTGTGAGTAATTGTGGCAGATAATAGATGAAGGAAACTAAGGTTAAGCCGATAAAAATCTTTCTAGCCCAGTCTCGATTTTGGGAGACTTTATATACAAAATAGATATTGATGAGCATTCCTAAGAGAATCAGATAAATATAAGCTCGAAAATATTCGTGATCCGGGGACACAGGAATATTGAGATATCCGACTAGTACTCCTAGTGCTGTAGTAGTGATCATTAGCTTTATAGCATATTCAACCTCTTTAGGCCGCATCACTACTTGGGAAGATTCATCTCTATTTGTCATAAGCGACACTCCTTAGCTAAAAGCCTGATATGAAAGCATTTCATTCTAAGCCTTAAATTGCTTTTTGATTGACGAGCACCACTGATCCTACAGCTAATTTCCCCTAATTCTAAAACATCAGTCTATAGGCTTCTGTGGTGAAGCACCTTAATGCCTAATTATTCAGCGTAGGTCTCAGCTAGTATTTGTACCGGGTGAACGACTTGGGCCTTAGAGCCTGCTTGTTTGAGTCCATAACTTAGCTGCATTGTACAGGTTGGACAAGAGGTGGCTACATAATCCGGTTCAACTGCTTTGGCACTATTGATCTTCTTCTCTAAAACTTTCATAGATAAATCATGATGCATAATCGTAAAGCTACCTGCTGAACCGCAACAACGGTCAGCATTTTTCATTTCTACAAATTCCACGCCAGGTATTTGCTTAAGGATTTCTCTAGGTTCTTTAAATACTTTTTGTGCTCGTTTCAAGTGACATGGATCGTGGTAAGTCACTCTGACCTTGCGTCCTTCTGTTTTCCCCTGTTTTATACCAGTTTTCTGAATTAGAAATTGGTTAAGATCCCAAGTCTTAGCAGACAGCTGCTTAGCCATCTCGTATTCAAATTCGTTTTCGTTGAAAAGGTGCAGGTATAACTCTTTAAAGGTAGATGAACAAGAAGCACAATCAGAGATAATAGCATCGTAGTCATCTTTAAAAAAGATCTCCATATTGTGTTTGGCTAGTTCCTTGGCAGTGGTGAGTTCTCCATAAGCCACATGAGGCATGCCACAACATTTTACCCCTTCCACGGTAACCACTTCGCAGCCATTCTGACTTAAAACTTTGACTCCGGCCACAGGTACATCTGGATAAATATGATTGGTTGCGCAACCGAGGAAATAGGCGACTTTAAACTTCTTCTCTCCCTTAGCTGGGGTAACCACCGGTATACGAGAGCGTGCTGGCTTTTTGCTTATATCTGGCATAATCTTGGTACAAGCGTTAAGCTTTTCCGGTAGAAGGTCGAATAGGCTGGTCTTACTCAGTAAGCTATGCAATCCCACTTTTTGATAGAGACCGGCTAAGGTCATACTAGCATAGAGCATACCCGGGCGAGTTAAGAAACCTTTTAGAAGCGCTCCCTTAATGGTCGGTTGTTTCATAATTTCATTCATATAATTGCGGGAGGCAATAATTATATCATCGGTGATGACCCCGGAAGGACATTCCACAGCACAGGTTTTACAAAGGAGACAGGAATAAATAATATCCGCTAGTTCTGGGGTTGGCTGAATTTTCCCTTCATGAAGCTGTTTAATCAGTGCTAAACGCCCCCGCGGTGATCCATATTCACCCTTTATCTCCAAAAAGAGCGGGCAATAGGCACGGCAAGTTCCGCATTTGACACACTTCTTAAGCTCTTCAGAGAAGTTAAGCTTATATGCAGATTCCATATACTATTCCCTCCCCAGCTTCCATATCTTGCCAGGATTCATTATCAATTTGGGATCTATCGACTTCTTAATAGCCCACATAACATCGAGGGCTTTTCCGTGCTCTTCTTCCATGTAAGAAGCTCTTGCAAATCCTACTCCATGCTCCCCAGTGGTAGATCCGCCCATTTCCAGAGCTAAACGATGAATGGCTTCAGCTACCTTATGAGTTCTCTCCACTTCATCAGGATTCAAAGGGTCCATAATGGGAGCTGTGTGCATATTACCATCCCCAATATGACCATAGATAACGACGGGTATATCGTATTTCGCACCAATATTGCGGATATTCCTAAGGGCCTCAGGCACTCTGGAGATTGGGAAGCAAACATCTTCACCGGCAAAAATCCGGGTTTTGCCTTCCAAGTACCGAGCGGAAGCTGCCCCAATAACTGCACGCCCTTGCCAGAGTTTAGCCATCCGATCAGCATCGGTAGCCCACTCCACACTGGAAGCCCGTTTTTCAGCTATAGCCCTCACCTGTGCTCCTTCTTCGGTGACTGCGGCTTTAGATCCGTTAATCTCAAAGAAAATTGCCGCTTCTACCTCAGGGATATTTAAATCGGGTTTAAATATATTAGCACAGCGAATTCCCCCATCGTCAAGGATTTCAATTCCAGAGGGAATAAGGCCGGCTTTGAAAACATCGAGAACAGTTAAAGCACTATCTTCCAGTTTTTCAAAGAGAGCCAGCATAATGCCACGGGATTGGGGTTTTGGCAAGACCTTTAGGCGAATCTCAGTGATAACGCCTAACGTTCCTTCAGAACCACAATATATACGAGTGAGATCAATCCCGGATACGCTTTTTAAGGCTTTGGATTTTTGTCCGCCGGTTTTCATTACGTCTCCATTCGGTAGAACCACTTCTAAACCCAGTACGTACTGGAAGGTTGCGCCATATTTCACCGCTCTTAAGCCGCTAGCATTATTGGCTACCATTCCACCCACAGTTGCCATTTTAGAACTGCCGGGATCCGGGGGGAAGAATAGACCATAGGGAGATAACTTATCATTAAGATCAGAATGGACAATACCAGGTCTTACGACTACCTGCATGTTGGCATCATCAATCTCCACAATATCATCCCACCCGGATAGATCTAGAACAATACCGCCCTGTATGGCAACACTTCCACCTGTCTGGCCGCTGCCGGCCCCCCTCGGAGTCACCGGCACTTCATTGTCCCAGGCATATTTCATTAACCTTGATACATCCTCAGTGTTGTCTAAAAAGACAACCACATCGGGGTAGTATTCGGTTTGCTGAGAAACGAAAGAACTATCATATGTGTAACAAAAGCGTTGCAGCTCACTTTTTAGAACTCGCTCAGACCTAAATATGGCCTCTAGATCCTGTATAAGCTGTCCCTTCGAAATCATTTTAGTTCCTCCCTGTTCTTACAACTTTACAATTTCATGCCTATTCACTAACGGCAATCTCTCCTTTTAAAGCTGATAGAGCAACAGTTAATGGTGACGCAAGATAGATCTCCGCCTCTTCGGAGCCTATTCTACCTGGTGAATTTCTGATTGTAGTCGTAATAGCTATATCTTGGGGGGATAGTAATCCAAAATGCTTACCAGGACAGGGACCACAGCCGGGAGGCATTACTACAGCACCGCTATTACGTAAAACTGAAGTGATGCCCATTTCATCCATTTTATTGGCCACCTTACCCGATGCGGGGGTGATAATTAAGGTTACCTCGTGATGTACCTTCTTGTCCTTTAATACGGAAGCGCAAAGGAGCATATCCTCCATTCGCCCAGCTGAACATCCTCCAATTATAGCCACGGTAACTTTCTTTCCGCTCAGCTCACTTACCGGCTGAACATTCGTAGGCGCTGGAGGCACAGCTACCAATGGTTCCAAAGCACTTACATCGATAGAATAATTTGCCTCTCCCCTGTTTTCAGAGATGGGAAGTACAAAAGCGGTAAGGGCACCACCTTCTGGAAGCAAATTACATAATGTCATTTTGGAATCTATACTGGTCTGCTCCAAATATGAGCCGGTTAAAGCTACCGCCTTGCCCTTGATTTCATTATGGAGGTTGCCAAGGATACTTAAGGCAATATCTCTAGCCATAACGTTAGAAGTCGGTTGATTTTCTAAACTAATTGTTACTGTATCAGGAACAGTTACGGTATAAAAGCCAGTTTCCAAAGGTTCAATAAGTTGCTCTGGGGAAAGGGAAAATGCAATTGTTCCAAAAGCACCAGCCGTAGCCACATGACCGTCGGCACCTACAATCAACATTCCAGGCGCCAAGGCCTCTTCTTCAGCGAGAACCTGATGCAATACGCCCTCTCCATGTGTATATAACTTAAGGTTTTTTTCTTTTGCTAATTGACTAAGCTCTTGATGAAAGATCCGATCCTTGATGGACGGAGCTGGAAAACCATGATCCAGAGTCAAAAACACCTTATTGTCAGCGGCCAACTTATAATTGCTGCTCTTCCACGCGCTTAATACTTTGGGCCATGTTCCGTCATGTCCAAGTATGAGATCTACCTTGAGAATGATTTCTTGTCCGGGATCTATATGGGGTAAAGATGCTGCTTTTGCTAATGTTTGATCAAAATAATTCACAACAATCCCCTCTTCCACTAAAAGTACAGCTATTTAAATTCCTGGGAGTCTTTTTTTAAGGGGAGCCCCCCTAGGAATAGGGGGGCTAAAGGAGGTTTAATGGTAAATGAAGTTACCAAATTATTCAACTAATGATGAGTATATTGAGTTTGTTTTATGCCAATCCCAATACAGTGAATAGTAACCAACAAAGTATTGCACCAAAGACTGACATGGACAGTCCCCATATCATCATGCCTTTGAATAATGGCTTCGAATCAACTGAATCCGGTGCACCTGAGATAAAGACAGCTCCAGTTGTGGAGAGAGGGCTCATATCGGTAAGGTGGCCTGCGACAACAATCGTGGTGATCAAGGCAGGCAATGCTGCTGGGTCAGATCCAATTTTCTCTAAGAGAAGTGGAGCCATGGGTAAGAAGGCTGGCATAATAACTCCTGAAGTACTAGCGTAAGCAGATACTATAGCTGAGAAGAAACCCACAACTAAAGTAGCTGTATAAGGGGTGGAGAAGTTAGCCATGATCTCTGCAAAGAGATCCATTCCGCCGATGTCCTTCATGAGACCGACCATGACGCTTACACCAGTTACTAAGATAATAGCTCCCCAAGGCATTGCTTTAAAGGCGGCTTTTTCATCAGCACATTTCATAAAGATCAGGATTGAGCCTAGGAGGAAAGCCACTAGTCCGATATCTAGGCCAAAGCCGATTACGGAGATAACTAAGATGGCAATTGCAGCTAGAGTTGATTTTTGGGCAAAGTTAAAGGGTTCAACTACCATGGCTGCCAATACTTTAGCAGGGCTATTTTCATCATTGCGTTTCTTCCAAAGCTTTAGTCCACCGAATAAGAAATACGCAAAACCCGCTACGAGGACGTGAACAAGAAGCATGCTGACCCACATTTGCATTGCCATATCGGTAATGCCCATTTGAGCTAGAACACTATTACCAACAATCCCGTTCGGAGCCAAAGGGGACATAGCACCGGCTTGAGCACCATTACCGACAACAAGTGCCATGAGTAGAGGAGGAATACCAACCTCTACAGCTAAAACCATGACAGGGGCAGCCATCAAAGCAGAAATGGAAATCTGTCCTGGTCCAATTGAGGAAAGGAAAAAAGCCAGAAAGAATAAGATAATCGGAATAATTGCCACATTTCCTTTGGCTGATTTAACTGTGTACTTAGTAATCTTATCCAACGTCCCATTAACCTGAGCGATACCGAAGAGAAAGGTTACCCCGGCCAACATGATAAGCAAACTTGTCGGATAAGCTTTAATAAGAGTTTTAACTGGAACTCCACCAATTAAATTTCCAATAACAAGGGTAAGACCGAGGGCTAAGGTTCCAAGGTTGGTGTTTTTCCATATGGATAGGATAATTGCTAGCACTAAGGCGATAAGAGAAATAACATCCATATTGGCGGCTAGTGTTTGGGCTAGCGCAGTGTCGGCTAAAAAATCCAACTCAAACATAGTACTCCTCCTTAACTTATTTTACTCTTTTCATTACAGTACGCTGAGCTGTTTCAGAACTAGGAGCAACTCGTCTTCACAGTCTGTTCCACCTTTGAAGCTTGAGTCTAAAGCTATAAATGTAACATCTTGCGCTTTTTCTCCTAGAACATCCTTGGTGACACCTAAGGCCATCACCTTACCATTGGGTTTTAATCCTTTGGTTACATCACTTACTGCAAATAAGCTATTATCGAGTACGACGACGATATCTGGGGTGGTCTCATTTTCTGAGCGTTCAATAATGGCCTTGTCAGAAACTCTTAGGGTAGAGTTTGTGAGATTTCCAGGTCGAAACGCTCCAAATCCATCAAATACCTGGACATGTCTACCCTCAGACATAAGCCTTTTTCCCATTGTTCTAGTTATTTTTCCCACGGGTTGACCAAACCGTCCCAAGAATTTTATTTCGATCACTGTTCTCACTCCCCTCTCCCATAATGCGCATCCACAGACTTTTGAAAACTTGCTATTTGGTCTTCGCTTAGATTCTTAAATCGACCTTGGGATTTCAGATAATCTCCTACTGGAGTAAAACTTGGCTCATAGGTCCGGGTTCGTTTTCCTTCATCCACTTCAAAAAGTTCCCAAAGTCCGCATTCGGTTGCCTTCCTAGCGATTTCAATAGTTTCGTCGGGTTTAATCTGCCAGCCACGGTGACAAGGGGCAAGGATATGAATATAGGAGAATCCTTCCTTAGCAGCAGCCTTTTTGAACTTTGCCATGAGGTCTTCTGGGTAAGCGATATTGGCACTGGCGACATAATCAATACCGTGAGCTTCCATAATCGCCAGCATGTTCTTCTTGTTAACCTTTTTCCCTAAAGCGCTATTACTGGTAATAGCATATAAAGGGGTTTGGCTACCGGTTTGACCGCCTGTATTCATATACATTTCATTATCGTAGAGAACATGTATCATGTGTTCTTGGCGCTCAGCGGCACCCGTCAGAGATTGGAACCCAATATCCGCACTTCCTGCATCCCCGGCCCAGGATACTACATTGACATCCTTAATCCCTTGGATTTCCAACGCTGCTCTAATCCCCGAGGATATTGCCGGAGCACATTCAAATAACGTATGGTAGAAAGGCACGCGCCAAGTTGTTTTGTTATTATTACCACCGAGGGTGGCCATACAAGATGCTGGGATTGTGATAATAGTCCGCTCTCCGAGAACCTTCATGGCTTGTCGGCCAGCAATTGCCGCCCCGCATCCTTTGCATCCTAAATTTCCCTGTCCAAAAAGTTCCTCTTGCGGAAGTTCCTTAAAATCGATCATCATTCATCCCTCCTTTATAATCCAATCCACTCGGAAGTATTTGTGTTAGAAGTATTGTTTTCCGTATGTTCGACGGCTTCTTTGACTTCATCAATGCCACATTTACGGCCGCCCAACCCAAGGATTACCCCATTAATCACTTTGTTTCCATAACCATAAGCAGCTGCTTTAATATCTGTAGCTAAAGCTCCCCCCACACCAAAGACAATATTTTTATCCAGCACTGTCACATACTTGGCATCTTTCAGTTGGGCTAAAATGGCTTCTGCCGGGAAAGGTCTCCAGACCTTAACCTTCAACAATCCGATTTTCTTGCCATCTTTTCTTAACTCATCTACAAGAAGTCTTGCAGTACTGACGATGGATCCCATAGCCACGATCACGTGTTCAGCGTCATCTGTTCTATATCCCTCGACAAGTCCGCAAGATGCTACGCCGAACTCGGCATTATATTTTTTAGCTACTTGTGGGATCAGAGTTAGCGACTCAAGCATAGCCTCATTCTGTTTGTACTTATAATCGGTGTAGAATTCAGGACTGGTGACGGTATTTACTCCTCTGGGATTACTGATATCAAGGGCAGGCTGACGATTTAAGGGGAGGAATTTTGCCACCTTCTCCTGCTCAGGTACATAGACTTCCTCTAAGGTATGAGACTGAATATAGCCTTCGTAGTTAACCATAACGGGAGTGCGTAATTTTTCAGCAACTCGGAACGCTTGAATCGTGTTATCCATGATGTCTTGATTATTTTCGCAGAACATTTGAATCCATCCGCTAGCCCCTTGAGAGACTGCATCACCATGCTCTGGAAAACGACTGTGGGGAGCAGATAACGCTCGATTGGCAACACCCATGACGATGGGTTGACGAAGGCCCGCAGCATGATAAACAACTTCTGTCATCAGTAATAATCCCTGAGAGTTTGTTACTGTATAACTGCGTGCTCCAGCTAAAGAAGCTCCCAGTACTGCTGCAAGAGCACTATGGTCGGATTCCACTCTAATGAACTTGCAATTTAGTTCGCCATCCTCAATATATTTGCTGAGTCTTTCCATGGCCGGGAAAGCGGGAGTAATTGGATAATACCCGAGTACTTCAATTTGAGCGAGCTTGGCACCAAGAGCGGCTGCTTCACTTCCTGTGATAAGTGCTTTGTTCATTTGATTTTCTACCTCCTTTGCCTAAAAAATTCCTCTTGGTCCCGTATATTCCGATACCATCTCGATTCCCTTACTTTCCTTGGCACAGATGCCGCAGCCTTTGCAAAGTTTATAGCTGACAATGATCTCATCACCTGTCAAAGAAAGAGCTCCATCTGGACAATAAAGCAATATGATGGAATTGACTTGGCTCTGGTCTGTTATCACTGGACGATAAAGACGCTGAATGGCTGAGTTTGGAGATTCTGCCAAAGAACCGGGGTCACCTGAAGGAACAACAGGTAGCTCCTTTAATGCCATATTCTAAACACCTCCTTGCCTGTTAATTACGCTTATAGATTAAAGCAAGAAACATGCCAAACTCCATGCTGTTAATCAAAAAAACTCTAAAAAGTACCAGTATTGATCAAAATCTTTCTTAGATTCCATATTTTCAAGGTTTTAAGATCCATAAAAAGTCAAACTATATTTCCGAATAATTCTATAAATCGCTATACAAAGAATATTCAGACAACTTTTAGCCAAAAAATAACGCCATCGGTGTTTCATATTTATAACACTATGGCGTTCAGATATGTAACAATTGATCATTTATGAAACGCTAAATCCCTAATACGATCACTCTTGAAGTTTTCTCCATAAGGTCGTTCTACTCATTCCCAAACGTCGAGCAGCTTCTGTTTTGTTTCCGCCAACTTCCTCTAAAAGTTGAAGAATCACTTGCTTCTCCAATTGATTTATAACCTTTTCACCTACAAAAGTCGGAGGTTTAAAAGCGAAGGTTATATTGTGAGGGTTCTGTATCATTGTATTGGCGGTTCTTTTTTCTTCTGTGTGCGTTACTCCTTCATCCAAGAGTAGAACATTGGTGATTTCCTCAGCCGTAATTTTTTCCTGCCATGCACGCATAGCCAATCTTTCCATGGCATTGCGGAGTTCGCGGAGATTCCCCGGCCAGGAATAGTTTAAAAGGGCTTCCTCAGCCTCAGGAGTAAACCTGCCCATCCTCTTTCCGCGTCGAGAACAGAATTCATTTAAGAAGCGATAGGCAATCAATATAATATCCTCACCCCGAATCTGCAGGGGAGGAATCTTGAGGGAGAGCACATTAAGTCGGAAGTAGAGATCTTCTCGGAAAGCACCACTCTCAATCATTTTTCTCAGATTTCGGTGGGTTGCAGTAATAAGGCGTATATCCACCGGGATAATACTGCTATCACCGAGACGCATCACTTCACCCTGCTCGATAACCCTTAATAACCGGGCCTGCAACATGGGTGACATTTCCCCTACTTCATCAAGAAAAAGCGTACCCCGATGGGCCATTTCAAACACACCGGCTTTGCCCCCTTTGCGGGCACCGGTGAACGCACCTTCCACATAACCGAATAGCTCACTCTCCAAAAGGCTTTCCGGTAAAGCCGCACAATTTATGGCCACGAAGGGCTCATTTTTCCGTTTACTTGTATTGTGAATCGCATGAGCAAACATCTCTTTTCCAGAGCCTGTTGCTCCTTGAATTAATACCGTTGAGTCAACCCCCGCATATTCATTAGCAAGATTTTTGGCATTCGTTAAAGCCGAACTATTGCCAAGAATATCACTAAAATGATATTTCGCTGCTAAACCCCGATCCGCGAGCTTGCGTCGCACTTTTCCTTCAAGCTTCTGTAACCTCTCGATTTGTTGAAACGTGGTGACAACTCCTTCAATCTTATTATCAACGATAATTGGCACTCGATTAGCAAGAACCTTGGTGTCTCCAATCTCCAAAAACTCCGCGATTTCTACTTGACCAGTCTGAAGTAATTTTTGACATCCGGCTTTAGGAATGACTTGGGTGATATATTTTCCAATGGCATTTTCGGCCTTCCAACCGGAGATTTTTTCTGATGCCTTATTAAAAACAGTAATCTTCCCTTTATTATCGAGAGCAATAATCCCATCATAAGAAAATTCCAAAATAGCTTTAAATTGTTCAGCCTTTTTCATTTCTTGTTTACGGACAAAATTAACCCGGCGAGCCTCTTCAATGGCTCGTCGAACAGAATCCATGCCCGAAGAAATAACCACGGAATTCATCCCTTGTCTCCCGGCTTCATTGGCCATAGCAACCTTACCCATGACCACATCCACTCCCTGTTCTCGCAAGTATTGAACTCCTTTGCTTATATCCTCTAGATCGTTATTACATGTATATTTAATTAGTTCGTCATTAATTACCTCGGCGAAAGCGTCTAAGTCTAAATTATTTACGACTTCTTCCACATCCACAATTCCAATACGTTTGCCTATTTTTTTTGCTTCGAAATACGCTCGAACAATATCATATCCTCCGATGGAAACTTCTACTACAGGAAGTTCTATGCCTGCATTGCGTAACTTCCAACAGGTGACACCGCGAGTAATGAGCACATGATAACCTAGCTTTTCAGCTTTCTTCGCCAATTCTACTGCCGCATCCATACGAGCAACTTTAATGTCGACATCATCGCTTCCCCTACATACTTTATGAGCCACCTGAGCGATATCTGAATACGGTGCTAAGAAAAAAATCTCCGGCACTGCTTTTTCCTCCTCAAATGAATTCATACTAGTAGATTAATTCGATATTAATACATGGTTTCCTGTCCTATTATCTGACTCTTCTAATTATTTACAATGTATGATCGATGCAACTATTATATTTCTATAGATATAAAAAAACACTCAGTTTAGTTCGAGTGTTTTTTATTGGGCCAATCAATCTTGAATTATTATTTTAGTAAGCCTAATCTTTGAATGAGATAAGGAATTGCTCTTTCAAAGCAAACCCCATAGCGACATTCTTGATTAGCTTCGACCGTCAATTGAATGCTTTTCAGAGTATAGTCGACCGCAATTTGCGTCGCTTCTGCTAAGGAAAAGCCATTGAGAAGGCCAGATAATAAGGTGCTACCGAAAACATCCCCAGTCCCATGGAAATATCCCGGCACTCTATCATTAAAGGCATAGCTTATGGTATCTGTTTCCCGATCATAGCATGCTGCTCCGAGCTTAGTAGGGTCAAAAGAAATACCGGTAAGAACAACTTTTTTAGCCCCCATGTCGGAGAGCTTCCTCAGGGTCTTCTCGACATAATCTTGGCTATAATTATCGCCTACATAATCCTCTCCAAGCATAAAGGCGGCTTCAGTTAAGTTGGGCACCATGATATCAGCCATTGAACAAAGCTTAGCCATTCCTTTAGCCATCTCTGGGGAGTATACGGAGTAGAGAACCCCATTATCTGCCATGACCGGATCGACCATGACCAAGGTGCCTTCTTCTCTAAAGGTATTAAAGAGATCGGCGACTAAGTCAATCTGCTCAAAGGAGCCTAAAAAACCGCTGTATAATGCATCGAATTTAAGATTTAGGGATTGCCAGTGTTTGGATATGGGCTCAATATCTTCGGTCAAATCCCGATATGTGAAACCTTCAAAGCCTCCGGTATGTGTGGATAGGACTGCAGTAGGTAATACTCCTGTATCAAGTCCTGCGGCCGAAAGAATAGGCAAAGCCACGGTGAGTGAACACCTTCCTACACAAGATATATCGTGGATGGCTGCAACGCGTTTTTGTCTTTCCATTATGCATTTCTCCTTGTCACGAATATAATAACATCCATTAATTATAGCTTATCTTTTTTTGATTGCAATAATTACTTACCCTTCGGTTTATCTTTTATAAAGTAATGGATGATATTAGGGTTACTGGTTTTACGAGGCTGAATCTCAAATTGCTTTAAAGAGGAAATAAGAGGAGTAAGTTTGGTATGCCCGTAGTTTCTGGTATCAAAATCCGGATAGCGTTTGTTTAGTCTCTTCCCGACTTCCCCTAAAAATGCCCATCCGTCCTCATCAGAGCTCTCCGTTACAATAATCCGAATGGTACGAATCAATTCATCCAAGGAAGCCATACCATCCTTATGTGAGTCATGTTTCTCATTTTTCAATTGAGCCCCATTCTCGGCAGTATTTGTGGAGACCCCTGCCAAAACTTCTAAATATTTAAATTTCTCACAGGCAGCAATAAATGGGGTAGGGGTTTTTTTCTCACCCATGCCGATCACATACATTCCAGCTTCCCGAAGACGAGAAGCCAGTTTGGTAAAATCACTGTCACTGGAAACGATGCAAAACCCATCTACATTATCGGAATATAGTATATCCATGGCATCAATAATCAGCGCCGCATCCGTTGCATTCTTACCTGTAGTGTAACTGTATTGCTGGATAGGAGTAATCGAATAATTAAGCAGGACGTTTTTCCAGGATGATAATTGGGGTTTCGTCCAATCACCATAAATCCTCTTATAGGTCGGTATGCCGTGATTGGAGACTTCATCGATGATCGGCTTAATATATTTATCCGATACATTATCCGCGTCAATTAATACAGCAATCTTTTTATCATTGTCCATAAGATATCCCCTTTATAACCAAATAGTTATGTAATATATAGAAATTGATTAGTTACCACAATTACTAGTATAAAGTAACTTTATTTTACTTACAATAAAGGATTTACTATCTATCCCAATAATAAACTGCTTTGGAGCTATAAACAATCGGTTTAACTAACAGACGTGGCGCACAAAACTAAACCGCTTCCTTGCTTAGAAGCGGTTTAGTTTTGTGACATTATATCTCAATAATTTTTACTAACTCTTACAGGTTATGATTGGATATCTGTAGCTAGGGCTAGCTTTCTTTGCTTTTTTATTTCATAAAACAGCAATGTTCCGGTGACTAAGATGGCTAATACGTCGGCTATTGGAGCAGTAATCCATACTCCCTCAATACCTATATAACGAGGAAGTATCAATAAGAGAGGAATAAAGAACAGCACTTGTCTAGAAAGGCTTAGGAAAGTGGACTGAATCGGCTTCCCAACCGCTTGAAAATAGCTGGAACCAATAATTTGAAAACCGACTACGGGCATGACGGCCATAAATGTTAGCAAGGCATGGACCGTTAAATCAGTGAGTGCAGTATCCCCTTTGCTGAATAGCTCAACGACTGGAACTGCGAAAAGAAGCAATAAAATATAACCAAATGTCGCCATAGCAGTTCCTGCAATAATCGCTTTTTTAAGGGCCTCTTTGACTCGATCATAATTGCGAGCTCCATAGTTATAGCCAATAATCGGTTGAGCTCCTTGGCTTACCCCAACAATAGGCATAAGCAGAAGCATGTTCACACTCATCAGAATTCCCACTGCAGAAAGAGCAATATCTCCACCATGTCGGGATAACGTTTGGTTCAAGATAGTTTGTTGAATGGTGTTAGCGATCTGCATAGCAAAGGGTGCAAAACCAATCGTTAAGGTCTTCAAAACAATTGGCATTACTATCTTGAAATTACTTATTTTCAACTTAATTTTACTACGGCCCAACAGGAAGTAGCTCAGTACCCAGATTGCAGATATCGTTTGTCCTGTAACAGCTGCCCATGCAGAACCGGCAATTCCCCAGTTAAAAATAAAGATGTAGACATAATTACAGATAATGTTAATAACTGCACCGATAATTTGAGTCTCCATGGCAAAGCGCGGGTTGCCTTCTGCACGAATAAAATTATTCACTCCAAAAGCAATAGCTCCAGGGATAGCTCCCAACATAATCACATTCACATATTCTTTAGCATAAGGTAAGACCTCTGGACTCGACCCAAAGAGCATTAAGATGGGATCAGCAAATAAAAAGTAAACCAGTGAAAGCAAAAAAGGTAAAACAACGAGGAGGGCTGTAGCGTTGCCAGCAATTTTTTCAACCTCATCCATCTTTTTCTCACCCATACGAATGGAGATTAAGGCAGTAGCCCCCACCCCGATGAGCATTGTAACCGCCATCATTAAAGTCATCACCGGAAGCGCCACAGTCACGGCAGCTATGGCAATTGAACCGACACCCCGTCCAACGAAAATTCTGCTTATAATATTGTAGAGGGCATTAACCAACATTCCGACAATAGCCGGCATGGAAAAGTCCCACAATAATTTTCCGATACTATCATTCTTTAGACTAATCATTTAAACATTTCTTCCTCTCATCTACCAAAATATCTGCTCTATAAGAATAATTTGCTCTACATAAGCAAGCTCTATAACGAATCCTACATACTTCTGTAAATCATCTATACTTTTTTAAGAAAATCTACGACTTGCCGCAAATTCTTCTCAAAAGCCTCGACTTCTTGGGGATCATAGTTGGATAACGAATGCTCCATCTTCTCAGAATAATAGGTTATCAATCGTTCTACCAATTCATTTCCTTGCGGACTTAAATAGATTAAGCATTTACGTCGATCTTTCGGGTCATTGGATCGTATAACGAGACCTCTATCCATCAATACATCAATTAAAGCAGTTAAACTGCCTTTTTCAATATCCAGTCGCTTTCCGATCTCTGTCAAGGTTATCGGGCTTTCATGGTAAAGAAGATTAAGGATCTTTCTTTGGTTTTTTTTCAAATCTATTTGGATATCTATGTCATTGCGAAAGCGTAGTAGGTATTTCTCATGAAATAACCCGGTAAAAGCCAAAAGCAGACGATGAATCTCTTTTGCCTTTTCAATATCCATCAATGTTCACCTCGAAAATAAAATACGCATGTTAACAAGATATTATATTTCCCCATGTTAAGTATTCTGACATTATGTATACTAATAGTAAGTATTCTAACAAACCAAAAGAAGTACCTTAATATTATAGGTATAAATTTTTTATAAAGCAAGCATTATTTTATTGTATTATATTTATGTCATTAAAAAGCCATCAATACATCCCCCGAGCTCTTCGTTACACTGGGTATGGCTGTAGATAAGCTGCCTATGCTTTCTCAGCTTATTGGTGAAGAGGTGGCCGGTTGTCCAGTGGTGCAGTATCTTTAGCTGTTGGGATGTCTTATGTGTTCAGCAGAATTCCTGGACTTGACCACTTGATTGCCTACTGGTACCAATTTGCCATTATGTTTGAAGCTGTATTTATCTTGACTGCTGTGGATGCAGGAACTCGTTCGGCCCGTTATGTTGTTCAAGATATGCCCGGGGTTGTTTTCAAGCCCTTCAAACAAGTGAACTGGATGTCAATAGCTAATATTCTATCTTTAACCTAAATGAAAAAGCGAATGGACTTCGCTTATTGCATAGCCCATTCGCTTACCTGAAAACACGAAAGGCGGGTAGACTACCTTCGCCCCTACTAAACCCTCCTCTGAAACTTTTGGTTTCCTGAAATAGGATAAAGGAATTTTGAGTAGATTGGTCAACAATGTCCATTAGCTCCTTTTGACGGTTTCTCTTGGTCAAAACAAGCATCACCAATCGTTTTTCATCTCGGCCGTCCCCCACCCAGGTTGTCACACCGAAGCCTCTCTCACGTAAAATTAATGGTAGCGGATCATCAAGTGAATCGACAATAACTTGAGCCGTGATATAGCCAAGCGCCAATCTTTCTTCAATCCTACTTCCGAGATACACGCCGATGCCGTAGCCGATGCAATAAGCTGCGATATTCCAGTAGCTGTTCAAATTATTCAGAATAATGCTCAGTCCAGATAAATACACAAACACTTCAATTATCGACAATAGCGAAGCCCACTCTATTAATCCTTTGATCATAAGAATAAACCGAACCGTTGTCAGCGACACATATATGATATTAATTATCATGATTAGCAGGATAAATAAAACTGCTTGATTCATTCCGCTCACCATTCTTCCATATTTATTTTTTACTGACTATTCATACTTCACCACGATTAACATAAAGCCCAAAAGAACTACGCAGTATAGCGTAGTTCTTTTGCTTATTTATCTGGAAACACGAAATGCGGTTGAGCATTTCGCCACACTGCGTCCCGTAACGCATACTCCTGCAGTGTGGATATTACTTTCCCAGGTACCCCAGAACATCACGCATTTCGTCTACTTAGTTTTCACTTTAGTGAAAAGCAAAGAGACC
>JBFWMF010000012.1:0-107158 GCA_050251735.1 Desulfitobacterium sp.
TATACCAGAGGTTTAGCGATATTGGTTACGTAGAGTGTCAGCTCATTCATCTGAACAATAAGGATTAGGTTTTCAAAGAACGTTCGGGAAGGTTTTATAACCTTAACCCAATATCTATCTTACAAGGGAGGAATATAGTGGTGTGTCAGGAGTGCAAGGAGCTTATCGATCCAAAAGAAAAAGAATTGGATGGTATTATCGCTCGTTTTAAGCATAAGCAAGGGGCGCTTATTCCCGTCCTGCAGGCAGCACAAGAACTATATGGATACTTACCTGAACATGTTATCAAACTTATAAGTAAGGACTTGCGTATTCCTATTGCTAAAGTTTATGGTGTGGTCACCTTTTATGCTCAGTTTCGTCTTGCCCCCATGGGGCGCAATGTGATTAGTGTTTGTCTCGGTACGGCTTGTCATGTTCGTGGAGGAGCCAAAGTTCTTGAAGCTATTGAGAAAGTGACGAAGATCAAAGACGGGCAGACATCAGCTGATGGACAATATACTCTAGAAATTGTCAACTGTATCGGAGCCTGTGGTTTAGCTCCTGTAATGTCCATTAATGGCAATGTACATGGTCGCTTAAATCCGGAGCAAATCCCGGGAATCCTGGCAGAGTATAAGTAGGAGGAATAGGGATGAACAGTGAAGCTAGAAAACAGGTTTTTGTCTGTGCCGGAACAGGTTGCGTGGCCTCGGGAGCTAATAAGATCATCGATTTGCTCCGGGATGAGATAGCAAAGCAAGGAATAACAGAAAGTGTCGATATAATAGCCACCGGCTGTCATGGTTTTTGTGAACAAGGGCCGACCTTATTCATCGAGCCAGAGAAAAAGTTCTATCGCCACATCCAAGCGGAAGACGTGCGAGAGATTGTCGAGAAAGATTTAGCTCAAGATCAAAAGGTTGAGAGACTTTTATACAAAGAACCACTGACAGGTGAGTTGGCAGTCACCTATGGGGATATCAACTTTTTCGCCAAGCAGAGCCGCATTGCGCTTAAAAATTGTGGATTTATTGATCCGAACAAAATCGAGGATTATCTAGCACAGGGTGGATTCGAAGGGTTAAAGAAAGCTCTACTGCTGACTCCGGATGAGGTTATCGAGGAAGTGAAGGCTTCCGGACTACGGGGACGTGGCGGCGCCGGGTTTCCTACAGGTTTGAAATGGGGCTTGTGTCGCTCTAATCCTGGTGATAAGAAATATGTCATCTGCAATGCTGATGAAGGAGATCCGGGAGCCTTTATGGATCGCGGTCTTCTCGAAGGAGATCCACAATCGGTTATTGAGGGCATGCTAATCGGAGCCTACGCGATCGGAGCCGATGAAGGATATGTATATTGTCGTGCTGAGTACCCCTTAGCAATTAGAAATTTCCAGATTGCCATTGCTCAAGCTACGGAAGCAGGATATTTGGGTGATAATATCCTTGGTTCAGGATTTAATTTCCACCTGAAAATCTATGCGGGTGCCGGAGCGTTTGTCTGCGGCGAGGAAACGGCTTTAATGGCCTCTATCGAAGGAAAGAGAGGAATGCCTAGGGTTCGTCCACCATTTCCTGCTCAAAGCGGTTTATGGGGTAAACCAACCAATATCAATAACGTGGAGACTTGGTCCAATATTCCTCATATTTTGAGGAATGGGGCATCTTGGTATACTCAGTTCGGAACCGAAAAGAGTAAAGGAACTAAAATTTTCGCTTTGACAGGTAAAGTTAATAACACCGGGTTAGTAGAAGTTCCCATGGGCATGCCTCTCAGAGAAATTATCTTTGATATCGGCGGCGGGGTTGCAGACGGTAAGCAGTTTAAGGCTGTGCAAATTGGTGGCCCTTCCGGTAGTTGCTTGCCGGCAGAGCTGCTGGACCTGCCAGTTGAGTATGATGCTTTAGCTAAAGCCGGTGCTATGGTCGGTTCCGGTGGTCTGGTCGTGATGGATGAGACTACCTGTATGGTGGACATAGCCAAATTTTTTGTTAACTTCTCTCAAGAGGAGTCTTGCGGCAAATGCACACCCTGCCGTGAGGGCAATAAACGAATGTGGGAAATACTCGACCGGATTTCTCGAGGTGAGGGAAAGATGGCAGATCTGGATAAACTAGAGCAGCTGGCCCTCACTATTAAGGAGACTTCACTTTGTGGTTTAGGACAGAATGCACCTAATCCCGTTCTTGCCGCCTTAAAGTACTTCCGCGAAGAATTTGTCGAGCATATCGAAGCTAGGAAGTGTCGAGCGGGAGCATGCAGTGAACTCCTATCCTATTCGATTGATGCCGAGAAATGCAAGAAATGCGGTCTCTGTGCTAAAAATTGCCCGGTGAACTGTATCGCTGGGAATAAGAATACCCCCTATGTTATTGATGGGGACAAATGTATCAGTTGCGGAAGCTGTATGGATTCCTGTAAATTTGGCGCGGTCATCCGGGCCTAAAAGAAGGGGTGGATTTGGTGGAATGGCTTAATTTAACCATTGATGAAAAGGAAGTAGTAGTGCCTAAAGGAAGCACGGTCTTAGAGGCATGCCGAATGCACGATATCCCAGTGCCGACCCTTTGTCAGGATCCGGAGCTAACCAATGCCGGTGCCTGCCGTCTTTGTATTGTCGAGATCGAAGGCATGCGCAATCTGCCGCCGTCTTGCGTTACCCAGGTGACCCAAGGAATGGTTGTCAAAACTCAGACCCCAAAGGTTCGCAATTCCCGTAAGGTGATTTTGGAGCTCTTAGTGGCGAACCACCCCTTGGATTGCATGACCTGTCAGAAGATGGGAAATTGTTCCCTTGCTGAATATGCTTATGAATATGGTGTAACAGGTGAAGATTACCGAGGGGATCGGCGTGAGCTTCCCCTTGATGACAGCAATCCCTTTATTCTCAGAGATCCGAATAAATGTATTCTTTGTGGCAAATGTGTACGGGCCTGCGAAGAGATCCAAGGGCGCAGCGTGTTAGATTTCTTTAAGAGGGGCTTTGACTCCCAAGTGGGACCAGCCTTTGACGTTCCTTATAGTGAATCGGAATGTGTTTTCTGCGGTTCTTGTGTTTCTGTCTGTCCTGTAGGAGCCTTGGTGGAGAAAAAGATGGTTGGTCAAGGTCGGGCCTGGAATATCGAAAAAGTCCAGACTACCTGCCCTTTCTGCGGCACAGGCTGCAACTTTGATCTAAATGTCAGCAATGGCAAAGTCATCGGTGTAACCTCCAATCCTGAGGCACCAGTGAATGGCAAAGCCCTCTGTGTCAAAGGCCGTTTTGGGATGGACCTGATCCATAGTCCTGAGCGCCTAACTACCCCGCTGATCAAAAAGGATGGAGAATTTGTTCCGGCCAGCTGGGATGAAGCTCTTGATTTGATTGCTGACAAGTTCACAGAGATCAAAGGTCAGTACGGAGCGGATTCTATAGCGGCCCTTAGCTCAGCTCGTTGTACCAATGAAGAAAACTACCTGATGCAAAAATTCATGCGCGCGGTTATCGGCACCAATAACGTCGATCACTGCGCACGTACCTGACACGCTCCCACTGTGGCAGGTCTTGCCACTTCATTTGGCTCAGGAGCGATGACTAATTCCATCAATGAAATACCTAATTCCCAAGTTATGTTTGTAATCGGTTCCAATACCACTGAAGCCCATCCGATCATCGGTACCAAGATGAAGCAAGCTCTGGCTAGGGGAGCCAAGCTGATTGTAGCTGATCCCCGGGAGATTGAGTTGGCCGAGGATGCGCATGTTTGGTTGAGGTTAAAACCAGGTACGGATATTGCCCTGATCAACGGGATAATGAATATCATACTGGAGAACGGCTGGGAGGATCGTGCCTTTATTGAGGAGCGGACCGAAGGTTATGCAGAACTCCTAGAAAACCTTAAAGCTTTTCCGCCAGAGGAAGTCAGCAAAATTACTGGGGTTCCTATCGAGCTGATGACTGAGGCTGCCCGCCTCTACACCAGTGTGGACCGTGCTCAAATTTTCTACACCTTGGGTATTACAGAGCACGTTTATGGCACAGATAATGTAATGTCCCTGGCCAATTTAGCGATGCTGACCGGCAATATCGGGAAGGAAAGCTCCGGCGTCAACCCGCTGCGTGGGCAGAACAATGTGCAGGGAGCCTGTGATATGGGGGCACTGCCGAACGTTTACACCGGTTATCAGAGCGTTACCAACCCCGCAGCACGGGCTAAGTTTGAAGAGACCTGGGGAGTTACCCTCAACCCTAATCCAGGCTTCATGATTCCTGATATGTTTGACTCAGGGGTCAAGCGGGAATTGAGAGCTATGTATGTCATGGGTGAAGACCCTTTGCTTACTGATGCCGATGCCAATCATGTGCGTAAAGGTCTGGAGACACTGGATTTCCTTGTTGTTCAAAACATTTTCATGTCGGAGACTGCTGAACTGGCCGATGTAATTCTACCTGGCGCCAGCTTTGCAGAAAAAGACGGCACCTTCACGAATACCGAGCGGCGGGTGCAAAGGGTTAATCGGGCAATTAAGCCTATCGGCGACGCGAGGGCAGATTGGGAAATCATTTGCGATCTTGCCACGCGGATGGGGTATCCCATGACTTACGAATCTCCGGCGGAAATCATGCAGGAGATTGCTACTCTGACGCCTGCATTTGCTGGAATCACCTATGGACGTCTGGGCAATCAGGGTCTGCAATGGCCGGTTCCCCATGCCGAGCATCCGGGAACAAAATTCCTGCATGAAGGGAAATTTACTCGCGGCAAAGGCTTGTTCATGGCGATTGAGCATCAAGTGCCGGATGAGCTGCCTGATGAAGAGTATCCATTCCTACTGACCACGGGCCGTAAGCTGCAACACTACAATATCTCCACCCGTTTTTCAGCGGCGCTGGATGAGCATGCGCCAGAGGAATTGGCTGAGCTTAATCCTAAGGATGCTAAACGATTGGGGATCCAAGACGGTGAAATAGTTAAAGTAGTTTCCCGCCGCGGTGAGGTAGTGACTAAGGTCTGGGTAACCAAACGAGTCCCACCAGGAGTTCTCTTTATGACCCTACATTACAAGGAGTCTCCGACGAATGTCTTGACGAACGGGGCGTATGATAAAGTAACTAAGACCTATGAGTATAAGGTCTGCGGTGTGCGGGTGGAACCACTAAAGCAACCTGCACGATAAGGGAAACTTGCACCAGACAGAGCTCGCTTTGTCTGGTGCTTAGTTGACTTTCCCTCATAGAGGAGGACAAGTCAACGCAAGCAAGCTAGTTTCCTATGTGCGCTGAGAGGATAAAGGAAACTCGCGACAGGCTGAGTTTTAACTCATATTAGGGAATTGACTAATTGACTAGCCCGTATATGGGATAAGTTTACAGGAGTGTCAAGGGTATTCATTCAGTGTATACCCTTGACACTTCTTCTTTATAGTAAGGGTTTGCCTGTGTTACAATAAAGACAGATTTAAAGCATTGATAGTGCAAAGGAGACATATGTGATGGGTGCTAATCACGGACAACACCTTTTGCCCATGACTGGAATAATCTTATCTGGAGGTAAAAGTTCCCGCATGGGAAGCAATAAGGCCTTTATTGAATGGGATGGCGTACCACTTATTGAGAGAAGTCTATCTGCATTAAGGATGGTTTTTTCGGAAGTAGTCGTTAGCAGCAATCATCCAGAGTTATACGCTAGCTATGATGTTCAGGTGGTTAAAGATAACTATCCGGATCGGGGTCCTCTTGGAGGTTTAGAAGCTTGTCTAAGAGTAGCCCGCTATGATCATACATTTTTTGTAGCCTGTGATATGCCCTTCTTGAACTCGGAAGTGATTCGTTTCATGGCCAGGGAGATTGACGAAAAGGATATTTTGGCCCCGGAGATAGGTGGAGGATTTTATCCTCTCCATGCCTTCTACCATAAAAGCTGCCTGCCCGTCATTGAAAAGCAGTTAATGGCCAACCGCTTAAGCTTGAGAGACGTTTTTCGTCTGTGTAGCGTTCACTTTCTAAGAGAAGAAGATTTTCGAGACTTTCCAGAGATTAAACTGAATTTAAGTAGCGTCAATACTCCCCAAGAGTGTTTAGCGCTAAAAAAACAACAGATGTCTTGACACAATGGCAAATTTTCTCACAGGGGTATGCTGATAGAATCGCTTTTCACAAATGGAAAAATGGTGTATACTAAATATAAAATATCATTTATAATATGAATCATAGATATAAATCGAATACAAATGTAATAGGAATATAACAATAAGACTAATATAAGAAGAGTTTCTTCTTAATGCTTAATTAAATACGTTTTATGCTCCGAAACTGGTGACCTAAAGTTTTACTATGGTTGACCAGACTGTGTGAAAGCACCGGGTATGACTGGAAACGGTCTTGCCTCCCATTTGGAAAGGAGTCTGTAGTAAATGCGGGATAGTTCCGCGGTTGTACAGACCGTGGAGCTTTTTTTATTTGCTTGTAGGGTAGATAGTAAAAGATGAAGGGTGAGGAAATCTATGCAAGATCAATATCAGCGCAAGATTGAATATTTGAGGATTTCCATTACAGACCGCTGCAACCTACGCTGTCAATATTGCATGCCGGCTGAAGGAGTCCAATGGATTCCCCATGATTCTATTTTGTCCTATGAAGAAATTTTACGCGTTATGCAGATTAGTACTTCTCTTGGATTCAAACGGTTTCGCATCACTGGGGGAGAGCCTCTAGTTCGGGCAGGAGTTCTCGACTTTTTGCAAGAAGCATCGCAAATCCCGGGAGTAGAGGATCTAATGATTACAACCAACGGTCTGCTACTTCCGGAAATGGCTGCGGATTTAAAAAAGGCCGGGGTCAGCAGAGTCAATATTAGTCTTGATACCTTCAACCCTGAAAAATTCAGAGAAATAACTCGGGGAGGGGATGTTAACAAAGTCATAGAGGGCATTCATCGTTCCTTAGAGGTTGGTCTTCATCCCGTTAAACTCAATGTTGTGGTAGTGCGCGATCTAAATACCCATGAGCTACCTCGTTTTATGGAATTGGCTCGCGATTATCCGCTCCATGTGCGTTTTATTGAGCTTATGCCGATTGGCGTTAGCTCAGATAAACGTAACGAGTTCGTGTCGATTGATGAGATGAAAGAGAAGCTTGGTCTAGAGGGCCTTAAACCGACTCATGATATTCGAGGTGGTGGTCCTGCAGAATATATCACTTCTGATGGTTTTAAAGGCAGCATTGGTTTTATCAGTGCTCTAAGCAAACATTTTTGTAACACCTGCAATCGGGTCCGTTTAACACCTGATGGGAAGTTGCGTTTGTGCCTGCATAGCGCGAATGAATTAGATTTTCGCAAATTGCTGAAATCTGACAAGAGTGATGAAGAAGTCAAACAAGCTTTGTCAGAGGCCATTTGGTATAAACCGGCAGAGCATCACATGAATAATGAAGCTTGGCAAGATCAGCGGATCATGTCTCAGATTGGAGGATAATGATGGAGTTAACGCACTTTGATGAAGAAGGTCGGGCAAAGATGGTCGATGTCTCAGATAAGTCGGAGACCATGCGGGTAGCGACAGCTCGAGGTAAGATAGAAATGCAGCCGGAAACTTTGGAAAGAATTCGCTCGGGGCAGATCGCCAAAGGTGATGTTCTAGCGGTAGCCCAAGTGGCTGGAATTATGGCAGCAAAGCAAACGTCTCAGCTTATTCCCATGTGCCACCCTCTAGCTATCACCGGGGCGAAGCTGAACTTTGAGATCGTTCCTCCCAGTACCATCGAAGTTGAAGGGATCGTCAAAGTTACTGGGAAGACGGGGGTCGAGATGGAAGCACTGACGGCAGTCAGTGTAGCGGCCTTGACTATATATGACATGTGCAAAGCCATTGATAAAACGATGGTTATCGGAGAGATTCGCCTTATGGAGAAAACCGGAGGCAAGAGCGGACATTTCGTTCGGAAAGAAGATCATAACGGGTGAAGCTATGAACTCGAGTAAGAATTTGGAGGAAAAGAAAATGGCTAAAATTATTGCAGTATGTACCAGTGAGAAAAAAGGTATGCGAAAGAAAAATGTGGGCGAAGGGGTACTAAAGGTAAACTTCGGGATTGAAGGAGATGCTCATGGTGGAGATTGGCACCGGCAAGTAAGCTTATTGGCGATGGAAAGCATTAAGAAAATGCAAGATATGGGACTTGATGTTGGACCGGGGGATTTCGCTGAAAACCTGACCACAGAGGGGATTGACCTCGTCAGCTTGCCCATTGGCACGAAAGTCAAGATCGGCGAGTCCGGTGTTGGGGAAGTGACTCAGATCGGGAAAGAGTGCCATACTCGATGTGCTATCTACTATCAAGCAGGTGACTGTGTTATGCCTAAGGAAGGAATCTTTATCCGTGTTTTGGAAGGTGGACCGATTAGTGTCGGAGATGTCATAGAGGTGATGGAGTAATGTTAAGAGTCGGGGTCATTACCGCTAGCGATAAAGGCTCGCAAGGTCAGAGAGAGGATCTTTCCGGAGCTGTTTTGAAAGATCTCGTCAAAGAAATCGGCGGAGAGGTGGTTTTGTATACCATCGTTCCCGATGACCAAGAAATTTTGGCACAGACTATGAAAGAATGGGTAGATGTGAATGGTTTAGATCTTATTCTAACCACAGGTGGCACAGGCTTCTCTTTGCGTGACGTTACTCCGGAAGCCACCATTTCTATCGCTGATCGTCTGGTTCCAGGAATTGCCGAAGTAATGCGTTATGAAAGCTACAAAATCACTCCGAAGGCTATGTTAAGCCGTGCCGTTGCTGTCTTACGCAAGAAGACATTAATCATCAATATGCCAGGCTCCCCTAAAGCGGTTAAAGAGTGTTGGGAAGCCCTTGTTCCAGCTTTGCCACATGGAATCCAGATTCTTAAAGGCGAAGCTAGCGAGTGTGCAACTCCTTCACAATAATTAAAGATTGAATTGACACTCAAAAGTTGCAAAGTAAGGACTTCGAAATCAAACTAAATGTGCATGCTTGTCACCCCTGTACAAACCCTGCGTATTCTATAGTAAGCAGGTGGAAACGGGGTGATTTTGTTTTGAAAGCCATTGCTTTTATTGATTACGAAAATATATGGACAGGACTCTTTGAACAAGGGTATGAATTAACACCCGAAATTCTCATGGGTTCCATTCAACTTTATGTTGAAAAAAATAGCTATGAGTTATCGGCTATTTATCTATATGCTAATTTTGATCGCGAGGAATTCTGGCGAACTCAGACTCTCTTTGAAAAAAATAATGTCTATACTCGTCATATTTATGGAAAGAACAGTTTTTCTAGTACCCTGCTACGGCGAAATGCTGCAGATATAGAACTTATTCTGGAGGCCCAAGAAATCCTCTTGACTCGCACCTCTGCCTTTGATGTTATTCTCCTTTTGACCGGGGATGGAGATTTTTTACCACTGGTAAGAAAAATAAAAGCTTGGGGAAAAGAGGTGAAGGCCATTGGTGCCAACGGAAACATGCACCACGATCTGCAGATGTTTAGTGATTATGGAGAACTCTATAATGAATTTCTCACCCAGGCAAAACCCTTTATAAATAACGCTGATGAAGATATTAAGCAAGGAATCCTGATTCTTGCAAATCTACAGTTAAGCATGAAGTATATTGCTTCCACCAAAGCGCGGACCGCCTTAGCAGAGCATTTAGGAGCAACTACATTACAGGTGAAGGACTTCATCCGCTATTTCTTAAATGAAAGGATTCTCTTTGAACGAGAATATGCCGACTCAAATTTAAAAATAGGAAAAACTAAGATCTATCTTTTAAATCTGGAACACGACCTTGTTCAAAATGTTTTAGGTTCATCCTTAGTAGAGATACGCAAACGTTATGAAAAGCTAAGTAACTAAATCCAGTGGAGTAAATATGAAGAGGATATCTGATTGCCAATCGGGTGTTCTCTCTTTTTGTTGGTGTTTTTACCAAAATTATGAATAAATAATCTGGGGTCTGGTCAATATACTCTTTAGTGATTGCAAGCCGAAGGGATGGATTCTGTCAATTTTAGAGTAAGGCAATAAGGGGTAGATAATGCGAGAAAAATAAAGATATTCGCGCGTAAATCTACAATAAATCCTTCTGGCAGGATTTGATTTCTTCATCAACCTTGCATATTATTATAGTATGATGTTAGCACTCAACAGGAATGAGTGCTAACAATTACAAAAATATTTAGTTCTTAAGGAGGGACTTTCTTCAATGAACATCAAACCTCTAGCTGACCGGGTAGTCATCAAAGCACTCCCCATGGAAGAAAAAACAAAAAGCGGAATCATCATGCCAGATACGGCTAAGGAAAAGCCTCAAGAAGGTGAAATCGTCGCAGTAGGGCCTGGTAAAGTGGAAAAAGGAGAACGCATTGCCTTAGATGTTAAAGTCGGTGATCGCGTTATTTATTCCAAATATGCCGGTACTGAAGTCAAGTATGACGGTCAAGAGTATCTCATTCTTAAAGAAAATGACATCTTAGCGGTAATTGGCTAACGTATACCTTGTTACTCACTTATGGACTGAAAATGTAAATACTTACTTATGACTGACTTTATCGACTTATTAGTTTAGATTATTAAGGAGGAACTTTAAAGTGGCAAAACAAATCATTTTTAATGAAGAAGCTCGCCATGCCTTAGAACGTGGTGTCAATGCTTTGGCTGAAGCTGTTCGTATCACACTCGGACCTAAAGGTCGCAATGTTGTATTAGATAAAAAATTCGGTGCGCCCCTAATTACCAATGACGGTGTGACCATCGCTCGGGAGATCGAGTTAGAAGATTCTTTTGAAAATATGGGAGCGCAACTTGTCAAAGAAGTTGCGACCAAAACCAATGATGTTGCCGGGGACGGAACCACCACAGCGACAGTTTTAGCTCAAGCCATTATTCGTGAGGGCTTGAAAAACGTAGCCGCTGGTGCAAATCCCATGGGAATTAAGCGCGGGATTGAGCAAGCTGTTGAATCTATTGTTAATGATATTAAAACTAATGCTAAACCAATCGAAAGCAAAGAAGCTATTGCCCAAGTTGCTTCCATCTCTGCCGGAGATAACACCATCGGTGCTCTTATCTCTGACGCTATGGAGAAGGTCGGCAAAGACGGCGTGATCACAGTAGAAGAAGCCAAAGGAATGACCACTGAATTGCAAGTTGTTGAAGGTATGCAATTTGATCGTGGTTACATCTCCGCATACATGATTACTGATACCGACAAGATGGAAGCTGTTCTAAATGATCCTTTCATCTTAATCACTGATAAAAAGATTGGCGCAATTGCCGATATTCTCCCTGTTCTTGAGAAAGTCGTTCAAGCAGGCCGTCAATTGGTGATTATTGCCGAAGATATCGAAGGTGAAGCATTAGCAACCCTCGTTCTCAATAAACTTCGCGGAACCTTTACCTGCGTTGCTGTAAAAGCTCCTGGCTTCGGTGATCGCCGCAAAGCAATGCTGGAAGATATCGCCGTTCTAACCGGTGGTACAGTCATCACCGAGGACCTTGGCCTGAAACTGGAAAACACTACCGTCGATATGTTGGGACGTGCTCGTCAAGTTCGTGTTACAAAAGAAGAAACTACAATTGTTGAAGGCACTGGTTCCCAAGATAACATTAAGGGACGCGTTGAAGCCCTTAAAAAACAAATCGATGAAACTACTTCTGATTTTGACCGGGAAAAACTGCAAGAGCGCTTGGCTAAATTAGCTGGTGGCGTTGCAGTGATCCAAGTTGGTGCGGCAACCGAAGTGGAAATGAAAGAAAAGAAACTTCGTATTGAGGACGCATTAGCTGCTACTCGAGCCGCAGTTGAAGAAGGAATCGTCTCTGGCGGTGGTACTGCTTTAGTGGATGCTGCTCAAGCGCTGGACAGCCTCCAATTGTCAGGAGACGAAAAGACCGGTGTGGCCATCGTTCGTCGTGCCCTTGAGGAGCCTCTCCGTCAGATTGCGAACAATGCAGGTTTTGAAGGTTCGATCGTCGTTGAGAAGGTTCGCAATGCTGGACGTGGTGTTGGTTTTAACGCACTCACCGAGGAATATGAAGATATGATTGCTGCCGGAATCGTTGACCCTGCGAAGGTAACACGTTCTGCTCTGCAAAATGCTGCTTCCATCGCGGCTATGCTCTTGACCACAGAGTGCCTGATTTCTGATATCCCATCCAAGGATAACGGCGCTGCCGCTATGGCTGGTATGGGTGGCATGGGCGGTATGGGCGGCATGATGTAGTCCATAGGGTAAACATTTTTCCATAGAAAATATCTATACCTAGACAGGTATGGACAAGATTTGAGGCTTCTCACGGGTTCGCAGAACTTGTGGGAGGCCTCTTTTTCTAATAAATATCGAATTTCCCGACAATAAGAATAAAAAAATTAATACTGTACATTAATACCTATGGAAAACTATTTCAAGGAGGTCTACCTATGACTGTAATGGACAAAGTTCAATCCGCTGCTCGTGCTACTGTGCAAGGCATGATAGATCGGGAACCAGTTAATTATCTTGAGGGGGGAGCAATTTACGGCATAATCTCACAAGGGCGGCACAATTTATCTTCCCTGGAGATAATGTATAACCATGCCCAAGATTCTGAACTGAAAGAACGCATTCTAGAAGCTATGGAAAAACTTACCAGACCCTTAATCGAAGAATGTGAAGGTCTGTTGAAAGAATGCAATGCGGAGGTGCCTCAATTCCACTTCACCAATCACCAATTACAGAAGGGGAATCTGAATATTCCCGAGGATGCGAGAATGACCGATATGGAAATTGCGGCTGCCGTCGGAACCATGGCCAAAGCGGCTCAGATCAATATCCTAGCTGCATTGCAAAGCTCCTACCAATTGCATATCGGAATGATGTTCCGCAGATTCCTTGATGAAAGCTTAGATTGGAACTATCGCATCTTGCAATTGATGATTAATCGAGGTTGGCTACCTCATGTAGCAAAAATAAAACATTGATATAATTTGAAAAGCAGGAGGGTCATAATATCTTCAAACCCTCCTGCTTTTTTTTTGTTTTCTACTTTTCTACACCAAAGACCTCATTAACAAATGATTGGGCAGAATTATTAATTCTTTCTAGGGATTCAGCGAATCTATTCGCGGACTTATCCAGACTAATCCTCATTTCACTGATTCGTACCAAGAAATTATTGAAGTATCCTGTGGCGCTATTATTGCTTGTTTCATCGTTATGAAGTTCTGTTTGAATATCTTCCGGTGCTACACTGACAAAGGTGATGAGATTAAGAGGGACCTGAGCTGTAGAGTGTAATTCTTCAAGTGGAGATCCTGAATCAGAAAAGATTTGAGCATTGTCTATGATTACTAAATTGTTTTGAATACTTGTCAGGCAACCTATCCAATAACCTTCTTGCATAGCAATCTGCAGGCGTGTGCCTACCGGGAAGCCATCAAACAATGCCAGGACATTGGAATAAAGAACACTATTTCTACCGAACAACATGGTGTGTGCGCCTCCTTTTCTACATAATATGTCCGAAAAGAGTTTGCTGTTACGTCAAATTACAGTCCTTCATACCATTGAAGAGTAAAATTTTCCATGGAATAGGGCAACCTGGAACTACATAAAGTGTGATAAGAACTCCGCCAGGGAGGCCAGCATATGAAGAAAAGAGGAATACTGTTACTCATCTTAATCAGCACCGTGTTCATCGGGGGTATCGTGGGGAAACTTTTATGGAAACCCGACCCAATAGAATTGCTAACACACGGCCTAGAAGAATTGACTCAAGCGACCTCTTTTCGCTACGCAATGATCCAACATCAAATGGTAGAAGGAAAAGATCGCATACTCAATGAAATCGTAGGAGAAAAGGACGGTGAGAACACTCGAATCTCAGGGGAAATCGTGGGCACAGATGTGGAAATGATCCTAACGGTTGAGGGGCTCTATATGAAGGATCCATTTAGCAAGCGTTGGATTCGTTATCCAAGTGTCCCGGCTGCCCATGAAGTCTTTCTGGCGGAGCTCAATCCATTAGCATCGTTGCAATTTAAGGAGTACGGTGAGGTGGTGCTGCAGGGCCAAGAAAAACTTGACGATCTCAAGACGTGGGTAATCAAATTTAACCCAACAATTCAAAATCAAGCCATGGAAAGTGGATGGACTGAATTTTCCTATATCGTATTTATTGGTAAGAGAGATCAACTGATTCATCGCGTAGTCATTGAGGCGAAAAGCAAAACAGATAGTCAAATGATGTCTTTAACAATGGATTTTAAAGATTATGGCGAAAGAATCGATATCTCCGTGCCCATTCAGTAATGTATCGTTTCAAAGCTAAATAGATTATTAGCAAGAGGCTTCCTTAACTTATGAGGAGCCTCTTTAGTTATTAACCGAATTTTATTTTTTGATGAATGGGAAACGTTCGATTTCTGTTTGCCACTTTAGCAGTACTCTGCTATAATTTTAAGTCTAGAATATTTTAATCCGCGGAGGTGTTTATAGAGTGAAAGAGAAAATAGGCAAAATTTTATTAAGCCGCGAGGAGATTCAAAAACGTGTTGCTGAGCTGGGTGAAGAAATTACCCGTGACTATAAAGGAAAGAATTTGCTAGTTGTAGCGATTCTTAAAGGGGCAGTCCCCTTCATGGCAGATCTAATTCGGGAAATCAAAACTCCTTTGAAGTATGATTTTATGGCTGTTTCCAGTTATGGAGCTTCAACTCATTCTTCTGGTGTAGTAAGAATCATGAAGGATTTGGAGCGGAGTGTCGAAGATGTACATATCTTAATCGTCGAAGATATTATTGACACGGGGTTAACCTTAAAATATTTGAAGGAAAACTTAGCGGCACGGAATCCTCATAGTATAAAAGTTGCTACTTTACTGGACAAGCCTGACCGTCGTAAGGCGGAAGTCGTACCAGATTATAATGGCTTTACAATACCCGATGAATTTGTAGTGGGTTATGGTCTCGATTTTGATGAACAGTATCGTAACCTGCCTTATGTGGGGATACTAAAACCTGAAGCCTATTCATCTGAATGTTGAAATAGGGTTAAAGTGGGAGGCAAAAGGATGGCTCAAGAGCTCATACTAGTACTGGATTTTGGTGGTCAATATAATCAACTCATTGCACGGCGTGTCCGGGAAGCCCATGTGTACTCAGAAATGATTTCCTATAAAACTCCCGTAGAAGAAATTAAGGCAAGGAACCCGCAAGGCATTATCTTTTCCGGAGGGCCGGCGAGTGTCAATCAAGAAGGCGCTCCCATGGTGGATAAGGCCATTTACGAACTGGGAATTCCGATCTTTGGTATTTGTTATGGTATGCAGCTCATGACCGCTCAACTGGGTGGCAAGGTTATCCATCCTGAAGCAAGTGAATATGGCAAAGCGCTACTTTATGTGGATCAAGCCAGCGGCTTATGGGAAGGTTTAGGGGGAGAACGGCAATGCTGGATGAGCCATGGGGATTCGGTAGCCGAGCTGCCGGAAGGCTTTGCCATAGCTGCCCATACCCATCATACCCCAGTTGCTGCTATGATGGATGAGAGACGCCACTTTTACGGAGTACAATTTCACCCCGAGGTCAAGCATACTCCGGATGGTCAAACCATGTTAAAGCACTTCTTATTTGATGTCTGTGGATGCCATGGCGATTGGACCATGGAATCCTTTATTGATGCTCAAGTGAAATCAATTCAGGAGAAGGTGGGAGACCGTCAGGTGCTCTGCGCCTTGAGCGGCGGGGTGGACTCATCTGTGGCTGCCGTTCTTGTTCATAAAGCCATCGGAGACCAACTGACCTGTGTCTTCGTCGATCATGGGTTCATGCGCAAGAATGAGCCCGAGCAGGTCAAGAAAATATTTTCTGAGCAATTCCATCTCAACCTAATTTTCGTAGATGCCAAGGAGCGTTTTATGGCTAAGGTCGGCGGAGTTTCCGATCCGGAAACCAAGCGGATCGGCATCGGCAATGAATTTATTCGCCTGTTTGAGGATGAAGCTCGCAAGCTCGGTGAGATTGATTTCTTAGTACAAGGCACACTTTACCCGGATATCGTGGAGAGTGGAACCGATACAGCAGAGACCATTAAAAGTCATCACAATGTGGGCGGACTTCCTGAAGATATGCAGTTTCAGTTGATCGAACCTTTGAACATGCTCTTTAAGGACGAAGTTCGAGAAGTAGGTGCTGAACTAGGTATTCCTGATGAAATCGTTTGGCGGCAGCCTTTCCCGGGACCAGGATTGGCAATCCGAATTCTTGGTGAAATCACGCTAGAAAAGCTAGATATTCTCCGGGAAGCGGATGCCATTATCGTCGAAGAAATCCGCAATGCAGGACTTTATAAGGAGGTTTGGCAATCCTTTGCTGTGCTTCCTTCTATTAAAAGCGTCGGCGTGATGGGAGATGGACGGACCTATGAGTACCCTATCGTCGTCCGTGCGGTGTCCAGTGAGGATGCCATGACTGCCGACTGGGCAAGATTACCCTATGATCTCCTAGAGAAAATATCTACACGCATCGTCAATGAAGTAAAGGGTGTCAACCGCGTTGTGTATGACATCACGTCGAAGCCCCCTGGCACTATTGAGTGGGAATGATTTGTTGAAACCCCGAAAGTCGCATAAATTCTAGGTTTTTGACCAGTCAATTTTGGTGGTGGCAACGTTTTGGAACACTAATTGCATTATTCATATGAAAAGAGCTAACTGATTTTTAGTGATCAGTTAGCTCTTTTTTTGTTGAAAGGCAATGTGCAAAGCAACGTGCTTTGAAAGCGTTATTCAGACGGCTTAGTTTTTACATCCATTCTTATCGCATGTAATGGCTTCAGTAGTTGAAACCCAGTCTTGAGGGTTGTCATCTATTTTTGCTCCGCAACCAGTATAATTACCATTTTTGAGATGGACTTTTCCTTTTTCTGATTTCTTTGTGTCATTACCAATGTATTTAATGTTCACTGCTTCCACCTCCTCGTATGCTCGGATAATTAAACCGCCAAGCATCATATTCCTTTTTGGTAATTTCGCCATTTCTGAACTTTTCAGCTTCATGCTGCCAAGCACTAAGCATATCAAACATATTCAAATAAGACGTTCCACCAGATTTATTGAGACGTAAACACACTTCTCCGTCAACTTCTCCAATCTGCAAGCCATACAAATCCTCAATAGCAAACAGGGTATGCATAAGCCCGTAATAACTATCAATGTCAGGAACATTTAACGCAAGAGGCGAAATTTCCAGGGCTGAAGCAAGAGAATCGGTCAAATCGGCCTTTGGCGTTCGTGTGCCGGACTCGTACTGAGCCATGCGAATGTCAGCGGTTCGCTCCGGAAAGCCGACCGCCATACCTAAATATTTTTGTGTCATACCTCGCAGATTGCGAATAAACCTGATCCGCTCGCCGATTGCTATAGCAGCCAACTCCATTCGGTGTGGTTTATTAGCAATAAGTATAGCATATATGTTTAAGAGTAATCAAGATGAACATAAACAAATTAGTTTAATATTTCACCGGACAATATGATTTTGGTTGATTTGCTCAATGTTTGATGTTACAATATTTGGTATTACATGTTCCAATCACGACGGAGAGGTGTCCAAATGAAAGCAAACTATAAAAGGCTGTGGAAGTTCCTGATTGATAAAGATATGAAGAGGAATATATTGATGGAACAGGCTGGCATCAGCTCGTTTCCAATTCGCAAGCTCAGTCGTGGCTAGAATGTCACAATGGAGGTTCTTGGGAAAATGTGCAAAGTGCTGAACTGCACGCTAGATGATATTTGTGAGTTTGAAGAGACAGACTCTTGATATACTATACACAAATGACTGCCCTGATCGGAATTACGAATCAGCGGTTTTTGGTACGTAAACTAAATTGAGAGGAGATCCATAATGAAATCTGAAAAGCAAATTGAAGAATCTTTTATCAATAAGCTTCAGGATTTAAAATACACGTACCGCGAAGACATTAGGGATAGGAGCTCACTTGAAGCTAATTTTAGAGGGCATTTTGAAAGACTAAATCGTGTAAAGTTAAGCGATTCTGAATATGCGCGTCTCAGAGATGCGATTATCACACCAGAAGTGTTCACTGCGGCCAAAACTTTACGGGAAATAAACACCTTCAAACGTGATGACGATACGCCACTTCAATACACCCTTGTTAATATCAAAGACTGGTGCAAAAACGAATTTGAAGTGATCAACCAGATGCGCATTAACACAGAAAACAGCAATCACCGTTATGATGTGATTATACTTATAAATGGAGTTCCCATTGTTCAGGTGGAGCTTAAGTCACTTCAAATTACACCTAAAAGGGCAATGGAACAGATTGTAGAATATAAAAATGATCCGGGTAACGGCTATACAAATTCGCTGCTTTGCTTTATGCAGCTTTTTATTGTAAGCAATGAGAGCAATACGTATTATTTTGCTAATAATCCAAAGGAACATTTCTGTTTCGACGCCGACGAGCGTTTTTTACCAATCTATCAAATGGCAGATGAAGACAACAACAAAATTGCGCATCTTCATGATTTTGCTGAAAAGTTTCTGCCTAAATGCACCCTTGGGCAACTAATAAGCCGCTATATGGTGCTTGTTGTAAGTGAGCAGAGATTGATGATTATGCGTCCTTATCAGATTTATGCCGTCAAGGCTATTGTAGACTGCATCGATCAGAATCGCGGTAACGGTTACATTTGGCACACAACCGGAAGCGGAAAAACACTTACGTCGTTTAAGGCTTCAACGCTTTTGAAGGACAATCCTGAAATAGAAAAATGCCTATTTGTTGTTGATAGAAAGGATCTTGATAGACAGACTCGTTTGGAGTTTAATAAATTTCAGGAAGGCTGTGTTGAAGAGAATACCAATACAGAGAGCTTAGTAAAACGCCTTACTTCCGATGATTATCGTGATAAAGTTATTGTTACGACAATACAAAAGCTTGGTCTCGCTCTCGACGAAGACAGCAAACGCAATCAGGAGAAAAAGAAAAGAGGCGAATTAACCTACAAGGAACGATTAGCAAAGCTTGCTGACAAACGTATAGTCATCATTTTTGACGAATGCCATCGCTCTCAGTTCGGCGATAATCACGAGGCAATAAAGAACTTTTTCCCAAAGGCGCAGCTTTTTGGCTTTACCGGAACGCCAATATTTGAAGATAATGCTACCTACAAGAAAATTGATGGTACAGTTGGCTCTTATGTAACAACGGAAGATGTTTTCCAAAAGGAGCTGCACGCCTATACAATTACAAACGCCATTGATGACCGCAATGTGCTCCGCTTTCACATTGACTACTTTAAGCCAGAGGACGTAAAAAAAGCCGCAAAAGCTCCAAACGTTCTGAGTAAAAAAGCAGTGGTCGAAGCGATAATTTCGAAGCATGACGCCGCTACCAACGGTAGACGATACAATGCGATTTTTGCGACTGCTTCTATCAACGATGCAATTGAGTATTTTGAACTCTTTAAATCGTTGCAGGACGAGCGCAGCAAAAACGAAGGCGAGAACTTTGTGCCGCTGAATATCGCCTGTGTTTTTTCTCCGCCAGCCGAAGGAAACAAAGATGTAAAGCAGTTGCAAGAAGATTTACAGCAGGAGAAAGCTGATAATGAAAAAGAGCCGGAGAAGAAAAAGGCTGCCCTTAAACGCATTGTGGATAACTATAACTTGATGTATGGCACAGGTCACAGTGTTAATGAATTTGATTTGTATTATCAGGATATACAGCAACGCATCAAAGACCAAAAATACCCAAACTCGGACTATCTTCACAAAAACAAAATCGATATAACAATTGTGGTGGATATGCTTCTAACCGGGTTTGATTCCAAGTATCTTAATACCTTGTATGTTGATAAGAACTTAAAGCAGCACGGTTTGATTCAAGCGTTTTCAAGAACGAACCGCATTCTAAACGACACAAAGCCATATGGAAATATTCTTGACTTTAGAGGACAAGAAAAAGATGTTGATGAAGCCATTGCATTATTCTCTGGCAAAGAAAACCGCGCTAGGGCAAAAGAAATCTGGCTTGTTGATCCAGCCCCCGTTGTTGTAGATAAACTAGACAAAGCAGTTGCCGAGCTTGAAAAATTTATGGAATCGCAAGGTCTGGAGTGTAAACCCGAGCAAGTAAGCAATCTTAAAGGAGATGCCGCACGAGGCGAATTTATAAATAAATTCAAAGAGGTTCAGCGCCTTAAAACACAGCTTGACCAATATACAGATATCAAAGAAGAGCAAGTGGCAAAGATTGAAGAGCTATTACCGGAGGATACTTTGCGTGCCTTCCGCGGTGTTTATATCGAAACCGCCCAAATACTAAAAGTTCAACAGGGCAAGAATATTGAAGACAAAGAACCAGCTATTGAACAGCTAGATTTCGAGCTTGTTCTGTTTTCCTCTGCCATAATTGATTACGACTATATCATGTCTTTGATTTCAAAATATACTCAACCTGATGTGCCTAAAAAAGAAAAAATGAGCCGTGAACAGCTCATTGGTTTGCTTAGCTCAAGTTCAAACATGATGGGTGAGCGCGATGATATTATTGCCTATATCAACACATTGGAAGCCGGAAAAGGTTTGGACGAAAAGGCAATAAAAGATGGCTATCAAATATTTAAAGATGAAAAAGCAGCGAAAGAGATGGCATCGCTCGCCGACAAGTATGGTTTACAGCCTATATCGTTGCAAGCCTTTGTGGATGAAATTATGGGGCGTATGATTTTTGATGGCGAAAAGCTAAGTGATTTACTGGCACCGTTAAATCTTGCCTGGAGAGACCGGACAAAGAAAGAACTTGAGCTGATGGATGACTTGATCCCACTGCTGAAAAAGCTAGCAGGCGGGCGTGTGATTGCGGGGTTAAATGCATATGAATAATAATAACAAAACGGCTTTGGTGCCGAGGCTACGGTTCCCGGAATTTGCAATCAATGGCGCAATTAACTTCGAAACCGGAGATGTAATATTTGAGCCCATTAGCAATAAGAACCATAATTCGGATCTCCCGGTTCTTGCTATAACGCAGGAACATGGGGCCATCCCAAGAGATCAGATTGATTATAATGTGTCGGTAACGGATAAAAGCCTTGAAAGTTACAAGGTAGTGGAAATAGGAGATTTCATTATTAGCCTAAGATCTTTTCAAGGCGGAATAGAATATTCTTTATATCATGGTATTTGTAGCCCGGCATATATTATTTTGCGCAAGAGGGTTCCAATTGTTGATCAATACTACAAACATTATTTTAAAACGGGGAGATTTATACAAGACCTAAATAAGGACTTAGAGGGCATAAGAGATGGTAAAATGGTAAGTTATAGCCAGTTCTCTGCTATAATGCTGCCAAAGCCGGATAGAAAAGAGCAGCAAAAAATTGCCGATTGCCTATCTTCTATTGACGATCTTATCGCCGCAGAAGGCAAAAAACTTGAGGCTCTCAGAGCGCATAAAAAAGGCCTTATGCAGAAGTTGTTTCCTGCCGAAGGTGTGACTGTACCTGAGTGGAGGTTCCCGGAGTTTAGGGACTGTGATGAGTGGGAGGAGAAAGCATTAATAGATATTTGCAATATGCAGGCAGGGAACTATGTATCGGCGACAGAAATAGCTAAAAACCGAGCTTCAGACAATTTTCCTTGTTACGGGGGAAATGGCCTGAGGGGCTACACAAAGACATTTACTCATAATGGAAAATACCCATTGATAGGTAGACAAGGTGCGCTTTGTGGAAATGTAACACTCGTTGAAGGGGCGTTTCATGCAACAGAACATGCTGTCGTCTGTAACCCTTCTCAAAGAGTCGTGGTAGAGTGGCTTTATTACCAATTGGTAATGATGAATCTAAATCAGTATGCAACTGGTCAAGCGCAACCTGGCTTGTCCGTTAAGGTGCTTGAAAAGCTCCAAGTAAAAATTCCATCAACTACGACAGAGCAGCAACAAATCGCCGATTGCCTTTCCAGCATTGATGACCTCATAACCGAGCAAGCCAAAAAGATTGAAGCACTGAGAACACACAAAAAAGCCTTAATGCAAGGCCTATTCCCTTCGATCGAGGAGGTAGGCGAATGAGCATAAACGTCCCATCCGCTTTCTCGAAAGAGGATTTTAAAAAGCTTACCAACAAGAAGCTTAACAACGATAATTTTATGCAATACAAAAAACTGTTTACTGACAGTTATAGATGTCCAAGAGGTGCGGAACAATACAGCTTGAAAGAGGGGTTATCTGATGATCTGCTTGCAAAGTTGGATTTTGTTCTTAAGAGAATAGAAAACAACAAACAATTTGATTCGCTCAAAGATATAGCCAAGTATTTAAGAATGCTGCTAGAAGAGAAGAAATATATTGTATTGTTTGCCTATAACGGCACAGGCAAGACAAGGCTTTCTGTGGAGTTCAAATCTTTGGGGCAGCAGATTATTGAAGAGACAGGTGAGAAAACGGCTGATACACTATACTATAATGCGTTTACCGAAGACCTTTTTTATTGGGATAATGATTTGGATAACGACGCCGAGCGCCTGCTAAAGCTAAATAGCAATTCCAGATTTTTTTCGGGACTCAAAGATTTGGAAATGGAAAGCAGAATCCGTCCTTTGCTTCATAGGTATGTAGATTTCGATTTTACTATTAATTATGAGAGTTGGGAAATTAACTTTTTCAGAGATGCGTTAATTTCTGGTACCACTCAAAGGGTAGATAATATAAAAATATCTCGTGGGGAGGAAAACATCTTCATTTGGTGTTTCTTCCTTGCCATTGTCCAATTAGTTGTAGATAGAGTTGAATCGTATAATTGGGTAAAATTTATTTATGTGGACGACCCGATTTCCTCGCTTGATGATAATAATGTTATTGCTGTCGCAAGCCATTTGGCAAGGCTAATGAGCGACAATGACGTCAAAGTAATTGTATCGTCGCACCATGCATTATTTTTCAATGTTTTATGCAATGAAATTAGTAATGCTGAGCAAATGTTTTTGCATAGAAACACTACGAATGGTACATATATCCTTAAAGATACAAGAAAAACTCCGTTTTTTCATCATGTTGCGCTGCTGAAGGAATTAAAAAAAGCAGCTGACACAGGTGAGTTGTACACATATCACTTTAATATCCTTAGAAACATATTAGAAAAGACTGCGTCTTTTCATGGCTTTGCGCATTTTTCTTCGTGCATAAGAAAGGGAGAGGGTGAGGATGACCCTGTTCACAAAAGAATACTCGACCTTTTGAGCCATGGTAATTATTCCCTCTTCGACCCTAAAGAAATGGTCGAAGAGAACAAGGATCACTTTAAAAAAATATTAAATAACTTTTTTGAAGATTACAATTTCAATCAAAATCTGTTCATGGATGAACAAGGTCAGGAGGCGCAAGAATGAACGATACACAACAAAAACAATTAGGCGCAACCCTATGGGCTATAGCCGACAAACTGCGCGGGGCCATGAATCCCGATGACTTCCGGGATTATATGCTGTCCTTTCTTTTCTTGCGCTATCTGTCAGACAATTATGAGGGAGCAGCGAAAAAAGAACTTGGCAGCGATTATTTGCAATGTGAAAATGAAATAGAAAGTATTTATAATGCTGGCAAGCAAGACGAGACTATTAGTCTATTGAAAGAACAGGTAGCGGATTATTTTATCAAACAGGAATTAGAGGATAACATAAAAAATATGATGATTGACGATCATCTTGTATTGTTTGAAAGTAAAAAGTTAACCCCGCTTATTGTTTGGTACAATAAAAATTTAGATCAAATTGTGATGTTTGAAAAACAAATGCGTCGTAAAGTTCACTTTGTAATCAAACCTCACTATCTTTGGAGCAACATATACGAATTAGCCCGCACTCAAAGCAACTATCTTTTAAAAACTTTGCAAGATGGTTTTAAGTTTATAGAAAATGAGTCCTTTGACAGTGCATTTCGCGGTTTGTTTTCCGAGGTCAATCTCGATTCTGACAAGCTAGGAAGAAATTATGAAGCTCGCAATACCATGCTGTGTTCGATAATAACTGAAATTGCCGAGGGGCTTTCTGAGTTTACTAACGAAACCGATCTTTTGGGAAATGCCTATGAGTACCTGATTGGCCAATTTGCGGCAGGCTCGGGTAAAAAAGCTGGAGAGTTCTATACTCCTCAGCAGATATCCACTATCCTGTCACGCATTGTTATACTTGATAGCCAAGATCCCAGTACAGGCAAAAAGCCATATATTAATAATTTGTTGGACTTTGCTTGTGGCTCAGCTTCGCTGTTAATCAATGTTAAAAAGCATCTTGAACCAAACAGTATTAGCCAGATATATGGGCAAGAAAAGAACATAACAACTTACAACCTTGCGCGCATGAACATGCTTCTTCATGGATTTAAAGATTCTGAGTTTCAAATCTTTCACGGAGACTCACTGTCGAATGATTGGGATATCTTAAACGAGATGAACCCGGCAAAAAAAATGAAATGTGACGCAGTCGTCGCAAATCCTCCTTTCAGCTACCGTTGGGAGCCTAACGATACACTGGCCGAAGATTTTCGCTTTAAAAGCTATGGACTTGCCCCAAAATCTGCGGCTGACTTTGCCTTTCTGCTACATGGATTCCACTTTTTGAGTGATGAAGGCACGATGGCAATTATTTTGCCTCATGGTGTTTTATTCCGTGGTGGCGCGGAAGAAAAAATCAGAACGAAGCTACTCGAAGATGGGAATATCGACACTATTATTGGGTTGCCCGCAAATCTCTTTTTCTCAACAGGCATTCCGGTTTGCATTCTTGTGCTTAAAAAGTGCAAGAAATTTGACGACGTGCTATTTATTAATGCGAGCGAATACTTTGATAAAGGTAAACGTCAAAATGTCTTGCTACCAGAGCATATCGACAGGATTGTTGAAACCTATCAGTTCCGTAAAGAAGAGGACAAAAAATATTCACGTCGCGTGTCAATGGAAGAGATTGAAAAGAACGGTTTCAATCTCAACATATCAAGATATGTGAGCACAGCTGCGCAAGAAGAAATTGTTGATCTTGCGGATGTGAAAAATAACCTTGACGAAACAGAAGATGCCATAAAAAGGGCAAAGGCAAAGCATAATCAGTTCTTAAAGGAACTTGGTTTACCAGAGCTACCTTGAATCAGAGAATGTTGAAAGCTTATTGTGCCGGCAACGCTTTGGCAACAAAAAATCAGAGAGCCCAAAATATATGGATAACTCGTGCAATTAAAATAACAGAGCCCACGGAAGCTAAAAAGAATTGTTTAGAATTCGCTCAAAAGGAGTGAGTGGGAATAAGAGATAAAGAAAACCTCGGAGGCCTTGGAATCACAAGGTTTCTGAGGTTGTTTTGGTTTAGAGTACAAGATAATATTACACACTATGCAAAATATAGTGCTTGATGGCTTCCTCAACTGTGGCATTTAATGTTTGACCATGAGAAGCTGAGTATAGTACCAGATTCTTGTGAAGCTCTGGAGTAACACATACATTAAAGCTTCCACGATATACTTTTTCCGGCTCTATACCTTTCTCTGCACATAAATCAAGGTAATCATCGACTGCAACCTCAAAATCCTTTTTCAGACTTTCTACGCTTTCGCCCTCATAGGAAATCAGGCTATTCACGCCAATAACCTTCCCGAACAGCACTTTATCATTAGCGGAAAACTCGACAGTGCCACAATATCCTTTATACTCTAGCAGATTACTCATATCAGATCCTCCTGTTCCAAGATTGCTAAAACCTGTTTTATCTGATACTCTAATAATTCTTTGCGAGGATGCGGCTTATGCAGGCTGATGACAATATTGTCTTTAAGAAATTTCATACGGGATCCACTTGTCTTGCCCTTATTGGATAATTCGAAACCCAGTGATTCAAGTGCACTCTACATTTCATCAAACGAAAAATCTGTTGGGTGACTTTTCAATCTTTCAATCAATTTTTCTTTCTTTCCCACAGCCTTACCTCTTTTGATATTAGTATAGCATGAAGCGTTATTCCTGCAACTAAATCATAGTTGCAAATTTCGGGATATTGCACCTATGACAAGTGAATCGTTCCATTGTCAAACGTATACGCTATAGTAAAGACAGTGCTTCTGGGGATAATTTTTCTCTATTCGGTGCTGCAACTATTTCCAGCATAAGTCTGACTCTTTTGATTGATTCTTGGATGTCATCTGTCATATTTTCAGAGCCAAGCCATTTATCTGGGAAAAATATATCATCTGCTCGCCTTAATGGATAGGCACCTAGCATGGTAAAATGTTTAATCAGCCATTCTCGTTGATGTTTCTTTCTCCATCTCAATTCTATTTGTATCTTCTTTCTTCTTATGAAATTTTTTATTCTCGCTCCATCTTGAGTTTTTGTATTACCTACATCTGCCTCAATACCAAGCTCGCTAGCATCTAAGACCTTTGGTGGATCGAACTTATGTTCAGGAAATGCTTTGCTTATTTCCATTAAAGGTAAATCCAAACCATCCCCAATCATCAGATTAAGTTTTTCAAGCCTATCACTTCTTTTGCCCGGATCAATTATGAAAGGTAAATCAAAGCCCAAACGTTTTTCCCAATCATTCCTAGATCTAAAGTATTCAGTATGGTTTCCTGGTTGGATATTGGCTAATGTACTGAACCCAAATACGAACTTAATAAAAAGAGCTTCCAAAGCAAACGCCTGTGATTCATCGTCTACTCGTGCAAGCATGCGACCAATATCATGCGGGTAATATCCACGTTTAAGTAACGCTTCGATCCTCTTTAATCGAAGAACATCATTTGGTGATTTAGGGCTTAGGGCTGCTTCAAAATGTTGTCTAAGACGATTACCAGTACCTTTTCCAATATAAAACACCTCATTTGTCTCTGGATCACGAAGTGCATACACATAAAATTGGCCAAACTTATGTTTAGTTTTGTTTGATAAAAAATTCTCTTTAGTGTAGGGCAGATCAAACCCATCAAGATAATCCCAATTACGATAGGGCCTAAATCTTTCAGAGTGACATCCTTCAACAGTATTAGTTAAATTTTGAATACCATATACATGTTTAATTAGGCAAGACTCTATTGCTAATGCTGTTGATTCGTTTAGGTATCTAGCAACGATTCTAGCAATATCGGTATGATCAAACCCTTGGCTTACAAGATTGTTAATTCTTTTAATTTTCTCGTTAGAGACAGAAAATGAATCTGATGTTTCCTTGGCATGAGACATTACTGAATATGTATCACAACCAATCACGTTAATTTCATTGCAATGGACATTATATGCATTTGCCTCTTTGAAATGGCTTTGTAATCGATTATTCATTCCTTTGCCGATATAGAATGGGGTACTATCATTAGTCGGATCAATCAAGGCATAAACGTAATACCTTCTTGAAGAAATCATCGACTTATCTCCTTGCCTTGTTGGCTCTATGTCTAACGCTACATCTTCGCCACTCATAAAGCTTTGTGATGGGCACAGCTTCTTATCTTGTTAAAAGCTACGCCACGGCAACCTTAGGTAAGTGGTAAGTTAGTGGTGATTTCCAGTCTCATAGCACCACTTGGTAATTTCTGCAACAAGCTCTAAGGGAAGAGGCTTACTGTAGGGCAACTGTAAAGCTCCTTTGCTGGTCTTATATTCCGTCAGACGAGGTGCGAAATGCTCCATGGCCTCAGCACCGGGGTAGATGCCGATGTGGTTTTTGAAGCTTGCGAAATGAATGATATTATGCTTGCGCCAAAAGGTGGGCATACGCCACGAGATTTTCTCTTCGGTGTCCGGGATGGCGGCCTTGATGGTCTGGCGGATTTGGTTCAAGAACGGTTGAACCTCTTCGGGCTGGGCGGCAATGTATTCGTCGATGGTTTTCATTAATCAAACAACCCCTTTAGCAAACTGTTGGAAACTACGCTGTCACCACCGATAACCTGTACTTTTTGATCGACTAATTCTGCTGCGCGAAGATAAGCTCTGGCCTTAGCAGATTCACCGGACCCAATCAATAGCATGGGTGATCTCCTTTCTGCAGCTAAGACCGAGCAGGAGAGAGCATCAGGGTAATCCATTCCGGTAGCAAGATAGGCGGTATCGCCGGTAAGAGTGGAACCAAACTCTTCAAGGATAGCTAAGTTCGTCTCATAGCGATCACTTCCTGACAGACGCTTAGCTTGGGGAAGTTGATCAAAAACTTGATTGCTAATCACTCCTGCGCCACCAACAACATAAGTTTGCGTAAGTTCTTGCCTATTGATGAACTCTGCTAATTCGCCCTGTAGTTCATTAGCTGGGGTTAGCAGGATGGGTATGCCTTCGTTGGCGGCGACTGCCGCTGCTGACAAAGCATCTGGAAAATTCTCACCGTTGCAGACGAAAATTTTCTGGAAATCGCCAAGCTCCTCGGCAATAGAGAGAGAGGTTTCGTAGCGTGAAGCACCCGCGATTCTTCGGGTAGAGATTCCATGCGCATTTAGAGTATGCTCGATTCCTTGAGAGACTACTCCGGTACCACCGATAATAAGGATATTCGTAGTGCCTAAACGATCGATCTCTGCGGCAATATCAGGGTCAAGAGCTTCGGTGGGAGTGAGGAGGATGGGAGCATTATACTTTTTAGCTAAGGGGGCCGCTGAGAGGGCATCTGGAAAATCTTGACCCGTCACCAAAATTGCGTAGGAAGATCCATCAGGGTAAGCTGCTTGAGAGATAGCTGCTGAAGTTTGATAACGATTTTCTCCCCCAATCCGTTGACCGGGAAAGATATAGGTGAAGGATTCTTCTGGGTTATGCAAATTGATCATGACTTCGCTGGAAACGGCATTCCCGCTTTGGTCCATGACAACAAGCTTAACCAAGACTTTCTTAACATTATAATAACTCAATTGATTTCGATTCAGGGCAGAGTGAAATTCGTGGTTATTCTTCGTAGTATTCATGAGGAAATTGAGCTGAGGGCCTTTCTCAGGGTAGGTAACCCCGACGGTAGTATAAATCAGAGGTTCTGCTGAATCATCGGTAGTTTCTTGCCAGCTAAAAATAAGCTCTTGTGGAGTGATATCTAAGAATTCTAGTAAGGGTTTAGCGGGAGCCTCACGGTCTGCTTTTCCCTGAAGTCCGGAGAGCTCTACAAAATATTCATAGAGTCCGGGAACCTCCCAAGCTAAAGGAATAGCTGTGTTTTCCTGGGGGCTGTATTGAAATGTGCTGTTTTGTGCTAGAGCTGGGCTGCCAAAGAGCTGAACATAATCATCTGCAGCTATCTCGGAGGCAGCCCACTGATGTTCGCCCTTGTTCAGTTCCTCGTATTGGTTTAACCCGCGGATTTTTGCATAGTTGGAAGATAGTAGGTCATTTTGATGACCTTCTTTTTTGTTAACGTAATAATATAGAAAATGATGGCCATATTCATGGGCTAGGGTCAATAAATAGTAAGGATTATCGTCGCCTACTCCGTAAAGATCTATATAACGGCCGGGGGAGAGCTTTTCATTGATCCATTCCCCATGCCACATTCCTACCGTGTGTTTCCCTCGGATATAATCAGGATAGAGATTGATATGAGATAAATAAGCGATTTCTTCGCCCATGGTGTTTTTCGTAAATTCGTTATATATCCATTGGAGTTTTTCTTTGGTGTAGCTTGGAACATAGCTGCGGATTTCTACGCCGTTGGCTCCTTGGTAAGTGAGGATGGGAGCTTCTTCACTTGCAACAACTGCATATTTACCTAGGAAGGTAAATAAGAACAAGAGTATCGATATGAGTACGACTCTGCTTCCTTTTTTCAAGTGGTTCCCCCCTTTAAGTGTATATATTCACAGTAAAATAGCGGATTCCTTTTTTTTACGTGACTTATATTTTTTTTGCTTTGAACATCGTAGCTTGTTAGGGGGAGCGGTGAACAAAAAGCAGCAATTGCATAGAATGGAGCAGAGTATCTGTCAATCCATAAGGATGACTTTTGATTGGAGCGAGCGCATTGTTTGAATGGTCTCGGATGGAGAAGGAAAAACAACAGATCCGATTGCTTCGGGATAAATACCAGGAGGGGGAGAGGCCTGGGGTATCCATCATTTTACCCACCTCCAAACCGAAGTATCTGGAAAATATTTTTGAGAATCTACAGCGGATTCAATATCCCGAGGTCGAGTATCTTGTCATCATTAATAACTCCCGGGTTAACCCCCAGGTTTATCATGAGCGGTTTCGGGAGTTTAAGGGAATACGTTTCTTGGCATTGGATGAAGGCTACACATTAGGAGATTGCCTCAACTATGGGGTTGATCTGGCGAAATATGATTATATCGGAAAAATGGATGATGACGACTACTATGGGGCCTTCTTTTTAGAGGATCTTATGCTAGCTTTTCATTACACCTATGCTCAGATCGTCGGCAAGGGTGTGCATTTTGTCTTCTTTGAAGCAAATCATGCTTTAGGGGTTCGCTTGCCTATTGCTATACCCTACTCGATAACCGAAGGAGCGTTTTATGAAAATCGCTATACGCGAGGTCCGTCTTTAGCGGGTGGAACCTTCATTGTTAAACGAGAAGTCTTTAACAAGGTGAGATTTCAATCGGTTAATTTAGGAGAAGATATAAAATTTTTGCAGGACTGTACCAAGAAAGAAATCTCAATATATAGCGCAGACCGCTATAACTACGTTTATAAGCGTCATGGGGACCGCATGGATCATACTTGGAATGTGAATTCCCTATTTGTTCAGAGGCAATCCCATATCATGGATCAAAGCGGTGATTTTGTACCCATCATTACGGTTTAACTGCGAGGTTAGTAAGCTTTTTTGTCAATCAAAAAATGATAAGGCTCCTTGATTCCTGTACGGGTTAAGGAGCCTAATTACTAGGGGAACGTTTTGATGCAACTTAGCTATGCAACTAATTTATGCGATTTAGTTATGCATTTAGTCTTTAAAGTGAACCATCTGCATAGACAGGAGTTGCGTTCGTAGGGTGATGTCTAAGGAATCCGGGGCCGAACGGGACTTATCTATCAATTCAGATTGTGTTGATATTTTTAGATTGAGATTTTCGCTGACACGATAAGGCGTCAGATGAATTTCCACAGCTGAGGCAACATGGTGAATCGTATCATTAAGTTCTTGAAGCTGATTCAGGTGATCCCTATAGGTTACTATGATGGGTATCCGAAAGGAAAAGGTTATATAAAAATTGTTGGGACGCTGAGGGATTGCGAGGAGGCTCACGGAATGAGCTTTGACTTCCGGATTAGCAAAGACTAGTCCTTCGGCTTTGGCAGTCGGGGTAGGGAACTGGAGATGAAGAGTAATATCAAAGGGTTTAGGCGATTTAAAATAGATTTTTTCTGTTACAAATGAAGAGGGCTTTTGGGCTCTATGCCGGGAAGCCTCTGGGGTTATCAATTCTTGGCTAGATTCTCCATAAGCTAATCCATGCCGGATTTGTGCTGAGGGTGGAGCATAGAGAATGCTTTCTACAGTATGGTCGTCTGTATTGATAATGGTCAGCTGATAATCGTTGGTACACCAGAGCTTGGATCCGTCAGGAACAAGGAGAAGATCCTTAGGAGCATGGATGTCTGGGATAGTTGTTATAACCCGATTCTCACAGGTAGAAATAATACTTATGGAGTTATCATTGAAATTTGCAACATAAGCCAAGGGTCTATGGGGATGGAGGGTAATTCGTTGCGGGTTAGCTCCTGACGGAATGAAGGAGATTGCATTTTGTAGCTCACGATCGACGACAGAAACTTGGTTATCCCCGCTGAGAACGATATAGAGCATCTCTTCGTTAGGGGATAAGGCGAGATCAGAGGGATAAGAACCTAAAGGAAAGGTGGTGACCACTTGCTTTGTGTCCGTATCAATTAGGGAAACGGAGGGATTGGTGTGCTGAGCCACATAGAGTCGTTTACCATCGCCGGAGAGCACAAGACCAATGGGTTTAAGACCCACTGGAATCGTGGCCGTTACGCTATCTTGATGCAGATCAATGACCGAGATTGTGTGGTCATCAGAGTTTGCTACATACCCTTTATGATTGATCGTGTCAATGACTAGGGTCCAGGGCCCCTTACCTACAGAAATTGTTTTTATAACAGATAAAGAATTGCAATGGATAACTGAGATCGTATCACTGCCATAATTAGGAACATAAACTTTATCTCTTGCGGGGAACCAGACCAAATAGCGAGGATCAATGTCCACGGGAATCATCCCCACGATTTTTTCTTGGTCAGGGTGATAAGCAATTACATCTCCGGGTAAAGAGGGATCGATTCCCGATAGGCTTACCCATGCCAGTGGGGTCTGAGTCATTTTTTGTCTGACCTCCTTTTAGAGAGTCTAAGGTATCTTATTCAGGGGAGTGACTCTGTGTTGCTGAGAAGGTCCCGCCGAGCAACTGAAGAATGTGAGGAAAAATTAAGTGGAAATATAAAGGAGTGTCCAGACGGACACTCCTTTATAGGAATCGATATCTATTTGTTGGTGCTATGCTGCTTATTGGGCAGCTTGCGGTCAGGATTACCCTTACCCTGATGCTTTCGGTTTTCTTCGGCTTTCTTTTTGTCCTCATTGAATTTATCTACAAAGTTCATGGTTACCCTCCTTGTCGTGTTAAATCATTATTACTTTAACCATTGACGAATTAAACCATTCCCGAACGGAGGAAACCGAACATTTCGGATAGAAAACATAAAAACGTTCGAAAAACTATTGACCATTTTGGTAAGAAAAGCTACAATAGGTTCAGAAGATATATTTCTCATGATAGTTACCTAACAACTAAATATGGCGTTCATATAATCGCGGAGATAGGGTCTGCAAGTTTCTACCGGGCTACCGTAAATGGCCTGACTATGAGCGAAAGTGTGCCTAGGGTATTTTCCCGAGCGGCACAGGTCTGATGGTTATAATACTAAGTGGATTCACTTAAGGAGTGGGTCTTAGCTTTGCCGTTGGATTACACCGAAGGGACAAAAGCCCAGGCGGGAAGGTTTCACTCTTTTTTCTAAAGTGGAATCTATCCGTCTGGGCATTTTTAATTTATTTCAGCAAACACTTTGGGGAAAGATAGGACTAAAGGATTTTATTTAGGAGGGAATCATGGAACAGCAAGCTGTAAAGCGCATTTATGTGGAGAAGATGCCTGGTTTTAATATCGAAGCCCAAGGATTATTGCAGGATATCCGAGAGAACCTTGGCATTAATGGCTTAGAGGACTTAAGAATTATTAATCGCTATGATATCGCTGGGATTAGTGCAGAAGAATACGCTCAGTCCCGGAACATAATCTTCGCAGAACCAACTGTGGACTTAATCTATGATGAACACTTAGAGATTCCTTCTTCAGATCGCGTGTTTGCCATGGAATATCTTCCAGGCCAATATGACCAACGAGCTGATTCGGCGGCCCAATGTATCCAGATTCTCACGCAAAAAGAGCGGCCGGAAGTGCTTTCTGCCAAGATGATTGTACTTAAGGGCCAATTAACAGATCATGATTTTAACCGCATTAAGAATTATTACATTAACCCTGTAGAATCTCGTGAAGCCAGCTTGGAAAAACCAGCTAGCCTATCCTTAGAAGTAGATGTTCCGAATGATGTGGAGGTTGTTGAAGGTTTTACCCAGATGACGATGACAGAGCTAGAGGGATTTTATCAAGGGGCCGGGCTTGCCATGAGCCTGGAGGACTTAACCTTCTGCCAAGGGTATTTTCGAGATGAGGAAAAACGCGACCCCACCATCACGGAGATTCGAGTCATCGATACTTACTGGTCCGATCATTGTCGCCATACCACGTTCTTTACCCAGTTGCAAGACATCGCCATTGAGGAAGGGGACTATAGTGCTCCTATCCGCAAGGCCTATGAAGATTATCTTGCTTCCCGAGAGTTTGTTTATGGGGATAAGGTTCAAGGGCGTGATGTATGTCTAATGGATTTAGCCGTGATCGGCATGAAAGAACTAAAGAAAAAAGGACTCTTAAAAGATCTAGATGAGTCTGATGAGATTAACGCTTGTAGCATTGTGGTCGATGTTGAAATCGGCGGTAAAACAGAAGAATGGCTTGTGATGTTCAAAAATGAAACTCATAATCATCCTACCGAAATCGAGCCCTTCGGGGGAGCGGCTACCTGTTTAGGGGGTGCTATTCGGGATCCCTTGTCCGGTCGGACTTACGTCTATCAGGCTATGCGGGTAACCGGAAGCGGAGATCCCCGGGCGAAAGTGGAAGAGACCCTGCCGGGAAAACTTCCTCAACGCAAGATAACTACCGGTGCGGCAGCCGGTTATAGCTCCTATGGTAACCAAATCGGCTTAGCCACGGGACAAGTTGCGGAAGTTTATGATGAAGATTTTATCGCCAAACGGATGGAGATCGGCGCTGTGATTGCAGCAGCCCCCCGGGAAAATGTCGTGCGCGAAGCCCCAAAACCGGGTGATGTGGTGGTTTTAGTCGGCGGCAGGACCGGACGCGACGGCTGCGGTGGTGCTACAGGCTCCTCTAAGGAGCATACCACTGAATCGTTGGCCAGCTGTGGAGCTGAAGTACAAAAAGGGAATCCTCCCACAGAGAGAAAAATCCAGCGCTTATTCCGCAATCCCAAGGTCAGCACCATGATTAAGAAATGCAATGACTTCGGAGCCGGAGGAGTATCGGTGGCTATTGGTGAGTTGACCGATGGCTTAGAGATCAATTTGGATGCGGTTCCGAAAAAGTATGAGGGCTTAGATGGTACAGAGTTGGCGATCTCAGAATCCCAGGAGCGTATGGCGGTGGTGATCGCAGTAGAAAACCTAGAAGACTTTGTCAAATATGCTGATGCTGAGAATCTTGAGGCAACTCTAGTGGCTACAGTTAGTGCAACTCCACGCTTGAATATGACGTGGCGCGGCAAAAAAATTGTGGATATCAGTCGTGATTTTTTGAATACAAACGGAGTAAAGCAAAAAGCAAATGTAGTTGTAAAACTTCCAGAGAGCAATTGGAACTACTTTAAGCAACTCCCCAATAGTTCCTTAGACAAAGTTGCTGCTCATCAAGCTACTCTAAAGGAAGCCTGGTTAGCTAATCTTCAAGATCTTAACGTCTGTAGCCAAAAGGGTCTAGTGGAACGCTTCGATAGTACGATCGGTGCTAATACAGTATTAATGCCTTTTGGAGGGAAATATCAAGAAACTCCTGCTGAGGGAATGGTGGCTAAGATCCCTCTGGAGTCTGGGGAAACCCATACTGCGACAGCCATGACTTATGGCTATAACCCTCAATTGGCAAAATGGAGTCCTTTCCACGGGGCCTTATACGCAGTGGTTGAAGCGGTAACCAAAATGGTAGCTCTAGGGCAAGATTATGGAAAAATTCGTTTAACGCTCCAGGAGTATTTTGAAAAACTGGGCAATGATCCAGAGAAATGGGGGAAACCCTTCAGTGCCCTACTTGGAGCACTCTATGCTCAAAAGCAGTTTGGGATTCCGGCTATTGGTGGTAAGGACAGCATGTCCGGATCCTTTATGGATCTTAATGTTCCTCCTACTTTAGTGGCCTTTGCTGTGGGTGTATTGCATACCGATCACGTGGTATCCCAGGAGTTTAAAGAAGCGGGGAGTCAAGTAGTTTTAGTTCCCTCCCGTCGGGATGAAAATGAAGTCATCGACTTCGAACATCTAACTCGGAATTTTAACAAGGTTCATGAGCTCATCCAATCCGGCAAGGTTTATGCTTCTCATACAGTAAAAATGGGCGGACTAGCGGCTGCCCTCACGAAGATGGCCTTTGGTAATCGACTAGGGATGAAGTTTTCAACCCCAATGACTAAGGAAGACCTATTCCGTGCGGATTACGGCTCGCTAGTGTTAGAAATTCCTGAGTCAGGTAATCTTAAGGAGCTATTTGGGGAAGTTAACTATAAGGTTTTAGGTAGCACTCAAGCTAAACCAGCTATAGAGCTTGATGGCTTTGAAATCGCCTTAGCCGATGCCTTGGCCGTTTGGGAAAAGCCTTTAGAAAAAATCTTCCCAACCCAAACCACCCAGGTGGGCCTGCCACAGAATTTTTCCTACGGAGAGCGTAACCTCCACAGACCCTCCACCAAGATTGCCAAGCCTCGAGTCTTTATCCCAGTTTTCCCGGGAACCAACTGCGAATATGATTCGAGGAAGGCTTTTGAAAAGGCTGGAGCAGTGGTAGAAACTTTGGTAGTACGCAATCTTACCCCTAATCATGTAGAAGAGTCTATACAAGGAATTGTTAAGGAAATAGAGCACTCGCAGATCATCATGCTCCCTGGCGGTTTTAGTGCGGGTGACGAGCCCGATGGTTCGGGGAAATTTATCGCTACCATGTTCCGCAATCCGCGTATTAAAGAAGCAGTCATGAAATTGCTCACCCAAAGAGATGGACTGATATTGGGCGTTTGCAATGGTTTCCAAGCTCTTATCAAACTCGGTCTGGTGCCATATGGCGAAATTATCGATCTAGACGAAAGCTCCCCGACCTTAACCTATAACAAAATTGGACGCCATGTCTCCTGTATGGTGCAAACCAAAGTGGTTTCCACATTATCACCTTGGTTTAGTGGGATGGAAGTAAACGATATCCATACTATTCCTGTCTCCCATGGGGAAGGACGTTTTGTGGCTAACCCTGCTATTATTCAAAAGCTCAGGGAAAGAGGCCAGATTGCAACCCAATATGTCGATCTGGCTGGCAACCCCAGCAGTAATGTCAACTTTAACCCCAACGGTTCCGATGAAGCCATCGAAGGAATCACCAGCCCAGACGGTCGCGTCCTTGGTAAGATGGGCCACTCCGAGCGCGAGGGTGAAGGCATTGCTATCAACATCCACGGCAATAAGTATCAGCCGATCTTCGAAGGCGGCGTCAATTACTTCAGAGGATAATCCAAATTCAATTACGTGAATGGAGGAATATTTATGACCCAAGTCGGTATCGTTATGGGCAGTGACTCAGATTATAGCGTCATGGAAGACGCCATTAAAGCTCTCAAGGAATTTGGGGTTAGCTACGAGGTGAAGGTCTCCTCAGCTCATCGAACCTTGGAGCGGACCTTGAATTGGGTCAATGGATTCGAAGGGCAAGGGGGCAAAGTGATTATTGCCGGGGCTGGGATGGCAGCTCATTTGCCCGGTGTTGTGGCAGGAGCGACAACTCTTCCTGTTATCGGGGTGCCGATTCGTAGTGGCGCCCTAGAGGGTGTAGATGCCCTTTATGCCATCGTCCAGATGCCTCCCGGTGTTCCCGTAGCAACCGTGGGCATCAACGGAGCTAAGAACGCCGGACTTCTTGCGGTTCAAATGCTTGCTCTTTCTGATCAGAATTTACGAGAGGCTTTGAAGAACTATCGTGTAACAATGGCTGAAGGAGTAGAGGCCAAGGATAAGGCCCTGCAAGAGAAACTTAAATAATTAACTTTAAAACGGAAAAGGAGATTGCCGATGATTGAACGATATACTCTTCCCGAAATGGGACGCGTCTGGACTGATCAACATCGCCTAGAACTTTGGCTGAAGATTGAAATTGCTGCCTGTGAGGGGTGGTCGAAGATCGGTAAAATCCCCGAAGAGGCTGTCAAGGTCATCCGTGAAAAAGCCAGCTTCTCTTGGGAGCGAGTTAAAGAAATTGAAGAAATCACCCATCATGATGTATTGGCTTTTACCACCAATGTAGCAGAAAATGTCGGAGAGCCAGCTAAGTATATTCACCTCGGCCTCACCTCCTCGGATGTTTTAGACACAGCCTTGTCTTTACAAATGGTAGAAGCGGCTGACATACTGCTGAAAAAGCTGGAGCGATTGGAGGAGGCCTTGAAAACTCGGGCTCTAGAACATAAGGATACCTTAATGATGGGCAGAACCCACGGCATTCATGCCGAACCGATCACTATGGGTCTAAAATTTGCTCTTTGGTATGAAGAGATTAAACGGCAAACTCGGCGTATGGAATTTGCCCGTGAGGAGATTCGCGTCGGCAAGATTTCTGGAGCAGTTGGGACTTTCGCTAATGTGGACCCCCGGGTCGAGGAATGGGTGTGTGCATCCCTTGGTTTGAACCCAGCACCGATCTCAACCCAAGTGTTGCAGCGAGATCGCCATGCTTTTTATGTGACAACATTGGCTGGAGTTGCCAGTTCATTAGATAAGATAGCTACCGAATTAAGAAATCTGCAGCGCACCGATGTGCATGAAGTCGAAGAACCCTTTGCCAAAGGTCAAAAAGGTTCCTCGGCCATGCCCCATAAGAAAAACCCCATTACCGGAGAGAGAATCTGCGGTATGGCTAGGGTTATTCGCGGCAATGCCCAAACAGCTTTAGAAAATGTAGCTCTTTGGCATGAACGGGATATCTCTCATTCATCTGCGGAACGAATTATTTTACCGGACAGTACCATCGCACTGGATTATATCCTGGAAAAGATGATCAAACTGATCGAGGGCTTGCGGGTCTTTCCGGAAAAAATGCAGCAAAATATCGATAAGGTCGTGGGTTTAATCTTCTCCCAAAGGGTTATGCTTGCTTTGGTCAAAAAGGGATCGAGTCGGGAGGATGCTTATGCTTGGACCCAACGCAATGCAATGCAGGCTTGGGAGACCAAGGAGGCTTTCCAGTCTTTAGTGCTTAAGGATCAAGAGATACGCAAATACCTGACGGAAGCAGAGATCGAGGGGCTCTTCGATTACCACTACCATACTAAACATATCGATACGATCTTTAAAAGAGTCGGACTACTATAAGGTCCATGTCTAATTTACTACGGAATTGACCCCGTGTCGTTCCCTAAGTTCATGATAGAAGGAGATATGCAATGGAAAAACGTGAAATGGTATACGAGGGCAAAGCCAAGAAGGTTTTTGTCACGGATCAAGAAGACATCTATTGGCTGGAATATAAGGATGACGCTACAGCCTTTAATGGCGAAAAGAAAGGAACAATTGGGGACAAAGGAATTGTCAATAACCGACTATCGGCTCTCTTTTTTAATGCCTTGGCAAAGGCTGGTATTCCGTCCCATTTTGTAGAATTACTCAATGATCGAGAAATGCTCGTGCGAAAATTAGAAATGATTCCTTTGGAAGTGGTCGTACGCAATATCGCAGCCGGCAGCTTAGCGAAACGTCTAGGTGTCGATGAAGGATTTCAACTTACACACCCGGTCGTAGAATTGTATTACAAGGATGATGCTTTGGGGGATCCATTCGTCAATGAGTCCCACGCTTTAACCATGGGCTGGGCGGAAGCGGAAGAGCTTCAAGAAATCCAAGAACTGGGGCGTCGCATCAATGAGATATTGAAAAAGATTCTGGACCAAGCAGGGATCATATTGGTGGATTTCAAATTGGAATTTGGTAAATATGAGGGCAAAGTGCTTTTAGGGGATGAAATATCTCCTGATACCTGCCGTTTTTGGGATAAGGAGACTCGGGAAAAGCTGGATAAAGATCGTTTTCGTCGTGATCTCGGTCAAGTTGAAGAGGCTTACGAGGAAGTCTATCGTCGGGTCAGCGCAGTCCTTAAAGCTTAGATAGCGTCATCCTGAAGGAGAGGATGACATATATATTCGGCATTAAATTGATGAGGAGGATATCGGATTGAGAGAGCCCTGGGATGATAAGCCAAATGAAGAATGTGGTGTTTTCGGCATCTATGCGCCTGAGCAAGAGGTAGCCCGTCTCACCTATTACGCCCTTTATGCTTTGCAACATCGAGGACAGGAAAGCGCCGGAATTGCCGTTTCGGATGGACGGACTATACAAGTTCACAAAGGCATGGGTCTGGTTTCCGAAGTCTTTTCGGAAAGAGTGTTGGTAGAGCTAAATAGCAAAGGAAAAATGGCGATTGGCCATGTGCGTTACTCAACGACGGGTTCCAGCCTCCTTGCCAATGCGCAGCCTCTCGTTGTTCATTACCAAAAGGGAATGATGGCCTTAGCTCACAATGGAAACTTGACTAATGCGGCAGAGCTACGCGAAGAGTTAGTCAAGGATGGAGCAGTATTTCAGACGACAGTCGACACAGAAGTAATTGTACTATTGATCGCTCGTTATTATCGAAGTAGCTTGGAAGACGCTCTTGTGAAGACCATGTTAGATTTGCAAGGAGCCTATTCGCTGGTGATTGCTGCGGATAACAAGATCATGGGGGTGCGGGATCCTTATGGCGTTCGTCCCTTATGCATTGGACAGCTTGAAGGTCGTTATTGTCTTGCTTCGGAAAGCTGTGCCCTAGATACCATAGGCGCAGAATTTGTGCGTGATGTTTTACCGGGGGAAATCATCACGATCGATGAGGATGGTCTGCACTCACGACAAGGGCTGCCATCTCAGACGACAGCAGTCTGTGCCTTCGAATACATTTATTTAGCTCGCCCGGATAGCACCATTGACCAATTGAACGTGACGGAAAGCCGTCGCAGAATGGGCATTGAACTAGCGAGAGAATACCCAATCGAGGCGGATATTGTAATTCCGGTACCTGATTCGGGGATGACCGCCGCTCTTGGCTATGCCGAGGAATCCGGTATACCTTTTGCCCAGGGCTTGCTGAAAAACCGTTATGTAGGAAGAACCTTTATACAGCCCACCCAAGAAATGCGTGAAGTCGCAGTGCGTTTGAAGCTGAATGCCAATGCCCAAGTGATACGGGGTAAACGGGTAATTATGATTGATGATTCGATCGTGAGAGGGACCACCAGTTCACGAATCGTTGAAATGTTACGCAAGGTAGGGGCCAAGGAAGTCCATCTCCTCATCTCCAGTCCTCCGGTTCTTTACACTTGCTATTATGGTATTGATACGGCGGAGCGGGAAAAACTCATCGCCACAAATATGGATCTGGAAGGGATTCGTCAATATGTAGGCGCGGATTCACTTTACTATTTATCTGATGAAGGTGTGCGCAGAGCCTTAGGAAACTTGTCCGTCTGTATGGCTTGTTTTGATGGGAATTACCCTGCCGGAATGCCTACGGCGGCTAAAGGCAAACTGGATGTCTGTAAAGGAAAGTGTTAAAATTTTACTGGATAGATAGAAAGGTGGATCTGTGATGGGATATTCTTATCGTCAGGCAGGGGTAGATATCGATGCGGGAAATCAGGCTGTAGAATTGATGAAGCCTGCCGTAAAAAGGACACTGAGGCCGGAGGTCATGGGTGGGCTCGGCGGCTTTGGCGGGCTCTTTGCTTTGGATCTTAAAAAATATCCGGAACCGGTTCTGGTTTCCGGCACGGATGGTGTCGGGACAAAGCTCAAATTGGCCTTCCAGATGAATCGGCATGATACCATCGGCCAAGACGCAGTGGCCATGTGTGTGAATGACATTTTAGTCCAAGGTGCCGAACCCTTGTTCTTCCTCGATTATTTAGCTGTAGGCAAGCTGGTACCTGAGCAAGTGGCTGAGGTCGTGGGGGGAATTGCCAAGGGCTGTGAGCTGACCGGGTGTGCACTTATCGGCGGTGAGACTGCAGAGATGCCAGGCTTTTACGCCCAGGGAGAATATGATATTGCCGGCTTTGCCGTAGGAGCAGTAAACCGCCCGGATCTGATCGATGGCTCGCAAATTAAAGAGGGCGATGTCTTAATCGGTATTGCTTCATCCGGTTTTCATAGCAACGGTTATTCCTTGGTGCGGAAAGTCTTTACTCCGGACCTTTGGGATAAGGTCTACCCTGAGTTAGGGGAAACTTTAGGCGAGGCACTCCTTCGTCCCACGCGGATTTATGTGAAGAGTGTCCTTCCCCTGTTAGAAAAAAAACAGATTCTTGGGATGGCCCATATTACTGGGGGAGGCCTAACTGAAAACATTCCCCGTATACTTCCGGAAGGTTTGGGAGTAAGTGTTGATCGTTCCGCCTGGCAGGTTCCTGCTCTGTTTAAGCTATTACAAACCATGGGTGAGGTTGCGGAAGAAGAAATGCTCCGCACCTTTAATATGGGTATTGGTTTTGTATTAATCGTCCATCCTCACGATGTTGAAGAAATCCAGGGTCAGCTCCGGGCAGCAGGGGAAGTAAGCTTTGTTTTTGGAGAGGTTCAAGGACAGAGCAAAGGAGTGAATTATCGTTGATGCGGATCGGGGTATTGGCTTCCGGACGGGGAAGCAACCTACAGGCCTTAATTGATGTCTGGAAGCAAGGCATGCTGGGGGGAGATATCGTCGCTGTAGGCTCAGACCGAGAGGATGCTTTGGCTTTGCAAAGGGCTCAAGATGTAGGCATACTGAATCAAGCCTTCCCCCTTCGCAATTATGCGACCCGGGACAAACAGGAAGAGGCAATCCTGAGCTGGTTGAGAGAGCAGGGGGTAGAACTTCTGGTTCTCGCCGGATTTATGCGGGTGTTGAGCAAGGAATTTCTGCAAGCCTGCCAAATTCCCGTCATTAATATCCATCCTTCGTTGCTACCGGCTTTTCAGGGTCTTCATGCTCAAAGACAGGCCATTGAATATGGGGTCAAGCTTTCCGGTTGTACGGTTCACTATGTGGATGAGGGGTTGGATAGTGGTCCTATTATCCTTCAAGAGGCTGTAGTAGTGTTGCCGGAAGATACAGAAGCATCCCTATCGGACCGCATTCTGGAAGTAGAGCATCGAATATATCCTGAAGCCGTAAGACTGGTGGCGAGTGGACAAGTCAGACGGCAGGGGCGTATCGTAGAGATTCTCTGCTAAACACGGCAAAAGAAGATTTAGTATGAGGGGGCTTATTTGATGAGAAGAGCAATGCTCAGTGTTTCTAATAAAACCGGACTGGTAGAATTTGCACGGGGACTGGTGGAGCTAGGCTTTGAATTGGTTTCCACCGGGGGAACCTTTAAGACATTGACCGGTGCAGGGCTACCCGTAAGGTATGTCACAGAGATCACAGGCTTTCCGGAAATTCTTGATGGACGAGTCAAGACACTGCATCCAAAGGTCCATGGAGGGATACTAGCCCGGGGCACAGCAGAGCATCTACAACAGCTTGAAGAGAATGGAATTGGCCTCATTGAGCTGGTAGCGGTTAATCTTTATCCCTTTAAGGAGACTATCGCCAAACCGGGAGTGGAATTTCAGGAGGCCATTGAAAATATTGATATCGGCGGTCCCTCGATGGTGCGGGCGGCGGCAAAAAATCAAGAACGTGTTAGTATCGTCGTAAATCCGGAGCGTTACGGGGAAGTTCTGCAAGCAATGCGCGACCAAGGCGAAGTGCCATATGACTTGCGTAAACGTTTAGCTGCCGAGGCCTTTGCTCATACGGCTGAATATGATCGCTATATTGCGGACTATCTAGCACAAGAACTAGCCAAGGAATCGGTTGGAAGCACCACTACTACCGATCAATCCGTTTTCCCTGATTCCATAACCCTCTCCGGCCAGAAGGTCCAAGACCTCCGCTATGGGGAGAATCCCGACCAAAGGGCTGCTTTCTATCGAGGAATCGGTTCAGAAGGGACTTTAGCCCATGGGAAACAGCTCCAGGGGAAAGAACTCTCCTACAACAACTGGATGGACATGGATGCTGCTTGGGGAATTGTAGAGGATTTCAGCGAGCCGGCTTGTGCCATTATTAAACATACTAATCCTTGTGGAACGGCCCTTGGCGAAACTGCCCTCGAAGCCTATGATAGAGCACTGGCAGCGGATCCGGTATCGGCTTTTGGAGGGATTATCGCTTTCAACCGGGAAATCGATGCATCGTGTGCCGAAGCCTTGAAAGGCCATTTTTATGAGGTGATTGTGGCCCCTAAGTTTAGCGTAGAGGCTAAAGAGTTTTTAAAGGAAAAGAAAAACCTCCGTCTGGTTCAAGTAACACCGGGCGCACAACAGGGAATTACACCCTGGAAGGTACGCTCGATTCAAGGTGGATATTTAATTCAGGAAGAAGATAAAGGTACAGTGCCGGTTACCGATTGGGAGATCGTTAGTGATCTAAAGCCGACGACTCAAGATATTCTAGAATTGGATTTTGCTTGGCGGGTTGTGAAGCATGTCAAGTCCAATGCGATTGTGCTTGCTAAAATGAGCCAAACCCTTGGTGTGGGAGCTGGTCAGATGAACCGGGTCGGTTCTGTGAAGATTGCCTTAGAGCAAGCAGGCGAAAAGGCTCAAGGAGCCTATCTCGCATCTGATGCTTTCTTTCCTTTCCCAGATTCCTTGGAAGAGGCTGCTAAAGCAGGGATTCGTGCTGTGGTTCAACCCGGTGGCTCGGTCAAAGATGCGGAAGTCATCGAGGCAGCTAATCGTTTAGGCCTGATTCTGATGTTTACCCATCGACGTCACTTTAAGCACTAATGCTGACAGTTTACTTCGATTAATCAATGAGTAAAGTAGGTAGGTGTCCTATGGGAAAAAAGGTTTTGCTGGTAGGTAATGGGGGCAGGGAACATGCCCTCGCTTGGAAAATAGCTCAAAGCCCGGAGGTCGAGATGGTGTTTGTGGCTCCGGGAAATGCCGGAACTCAGGAATGGAATGTGCCCATTGCGGCTACCGATATTTCCGGTTTACTGGCCTTTGCCAAGAAGGAAGGTATTGATTTGACCGTGGTGGGACCCGAGGCTCCTTTGACCTTAGGAATTGTGGATACCTTTGTTCAAGCAGGTTTAAGAGTTTTTGGACCAACTCAAGCCGCAGCTCGCCTCGAAGGCAGCAAGTCCTTTGCTAAGGAGATTATGGTCGAGGCCGCAGTACCAACAGCTAAAAGCCAGGTATTTACCGATCCCGAGCAAGCAAAGGCCTATGTCCAAGAACTCGGAGCACCGATTGTTTTGAAAGCCGACGGATTAGCCGCCGGTAAAGGGGTGATCGTGGCTATGGATTTGCCAACGGCTTTAACAGCTGTTGATGAGCTGATGGATGGTTCCTTAGGGGAATCGGGAAAATTACTGTTGGTGGAAGAGTATCTGGAAGGGCAAGAAGTCAGTTTGCTCTGCTTATGTGATGGCGAAAGCGCGGTTACCTTGGTCCCGGTCCAAGATCATAAACGGGCTTTGGATGGTGATCAGGGCCTAAATACGGGGGGGATGGGTACGTACAGTCCTCCGCCTTTTTGGAATTCTCAAGTTGAGGAGCAAGCCTTGCGAGATATTATACAGCCTACTTTACGTGCTATGAAGGATAAAGGGATGCCTTTTCAAGGGGTGCTTTTTGCCGGTCTGATGCTTACGAAGGAGGGTCCAAAAACCCTGGAATTCAATGTTCGCTTCGGCGATCCGGAAACCCAAGTGATCATGGCTCGTCTGAAATCCGATCTATTTAAAGCTCTTTGGGCTTGTACGGAAGGACGTTTGGGGGATGTGCAGCTCGACTGGAAAGAGGAAACCGCAATTTGCATCGTGATGGCTGCGCCTGGCTATCCCGCAGCTTATAAAAAGGGTATACCTATGGCATTGCCAGAAGCCCTAGATGCAGGACAAGTCATTTTCCACGCAGGAACATCTTATGCCGAAGATGGACGGCTTCAAAGCACCGGTGGCAGAGTCTTAGGGGTTACTGTTTTAGGAAAAGACCTTTCAGAGGCACGCCATTTAGGATATACTTTAGTAGAAAAAATTGATTTCCCGCAGGCACATTATCGCAAGGATATTGGCCTAAAAGGTCTATAAGTAAGCAACATCATAAGCCATAAGCGGCGATTGGCTTTTCCACTTGTGACCTTGCTTTGTCCGTTCTTCATATACTGAAGACAGGACGATGTGCAAGGGAGGGAAAAGGTGTGTACAGCTATCGCAAACGGTTCTTTTATCCAATCCATGTGGAAGGACCTGATCCGGTCTTGGCCAAACACTTAATTGAACATTATGGTGGTAAGGATGGAGAACTGACTCAAGTGGTTCAATACTTAAATCACCAAGTTAATATAGACAACCGCTATATACGCGAGCTACTGGGACTTATTTCTGCTGAAGAGTTAGCCCATTTGGAGACCCTATCGGCAATGATCATCAAGCTGGGTGGTGAGGTTCATCACCTAGTGAATTCAAGTGGCCAAGCTTGGTCACTTGCCAATGTCTATCAATACTCTGAACCGGAAAAGATATTAAGGGCGAATGTTGCCTTGGAAAAAAGAGCCCGCCTCCAATACGAAGAGCATGCAAATCTGACCCAGGATCCTAGCGTAAAGCGTCTCTTAGGCTTTCTGGCTCGCCGCGAAGGGATTCACCAGAAGCTCTTATATCGTTGCCATAAGGTGATGATGGAGGGCGGTAACAGCGAGCACTATATGGGAATTATCTATGATTACAAGATGAGTCTGCAGGTTTTAGATTAATGGGGGTAGCACCAATGAGCATATCTCAACGAATCGAGAATTTACCGGTCAAGCGTTTCCACTATATTCTCCTGCTTTCTGCAGGGCTAGGGTGGATGTTTGATTCCATGGATACGGGCATTATCTCCTTTGTCCTCCCAGTTTTGATGAAAACTTGGGGGTTAACTCCTGAACAGGTGGGGAACATCGGAAGTATTGGTTTGGTTGGGATGGCTCTCGGGGCAATCATCGGAGGGAGTATCGCCGATCGTGTCGGTCGTAAAAAGGTCTTTGCGTTTACCTTAGTCATGTATTCCATAGCCACCGGCTTATGCGGGTTGGCCTGGAGTTATGAATCCCTCTTGGTTTTCCGCTTTTTGGTCGGGTTTGGTTTAGGAGGACAGCTGCCTGTCGCTGTGACCTTGGTCAGTGAATTTACCCCTGCGAAGCATCGGGGTAAATTTCTTGTTCTTCTGGAAAGCTTTTGGGCCATCGGTTGGCTCTTAGCCGCAGTCATTTCTTATCTAATTATTCCGGCCTTTGGTTGGCATATTGCCTTTTTCATTGGCGCCATCCCTGCTCTCTATGTATTTTATCTTTGGAAATACATCCCCGAGTCGCCACGGTTCCTTGAGGAGAATGGCCGACTACAAGAGGCAGAAGCTGTGTATCGCATGGTAGCGGGGGAGGATGCGCATCCTCTTGATGCTAATTTATCAATGGATGCTAGTGTGGTTCACCCTAAGCAAGGAGTGAATCGAGTGACCTTAGGGGAACTATTTTCTAAGAAATTTGTGCGGCGTACTGTATTTCTATGGCTTTTATGGTTTGGCATTGTGTATTCTTATTACGGAATTTTCACTTGGTTGCCCTCTATTTTGGCTATTAAGGGTTTTTCCTTGACCAAGAGCTTTAGTTATGTCATTGTTATGACTTTAGCTCAGATTCCCGGCTATTTTACTGCCGCCTTTTTCGTGGATCGAATCGGTCGCAAGCCTACTTTGGCTACATTTGTTTTGGGCACAGCGGCTAGTGCTTTTTTCTTTGGACAAGCTGACAGTGTGACGATGATCCTTGTCTTTGGTTCACTCATGTCTTTCTTTAATCTTGGGGCCTGGGGAATTCTCTATACTTATACCCCTGAGCTCTATCCGACTAGGGCACGGGGAACCGGAGCAGGATGGGCAGCAGGATTTGGTCGGATTGGGGGTATCTTAGCCCCTGCTGTGGTTGGCAGAATGTTAGGAGCTTCCATATCCACGGAAACGGTTTTCTTAATGTTTGCGGGAGTACTTGTCTTAGTTGTGATTAATGTACTTATCCTTGGTGAAGAGACCAAGGGTCGACCCATGGATGAAGTGGCCTAGAGAATTTCCTTGGAGCGATAATCCCAAAATCGGTTGGATACTAAACGGAGACAGAAGGGATGCCTGCTCCAGTTATTGATATTATCTAGGGAAAGAAGTAAAGCGTAAGCTTGTCGGCAGGTACTGAGCAAGGGGTAATTTTTGCTGAGATAGGCCAGATTGGCGAGGATGGCTTCTTGACGTTCTTGATGAAAAAGGTTTTGCACATAGCGCTGACTTAAAGGACTTAGGCGATATTGGGCAAGTTCCGCTGCGAGAGGCTTTAGTTCATCCTTAGCGAAATGAATGACAGCTAGTTGAGGTAAATCCGCGAGAAGATCAGCACCCTCCAAAAAGCGCAAAAGGTGTTCTTGGATGGTTATCGGCGAAAAAGGGAAGGTTCCCGGGGTTTCGGCGAGGACACGAATGCGCAATAGGTTCGCCCGGAGAAAATCAGACTCATGCTGGATCGGGCTGATCTGTGTCTTTTCGAGATTGCGAATAACTTTCCCTAAGTACTCATTGCCATCACAAGCAATGTATTCCCATTGGGGAAGCAGCGAAGTGAGAAGCTGGCCTAGATAGGCACCTTTTGATTCAAATACTTGATAGCGTATTAGGGTTGTGAGGGTTTCCTCATTGGGGTAAGCTAAGATACTGCGCAGCATCTCAGGGTGCATGCTCAACCGAGTTTTGATTTTCTTATCGAAGGAATTCATAGGGGTTTCTCCTCATCTGTTTAGGATGAAATTTCGTAGCTTAATCATCCTAAGTATTGTTGTTATTAGTGTGTGAGGGCGAACCCGTTCTATTCCCGCAAAAATATGGTAAATCTAAATCGAGTTAAGAGAGATTTCTTCTTGGGTTAATACAGAGGGAATGGTATAATTATTCCATCCGGTATGGAAGGAAGTGGATTGATGGATAATGAAAAATTCCAAGACTTGATGCTTGAACATTTCGGAAAAGTGCTCAACGAATTAGCTGGAGTAAAGCAGGATGTAGCTGAGGTTAAGCGATCCCAAGTGCGAATGGAGCAGGAGTTTGGTAAGAAGCTGGACGTCCTTTATTACGACTGGCGGGAGACCCAAAAGCAATTCAATGAAGAAGTCAAAAGAGATATTAAAGTTCTATGTACAAAGGTTGAGGCTTTGCAGATGGAATCCAATAAGCATGATCGAGAAATTAAGGACTTGTATCTAGTTAATCAGTCAAGGAATAAATAAGGACTGAATTTAGCATTTAAGTCTTACATAAAACAAAAAAGGCCGCCCTCCACATTTTTTGTGGAAAGACGGCCTGTTTTAATTGAATTATAATTATTCGATTCAAATGAACTGGACTCGGTTTAGTAGATGATTAACCATTCTTAGAAAGCGGGAATAACTGAACCTTTATATTTATCTTCAATGAATTTTTTAACTTCTGGGGTGTTGAGGGCTTTGACTAATTTTTGCAGGTTGGGATCATCCTTGCGATCTTCTTTTGCAACTACGATGTTGGCATATGGAGAGTCCTTGCCTTCAAGGTAAAGGGCATCTTCTGTTGGGTTTAAGCCACCCTCTAAAGCAAAGTTAGTGTTGATGACAGCCGCGGCAACTTTTGCATCACCAAGAACACGGGGAAGTTGAGCAGCATCTACCTCAGAGAACTTTAGATTTTTAGGATTCTCGGTAATATCCAGGATAGTTGCCTTAACGCCGACACCTTCTTTGAGTTTAAGCAAGCCGGCAGATTCCAAGACAGCTAAAGCGCGTCCGCCATTGGAAGGGTCGTTGGGGATAGCAACGGTGTCACCATCCTTGAGTTCTTCAGCTTTGGTGATTTTCTTTGAATAAAGACCCATGGGTTCAATGTGAACCGTACCAATCACCCCAAGCTTCAGTCCTTGATCAATGGTGAAGGTCTCTAAATAAGGGGTGTGTTGGAAGTAGTTGGCGTCAATTTCACCGGAATCCACGGCCGGATTGGGTAGGGGATATTCAGTGAAAATAACGACTTCCAGATTGACGCCTTGTTTTGCTAATTCGGGTTTGACGAATTCGAGAATTTCGGCATGGGGCACTGGGGTAGCCCCTACCTTGATGGTGACAGGCTCATTGGTATTACCAGTATTAGCCGGGGGTGTGGTTTGAGCAGTGCTTCCGCACCCGGTTACAAGTAGGGAAAGAGCAACCACGGAGCTAAGCAGTAAAGTAGTTAGTTTGCGATGTGAACGAATCATAATTTTTCCTCCTTTGATGTTCCTTTTTTTCTCTTTGCATCATCTTTTAGCGGATGAATACTGATAAAGACATGTTGTGTTTACCTTCATTGCTAAATATATGTTACAAGTCCAGTCCCTAAGCCTGTTACGGCGACCGGTACGCCATGCACGGGTTCGGGCTTGGCTTGAAACAACCGTATTAGTGATGAGTCATTCGGCGTGCAAGCATCGTACCAAGGGATTGGATGACTTGGACGATAAGCACAAGAATGACAACGGTCAAAAGCATGATATCCGTTCGGAAGCGGTTGTAGCCATATTGAATAGCTACGGCCCCAAGACCACCGCCACCCACGGCACCGGCCATGGCTGTGTAGCCAATAATGCTAATGGTGGTGATTGCAACACCCAAGACAAGAGAACCTTTGGCCTCGGGAAGAAGCACCTTTTTGATAATTTGCCAGGGGGAAGAGCCCATGGATAAGGCTGCTTCGATCACCCCATAGGGGACTTCCTTGAGGGAACTTTCAACCATCCTAGCCACGAAAGGTGCCGAGGAAATGACGAGGGGGACGATAGCTGCTGTCGTGCCGATGTAGGTGCCGACAATGGCACGTGTGAAGGGAATAATCAGAACCAATAAGATGATAAAGGGTATAGAACGGAAAATATTGATAATTGTACCTAAGATACGCTCAACCCAAGGGTTTGGCGAAATGTGGTTAGGTGAAGAAATGACTAAGATCACCCCTAAAGGGACTCCCAGCACATAGGCCAGCAGGGTAGAAGCAATAATCATATAGAAGGTTTCTCCGGTAGCCGGAGTCAATAGTTGGATCATGGTATCCCAATATTGGGGATTGGAAAAATCAAACATGCTGGATCACCTCCACCTTAAGTTCGCGTTGATCAAGATATTGATGAGCTAAGGCCAACTGTTCAGGAGTTCCTTGCAACTCCAGGGTTAAAGTGCCAAAAAGAGTAGAGCGGAGATGATCGATACTTCCATAGAGTATATTAGCCCGTACATCGCATTCTTTCATCAGATCGGCGATGATGGGGTCCGATGTCCTTGAACCTAAAAACTGAATACGGACAATTTGGGAATTGGGATGAGTGGCCAATTCCTGGAGTAAATCCAGCGGCAGTTCATTAGGGAATACAGTCGAAATGAACTCCTTGGCAATACGGGATTGGGGTTGGATAAATACAGCTTCCACCGGACCTTGTTCGGCGATCTTGGCTTCATGAATTACTGCAACATCAGTGCAGATTTCCTTAACTACTTTCATTTCGTGAGTAATCATGATGATGGTTAACCCGAAGCGCTGATTGATGTCGCGCAAGAGTTCCAAGATGGAGAGGGTTGTTTGCGGGTCTAAGGCCGAAGTTGCTTCATCACAAAGCAGTACTTTCGGATTCGTCGCTAAGGCACGAGCAATACCTACTCTTTGCTTTTGTCCGCCGCTGAGTTGAGAAGGATAGACCTGGGCTTTATCTTCTAGGCCCACTAAGGGTAGCAGCTCCCTAACTCGTTGTTCGATCTCAGGCTTTTTGTAGCCGGCGATTTCTAAAGGAAAGGCGATATTATCGAAGACCGTGCGCGATTGGAGCAGATGAAAGTGTTGAAAGATCATACCAATCTTTTGGCGAGCTTGTCTGAGCTCATGGGCGGACATTTGCATCAGATCCTGATCATCAATAAAAATCTTGCCGCTAGTGGGCTCTTCTAAGCGATTGATGCAACGGACTAAGGTACTCTTGCCGGCACCACTTAAGCCGATAATCCCATAGATAGCGCCTTGAGGAATATGAAGAGTAATATCCTCAATAGCCGTTACTCGATCCTTGCGGGAGGTATAAACTTTAGTTAGATTCTCTATTCGTATCAAGGGTATTCCTCCTCGTCATATTCAAAAGTTAAATCCTCTAAAGGCAGGTTGTTTGTAAAAACTAATGAAAAAGAATAGGCAAGAAAATTTAAAATAATTATTTTAAAAAACTATATAATAAAAAACTCCACGAGGAAATCCGCGGAGTTATCTTCGGCTTTCCTCTCATCTCCCAGTATTTTTCCTGCAGGATTTAGCACCGTACATTAAATGCCGGTTGCCGGGTTTCATCGGGCCAGTCCCTCCACCTACTCTGGATAAGAGTGATTTATTAACTTTTAAGTCAAGAGTGAATCTTGATAGAGTCTATATTAGCATAGAGTAATGCTCTTTGGCAAGTCATTTTTATATAACAAGGCAAGAAAATTCATCTTTAAATAAATGTTAGCAACTGATGGGAAAAAGGTGATAGTGGTTAAAGATAATAAACAAATTTGCTAAAGAAGGCTGAAGAATATTGACAAGGGCGCAATACTTTAATAAATTAAAGTATAGAAGTATAAGGAGATGAGCGATAATGAAAGAACATGAAGATGATGTTTTTCAAGGAATCGATCCACGCTTGCGTGATTCATTAACTGATGCGCTTTTTGATGCGATTTTATTATTAAAGGATCGAGAAGAATGCTACCGATTCTTTCAAGATATCGCCACTGTTGCTGAGATTAAGTCTTTGGCGCAGCGTTTAGAAGTAGCCAAGCTCCTTGAAAAGAATGTAACCTATACGACAATCGCCCAGGCTACAGGTGCCAGCACTGCCACAATCAGCAGGGTCAAGCGGTGTCTGTTTTTTGGTGCGGATGGTTATCAGATGGTATTGAAACGATTGGCGGAGCGAGAAGAGGGGGAGAAATAATATGCCTCGTAACTCTTTGGGGTTGAGAATTCCGGAGGGGATGCATGATATCCTACCGGATGAGTTGGCCATACAGGATCAAGCGGAAGGGTCCGTCCTTGATTTGTTTAAAGCATGGGCTTATCAGAAGATCGTCACTCCGACCTTAGAATATGGGGCGTGTATTCAACCGGTGGAGGAAGAAGGAGATTCCTTCTTTAAGCTCTTTGACCGCCGTGGGCATGTCCTTGTCCTGCGTCCGGAGTTAACAACCCCCATTGCTAGGATGGTTAGTACGCGGATGCGTGGCGGAAATCTGCCTTTGAGGTTATGTTACGCAGCTGATGTATTTCGTTACACAAAATCTCATAAGCAAGAATTTCGTCAAGTAGGAGTGGAGCTTGTCGGCTCGGCCTCTCTGTTAGCCGATGCAGAGGTGATGGCGCTAGCCTGTGAAGCCCTCAGTCGAATCGGTGTTAAGGGCTTTCAAATTAATCTCGGGCATATGGGGATCTTTACCGGAATTATGGATGAACTAGGAGTAGCTGAAGCTTTTAGGATAAATTATCAAGAAAAGTTAGCACGCAAGGATTTTGTGGGTATCGAACGCTTGGTCAAGGAGGGCAGCTTAGAAGGAAGAGTTCAGGAGATTCTTTTAAAGCTACCCCATCTTCACGGTACTGAAGAGATGTTGGGTCAAGTTCTCGAATGGAGTCAGGAGCCTTCACTGCTGGAATCCGTTGAGGCACTACGACAGGTCTATCGCTACCTAAGAGATTTTGGTGTTCAAGACAAGGTGTCTCTGGATTTGGGGATTTTGCGAGGGTTTAGCTACTATACAGGGGCAGTTTTCGAAGGCTATGTACCTGGAGTAGGCTTCCCGATTGTTGAAGGGGGTCGCTATGATTCCTTATACGGCGAGTTCGGAGATGATTACCCGGCCACTGGTTTTGCCATCAATCTAAAAGCCATTATCGAACAATTGCCCCATAGCCAAGCAGACCTAGCGGAGATTTTTGTTTTTGGACAGAACACTTCAAAAGTAATTGCGGAAACCCAAAGACTGCGTCAAGAGGGTAAAAAAGTAGAAATGAGTTTAGAGTTATTAACCCCGAGCGAGGCAGAGAAGCTAGCTGCCTGCAAAGGGATTAAGGATTTGTATTGTGTAATATAAAATGCGAAACAGCACAGGAGTCGTTCCCTACAGTCGAAAACGTTGGGAACGGCCCCTGTGCTGTTTTGCTTCCGAATGCTGGTGAATTATTCTTTAAAAAGTATTGCCAGAATACAATGAGATTGCTATAATAACTGTATTACTCTAACACTTTAACTAATTAAAGTGCAATAAAGATGTTGAAATTATTTAGTAGTCATAGCTAATACTATAGAAAATTGAGGAGATGAGAGAGATTGGCTCGTAAATTCTTAACCATCGCTCTGCCTAAGGGTAAATTATTAATTGACTCCCTAGAAGCCCTGACTAAGGTCGGGATTGATTGCGAGGATGTCAGTGAAGCCTCGCGAAAATTAGTATTTCCTTTGGAGAAGTCCCAAGCCCAGATTATTATTTGCCGTCCCACAGATATACCGACCTTTGTAGAATACGGAGCAGCGGATGTTGGTTTTGTCGGGAAGGATACCCTCTTAGAAGAAAACAAAGATGTTGTGGAGCTCTTAGATCTCGGTTTTGGCTATTGCCGTTTTGTGGTGGCCATGCCGGAAGAAAAGGTTCCCCCTCTCCTTCCGGAGGGAACTTATGATTTAAGTGCCTTAAACCATCAGCGAGTGGCGACAAAGTTTCCTCGGGTAGCAGAAGAGTTTTTTCGACAGCAGGGGATGCAGGTGCTTCCCATTAAACTGCATGGTAATATTGAATTAGCGCCACGGGTAGGACTCTCAGAGATGATCGTGGATATTGTTTCTACAGGGACTACCTTAAAGCAAAACAAGCTTGTGGAAGTTGCACCCATCCTCGAGGCGACGACAAGATTGATTGCCAACCGGGTTGCTTACCGGATGAAATATGAACGGATTAATGAACTGACGGAAAAGCTTCGTCAGATTGTCTGAGAAATAGCGATATGTGAGGCCTAATACAAACAAGTTCGAGAGACGTGTTTCTTAATTGGTTAATTTACATGGGGTCTTTGATGGAGTCTTTGATGGAGGTATGGGTTCATGGATATTAAAACTCTCGAGGGATTGGATTTATCTACCCTCACCCGTAAGTCTTATGGTAATGATCAATTACTGGAGCAAAGTGTGACTGAGATCATTGCAAGAGTGCGCGCTGAGGGGGATTCTGCCCTTTATGCATTAACGGAAAAATATGATGGCGTGGATCTGCATTCGCTTGGCCTGCGAGTTCGCGAAGACGAAATTGCTTTAGCCTACTCTTTGGTTGATGAGGAATTTCTCGCGGCTATTCGCCTTGCCAAGGAAAACATCGCAGCCTTTCATGAGAAACAAAAACGCATTTCTTGGCTTGATCCTAAGGAGGACGGAAGTATCCTAGGACAGCTTTTGATTCCCCTTAAGCGAGTGGGCGTCTATGTTCCGGGAGGAACGGCCGCCTATCCTTCCTCGGTATTAATGAATGCGGTGCCGGCCGTGGTCGCTGGGGTGGAGGAGATCGTAATGGTGAGTCCACCTCGCAAGGATGGCACCCTTTTGCCGGAGGTTTTAGTGGCTGCAGCCGAGGCCGGGGTCACCGAGATTTACAAAGTTGGCGGAGCCCAAGCTATTGCGGCCTTGGCCTTCGGTACTGGGGAAATTGCTTCGGTGGATAAAATCACCGGTCCCGGCAATATCTATGTCACCTTGGCCAAAAAGCAGGTCTTTGGTACGGTGGATATTGATATGTTAGCAGGACCCAGCGAGATTTTGATTTTAGCTGACGACTCCGCTAGAGCGGAGGAGCTTGCGGCAGATTTGCTCTCGCAGGCTGAACACGACCCCTTAGCCTCCTCCATTTTAGTTTCCCCTGATCGACAATTATTGGAGAAAACTGTAGCCGAGGTCGAGCGACAGCTACAAGACCTACCTAGGCAAGAGATTGCCAAAGCTTCCTGGGAAACCTATGGGGCAGCTATTCTCGTCAAGGACTTAGCAGAGGGAATGGCCTTAGCAAACCAAGTCGCTCCGGAACACTTCGAATTGGTGGTGCGGGAACCGTATAGCTGGTTGGGCAGGGTAAAAAATGCTGGGGCAGTATTTCTGGGACGATTCTCGCCGGAACCGGTTGGCGATTACTTTGCCGGACCAAACCATGTCTTGCCCACGGGGGGGACAGCTCGTTTTTACTCTCCCTTAAACGTAGATACCTTTATGAAAAAAGTCAGTGTAATTAGCTATTCAGAGAGGGCTTTGCAGCGAGATGGCAAGCATATCGCCCATCTGGCGCGTAAAGAAGGGCTTGAGGCACATGCCCGGGCTGTGGAGGTAAGAAAGTTATGGTAGATAAAGCGCGATCTAGCCTAGAAAATATGCCGTCTATGAATTTTCTCAGACCACAGATTCAAACTCTGAAAGCTTATGAAAGCAAAGCCATTCCCGGCTGCGTTCGTTTGGATGCCAATGAAAACCCACTGCCTTGGCCTAAAGGAATGAGGGAGGAGTTATTTGCTTCACCTTTCATACTCAACCGCTACCCGGATGGGGAAGCTCGTGAACTTAGACAAGCTATTTCGCAGTATACTGGGGTCCCTGTGGAGGGGATTTTAGCGGGGAATGGTTCGGACGAGCTTATTCAATTAATTATGACAACCTTCGGAGGAGAGAAGCGAGCAATAATTTATCATCCGCCCACCTTTAGTATGTATGGGGCAGCCGCACAAGTCACAGGCACGGACATCATCGAAGTTCCCCTTTTCCTTGCTGAGAACGGTAGAGATTTCTGCTTGGATGTGGAAGGGATTCTTGAAGCAGCAGCCCAATCTAGAGTTCATATGATCATTCTCTGCAATCCCAATAACCCTACGGGGACCCTTTTTCCTCGGGAAGATATCTTAAGGATTGTCAAGGAATCTCAAAAGATTGTCATTGTGGATGAAGCTTATGGGGAGTTTGCCGGGGAAAGCGTTGTGGATCAGATTCCTAATTTCCCGAATCTTTTGGTGATGAAAACCTATTCAAAGCTATTTGCCATGGCAGCCCTGCGGTTGGGTTATCTTCTTGGGCAAGCTTCAACCATCGAGCTGCTCAATCGAGCCCGTCAGCCCTTTAATGTGAACAGCTTTACCCAAAAAGCAGGGGTTGTTGCCTTTAATTATGTTGAGGATTATCGGGGGCAAGGACTTCTCTTGATTAATGAGATGGACAAAATTGTTGAGGCGCTAAAATCCCTACCCCAAGTCACGGTCTTTGCTACTCAGGCCAACTTTGTTCTTTTCCAACCGGAAAACCCCGAACAAGTCTATGCTCAGTTGATTGAGCGAGGATTTCTGATTCGTAATATGGGGAAGCTCCCGGTGATTGGTAAGGCACTGCGCTTGAGCGCAGGACTACCTGAGGAAAACACAAGATTGATAAGTGTGCTACAGGAGATTCTTGGAGGAGAGTGAGGAGTTTTATATGCGTGAAGCATTAATTGAACGAAACACCAAAGAAACGAGCATAAGAATTAAGCTCAACCTGGATGGTGGAGGGGAAGCTCGGATCAATACAGGAATCGGGTTCTTTGATCATATGTTGGAGGCCATGGCTAGGTTTGGGTATCTGGATCTGGAAGTAGAAGCTCAAGGGGATCTGCAGGTAGATGCTCATCATACCGTTGAAGACTGTGGAATTGTGTTTGGACAAGCGCTACGGGAAGCCTTAGGAGACCGACGGGGAATTGAGCGGGTCGGTGATACGTTTCTGCCGATGGATGAGGCTTTAGTTCAAGTAGCCCTGGATCTTTCGAATCGCCCTTATCTTGTCTGGGAAGTGGATTGCTCTGAGGGAATGGTTGGGGAATTCCCCGTGGAAATGGCCGAGGAATTCTTTCGGGCAGTAGCTGTTCAGGCCGGACTGACCTTACATATGCGCCAAATTTCTGGGAAGAACCGTCATCATATTCTTGAGGCTACATTTAAAGGATTTGGACGAGCACTGGGATTGGCTGTTCGTGAGAATCCGCGTTTTCAGGGAGTATTATCAACCAAAGGAGTTCTATAAGGGGGATTTTTCTTGATAGGAATCATTGATTATGACCGCGGTAATTTGCGGAGCGTTGAAAAAGCCCTCCTGAAGTTAGGTTATGCAGCGAGAATTCTCGAGTCGCCCCATGAATTGACTGAAATGAAAGGCATTATTCTGCCTGGAGTCGGAGCTTTTGCTGATGCCATGACAGCTCTTGAAGAAAAAGGGTGGGTTCAGCCTTTGCTCCATTATGCCCAATCAGGGAAGCCTTTTCTTGGTATCTGTCTTGGTATGCAGGTGCTTTTTGAAGTGGGTGAAGAGCACGGCGAACATCAAGGTTTAGGCCTTTTGCCCGGTCGAGTAGTGAAGTTCCCCGCTGGACGTAAAATACCACATATGGGCTGGAATACCCTTCATCAAGAAAAATCTTGCCTTCTTCTCGAAGGAATTCCTGATGAAGTCTACTTTTACTTTGTTCATTCTTACTATGCCTTAACGGTTGATCATGATGACATCGTGGGAACCAGCGATTATGGAGTGAAATTTCCTGCTCTCGTGGGGCGAGATAATATCTGGGGAGCCCAATTCCACCCGGAAAAATCCAGCCCTTGGGGACTTAAATTATTAGAAAATTTCGGAAGGTGGGTGCATGGGGATGCGGATATTTCCGGCGATTGATCTCAAGGGAGGGAAAGCCGTACGCCTTCTGCAGGGCCGTATGGAGGATGCGACGATCTACGCTGAAAACCCTGTAGAAGTCGCGCGTGATTTTAAAGCTCAAGGGGCAGATTCTCTGCACGTGGTGGATTTAGATGGGGCTTTTGCCGGCCAGCCCGTTAATGATGCCACCATCCGCCAACTTATTCAGTCCTCGGGACTTAAGGTTCAAGTAGGGGGCGGGATTCGCTCCTTGGAGAGAATAGAAGAGCTCCTCAATTTAGGGGTTGAACGGGTGATTCTCGGCACCGTAGCTGTGCGCGAGCCGGAGCTGGTGCAGGAGGCTGTTGCCCGTTTTGGCGAAGCTATTGTAGTTGGAATTGATGCTAAGAACGGACAAGTGGCTGTCCAAGGCTGGGCGGAGAAGTCTGAGATGATGGCCTTGGAGTTGGCTTTGAAAATGAAAGATGTTGGTGTTAAGCACCTAGTCTTTACGGATATCTCACGAGATGGGATGCTTCAAGGTCCCAACATTCAAAGTACTGTGGAATTAGCCCGAGAAAGCGGTTTGCAGGTTGTTGCTTCAGGTGGAGTATCCAACATCGAAGATATTATCCTTCTTCAAAAAGAGGTCACGCTAGGAGCGTCCATCGAAGGAGTCATTATCGGCAAGGCGCTCTATACCGGTGCAATTACCTTGTCGGATGCCTTGGCAGTCACAGCTTCCGTTTGTAAATTATCCGGCGGTGAGATAGATCTTGAAAAAGACAGGGAGGGAGATGGATGTTAGCGAAGCGAATCATCCCCTGTCTGGATGTTCATGAAGGAAGAGTGGTCAAAGGGACCAACTTTGTGAACCTTCGTGATGCCGGAGACCCAGTCGAGCTGGCGGCGCTTTATGATCAAGAAGGAGCCGATGAGCTGGTTTTTCTTGATATTACCGCTTCGGCGGAAGGCCGCGAAACCATGGTAGAGGTGGTCCGCCGAACTGCTGAAAAGGTGTTTATCCCCTTTACCATTGGGGGAGGACTGCGCACCACTCAAGATATTCGCAAGATGTTGCGTGCCGGTGCTGATAAAGTATCACTGAACACCTCGGCAGTTCAGAACCCCAATTTGATTGAGGAAGGTGCGCATGCTTTTGGTAGTCAGTGTATTGTCGTGGCCATCGATGCTCGCCAGATAAGTCGGGGTACTTGGGAGGTCTATATCCATGGCGGACGGACCCCAACTGGCAAAGATGTTTTGCAGTGGGCTGAAGAAGTAGAGCGTTTAGGTGCGGGAGAGATTTTATTGACCTCCATGGATCGGGACGGCACGAAAAATGGTTATGATCTTGAGTTGACACGTGCTGTAAGTCGAGCGGTCTCCTTACCTGTGATTGCCAGCGGGGGGGTAGGAACCCTAGAGCATTTAGCAGAGGGACTAACAACCGGAGAGGCCGATGCGGTCCTCGCCGCCTCGATATTCCATTATCGGGAATACAGCATCGCGGAGGCCAAGGCCTATCTTAAAGCCCGAGGAATCCCAGTGCGAAATTCTTGAAGGGAAACATAATTATGAAAGCAATAAGAGGTGGAATTCCTATGACTACAGAGAATTCAGAAAAATCAACAGTTGTGATTCCGGAGGGAATCCGATGGAATCATGATGGTCTGATACCTGCGATCGTGCAGGATGCACATACTCAAAAAGTGTTAATGTTGGCCTATATGAACGAGGAAGCACTGCGCTTGACCTTGAAGGAAAACAAAGCTTGGTATTATAGCCGGAGTCGTCAATCCCTTTGGTTGAAAGGGGAGACCTCAGGCAATTTCCAAAAGGTCGTGGATCTCCGCTTTGACTGTGATCAAGATGCGATTTTATTGACAGTGGAGCAAAAGGGTGTAGCCTGTCATGAAGATTATTATTCATGCTTCCATTATGCCGCCCAAGGGAGGGAGTTTGTGCCGCTTGGTAAGCCTCAAGAAGTTCCCACCCTCCCCTTGGGGAGAACCCTTGAGCTCCTGGCTGAAGTGATCCATTCTCGCAATTTAGAGCGTCCAGAAGGGGCTTATACGACCTATTTGTTTGAAAAGGGCATTGACAAGATTTTGAAAAAAGTAGGCGAGGAAAGCGCGGAAACAATCATTGCAGCCAAGAATTCCTCAGCGGAGGAGATTCGCTATGAAGTATCCGATCTTTTTTATCATCTCTTAGTCATGCTTGAAGAGCGTGGAGTAACGCTCCAGGAAATTTCTCAAGAATTACTTGCCCGAAAAAAATAAAGTGTGGATAATGAACCTAGCGCGAGAATATCAAAATTAGCTCTCCCGCTAGGATTTTTTCATACCATCGTGAACACAATCTTAGGTAAGCTATTTGATTCTCAAGTTGGGTATGGTATTATTTGTAGAGAAAATAAGGATTATGACTTCCTATACTAGTCGCTTGAATTTTGTCAGCAGTTATGGCATGGCCAGAAGATAAAGGGGATGGATTTGTTGATTAACATCAAGGAGCAGACGAAAAAAAGAGTGGCCTCAATCGCGATCGTCTTATTGTCCGTAGGATTACTGGCGGGTTGTAATGGGCAAGCTGTACAGAAAGAAGCTCCCGAAGCTTTTGAAGCCAGTGGCTTTGCCATGGGAACGATTATCAGCCAAAGAGTATTTGGGGCTGATGGACAGGCTGCCATCGATGAGACGACGGAAAAATTGAATAGTCTTGAAGCGCTATTAACCTTCAACGCACCAGGTGGCGATGTGAATAAGCTTAATGAAAATGCCGGTAAGCAAAGCGTGAATTTAGATACAGAGACCTTAACTATCATTAATAAGTCCCTAGAAGTTGCCAAGCTCAGCGGAGGAGCTTTTGATGTGACCATCGGTCCCATCGTCAAGAGCTGGGGAATCGGCTCTGCGGGAGAGAGGATACCGTCCGATGCAGAATTACAGAAGTTACTTCCTTTGGTGAATTATCAGGATTTAATCATTGAAGGAAATACAGGCTATTTAAAAAACGAGGGCCAAGAGGTGGATTTAGGTGGCATTGCTAAAGGATACGCCGGAGATGTCGCTGTTGAAATCTACAAGAAGCATGGGATCGAATCGGCTTTCATCAATTTAGGGGGAAATGTTGTCACTATGGGAAGTAAGCCTGATGGTTCTCCCTGGCGGGTGGGGGTTCGTAACCCTCGACCCAGTAGCGCCGAGAACGGAGAACTTGTAGGTATGGTTGAGGTAATCGATAAAGCTGTGGTGACTGCCGGAGATGACCAACGCTTTTTTGAAGAAGGCGGAATCCGTTATCACCATATACTCAATCCCCACACAGGCTATCCGGCCCAATCTGATCTCATGAGTGTCACCTTAATTACAGATTCTTCTTTGGAAGCGGATGCTTTGGATACTGCAGCTTTTATCTTAGGCTTAGAAAGGGGAAGAGCCATGCTTGAGCAGTATGGCGGGGTGGAAGCGATTTTTATTACTACAGATAAGAAAATTTATGTTACTAAGGGCATCAAGGATAGCTTTGAATTCAATGACGCGAGCAAGGAATACGAGTACGTAAAAGAATAGAACCTATTAAACAGTGGATATAGGGGATTGGAGACATCGATGAAATCTGAGGGTAAACGTAAAAAGGGTGACTTTATTATCATTCTTGTGGTGCTCTTAGTGGGGATTAGCGCAACCCTTCCGTGGCTATGGAATAAGGTTAATCCAAGTAATCCAGCGGACGAGCGAATTGCAGTCATTACAAGAGGCGGCAAGGAAATGGCCAAAATCGATCTTAATGGTGTCAATGAATCTCAGCGTTTTCATTATGAGGATGGTATCGAGGTGACAATTTTAGCTGAGAATGGCACAATTAAATTCGAACAAGCAGGCTGCCCCGATCAAATCTGTGTTAAAACCGGCACTTTGACGAAGAAGGGTGATATAGCCGTTTGCTTACCATCTGAGACGATCGTAGTTATTGAAGGTGATAAATATGAATAGAAATAAGCGCTTTGCGATTATTATCATCTTAGTTACAAATGCCATTATCATTTCTTTCCTCGAATCCTTCATTCCTGTGCCCATTCCCGTACCGGGGATTAAGCTCGGCTTAGGTAATATCATCACCATGATAGCCATTGCCTTTTTAGGTTTTAAAGATGTTTTGTTTATCGTGGCCGTGCGCTGCTTTGTAGTAGCGATCCTGACACGGGGCGTGATGATGCTCGCCTTTAGTTTAAGCGGCGGTATCTTAAGTGCCATAGTCATGTGGGTCTTATATAAGAAGCTAGCGAAATATTTTAGTATCAAAGGAATCAGTATCGCCGGAGCGATTGTTCATAACATAACCCAGATTACTGTGGCATCTTTTATTCTCGGGCAGCTTGTGGTTCTTTATTACCTGCCGATTCTTTTGGTCTCAGCCGTTGTGACCGGTTTGATCACCGGAAGTATCGGTGAATTAGCTATTAACGAAGTAAGAAAAAAGAATATTTTTGAGAAGACTCATCATCAAGAGGATGAAGACAATCAAGAGGATGCAGACAATCAAGAGGATGCAGACAATCAAGAAAATGTAGAGAATCAAGTCCGTTCTCAAGCTGAAGAGACCAGAGCAGAAGGGAATCAGGATGAGGGATTCGATAAGTGATATTAATACAGTGGAGAAAAGGATTTGAACTTGATGAATAGTGAAGGTGCAAATAAAGCAGAAAGCACACAGATCGATGGGGTAATTAAATTGATCCTGGCGATTCTGCTTATGGTTATGCCCTTTTACTTTCAAAACGCTTTTAGTTTTGCGCTGTTGGGCGTTTATATGATCCTTATCACTGGGGTCCTTAGAGTCAATTGGCGAACCTTAATGCTTAGTGGGGCATCCTTCGCGATTATTGTCTTGGTTCCTTATTTATTTGGCCTCCTGATGAATGCTATTTTCTATTACTTTTCTATGAACCCTTTGTTTGCCTATCAAGGGTCAAGTGCTATTTTTCTTAGACTATTTAAGCTCTTTGTGATTTGGTATATCAGTATTCTTTACTTCCATACCACGCCGATGAAAACGTTTATTGGGATGTTAGATCGGTTTTTCTATCCTCTGAAGAAGCTTGGCCTCCAGACCTCAGACTATCTGAAGGTGATTATGTGTATCGTAGTCCAGCTTAAGGAAACAGGCTCAGAAGTAAAAAAGAGCTTAGGAGAAAAGATGCGTGCGGTGGTCGGAGAAGAAAAACGGAAATTGAAGATCAATGTGAAGGGGATATCCCAGATTATCGTGACATTAATTGTGGACTCTTTTGAAAAGATCGATAAGATCCAAGAATATGTTGAAACAGTTCGCCCAGAAGATTTATATGATTACCGTTTTAGATTCACATGGAAGGATGGAGTAGCTATTTTAAGTTTCCTTATTTTAGTAGCTCTAATCTGGATAGCCGAAAAAGGCATGCTGTAGATCAATGTTTTGCTACAGCAGATAAATACTGTTTGTTCAATTGCGGGTAATAGTTCGACTTAGGTAGAATTATTACCCGCATTCTGCATCCTACCTAGGATATATTCTGGACATATATTTTCCTCAGGATCCATTTGTAAAGCTACGTCTCTAAGAACGTTAAAACATGGTAAAAAATTAATTAAAAGAATTCTAAATTTAGCATTGACAGGGGTAACCCTTTCTGATAAAGTCTTATTTGAGAAATGCTTGTTAGAGACAAATATTGCTCAGACATGTATTGTGATTAGCATTTATTGTATGCGCAAGTTTGTGCTAAAATTCGTTTTCTCAACGAAATCACAAGAATGGAAGGAGGAGCGATGGCGTTTCAAATAAAGTACATAACACTTAATTTATGGCTTAAGAAGTTCAAATAGGGGCTAAATAAGGAGGAGTAAGGAAATGAAAAAAATCAAATCTTTGGTAACAATTATGACCTTAGGAGCTGTACTCGTTTTAAGTGGTTGCGGTAGCCAATCTACACCAGCAGCTACAGCTGTTGATCCTGCAAAAACCGAGCCTGCAAAAACTGAAACAGCTCAAGGAAAATATCAAGATGGAGTATACTACGCTGAAGATGCTATGTATGGCAAGACCGGCTGGAAGTATTTCGCTAAATTAACAGTTGAGAAGGGTAACATTGTTGCTGCTGATTGGAACGGCTTAAACATTAATGGCGGCAAAGACAAAGACACCTTATCTAAAGACGGCGAATATGGTCTTGTTGCAAAAGGTAAAGCTCAAGCTGAATGGCATGAGCAAGCTGAAAAAGCTGAAGCTTACCTCTTAGAAACCCAAGATGCCACCAAGATCACTTACAAAGATGCTGAAGGTCATACCGATGATATCGCTGGTGTATCCATCCACGTAGTTGAGTTCTTTGATCTGGCTAAAGCTGCTTTAGACAAAGGACCTGTTGCTAAAGGAACTTACAAAGATGGAATTTACTACGCTGCTGACGAAGCTTTCGTAAAAGGCTGGAAGTATATGACTAGCATCGTAGTTGTGAACGGAACCATCGTAGGTGCAGACTGGAATGGTCTTCCTGAAGATGCAACCAAGCCTAACAAAGATATCCAATCCACCGAAGGTGAATACAAACTCGCTCCTGGAAACCAAGGTGAGTGGGTTGCTCAAGCTCAAAAAGCTGAAGCTCATCTCTTAAAAACTCAAGATGCAACCAAGATCACTTACAAAGATGCTGAAGGACACACCGATGATATCGCAGGTGTATCCATCCATGTCACCGAATTCTTCACCTTGGCTCAAAAAGCCCTCGAAGGTGCAAAATAATAATTTAAGTTAAAAACTTTTATAAATGAAGAAGCGGTTTCGACTGCTTCTTCATTTTAATTAATGCATCATAGTATTTCCTGCTCTCTACATTCGACTTTTTTTGTACTATAATAGAGCTTGATGGACTTAAATGAGTTTTCAAACCAAAGATGGGGGTTTCACACAACATGCAACATCGAAGATTTTTACCTTTTAGATCATTATGGTTGATCCTGATTTTAGGTTTAAGCATGATATTCTCGCTTGTTGGTTGCTCGGACACTGAGACAAAAGTGAAGGAAATAGAACCCGTAGCAGAAACAACTTTTTTGATGGGAACGGTAGCGAAAATTACTATCTATGATGAAATTAAAGATAAAGAGATTTTCCAAAGAATCTTTGATCGCATTATGGACATTGAGCGCAGGATGACTATTAATGATGAATACCCAGAAAGTGAAATCATCCGCTTAAACCAAGCTGCCGGTAAAGAGTCTATTAAACTAAGCTCAGACACTTTCTTCGTATTGGAAAGGGCGAAATATTTCTCGGAAATATCCCAAGGGAAATTTGATATTACAGTAGGGCCTATTGTTAAGCTTTGGAATATTGGGTTTCCTAATGCGAAAGTGCCAGGAAAAGATGAAATTACCAAGACGTTGCCCCTAGTCGATCACCATGAGTTGATTTTAGATAAAGAGAATTTAACAGCTAAATTAAACCAACCCGGAATGAAGGTGGATCTGGGTGCTATTGCCAAAGGCTATGCAGCAGATGAGGCTACCAAAATCCTCAAAGAAGCCGGAATTCAACATGCGATTGTCAACCTAGGTGGCAATGTGGTCGTCATTAATACGAAGCTCGACGGCTCTCTCTGGAGGCTGGGCTTACAGGACCCCTATAAACCCAGAGGGGATTCTATGGGTGTCGTTTTGCTAAATGATCAAACCTTGGTTTCCTCCGGTACCTATGAGCGATACCTAGAGGAGAATGGCAAGATTTATCATCACCTTCTCGATCCGGACACAGGCTATCCGGGGGATAATGGCCTCATCAGTGTTTCAATCATTACAAAAGAATCGGTTAACGCAGATGGGTTGTCTACCGGCAGCTTCCTGTTAGGCTTGGATAAAGGAATGAAATTGATCGAAGAATTACCTGATACGGAGGCCATATTTATCACTGCCGATAAAAAAGTGTATGTAACGTCCGGAGTCAACGAATCTAATTTTGAAATCACAGAACCTGCGTATATACTACAGCCTAAGATCAATGCTGGTAAATAAGAGCAAGGATTATTAAGAGGGTATACCCAGATAATATGGGGATACCCTCAGCTCTTATGCTACATAAGAGGTTTGCCAAGGGATGGAAAAATGTTATCCTGATCATGTGGGAAGGATCTTTTTAAGGTAGAGCTGGGGGATTAACTTATGGTTGAGAAATATTTTGTTTGGTATCTTATCTACGGATTTGCAATGATCTTGATGGGTATCTTCGCCATTCGGCAAAAAGATGCGAAAGTAAGCAATATTACTTTTGTAAAGTCCCTTAAATATTTAGGTTGGTTTGGTATTACTCATGGTATTACGGAATGGATTACCATGATTTTGGTGGTGGGACAATATCCTCAGTTATTTGAGCATCTGTACAATATAAACCAGCTTCTGAAAAGCTTCTCTTTTATCTTGCTCATCTATTTTGGACTGGACTTACTTCTTATTAAAAGCAAATACAGGGCCTTGATCTACTGTATCCCTATGCTTTATTTCCTAAGCTATATGACCGTCTATATTTATCTAGAAATTAGCTACGGCTTAGACTATCACATCATTGATGATCGCTATAGCACGATCACCATGCGTTATTTGATGGGCCTTCCGGCAGGGATATTAGCCTCCATAGCGCTTCTCTTTAATGCACGGACTCTCGAGAAAACCACTCGCTCAGGCGAGATCATAGGTCGATATAGAAGCTTAGGTTGGATTTTATTCATCTATGCCCTGCTCGAAGGATTACTTGTAAGAAAAGCAAGTTACTTTCCGGCTAACCTAATTAATCGTGAACTGTTCAACGACATCTTCGGGTTCTCCATCCTGTATTTAAAAGCAGCTGTTGGCATCATCGTCATGTATCTTTTAGTCAAGGTCATTGAAACCTTCAGCTGGGAGCAGGACGAAAAACTAAGAAAGTTAGAAGAACATCGGATTGCTTCAGAGGAACGTAGAAAATTAGGCCTAGAAATTCATGATAGTATTATTCAGGGCTTATATGCCTCAGGGCTGAAGGTAGAGTATTTAATTTTAAATAAAGATGAGAATAAGACAAAGAGTATTCTTGAGGAAGTAAAGCGGGATTTGAACCATACTATTGAGAAGACCAGAGAATTTATTACCTCATCAGCTTTAGATAATGTTGAGTTAGAGGACTTGATCAGTAGCCTGAGTGACTTAGTGGATCGATTTAATAAAAGTCAAACGATTCAAATTCAACTGCATTCAGAAATTTCACCGACCCAGGGAGGCTATTTGTCACAAGAAAAATCTACCCAGATCTACTATATCGTCCAGGAAGCGATTAGCAACATCACTAAACATTCCCAAGCAGAAACAGCCTCGGTTTTGCTAAAGAGCGACTATGACCGTTTGCAAGTGATTATCGAGGATAATGGGGTAGGAATTGTTCTCAAGACTATCGATGTTAAAAAGCATTTTGGTATTAGTTCGATGCGTGAGCGAACCCAAAGAATCGGTGGCAAGTTTCATATAGAGCGGATAATAAAAGGGACAAGGATCGAGCTTGAAATCCCATGGGAGGAATCAAATTGAGAGAGAAAATCAAAGTATTGCTGGTGGATGATCATAGCATCGTACGCGACGGTTTAAAGCTAATTTTACAGCTCAGTGATCAGATTGAGGTGTGTGGAGAAGCGGGAAATCTCCAAGAAACCCTTTTGATGATTGAAAAAGTCAAGCCGGATGTTATACTCCTAGACTTCAAACTTCCTGATGGCGATGGGGTAAGTGGATGTACCCGGATTAAGAGTCAATTTCCTCGGGTCAAGATCATCATTTTAACGGCCTACTCCCAAGACCATCTGGTCTTAGAAACCATACGGAGTGGCGCCGATGGTTATTTGCTTAAAAATATCAAGAGTGAAGAGCTGATTAAGAATATTATCAAGGTTTATGAAGGTGCTTCTGTCCTCGATAGCTCAGTAACCGAAACGGTTTTTAACCATATTACAGTCTCCGGTGATAAAGTAGAGATCACTGAAAAGTTCAGTCCCAAGGAAACGGAAATTTTAAAGATGCTGAGTAGTGGCAAGGCTAATAAGGAAATAGCTGATGCCCTAGCGATCTCTGAAAAAACTGTTCGTAACTATATCAGTCATATTTTTAGAAAGCTTAACGTGTCCAACAGAACTGAGGCAGCAAGCTACTGGCTACGCAAGAATACCCTTGAATAGGGACAAATGTACCTAGTGTTGGGACATTTGTAAGAATATAAAAACTCCTCCGTAAATGATAAGTTATTCACATAACAAAGTTTCCTTATCGATAGATAAGAGAAACAAATGTACTTAAGGGGGAGAATTATGAAAAAGTTAGGTAGAGTAGTGGTAGCGGTATCTGTAGCCGCTACGGTAGCACTCACCGGATGTGGTTCTCAAGGAGGAGCAACCGCAGTTTCTAAGGATGAAGGTTCAAAGCTCTCATTTAAAGCTGGGACTTATACTGCCTCGGCAGAAGGCAAGAACGGTCCTGTCACCGTCGAAGTAGTCTTTAGTGACACAAAAATTGATTCTGTAACCGTTAAAGATCACAAGGAAACAGCAGGACTCTCCGATCCTGCAATTAAAGACATTCCTGCAGGTATCGTCGAGAAACAATCCTTGGACATCGATGTTATAACAGGAGCAACCTTGACCAGCCAAGCGATTAAATACGCGGTAGCCGACACAGTTAAGCAATCTGCTGGAGAAGGCAGCCCTCTCTTAAATGTGGACCTTGCTCGCAACCCTGCTGATGAATACTTTAAGAGTGCAGCAGCAGCTATCGAGAAACCAAAAGCTGTAAATGGCGTTATCGAAGTAAAGAGCTATGATGAACTCAAAAGAGCCTTAGGCTATAATGCATTTATTGTTAATCCGGATACCAAAGCCGGCAAGTTCGTCTATGTGGATGGTTCAGCTGCTGATGGAGACACCATTAAGCTCGTCAGCGATTTGACCGCCGGTGGGGAAAAGGAAAATCCCAAAAATGCTGACGGTACCGACAAAGCCGATGTTGTTACAGGTTCTACAGTCCTCGTGACCAATAATGTGACCATCGATGGAAATGGTAAAACCATCAAAGGTGACGGATACCCAACCTTCATGTTCACTGGTCAACTTGAAGACTATGGTACTAACCCTGCTATTGAAGCGACTCTGAAGAACATAACCATCGATGGAGCAGCCTATACCGCTAAAATCGGTGGAACGATGTTTGTAGCTGGCGCTGCCACGTTAAATCTTGAAGATAGCGAAATCACAAACGGTAAAGCTCAATCTGAAAAACTCGCCTTTAATGGTGGTGCCGCAGTTTATGTTAACTCTGAAGGCTTAGCACCAGAAGTAGCTGTTTTAAACGTTAAGAACACTAAATTTACCAACAACTCTACTGCTAATGGAGCTGGAGCAGCAGTTATGGCTTATAATGGACATGTCAATCTCGTTAATAGCACCCTAACCGGTAATAAGTCTACTTCACCAACCGGTTCCGGCGGTGCAGTAGCAATGAGAGGTACCACCAAATTAGTTATCGATGGTAGCACAATTTCCGGCAACGAAGCAACGGTTGCAGGTGGCGGAGTTTACCTCTTCGATGGTGAATCTCCACAAAAGCCAGGCAAAAAGCTGACCTCGAAAACAGATGCTACAATCAAGAATTCTACCATTAAGGATAACAAAGCTTCTGTTGCTGTAGATGTCGCTTATGGTAGATATTATTCTAATGAATTCACTGGTGACAAGGCCTATAATGGTTTGAAGCTGGAAGGCAACACGATCGGTGATTTCAAGGATCTTCTCTTCGAAGATCTGGAAAGAACAAAGGTTGCCAAGTAAGTAGCCGCTCCTCGTGATGAAATTTTGTAAGAAATCAAGCAACGCCCTCGCTTCAAAGGAAGCTAAGGGCGTTGCTTTTTTACTTTGATCGTTATTTAGATTTTTATGATGGTTTTACCGCCTGAGTCTCAGGGTCAATACTTCCATCAGAGTTACTTTCGCAGCAAGGATAGACACTGGCTTGATTTTTATACTCATCCAAAGCTTTACTAGGATCGAAGCCAAGAGCGGAATAGGTGGTATAACCACCGGAAATGTTTTGAACTCGAAATCCCTTCTGGGAGAGGAGGCGGTCTGCTATATACCCTCTTAATCCCACTTGGCAATAGACCACAATGGGTTTTTGGGGGTCTAATTCAAGGTAACGCTCGCGTAAATCGTCAACCGGAATGTTAACTGCTCCTACGACATGTCCACTAGCAAACTCACCTTTAGTGCGAACATCCAAGAGAAGATGCTCTTCTTTCAATTCCTCAAATTCCTGCCATGTCATATTATGAGCTCCTTTATTTAAGTTGTTTTGGGCCACAAAGCCAGCCATATTCACCGGGTCCTTTGCCGAGGAGAAAGGCGGGGCGTAGGCCAGTTCTAATTCAGTGAGATCATCAACTGTGCCATTGAGATGAATCACAGTGGCGATAACATCGATGCGCTTATCCACGCCATCCTTACCGATTCCTTGTGCGCCTAAGATTTTGCCATCTTGATTGAAGATCAACTTCAGGGTCATGGGCGTTGCACCGGGATAGTAAGAAGCGTGAGAAGCAGGATGGATGGTGATTATCTGATAAGGAATATTGGCCCGCTGCAGGGTTCTTTCATTGGCCCCGGTACTTGCCGCGGTCATGCCAAAAATCTTGATGATGGCTGTACCTTGCGTTCCTTGATAAGTTGAAGGAATACCGGCAATATTGTCGGCGGCAATTCTTCCTTGTTTATTGGCAGGACCGGCAAGGGGGATGGCTGTTTTGGCTTTAGTAATATAGTCGACCACTTCCACAGCATCACCGACAGCATAAATCCCCGGGATATTGGTTGCCATATGTTCGTTGACAATAAGATGTCCTCTAGGTCCCATTTCCAAGCCGCTATCCTTTAGAAAGCCGGTATCGGGAGTAACACCGATGGCCAAGATGACAAGTTCCCCTTGGAGCTTTGTGGTACTGGCAAGGGTGACTTCAACTTGGTCACCAAGCTCAGCAAAGGACTTTACACCATCATTCAAAATGAGTCGGATGCCATGGTTGACTAATTCCTTTTCTGCTAGCACCACCATATCTGAATCGAAGGGTGCGAGGATATGGGGGGCAGCTTCGACCAAGGATACATCTAAACCTCGTTCTTTAAGGTTCTCTGCCATTTCGACTCCCACGTACCCGCCGCCAATGACGATAGCTTTCTTGACATTTTTTTGATCAACCATCTCCTTGATTGCATCTGTATCCGGAATATTGCGGAGGGTAAAGATTCTCTTGCTATCAATACCGGGGATATTCGGACGCAAGGCTTTTGCTCCGGGTGAGAGAACCATAAAATCATAATCCTCTTCATAGGTTCCTCGTGCTGCACTGTTAATGATTGCTTTTTTATTTTCGGTATCGATCCTAACCACTTCGCTATTAATGCGAACGTCAATATTGAAGCGCGCCATCATCGATTCAGGGGTCTGAACCATGAGGTACTCACGCTTGTTGATGGCTCCGCCAATATAGTAAGGCAATCCGCAATTGGCAAAGGATATATAACTGTCACGTTCAAAGAGAATAATTTCGGCCTCCTCATCAAGCCTTCGAAGTCGAGCTGCTGCAGAGGCTCCACCGGCTACTCCTCCAACGATAAGTATTTTTTTCTGCATATTAACATTTCCCCTTCCCACTCTAAATAATAATCTCATCGATGAGTTTGGCTACTTTTTCATTCTTAATGGTATAGTAAACCTCAAGTCCATTTCTTTTACTTTCCACAATTCCCGCTGTCCGCAATTTTTGTAGGTGTTGAGAGATCGTGGACTGGGGAACATCGAGGCAACCCTGCATGTGAGAAACATTGCATTCACCGCTACCTAAGATAGCGTTCACGATGCAAAGTCTTATAGGATGAGCTAAGGCCTTGAGGACCTCAGCAACTTCTTCATATTTAGCTAAATCTTGAATCAATAGAAATTCGCTCTCCCTTCATCGGATATTGATTCTAGTAGGAACCATTTCTTACATCGCTAAATTGCTATATTCAAATAATACGATATAACAAATTTAAAGTCAATAGCCATTCTATCAATTTGCAATGAATGATATAATATTAAGTTGAATAGTGAGGTGGAGTGAAGATGTATAGATTAGAGGATTTAAACCCGGTACAGCGTCAAGCGGTGGAACATCGGGAAGGTCCCTTATTGATATTGGCCGGGGCCGGGTCAGGAAAAACCCGGGTTTTAACCTATCGGATAGCCCATTTGATTGCTCAGGGAATTGAACCGTGGAATATCCTGGCCATTACCTTTACCAATAAAGCGGCTCAGGAAATGAGAGAACGCGTCTACAGTTTAGTGGGTAGTGAAGGAAGAGGACTTTGGGTCGCCACCTTTCACTCCGCTTGTGTGCGTATTTTAAGAAACGAAATCGGCTATCTACCGGGATATTCTCGGAGCTTTGTCATCTATGACAGTGGCGATCAACTGGCGTTAGTTAAATCCTGCATGAAGGAGCTCGCGCTTGACGAAAAGAAATTTGCGCCGCGAGCCATTTTGTCTACGATCAGTGATGCTAAGAATAAGTTGCAGACCCCTGATGATTTTTCACGGAGGGCGACTGATTATTTCGAGCAGAAAGTAGAAGCAGTCTATAATCTCTATCAAAAAAAGCTCATCGGCAATAACGCTTTGGATTTTGATGATATTATCATGCTAACGGTTCGCTTATTCCGAGAAAACCCTGAGGTACTGGCTCAGTATCAAGATAAATTCCGCTATATCCTCGTCGATGAATATCAGGATACGAACCATGCACAATATGCTTTAGTCAATCTTTTGGCGAAGAAGTATCGCAATCTTTGTGTGGTCGGGGATGATGATCAATCTATCTATATGTTTCGGGGGGCGGATGTCCAGAATATTTTAGACTTTGAGCGGGATTACCCAGAGGCCAAGGTGCTGAAGTTGGAGCAGAACTATCGCTCAACCAAGTACATTCTGCAGGCTGCCAACGCAGTAGTGCAAAACAATACCGAACGGAAAGAAAAATCCCTCTGGACGGATAATGAAGACGGCCAGCCCATTGTCTATTATGTGTCGGAAAATGAGCACGATGAAGCACGCTATATCGCTGAGCGGATCCAGCGCTTGCTCAATGTAGAAGGTCGTCGCTTTAACGATTTTGCCGTGCTTTATCGTACGAATGCGCAATCCCGGGTTGTGGAAGAACGTTTTATGCGGGAAGGCATTCCCTATCGCATTTTTTCTGGACTTAAGTTCTATGAGCGTATGGAAATCAAGGATATTTTGGCTTATCTGCGAATACTCCATAACCCAGCCGAGCAGGTGAGTTTTTCCCGGATCTTAAATGTCCCTAAGCGAGGACTAGGGGAGAGCACTTTAGAAAAAATACTAGACTATGCCACAGAACAGGAAATGCCGGTACTGGATGCGATCATGGAAGCAGACTATATTCCGGAGCTCCAGTCACGAGCGAAGAAGCCTTTGTTAGCTTTTGCGCAATTGATGCAGGAGCTTAAGGTCCTCGCTGTTGAGGAAAGTTCAGTCACCCGATTAGTCGAAGAAGTATTAAAGCGCACAGGCTATTGGGACAATCTCATGAGTGATAAATCCCCGGAAGCCGAGGCGAGGCTGGAAAATATCCGCGAGTTCTTATCTGTTACAGCTGAGTACGATGAGAAAGCCGATCAATATGAAGAAACTGTGGAAGCGGAAGGGATGGAAGAAGCAGTTCGCCCCGGCCTGGCAGGTTTCCTCGAGCAGGTGTCCTTGGTAGCCCAAATCGATACCTTAGATCAAGGGGACGAAGCCGTGGTTATGATGACCATCCACAGTGCCAAAGGCTTGGAGTTCCCGGTAGTGTTTTTAGGAGGGATGGAGGAAGGAATCTTTCCCAGCAGCCGCTCCATGCTTGATCCCGTATCACTGGCGGAGGAACGGCGACTTTGCTATGTGGCGATCACCCGTGCTCGGGAACGTCTTTATCTCAGCTACGCCCAACAACGGATGCTTTATGGAAGAACTCAATACAATCGTCCATCGGAGTTTTTCCAAGAGATCCCGACCCACATTTTAGTGGATCATGATCCGATCGATCCCCCGCCTACGCACAAGCAAAAACTCCGCCCCGCCACAGTAAGCGCAGGCAGCAATAGCCCGGAGGGCTCCCCTTGGCGAGTGGGGGAAAGGAATATTGGCAATCCTATAGTAGAGGCTCCCGGACTCGATTATAAAGTAGGAGAGAAAGTGGAGCATGCCAAATTCGGCAAAGGTGTCATCGTAGCAATCAAAGGGGAAGGAAGCTCAGCTGAGCTTTCCATAGTCTTTGGTGGCGAGATCAAGAAACTTATCGCCGAGTATGCCAAGCTTGTGAAGCTCTAGGAAAGCTACACGACCTAGAATGAAAGGATAGTATTGACCATGCCAGAAAAGATTTATGTTATTGGCCATCGAAACCCCGATACTGATTCCATCTGTGCGGCCATTTCTTACGCCCGTCTAAAGGAATGTTTAGGAATGACCCAGGTAATTCCTTGTCGTGCCGGAAAAATCAACCGAGAGACAGAATTTGTGTTGAATTCCTTCGGAGTCGAAGCTCCGTTGCTTTTAAAAGATCTTCATCTGCGAGTAAAGGATTTGCTCAGTGATCCCATTCCTACGGTCGGCCCTAAAACCTCTCTTTTAGAAGTCTGGAAGATAATGAAGGAAAAGAACCAAAAAACTCTCCCTGTGGTGGATAATAAAGAGCAGATGATCGGCATGATTACCGTCGGTGATTTATCCGGTTCCTATATTGAGAACATGGCTGATTATGATTTGAGCCCTCTTCATGTGTCAGTTAAAAATATTGTTCGCTCCTTGAACGGTTCACTCTTGGCCGGAGATGAAGAGCAGGAGCTGTCCGGCAAGGTTTATGTTGGCGCTATGCGCCATGAGACACTCGAATCCTATGTGGGAAACGGCGATATCGTGCTGATGGGAGACCGTCAAAAAGCGCAAAGAATTGCACTCAGTCAAGGAGTATCTGCCCTCATCTTGACCGGGGGCGCAACCCTAACGCCGGAGCTTGAGGATCTAGCTCGTCAAAGTAACAGTGTGGTCATCTCAGTGCCTCACGATACTTTTACGGCAGCCCGCCTTCTCCCCATGACCGCACCAGTGCAAAGTGCCATGAAGACCGAAGGGATTATCTCGTTTAACGAAGATGATCTGATTTCGGAAGTCAAAGAAAAGATGCTGCAAACCCGCTATCGTAATTATCCCGTGCTCGATGAACAGGGTAAGGTTGTGGGCTTGATAAGCCGTTACCATCTCTTAAGCTTAAGTCGTAAAAAAGTGATTCTCGTGGATCACAATGAATTAGGTCAAGCTGTCGTTGGTACCGATCAGGCTCAGATTCTCGAAGTGGTAGATCATCATCGGGTGGGTGGCATCCAAACCGGCGAGCCCATCTTATTCCGCAATGAGCCGGTGGGCTCAACCTGTACGATTGTCGCTAAATGCTATCGGGATTGGGGAATTGTTCCCCATAAGGACATAGCCGGAATTATGCTCGGGGCTATTTTATCAGATACCGTTATTTTTAAATCCCCGACCTGCACGGGCAGGGATAAAGAGATAGCTGCATATCTGGCAGATATAGCCGGAGTGGATCCTAAAGAATTTGGGGTGCAGATGTTCAAGGCTGCCTCCAACCTCGGGGAACGTAGCGTGGATGAGTTAATCGAAGAGGACCTTAAGGAATTTACCATGGGAGATTTGCGCATGGGTATCGGCCAGTTCAGTGTTATGGGGATTGAAGGACTTGAACAACTACGTGTCGAATTATCCCAAAGACTTGAGGAACTACGCAGCCAGCGGGCCATGGATTATCTCATGTTGATGGTAACGGATCTGCTTGAAGAGAATACAGAGCTATTTATCAGCAGTTCCCAGCCCGAAGAGATTGCCAAGGCTTTTGATAAACCCTTAGAAAACGGAAGCATCTTCCTGCCCGGGGTCTTATCACGGAAGAAACAAGTTGTTCCGCCCTTATCTAAGTACTTTCTTCGATAACGGTTAGACTATAGATAGCGTTGTGAGGGTAACCCACAACGCTATCTATGATCCACTCGGAATTTTACATAAGTTTACCTGTAGGTATTGTGTTTGTTCGAAGACTACCAGATGTATATTACCCATACTTGATTTTCTTAGGAGGGAGGACATTTCATGTCCGATGTGGCTCAACGAATCCGTGCTTTAATCGAGCAGATTGAGGAAGCCAATTATCAGTACTATGGCCTAGATCAACCTACCCTAAGCGATGCGGAATATGACGCCCTTATGCAGGAGCTCCTCCGTTTAGAAAAAGACCATCCGGAGTTACTGGCAGCTGATTCTCCATCCCAGCGGGTCGGGGGGGTAATCAGTAAGGAATTCCCGAAGGTTCGCCATGCTGAAGCACTCCTAAGCTTGGATAACGCCTTTAATGCGGGGGACCTTAGGGAGTTTGATCGCAGAGTTCGTTCAGTATTTGCCAAGGTTGAATATGTGGTGGAACTTAAAATTGATGGCTTAACCGTGGCATTAACCTATGAAGGCGGCGTGCTTGGGCGCGGGGCAACCCGTGGGGACGGGGAAGTGGGAGAAGAGATTACCACCAATGTCAAAACCATCTCGGCCATTCCTTTGCGACTCCGCCAATTTGCTCCACGTTTAGATGTACGGGGGGAAGGCTATATGCCAAAAGCCTCCTTCTTACGGCTCAACCAAGAGCGTGAAGAAGCCGGTCAAACCCTTTTTGCCAATCCACGCAATGCCGCAGCCGGTTCTTTGCGTCAGCTGGACTCCAAGATTACGGCTCAGCGCAAATTGGGGTATTTTGCGTATCAAGTATTACTCCCCCAAGAGATGGGATTGGCATCACAGACTGCGGTTCTGGACTATCTCAAGAACCAGGGCTTCTCTGTCAATCCGGAATATAAGGTCTTTACGGAGATTGAGGAAGTAATCCGTTATTGTGAAGAAATGGCAGAAACCCGCCATGGCTTCCCTTACGATATCGACGGACTAGTTATCAAGGTGAACGATATCGCTCAGCAGCGGGAACTGGGCTTTACAGCGAAAAGCCCCCGTTGGGCGATTGCCTTTAAGTTTCCTGCCGAGCAGGTGGAAACCATCATTGAGGATATTGTCATACGGGTAGGGCGGACAGGGGTGCTCACCCCTACAGCCAATTTAACTCCTATTTTTGTGGCAGGGTCCACCGTCAGTCGGGCGACCTTGCACAATATGGACAATATTCAAGCCAAAGATATTCGGATTGGGGACCATGTCTTGATTCAAAAGGCAGGGGATGTAATTCCTGAGGTGGTCAAATCCCTACCGGAAAAGCGAACCGGGGAGGAGCGAGTCTTCGCAATGCCTGAGCTCTGTCCCGAGTGCCAGAGTCCGGTCACCCGCGAAGAGGGAGAAGCAGCACACCGCTGCACCAGTATCACCTGTCCGGCTCAGCAGCGCGAGGCTATCATTCATTTTGTCTCTCGGGATGCCATGAATATTGATGGATTAGGTCCGGCAGTGATTTATCAGCTTCTCGAGGCCGGACTTATCAAAGATGCAGCGGATCTTTATACCTTAGAGTTTGATGCTCTGGTGCCTCTGGAGCGGATGGGGAAAAAGTCCGCCGAAAATCTTTTAACTGCTATTGCCGAGAGTAAGAAGCGAGGCCTAGCACCTTTGATTTTCGGCCTGGGAATTCGCCATGTGGGAGAGAAGGCAGGTAAGATTCTGGCGCAAAAGTACGGAACCATGGATGAATTAGCAAAAGCCAACGTTGAAGAGCTACAGGGAATTCCGGACGTTGGCCCGGCTATGGCCCAAAGTATTGCGCGCTTCTTCCAACAAGAGAGCACTCATGATTTCTTGGCCAAGCTTCGACAAGCTGGCGTAGATATGACTGCTCAGCGCTCCGCGAAACCACAGGTTTTCGCTGGTAAGAGCATTGTGGTCACGGGCTCCTTGGAGCACTGGGATCGTCAATATGCTGAACAGCTTATCGAAGAGCATGGCGGCAAGGCTGCCAGCAGTGTCAGCAAGAAAACAGCCTTTGTGGTGGCTGGTGATAAGGCTGGCTCAAAGCTGACTAAAGCCAAAGAACTGGGAATCCCCGTCTTGACGGAAGATGAATTTGCTAAGCTGTTGCCCTAAGGACTTGGCTTTATTTGCAAGTGTAAAAATTTATGGGATGGTGAAATAAGTGAAAATATCTCGGGAAGAAATTGAACATGTAGCAATGCTTGCTCGTTTGGAATTGACGGAAGAAGAGCTGATAACCAATACCGAACAGTTGAACTCCATCCTAGACTATGCAGCCATGCTGGAGAAGCTCAATACTGATGACATTAAACCCACGGCTCATGCGGTTCCTTTACATAATGTGCTGCGTGAAGATCAAGTGCAGCCCTCTATGAATCGTGAGAAAGTACTCGGCAATGCGCCACAAGCTGAGGGCGGATTCTTTAAAGTACCGCGGATCGTTTAATTGGGGAAGGGGAAATAAACTTAATGGAGATAGCGACGCGAACTATTGGGGAGCTGCATGAGCTTTTAGAAAGCAAGGCCGTCAGTGCCTCAGAGCTTGCCCAAGGGTTTTTAACTAGAATCGAAGCAGTAGATCCGGAGATTAAAGCCTTTATCACGGTGACCAAGGAAACAGCTCTCGAACAGGCCAAGGCTGTGGATGAGAAACAGGCACGGGGAGAAAAACTCGGAGCCCTTGAGGGAATTCCCATGGCTCTCAAAGACAATCTCTGTACTGAGGGCATTCGGACCACTTGCTCCTCAAAAATCCTAGACAATTTCATCCCACCCTATAATGCCACAGTGACCGATAAGCTCAAGGAAGCTGGTGCTGTTCTTTTAGGGAAACTCAATATGGACGAATTTGCCATGGGCTCTTCCACGGAAAACTCAGGATTTTTCCCTACCCGCAATCCCTGGGATCTCGAGCGGGTACCGGGAGGATCTTCAGGGGGCTCGGTGGCTGCCGTGGCTTCCGATCAAGCGGTGTTTACACTCGGCTCGGACACAGGGGGCTCGATTCGGCAGCCGGCAGCTTTTTGTGGCGTCGTCGGCTTAAAGCCCACCTATGGACTGGTCTCACGCTATGGACTCGTCGCCTATGCTTCATCCCTCGATCAAATCGGTCCAGTGACCAAAACGGTCGCGGATAATGCTTGGGTTCTCAATGCCATTGCCGGTCATGATGCCAAGGATTCCACTTCTGTGTCCTTGGCTACGCCGGATTATACTCGATTTTTAAGTGAAGATATTCGAGGCTTACGTATTGGCGTTCCCCAGGAATACTTTGGTCAAGGTATGGATCCTCAGGTGGAAGCTGTGCTTCGGGAGGCCATCCGTACCTATGAAGGATTGGGAGCAATCGTTGAGCAATGCTCCTTACCCCATACGGAATATGCCATGCCTGCCTATTATTTGATTGCTACAGCAGAAGCCAGCTCTAACTTGGCTCGCTATGATGGAGTTCGTTACGGACATCGCACCGAGTCCCCGGAGGATATCCTCAGCATGTTTTGCAAAACAAGGGCCGAAGGTTTCGGCTCAGAGGTAAAGCGCCGGATCATGTTGGGAACCTATGCTTTAAGTGCCGGTTATTATGATGCCTATTACTTAAAAGCCCAGAAGGTACGGACCTTAATTGTGCGGGATTTTGACCAAGCTTTTGAAAAATATGACGTGCTGCTCTCCCCGACTACCCCCACGACCGCCTTTCGGATTGGAGAAAAATCTGCTGATCCTCTGACTATGTATCTGTCCGATGTCTGCACTGTTCCGATTAATTTGGCGGGAATTCCTGCCTTGTCTATGCCGGCGGGTTTTGTGGATGGACTTCCGGTGGGAATGCAGCTGATGGGCAAACATTTTGCGGAGGGGACCCTCTATAAGGCAGCCTATGCTTTTGAAAAGAATACCCCCTTCCATAAAGTAAAACCAAGCTTGAGTCAAGGAGGGGCAAGGTAATGAAGGTCTATGATCGTTATGAAATGGTCTGCGGAGTGGAGGTTCATGTGGAGCTCGCCACCAAGACCAAGATTTTCTGCAATTGCTCCACGGAGTTTGGTGGGGAGCAAAATACCCATGTTTGTCCTGTTTGCCTAGGTTTACCTGGGGTATTACCGGTCCTCAACAAGGAGGTCGTCAATCTGGCGATTAAGGCGGGGTTAGCCTTAAACTGCGAAATCGCTGACTTTTCCAAGTTCGACCGTAAGAACTACTTTTATCCTGATGCCCCCAAGAACTTCCAGACCTCCCAATACGACCTGCCTATCTGTAAGAAGGGCTGGCTGGAATATGAAGTAGAGGGAGAGAAGAAGCGGGTCGGAATTACTCGGGCTCATATGGAGGATGATGCTGGTAAGCTGGTGCACAGCGGCGCCACCATTTCCACTTCTCAGGAATCCTTTGTGGATTATAACCGGACCGGTGTACCACTCTTGGAGATTGTTTCCGAACCGGATATGCGTTCGATTCCTGAAGTAGTGGGTTTTTTAGAAGAGCTAGTCAAAACCATTCAATATACGGAAGTCTCGGATTGCCGAATGGAACAGGGCTCGGTACGTTTCGATATCAATGTCTCCCTGCGTCCCCACGGTCAGAAGGAATTTGGTACCCGAACAGAATCGAAAAACCTCAACTCCTTTAGCTCGGTACGGCGTTGCTTAGAATATGAGATTGACCGACAAGCGCAACTTTTGGATAAGGGGCAAGCTATCGAGCAGGAAACTCGCACCTGGGACGAAGGTCAAGGAGTTACCCTTTCCTTGCGTTCTAAAGAAGAGGCCCATGATTATCGCTACTTCCCTGAACCTGATTTGGTGCCCCTGGTCATCAGTCGCGAGTGGGTGGAAGAAATTCGTCAAACCCTACCCGAAATGCCCGCACGGCGTCGGGAACGCTATATATCCTTAGGACTCACGGAGTATGATGCCGCCGTCCTCACCGCCTCCAAACAGCTGTCTGATTATTTTGATGAGGCTCTGCAGAATTATGGGGAGGCCAAAACCTTGGCCAACTGGGTCATGGGTGAATTTTCCCGGCTTCTGAATGCGAAGCAAACCAGTGTGGAGGAATCCCCGGTGAAGCCCAAGCAATTGGCGGAGCTCTTGACCATCATCGATAAGGGAACCATCAGCGGTAAGATCGGCAAAACCGTCATTGAAGAAATGTTTGCCACCGGTCAAGCCCCGGAAACCATTGTTAAGGAAAAGGGTCTGGCTCAAATCAGTGATACCAGTGCCTTGCTCAAGATTGTCGATGAAGTGATTGCAGCTAACCCTCAATCCGTAGAAGACTTTAAGGCTGGTAAAGAGAAGGCCATGGGCTTCCTTGTGGGTCAGCTAATGAAGGCTACTAAGGGTCAGGCCAATCCCGGAGTCGTCAATAGCTTGCTGAAGGAGCAGCTTTCGAAGCAATAGCTCTCGAAGTATACAGTATTTATAATCTGGATTAGTTTAAAAATTTCTAATTTATGTTAGTATTAAGTTCGATAAATATTTTGCTTAAAGGCTAAGGAGCTGAAGTAGTCGTGGTAGAAAGAAAACTAACCATTGTGGACACGACATTGCGGGATGGGGAACAAACCGCAGGCGTAGTTTTTTCTAATCAGGAGAAAATAATGATTGCCCGTATGCTGAATGATCTCGGGGTGGACCAAATTGAAGCCGGGGTTCCGGTGATGGGCGGCGATGAGCAAAAGGCTATCAAGGATATTGTTAAGATGGGCTTGAAAGCCAGCATTATGGGATGGAACCGAGCGGTTGTTGCCGATATTCAGAAATCCATCGAATGTGGTTGCGATGCGGTGGCCATTTCTATTTCCACTTCAGATATCCATATCGAACATAAACTCATGACCACTCGCGAGGATGTCCTTGAGAGAATGGTTAAGGCCACTGAATTTGCGAAGAGTAATGGACTCTACATATCGGTGAATGCTGAAGATGCTTCCCGGTCAGATATGGATTTCCTTTTAGAATTTGCCCGCCAGGCTAAGAGTGCCGGTGCAGATCGGCTTCGTTATTGTGATACGGTGGGAATACTTGAACCTTTTATAACCTTTGATCGGATTGCCCAAATCAAGAAAAGTGTGGATATCGATATTGAGATGCACACTCATAACGACTTTGGTATGGCTACCGCCAATGCCTTGGCCGGAGTAAAAGCCGGGGCTTCTCATATTGGTGTGACGGTTAACGGCTTAGGGGAACGAGCTGGTAATGCCGCTCTGGAGGAAGTCGTCATGGCTCTCAAGCATTTAGTGGGAATCGATCTGAAATTTGCTACTGAGCGCTTCGTGGAGGTTTCTGAATTTGTGGCTAGAGCTTCTGGCCGGTCCGTTCCTGTGTGGAAAGCCATTGTGGGCACGAACATGTTTGCTCATGAGTCAGGAATTCATGCTGATGGCGCCTTGAAAAATCCTCTTACCTATGAAGTGTTCAAGCCGGAGGAAGTCGGTTTGGAGCGGCAGATTGTGATTGGGAAACACTCAGGCACCGCAGCGATTAAAGCAAAATTCCGCAATGAGTATGGTAAAGAAATCTCCGACAAAGAGGCCGATGAACTGTTGGCCCGAGTGCGGGAATTTGCCGTAGATATGAAACGGTCACTTTTTGATAAAGAGCTTATGTATCTCTATGAAGACTTACATCGAGATAAAGCTGAATCATAAAATCAGTATCATAAATCACTGTCATAAATAACGTGCTAAGCACTGACTAAGTAGCGTAAAACTACTTTCTGAAATCTTAATAGTGAAGCTTAACGTGAAACAGCAAATTACTCAAAGGAGGCTGACATGGAAAAAATTAAAATGAACGTACCCCTGGTGGAAATGGACGGAGACGAGATGACCCGAATCATCTGGGAGTACATCAAGGAGATTCTCCTGCAACCTTATATCGAGTTAAAAACGGAATATTACGATCTTGGTCTGCAAAAACGCGATGAGACCGATGACCAAATAACCGTTGATGCGGCGCTGGCTACGAAGAGATACGGGGTAGCCGTCAAATGTGCGACCATTACGCCGAATGCCCAGCGGGTTGAGGAATATAACCTGAAGGAAATGTGGAAGAGCCCTAATGGCACCATCAGAGCGATTCTCGATGGCACTGTATTCCGTGCCCCCGTCCTTGTGGAAGGGATAAAGCCTCTGGTTACCACTTGGAAAAAGCCCATCACCATTGCCCGTCACGCCTATGGAGATATCTATAGAAATGTCGAGTATCGCGTTGACTCTCCCGGCAAGGCAGAACTTGTTTATACCGATAAAATAGGCAAAGAATCTCGCCAGACGATATTTGACTTTCCCGGTAAGGGTGTCTTAATGGGGATGCATAACCTGGATAGCTCGATCGAGAGCTTTGCCCGAGCTTGCTTTAACTATGCCCTTGATGTTAAGCAGGATTTGTGGTTTTCCACCAAGGATACCATTTCCAAACAATACGACCATACCTTCAAAGACATTTTTCAAGACATCTATGATCAAGAGTATAAGGAAAAATTTGAAGCGGCCAAGCTTGAATACTTTTATACATTAATCGACGATGCTGTGGCTCGCGTGATTCGTTCTGAAGGCGGTTATATCTGGGCTTGTAAAAACTATGATGGAGATGTCATGTCGGACATGGTCGCAACTGCCTTTGGCAGCTTAGCGATGATGACTTCAGTGCTGGTGTCACCCGAAGGTTATTACGAATATGAGGCTGCCCACGGCACGGTGACTCGTCACTATTACAAGCATCTACAGGGGGAAGAGACCTCAACGAACCCCATCGCCACCATATTTGCATGGACCGGTGCTTTACGCAAACGCGGTGAGTTGGATGGTCTAGAGGATTTAGTGGTTTTTGCTGATCAACTGGATAAAGCTTCTTTACAAACTATTGAACAAGGGATTATGACCAAGGACCTGGCCCTGATCTCTGAACTACCACATAAGCAATCGGTAACAACGGAAGCATTTCTTCACGCAATTAAGAAGACCCTAGATGGTATTCGTTCAGTCTAAACTACCTAGGTAGCAAATTGGGTTTTTGTTTTGAATATTGCAGGGTTGGAACAATGTGGCTTGAGAAATCTGTTGGGATGAAGGGAGTATTTATCATGAAAAAAATATATACCGGCAAGACAAAAGATGTCTATCGTCAAGAAGACGGAACCTATCTGTTGAAATTTAAAGATGATGTCACCGGCACCGATGGTGTCTTTGATCCGGGTGCTAATACGGTGGGACTGTCCATTGAAGGAGCAGGCAAAGCCGGACTTCGTTTGACTCAATTCTTTTTTGAAAAGATCAATGAAGCAGGTATCCCAACCCACTACTTGGCAGCCAATATTGAGCAGAATACCATGACGGTAAAGCCGGCCAAGCCCTTTGGCCAAGGGGTAGAAGTCATTCTCAGGTATAAGGCTGTGGGCAGTTTTCACCGGAGATACGGAAAATATTGCAATTCAGGTGATCCTCTTGCTGGTTATGTAGAAGTTACCCTAAAGGATGATGATCGCAATGATCCCTTGATAACGGACGAAGCTCTGGAAATGCTGGGGATCATGACCAAAGATGAATATAAGACATTGGGTGAGCTAACCCGGAAAATTGGTGAGATCGTTAGAAGCGAAATGGCCAAAAAAGATCTTGAGCTCTATGATATCAAATTTGAGTTTGGCAGAGTGGGCGAGGACAATCACGTAGCCCTTATCGATGAAATCTCTGGAGGCAACATGCGGGCCTATCGCGGGGAGCAGTATATAGAACCTCTTGATTTGGAAAAAATGATGTTAGAAGCATAAGTTTGTCAGGCCACGTATGGAATACTTACGTGGCCTTTTTGCACAATAGAATAATATGATCCATGTATGTCTTAAGAAAAAAGTTTGATGCACTAATTTTGAGGAGATAATAGGGTTATGGTACAATGTTGAGAGGATTCTACATAGAAAGGCGATTAGAGATATGCCAGATCGTTTCTTAGTACAAAGCTTATTTGGAATTGAAGGACTTAATATTACTTGGTATGGTGCCATTATTTCTTTTGCCATTATCATTGGGGTATGGTTAGCTAGTCGGGAGGCAGAGCACCAAGGTCTTAATAGTGATATGATTTTCGACTTCTTGATTATTGTTCTGCCCTTGGCCATTATCGGGGCGAGAGCTTATTACGTGATTTTTGAGTGGCATCAATACGCTGCTAATCCGCTGAGTGCCTTTGCGATTTGGGAAGGTGGCTTAGCGATTTACGGTGGTGTCATTGGTGGTTTCATCGGCGCCGTAATTTTTGCTAAGCTCAACAAATTTCCTTTATTGCGCATCATCGATATGGTCGTCCCCAGTTTGGTTCTAGGACAAGCGATCGGACGCTGGGGGAACTTTATCAATCAAGAGGCCTTCGGTAATCTGGTCACAAATCCCAACCTGCAATTCTTCCCGTTTGCCGTGTTGATCGATCGGTTAGGAGAATGGCATCAAGCTACTTTCTTTTACGAGAGTATGTGGAATTTAGGTGTTTTCCTTCTTCTCATCTATTTCCGCCACAGAACCAAATTCACCGGTCAGCTTCTCGCCACTTATTTCGTTGGTTATGGCTTGGGACGGTTTTGGATTGAGGGCCTGAGAACGGATAGTCTATTTTTGATTCCTGGCCTGCGTGTATCCCAAGGCTTATCCTTGGTATTGATCATCGTCGGCATCGTCATGCTGGTATCTCATAAGAAGCTTTTTCGAGAATATCTACCTTACGAAGGCAAGTATTTGAAGGATTTGAGTAAGTAGGTAGAGCTAAATCATGTTTTGCGGTAAAAAATGCTGAAATACGAGAAATTTTGTTGATAAACTGCAGCATTTTAATTATAATCATGCTTGTGTAAATTTTTAAAGGAAAATGGAGGTTTTAACATGGGAAGAGCCTTGATTATTGGGGCCGGTGGTGTCGCCAGCGTTGTAGCACACAAATGTTGCCAGGTTCCGGAAGTGTTTGAGGAAATTTGTATTGCGAGCCGAACGCTTAAAAAATGCGAGGACATCCGCGATAAACTCGTCGGCAGTAAGACCAAAGTCAGGGTAGCTCAGGTTGATGCCGATATTACAGAGAATGTGATTAAGCTTATTGAAAATTTTAAACCGGAAATTGTGATCAATGTGGCGCTTCCTTATCAAGATTTGACGATCATGGATGCGTGTTTAGCGACAGGAGTCCATTATCTCGATACAGCCAATTACGAACCACCCGATGTACCGAAGTTTGAGTACAAATGGCAGTGGGCTTACAGAGAAAAATTTGCTCAGGCAGGGCTGACCGCCTTATTGGGAAGTGGCTTTGATCCCGGGGTGACCGGAGTATTTTGTGCCTATGCACAAAAACACTATTTCGATGAAATTCACACCATCGACATTGTTGATGCTAATGGTGGGGACCATGGTTATCCTTTTGCGACGAATTTTAACCCGGAAATCAACATTCGGGAAATTACGGCGAAGGGTCGCTATTATAAGGACGGTGAATGGATCGAAACAGATCCCCTTTCCGTTAAAAAAGAGTATGACTTAGATGAAATCGGTCCCAAAAACATCTATCTGCTCTATCATGAAGAATTAGAATCTTTGGCTAAGAATATTAAGGGCATTAAGCAAATCCGCTTCTGGATGACCTTCTCTGATAATTATCTGAACCATTTAACCGTCTTGCAAAATGTCGGCATGACGTCCATTGAGCCGATTGATTTTGAAGGTCAGCAAATTATACCCTTACACTTTTTGAAGGCTGTTCTGCCGGATCCGGCTTCCTTGGGACCGCGAACCAAAGGAAAGACCAATATCGGGTGCATTATCCAAGGGGTAAAAGACGGTAAACCCAGAACGTACTACGTTTACAATATCTGTGACCATCAGGAATGCTATGCTGAAGTGGGCTCACAAGCGATTTCTTATACCACAGGGGTTCCGGCCATGATCGGTGCTATGTTGATGATGCAAGGCATCTGGAAAAAGCCCGGTGTGTATAATGTGGAAGAATTCGATCCCGATCCCTTCATGGCAGCCTTAAATCAGTATGGCTTGCCTTGGAAAGAGGATTTTGCACCCACATTACTGGATGAGGAATAAGATCAATGAATGTAACCGAACTAGCGACACCAAGTTATGTTGTGGATGAGAACCTTCTCAAGAGGAATCTGGAGATTTTGAAATCTGTCCAAGATCGGACCGGTTGCAACATCTTGCTGGCTTTGAAGGGTTTCTCCATGCATGCTGTCTTTCCTTTAGTCGGTCAATACCTCAAAGGAATTACGGCCAGCTCCCTGTTCGAGGCTCGACTGGGCTTTGAAGAGATGGGCAAAGAAGTTCATATCTATGCACCGGCTTATATCGATGAGGAAATCGATGAACTGCTGGAGTACTGTGATCATATGGTCTTTAACTCCTTTGCTCAGTGGCGCAAATTTAAGGATAAAGTCAAAAGCCATCCCCGCAACATCGAGTGCGGCATTCGTGTCAATCCGGAATACTCCGAGATTGAGACGGATATTTATAACCCCTGTTTTCAGAACTCAAGGTTAGGAGTTACTCTAGCTAACTTCCGGCCGGAAGAGCTGGAGGGGGTCGATGGGCTGCATTTCCATACCCTCTGCGAACAAAACTCAGATACCTTGGAACGGACCATCAAGGTGGTCGAAGAAAAATTCGGCGAGCACATCAAGAAGATGAAATGGCTTAACCTAGGTGGTGGTCATCATATTACTCGACCGGATTATGATTTGGAAACCCTCATTCGCTGTATCAACTATTTAAAGGATAAGTATCAGATCGATATTTATCTGGAACCAGGTGAGGCTGTGGCCTTAAACACGGGCTTCTTAGTCTCCAAAGTCCTCGACGTTGTGGACAATGGCATGCAGATTGCCATTTTGGATGCTTCAGCTGCCTGCCATATGCCCGATGTGCTGGAGATGCCTTACCGACCGGCGATTATCAATGCCGGCCAACCGGGAGAACATCCCTATACCTATCGACTGGGGGGCAATACCTGCCTTGCCGGAGATGTCATAGGTGATTACTCATTTCCGGAGCCCCTTAAGCCGGGTGACAAGCTCATCTTTTGCGATATGGCACACTACACCATGGTTAAAAATAACATGTTCAATGGGGTAAACTTGCCTAACATCGTGCTCTACAACGAAGAAGAAGGTTTCAAAATGGTTCGTCGTTTTGGCTATGAGGATTTCAAAAATCGTTTGTCGTAAGAATTAATTTGCATGAGGCATAAGCCGGTGTAAGGTAAAGCATTAATATTACCTACACCGGCTTTTTAAGTTAAACATTTCCATGGGTAGATATGCCTAAATAAACATAAAAGAATACTAGTAATTATCCTTCTCTGATTTTATAATGGTAAAGGATTGTTTAGTAGTTCTTTAATATTTTTTGTGATAATGAATATATCAATTTACTTCCGGAGGATAACTATTTTGAAAAAGTATTATGTATATATCGTTCTGACCCGAACCAACACAATAATCTCCAAGCTCATCCATATGATTAAAGACGATGAATATACTCATGCATCCATTACCTTTGATCAAGAGTTGAATCAGATGTATAGCTTTGGCAGAAGGACCCCCTACAATCCTTTTATTGGCCACTTTCGAAGTGAAGAGCTCAATGAAGGGGTGTATGGATTCTGCAAAACCCTACCTGGTGCCGTTATTGAGATTGAGGTAACCTTGGAACAATATGAAAAGGCAAAGACCCTACTAGAACATTTTATAACCCATAGTGACCAATATAAATACAATTACATGGGCTTAGTCAATGGTTTACTGGACAAGCCACTCTGTAACGAGAATAGATTCTTGTGCTCGGAATTTGTCTATCACCTCTTGAAGGAAAGTGGCATCGTTGACCTAAATATGCCAAGGAGTTTGGTGAGGCCGCAAAACCTGCTTGATATGAAAGGTAAGATAACCTATCAAGGTGATCTAAAAGCCATCAGCCCTAAAATTAAAAACGAGGGTTATCCAAAGAGCAGCCGAAGCAGGAGACTTGCCTCGCTGAGTGCGCTTCTTTTTGGATAGATTCTTATTAAACTATTCAAAATTGAAGTAGGTTTTAAGTTTTATAAGCAGGAGCAATTTTTACTAGGAGCCGTTAGGCTCCTTTTCTTTTTGGGATTTATGGACACTTCTAGACCTTTAGATTAAAATGAGTAATGAATATAATTAAAGACATAAGCAATAGTTAAGGGAGAAAATTGATGGATAAAAAATCCTCCAATAAAGAAAGAAAGAAAGTAAGTAAAAAATTAAGTAATACATCAAGTAACGCAGCAAGTAAGGAAATTCCTCCTCGACGCCCGGCTTGGAATGTCTGGCAGGGGCTTTTCCTATTGCTCATCATATATGTTCTCGAGTTTTTCTTAGGTTGGCTCAGGATCCCCAAAGAACTGGATCAAATGGAAGGGTTCTTTCGTTATTTGACGGTAGGTATGGGAGAAGCCTTGATCTATTTGGTCATACTCCTAGGTTTCTTTAAGCTTATCAAGCGCCCCCTGCGTGAGTTAGGGTTAGTACGGCCACTTTTTCGCTATATTCTCCTCGGATTGCTCATGGGGATTTTTCTTCTTGTGGCCGTGGGCTTATTGGGGAACTTCCTCGCCAGTCACTTGGGAACTCCGGCTCCCCAAAGCTTTACCCTGGTTCTGATGGGGGCGCAATATGACTGGCAAATAATTTTACTGATCTTACTGGGCGGTATCATTGCGCCGATCAAAGAAGAGGTTTTCTTTCGAGGGTTATTTTATCCGCCTTTTCGACAAGAATATGGAAGGGGTAAAGGTATCCTATTTACCGCAGGGTTGTTTGCACTATTGCATTTTGATGTGGTCCGTTTCTTACCCTTGCTTGTGGGCGGAATCGTCTTAACTTGGCTTTACGAAAAGTCCGGTAGTCTCTGGCCGTCAATTATCGCCCATGGAACATGGAATACCCTCATGGCCTTAATGGTATGGATTCAAAGGTAATGGCCTTAGGTGCAAGAAGGAGGAAGCTCTGTGAATCGAAAGGATCGGCCAAAGCGGTCTAATTTAGAGCGAATTATTGAGGTGGAGTGCCTACGCCTATCTTCCGAAGGGGCGGGTGTGGGCTATCACGACGGGAAAGCCACTTTTGTAGCCGGACTATTACCGGGCGAAATAGGGGAAGTTCAAATCTTTGAAGAGAAAAAGAGCTGGCAACGGGGCAGTCTCATATCGGTTCAGGACGCGACAGTATCAAGTCAGCGGATGAATCCTCCTTGCACAGTCTATGGTGTTTGCGGTGGCTGTCAACTTCAGCATCTTAGCTATCCAGAGACTCTGGTCTGGAAGAAACGCTGGGTCGCCGACAATCTGACGAGGATCGGCAAGATTGATATGGATCATGTCCTTATGCACTCGACTATTGGGATGGAGGACCCTTGGCGTTATCGCAACAAAGGTCGGTTCCATCGGGGGGAAGATCATCGACTAGGCTATCATCAGGAAAAGAGCAATACTATCGTTCGTTTTACTGATTGCTTATTGATCAGCGAGCCGATGAATCAGTGGCTAAAAGAAATAGAAGACATTCTGCTCAAGGAAGCACCGGAAATAAAAACCCTCACCCTACGTGAGAATTCACAGGGAGAGGGAATGCTTGTGTTGGAGCCGGTCTATGAAGGAGAGAAAATTCGAGAGCTCTTAGGAAAAATGAATTCGCTATTAATATGTAGCAACAAAGATAATAAGCTGGCAGGGATTAACTCAGTATGGGGCATTAACTCTGAAGGCAAGCCTGAATTGGTCATAGGGAAAGGGGACTTTAGGCAAGAAATTTTGGGGTTGGAGTACAAAGTTTCGCCTTTAGCTTTCCTACAAGTCAATCCTATTCAGACTCAAAAACTCTATACCACTGTGTTGCAATGGGCTGAACGATCACCCGCAAAGGTGGTTTGGGACCTCTATTCCGGCATCGGCACGATAACGTTGGCGTTAGCTGCCAAAGCCCAGAAGGTCTGGGGAATCGAAGAGAATTCTTATGCAGTTGAGGATGCCAGAGTGAATGCGCTGCATAATCGAATCGAGAATGTGGAATTTATCGCCGGAAAAGTTGAAGATACTTTTCAGCAGATAGATGAGCATCCCGACCTTGTGGTCCTCGACCCGCCACGAGCCGGTGCCCACCGCAGAGTGCTGGAGGGGTTAATCGAGCTGCAGCCTAAGCAGATCATCTATGTGTCATGTGATCCGGGGACCTTGGCGAGGGATTTGGGTATTCTACAAAGCGGCGGGTATCAGGTGAGGGAAGTGCTGCCGGTGGATATGTTTCCTTGGACGGGCCACGTTGAGAGTATAATAATGATGACGTATAGTGGTCAAAAGGACAAATAAGACGGTTTGGACACCATATATAGCGTTTTGGGAGCAAAAATTTAGCAAAAAACGGGTCAAAAAAATGCATTTTTGGACCCGTTTTTTTAGGGGTTTTTATAGATGACATTGAGGATTTTGATGATAACATCGGGTACCATCCACCGAGTGGAGCATTTATAAATATAGATAGAAAGCTAAAAGAGTACAATGATATAATTTGAATTGTCGCATAGTTGCATATGCGTAGGAAAATGCGTAATAACGATATTCTATATAAATAAAAACATGTTCGATATTTAATGAAATCAGAAATTAAAGGGTTTTAATCAGTGAAATAAATATCCTATAATAGACCTCGTGCCATTATAATAAGTGGTACGAGGTTTTTAACAAATTTGTTACATCATTGTTAGAATTCTGTAAAGACAAAAATCTATAATATATAAATTACTAATGGTATAAAAAACTTAGTTTTTTTGTTCGGAATAATCACAGATGAATTTTAAGAAGACATAAACAAGGCGCAGGGCCTTTGTCAGGGGGAATATGGATGATAAAAAAGTTTATATTGATCTTCGTTATACTAATTGTTTTTCTGGGAGGTATGTTTATATCAAAAGGATTAGATATAATTCAGCCCTCTATTTGGACAAAAAGTTCATCCGTATATGATTCCAGTGATCTAGAGCCTATAAATTCCCCCCAAACCACTACCCAGCAATATGCTCCAAGAGGAGGTGGAATGATGGTCTGCCCAACAAACCCAAATTACAATCCTCAATACGAGTGGTATACACCGCCTAAAAATGGCGGAGGATATTGGTGTTGGTAGAATAGAGGAAGGACGTTAAGAATGAGAATTTTGGTAGTAGATGATGATGAACGAATAAGAGAAATTGTTCGCCTATACCTTGAAGCAGAGGGCTATAAAATTGAAGAAGCGGAAAATGGAAACATTGCTTTGGAGAAGGTTAGAAATGGTACATTCGATCTTATTATCCTAGATTTAATGATTCCAGGTTTAGATGGTTGGACCGTATGTAAAGTGTTAAGAAAAGAGACCCAAGTTCCAATTATCATGTTAACTGCTAAAGGGGAAGAAAACGATAGGATTCTCGGATTTGATTTAGGTGCAGATGACTATATAGTAAAACCATTTAGTCCAAGGGAGCTGTGTGCACGTGTAAAAGCAGTACTGAGAAGGCGTGATGGCGAAAAATCTAAAGAGCATCTCATTACATTTCCTGGTTTTACCATCAACCAAATCACCCGTGAAATCTTAGTCGATGGTATAGAAGTTAAACTTACAACAAAAGAATTTGATTTATTATTAGTTTTAGCCAAAAACCCAGGTCAAATTTTTACGCGAGACCAGTTGCTTAACTCAGTCTGGGATTTTGACTACTGTGGAGATTCAAGGACGGTCGATACTCATATTAACCGTTTGCGTTCTAAATTTGATAGTCAAATAGGTTTTAGTGACTTTATTCAAACTGTCAGGGGAGTTGGTTACAAATTCGAATTCAATGGTCTTTAAAAAAGAGTCTAAGTCTTAAACTATGGCTGACAATTCTCGCCTTAGTTTTGGGGGTTTTTTTATCTTCTATTTTGGTCCAAGCTCAACAAATAAGAACATTAATTTATAATCAGCAAGCAAAATACTATATTTATGAGGCTAATGAAGTTGTTACTATCTACAATACCTATAAAGATACGGAAGGCGAACTTATCAATGAAAGGTTTCAGATTCTCGGACAATTTTTAAACGCTGATATCTCGATAATTAATCTTGACGCTGAGGTACTATATGGCCAACCTATTAAAGAACCCCTACAAAAAGTTCTTCAAGAGCCTGGATTTAAAAGAAAAGTCAAAAATGGGAATAATGTAGTTTACTCAGGAAAACTTCCAGGGGTAACTGATGAAATCTTTTTCGTTGCTGTTCCTCTAAAAGGTCAAAATCAAATAATGGGTTCTGTTATTATTAGTAGCCCTTTATCGGTAATTAAGCAGCATGTTAACAGTATTTTAGTCATAGCTCTAATAGGAGCAGTGATTGGAATCTTTCTAGCGACTATTAGTAGCATATTTATTTCAAGAAAGCTCGTTCGACCTTTAATGAAGATGGAGGAGACAGCCAAGTCTATAGCTGATGGTGAATATGGCCGACAAATTCAGGTAACTTCAGAAGATGAAATCGGTCGTCTTGCTCATTCATTTAATGTCATGTCTGCTGAACTTAAAGAAAAAATGGATGCTATCGAACGCTATGACCGTCTAAGACAAGAGCTACTTTCTGATGTCTCCCATGAATTACGTACGCCATTGACTGTCATACAGGGGTATACTGAGGCAATGCAAGACGGTTTAGTGAAATCTAAAGAACAAGAGCAACATTATTTGAAGCTTGTCATTGATGAAATAGAACGGCTTAGAAGGCTCGTTGAGGATCTTCAAGACCTCAAGGGGTTAGAAGCTATGGATTCTATTAATGACATGGATTATGTCGTAATGAATAAGCTCGTCCAGATTTCAGTCGAGCGATTGAAATATTTTGCAGAATCAAAAGAAATTCAACTGGAAGTAATTATACCGGAAAAACAGATTACTATTTGGGGAAATAGCGATCGACTTAAGCAAGTTCTAACTAACTTAGCGGATAATGCCATCAAACATTCAGATTCCAAAGGGAAGGTAAGAATCGAACTTGGGGCAGACAAGGATTGGGCTTATATAGCGGTAAAAGACTCTGGACCCGGCATTCCCCAGCAAGAGTTAGAAAACATCTGGGAAAGATTTTATAAAGTAGATAAGTCCAGGTCCAGACGAGGAACTGGAACAGGTTTAGGACTTTCCATTGTAAAAAGGATTACTGAAATGCATTCTGGAAAGGTCGCGGTAGAAAGTGAATTAGGGAATGGTGCAAGATTCACCGTCTATTTCCCATTAGAAAAATAGAGCATAATAAAAAGGAGAAGTCGCCTTCTCCTTTTTTATTTACCAGGAACGCTTTTCACTCCAATCAGAATTGCGATTCATATCTTGCCATGAATCCATTGGTTCAGAGGAATTATATTCTCTATCGTGTGAGGATTCCCAATTCCAGTTTTCGTTGTGATTTTCATTGTTAGAATTCCATTCCGATTGAGAATCTGAGGAAATTTCTGGGGTTGAGTTGGTTGAATCAGAGGGATTATGCATATTATTAGAAGATTCATTGGACCAGTTGTTATGCATAGAAGAGGAATCCTTTTCATTAGATGGTATCGAATTATAATCGTGATTATCTTTTGACTCCATTTGGGAATCCCATGAATTAGATGCCTCCTCACTATGCTCTTCATTTATACTCGACTTCATAGATGATCTAATCTCAGTACATTCTCCACGGAAAAGGTCTGTTACGTTTACATTAGCTTCGGATAATACTTGGTGAGTATCACCGTTGCGTAGGGTTTCAGGCTGCATATTGATTCCGTTTTCTTGAAAGCGTTCATACATAATATGGTCATTAACGGACATTTCGTGTTTTTGTGCTTCCTTACGCACTTCTTTACTTGACTCGCCAACGACTAAATTCCCTGATATATTTAAACGAGTCATTTCACTTTGAATAGAATTTTTTAGCTGTTCATCATCGAGATTAGTCCTAAACCACTTAGACAAAGGTACGATACGGACAAAGATTAGGTTTTCAGACTCTTTCAGGTCTCCTGTTTTCACGGCATTGTCGATAATAAGCTTAATGGCTTGGTAAGTATCTTGATCTGCTAAAGATAATCCTTCATACATATAAGCCCCACCATCGATGTCACGTATTTCAATGACTTCACCATCTTTATTAACTAGAAGTTCAATGCCTTTATTGATATCTAGTGAAACAGAGGCTACAGCCATGTTTGGAAGAGCTAATAAATTAAAAGTAGCTAGGCTTAATGCCAGAAATAGGACAGCAGCAGAGGTAGCGTACTTAAGCCAAGATTGAGAATGAAATAGGAGCCGCCTACGTTTAATTTCCACCTCGATCATATCACCAACTTGTGGAACTTCTTTGGGTGTTGGGACTTCGATAAAGTCTCCTTGTTCTGTGTAAATTGCAGTTACCTTTATAGAGGCCCGCATCACAATTCCTTTGGTTTTTTCCATAATATTAACCACCTACTCCATAAGATCTGCAGTGATTTTTGTAAACGTTTTGAGTGGATAAAATTCAGGCTCTGACAGAATCAGGGTAAGAGCAATAATGTATTTTCTTCCCTTTTCTAAGACCTTACGTTTAACTCCAGTTGAAAGTTCTAGTTCTTTAATAGGCAAGAGTTTTCTCTGTTTTAATTGGGCTACCAAGTGAGGATAATTAACAAGGGTCAACGTTACACGAATGAGTGTTTGCTTGCTATCACGATGTTTAGGAGAGGTTTTAAGCAAGTCGTCTATGCTAACACCATACTCACTGAGTACCTTAATATATTTCTCCATAGCTTCGGCAAATTGGGTATTACTGTTTTCTTTTTGATATTGCTCTTGAGAATTATTAATATCGTAGATACTTAATTCCTCGTCCTCAGGATTCATTGGAGATAAGGAGAGGTATTTGTGTTTTCCTTCTTTGCGAAAATAATCGACTAATCTTCTTCGGATAACGGTATGCGCAAAACTCTCAAAAGCCGCACCACCTTGAGGATCGAAGCTATCAATAGCTTCATTAAATGCCATAAGTGCTATGCTAAGCTCATCATCATTATCCCACGTTAAATACCTCTTGCATATTGTAGAACTAACCTTTGCGATAAAGGTTTTGTGAGATTCTATGATTTCTTCCCGAGCGAGTGTATCGCCATTTTGAGCCGAGATAAGAGAATCTTTTAATATTTGTTCATGCACCTTAATCACTCCGCCTAGTTATTCGTTCGTAATAAGAGAACCTTTTTTATGGGGTAGGGTAAAAGAATTTAAAGTAAATTATAGTGCATGAATGTTACAGGAATGTCACAATTCGTTTGTTTTTCTGTAACATAAGGAAATAGAGAGGCGAGTGAAATAACCACTCGCCTTTGTAACATTATTAGATTTGCTCAAAACTTTAAAAGTACCCCCTGAAAAAGTTAGTCTTTTATCGAAGGTCTAGAAGGGCTAATAGAGCAGAAGCTACTACTAACAAGTAACTTATAAACCCCGATGCTCAGTAATATTTGGGGAGGCCTGGAATGGTTAAGGTAAGGCTATTTGATGGAATGGTTAGCATTGGTGTATAGTACGCATGGATATTCCACAAAATTTCAATATCGATTTTTTGTTGTGCCTACAGATATGGCGGAGAAGGGAGTGGTATAATTACTTGAAGGCGAGTAAAAATACTCGTCTTTCTTTATATGACAAATTCACAATCTGGATGCTTTATTTAAATACTTGCTTATGCGTGTAGTACACTTTTTTATAGAATTGTGATCATCACAGATAGTCCGCGTAAATCAATGTATATTTGTTCAGAGATACTTTTGCGATTGCAGTAGCTATTCACATACAGTCCTTAATATTAAAGATTCTTTAGAATAGCATTCTAATTAACTCAACTTTCGCACCCCGGTTGTGCGATCAAAGCCTTGATATAACTAGGTAATTCAGCAACCCATTTGTGTAATTGATTTAAGGATTTGTAATTTCCCGGTTTATTGGGTAGTAGGTTAAGAACAAACGCCATCAACTGACGTAAAGCTGTTTTCAAATCTAAATCCATAACCTCATCTGCAAAAAGATAAAACAATCCCCCAAGGGAACGTTCATCATTGTTTTCTCTACGTTCCCACTCAAGGATGAGGTAACGGGAAAAGACAATGGTTGTATGGCTAATCATCATATCAAATGATCGACCTTGGAATTCAGCAACCAGCTTCAAGTGCGACTTAGCCATTTTGAAAAAGGTCTCTATGCCCCAACGCATCCCATAAATTCTTACAACTTCAGCATCCTCTAATGTAAGATCTGTTGTTAAAATCGCTAACCATTCTCTTCGGTTATTGCGATTCTGAACGAAAACAATTTTTAAGGCTAAGCCTGTAGAGGTTTGAACACGAATAGAACCAAGGATTGCGGCTTTCGAGTTCTTAGGGACTTTAGTATAAAGCTCTCGTAAACTGAATGAGCTTTCTTCAAAGAGATAACGCTGCTTGAGTTCTTTAACCATTCCAATAACGTGAAGTTCCTTATCCATTAGCTTTTGTAAAAGTGGAGCATGAGTAAACCAACTATCCATTAGGACGTAATCCGCTGAGAATCCAGCCTTAAGAGCCTGTTCAAGCATTTGGACGACCGCATCTGGTTTAGAGTTTAATGCCCCCATCCGTCGTTTATAACCAATGGATCGTTTGTCCAAGCCCTCTTTCATTTCACAAAGACGGTTTTTAATCTTAGCGGAACTCATCAGTGTGAAATCAATGGGTGCGAAGCTGTAGCCATCAGACCAACCCAATGTAAGCAGGTTTTAGCATCGGACAAAACGACCTGAAACATGATCAAAAATCCGAGCTAAGAGTTCAACCTCTTACTTCGTTCTCGGCTCATTACAGAATCATCCACAATGAAAACACGGATACGCCCAGCGGAGGTGAGTTTTTCAAATCGCCCTACGACCTTGAGACTGAGTAACTGATAGAAACGTCTCCAGTTATATCGAGATTCATAAGAAACCGATAAACGACGTCTTTACCGGGAAGAGAATCAGCTCGATTTCCTTCGAGTAGACGAAACAGGTTACGTCCTTGGAAAACTAACTGAAAAATGATTTGGAATACAGTGAAACTCGAAACTCCATAGGACTTGCGGATTCCAGCGTTTCGAAGAAGTTGACTCAGTTTAAGAGAAGAAAAAATTAAAGAAAGCTGATTTTGGTGCTGTTCAGACAGAGAGTTGTGTTGTAACATTTAGTTATACACCTTTCTGTTTGGAATTATGGGAGTTTGCTCACTTCCATTTTACCAAATTGGAAAGGCGTTTTTCTGTCAATCGCGAATAATTAAAAGAGCCAACCGGATACTCAACACCCCTGATGCTATAGTACTGATGATAGATGGTACTATTTGCGATTAGAAATTTATTAATGGATGTGCTTTGGTATGGTATGGTACAATGAACGCGATAAACTATGTGGCAAGTAATAAACGGGGAGTTTTTTGGGGGGGGGAGAGTGCTATGCAGATTTCAAGCAGATTTACGATTGCAATTCATGTACTCATTTGCATTGAAACATTCAAGAACGATAAAAAAGTAACCAGCAATTTCCTTGCCTCAAGTGTGAATGCAAACCCTGTTGTAATAAGAAGATTGCTGCAGCAATTGAAGGCGACTAGCATTGTAAATGTTGTGCGTGGCAGCGGTGGTGCGGAAATCGCAAAGCCGCTTGACGAAATCACATTGCTTGATATCTACAATGCGGTAGAGTGTGTAAACGGGAATCTTTTCAACTTCCACGGAAATCCGAATGGACTCTGCCCTGTTGGAAGAAATATCCACGGGATTCTGGATGCAAGGCTCGATCAGATCCAAAAAGCAATGGAGACGGAAATGAAGTCCGTAACCATGGCGGACATCATGAAGGAAACCAAAAAGGTAATATCAGCAGAATAAAACATCCCGTATTTCATCAAGTGGAATACGGGTGTTTTTATAAACTCTTTAGTTGTAACTATTGACAATTACATCACGGCTGTGCTACATTGCCATGTAGTAACAATAAAAGTTACAACAATATTTATCGGAGGGCATATTATGCAAAATTTCAGTAAAGTAAGCGTTGCACAGGATGCAAGAACAGAACTTCGCGACAAACTCTCTTTAACTGGGGCGGAAGTGAGTATCAACAATCTTCCTGCCGGGGCAAGTGTTCCTTTCGTTCATTCGCACAAGAAGAACGAAGAAATCTATATGATTCTCGCTGGAAAAGGGAAAGCCGTGATTGATGGAGAAACAGTGACGCTTGAAGTAGGCGACTGGGTTCGTATTTCTCCTGCAGCAAAGCGACAGTTCTTCGCCGCTAGTGATTCTGCAATCAGCTTCGCTTGCATTCAGGTCAAAGAGAATTCTCTGGAAGGCTACACTATGGATGATGCGGTTGTTCAGGCTGATTAAAAACGCTCCCACAAGGCTGTTCCCAGCGATTTGCTACGCGTCAAATCAAAACTTATCGAACCGATAGTATGTCTAACTCATTTGTCCTAATAAAGAAACAGGCACAGATACCATTTTGGTGTTTGTGCCTGTTTCTTTTACCGCCTGTAGATTGTCAATGAAAATTGACAATCTACACAGGGTACAGACCGTAGACAAAAACGGTGCCTTATGCAAAGTGCAAGGCACCGTTTTTCCTGTTAATAACAAATATCAAGTCGTTCAAAGATATTTTTTGAGTGAGGTGCGAAAGAAGGGAACGGAGCATACCCTTTCTCCGGTTCCAAGTCGCGAGCTTTTTTAAATTCATTCAAGCAAAAGTAAGCGTCACCTGCATCTTCACTTTTTGCAGACCACGCAATTGCGTATAGCGCATCATGTGCTTCTCTTTGGCATCGGCAAACACACGTTCAATGGTTTCGCTTCTTAGCTTGTAAATATCCCTATACTTGGGCGTATGGCGGTAATCTTCCGCCAGTTCCATATATGGTTCCCATACATGGCGAATTACTACCTTTTGACAGGATTTACTCTCTGTACACCGGTAACGTACGGGGCATATTTCGCATATTCGGATTACTTTTATATTCCCGATAACCGTCACGGTTGGTCGTGGAATACATTAAAAGGCTGATTGTTAGGACAGAGTATGAACAAAATTATCGTCTCAAAACTCAATCCATAACTGGGTTAGCGTTAATTTTCGCTCTGCGAAAGTTGAGTAATTAATTTAAAGTAAATTTCTTAAAATATTATTAAAGGTACCCCCCAAAAAGTTAGCTTTCTAGTCGAAAGACTACTTAAGAAAGGAGGGGTCAACAAAAAACAAGTAAGTACTTAAAGGTTTTCTAATTAGGATTTTAATAAAATAGGAAAAGGAGATTATTTATGAAGAATTTTAGAAATAAGTTTTTTACAGGTGCATTAGCTCTAGGTTTATTTGTTGGAGGAGCTGGAATTGCAACAGCCGCGACTTCTACAGATTATCAGCAAAAGGTGGAAGATTGGATTAAAAATGATCCGAATCCAATGGTTATGAATATGAATACTAGTTCCCCCAGTTCTACAACGCCAACAGCTGCAGATCCTTCTACTACTACACAGACTCCGGCTGATTCTACAACACCTTCCCAAGAAACTGTTCAGCAACAAACTCCAACTCAACAAACACCTCAAAAACCAGCAGTACCTAAATCTACTCCTAAACCGGCTCCCAGTCAGCCTTCAACACCAGCTCCAAGCCAAAACTATCAATACAATTATTGTCCTCCCCAATGGGATCAAAATTGTTGGAACGGAAATTGGAACGGAAATGGTAACGGTAACGGAAATAGGATGTCTAACAACGGTTCAGGTTATAGATGGTAATATCTTAAAAGGTAAATGGCAGGTTGCCTAAAATAGCCTGCCATTTACCTTTCTAAGGTGTAATTGAAATAGGTTAATTATCGAAAGTTTCTAAATCACAATAATGTTAAAATTTTGTAACATTATTGTGATTTAGAAATTTTATAATTACCTATAAAAAGGGGGAATACAAATGAAAATTTTCAAGAAAACCTTAATTCTATGTGCTGCGGCCACATTCTTAACGGCTGGATTAACCACTCCAAACATCAACGCTGCTCCAATGTCACCACAAGGATACTGGACTGTTCAAGAATCTGATCAAAATCAGTCTGGGTCTGAATCCTCTCAAAGGCCATCTTATTATCCCTACTATGGTCAGATGAATCCTGGATACGGGTCAGATAATGGTTGGTACAACTACGGAAATAGCCGCTGGAACGGTAATAATGGTTGGAACATGAGTCGTTCAGGGTGGTGGTGCTGGTAACGTATCGAATCTGCAAAATAGTTTTTGATCTTAACTAGAATAATATTGAAGGGGTAGTTTGTATGAAGAAAAAAATCATCACTATTTTTGCCTCTGTTTCCATCCTAGCTTTAGCAGCGGTTCCTACATATGCAGCAATGACAGATCAACAAAAAACGGAAATAGATGCTTTGAACCAGCAAATGCTAGAGGTACAAAAACAGATCGTCGATAAATATGCGGAGGCAGGAGAAATTACCCAGGATCAAGCAGAAGCGACTAAGGATAATATTGATGTTTATGAGAAGAATAGGCAACAATATTCTGGGCAATATGGCTCAAATGCACCTGCACAAGGTTATGGTTGGGGATATGGTCCAGGATATTGCTGTGGTGGGGGAGCTTATGGTGGTGGCTACTACGGTGGTCGTTGGTAAATAAATAATATAATTATGTAAAAGAATGGCTTACACTCAGAGCCGCTTTTAGACCTATAGTTAATAAACCGTCAACTGATGTACCAGTTGACGGTTTATATATTTTATTCTGATATTCAATTATAAGCCTTTTTTTGATCTTTACCTAGCAAGGTTTATTTTGGCTCTTTTAGCTGGGAAGTATACATCATCATTTTCTGTTAATCCGATAGTCCTTGAGATTAGTTGGAAGGTCTACCTTTGCCAGCCTGTCCAACTTTTGCTTTAGTCATATCTGTCCTCCTCCATAAATCTTGATTCCGGAAAAGACCAAAACGTCAAGCATTCAATAGGATAACTCTATACAATTTCGATCTTTTACAAATGAAAGGGTCTAGTTGACCCATTACTTCATCACCCGCATGGCATTTATGACGGCAATGAGAGAAACCCCGACATCGGCAAAAACGGCCTCCCACATGGTGGCAACTCCACCTGCTCCGAGGACTAAGACAATAATTTTAACCGCAAAGGCAAAAATAATATTTTGCCATACAATCCGATAGGTTTTTCGCGAAATTCTGATGGCTGAAGCGATCTTAGAAGGCTCATCAGTCATAATGACGACATCAGCCGCTTCGATAGCCGCATCAGACCCTAAACCACCCATTGCAATTCCTACATCAGCTCGGGCCAGTACCGGAGCATCATTCACTCCATCCCCAACAAAGACGAGTCTTCCCTTTGGGGATTTTTCTTTTTCTAGGCTTTCCACTCTCGCTATCTTTTGATCCGGAAGAAGCTCAGCATGCACTTCATCGAGATGAAGCGCTTGACCAATATTTTCTGCGACTGAGCGGGCATCCCCGGTAAGCATTACAGTTTTCTTGATCCCTAGTTCTTTAAGGGATTGAATTGCGCTCTGAGAATCTTCTTTGATCGCATCGGAGATCACCAGATATCCGGCATAGGTTTTGTTTACCGCTACATGGATGATTGTACCGGGCAAGTTGATCGGATCTTGATAAGGTATATTCTCCTTGATCATCAATTTGGCATTGCCGGCTAGGATTTCTTCCCCTTGACTTTGAATTTTTAGTCCGTGACCGGGTATTTCGTTATAACTTTGGATATCGTCTTTATTGACTGGTTTACTATAGGCTTTTAAAATGGATTCCGCTATGGGATGATTGGAATAAATCTCCGCTTTGGCTGCTAGTTCGATAAGCTGTTTTTCAGTGAAACCTTGAGATGGTTTGTTTTGTGTGACTTTGAAGACTCCTTGCGTAAGGGTTCCTGTTTTATCAAAAACAACAACTTCGGCGTTTCTAAGTGCTTCGAGGTAGTTGCTCCCTTTGACTAAGACCCCCTGTTTGGATGCCCCGCCAATCCCTCCGAAGAAACCTAAAGGAATTGAAATCACTAAAGCACAGGGGCAAGAGATAACTAAAAAGACTAAGGCCCGGTAGAGCCACTGGTAAAACGTTGCCCCGGGAAACAGGAGAGGGGGAATGATGGCAATCAGGAGAGCAATGATCACGACGACTGGTGTATAATAGCGGGCGAATTGGGTGATGAAGTTTTCCGTGGGGGCTTTACGGCTGCTAGCGTTTTCAACAAGATCTAGGATTTTCGCGACTGTTGATTCGGCGAATTCTTTGGTTACCTCGATGGTCAATAAACCGTTTTTATTGATGAAACCGCTCAAGACATCCTTACCTGGCTCAATCTCCCGAGGAACGGATTCCCCGGTCAGTGCAGAGGTGTCAACCATCGACGTTCCCTCTAGTACCTTACCATCAAGGGGTACCCTTTCACCGGGTTTGACGATGATAGTTTGCCCTTTTGTGACTTGCTCAGGTGAAACTTTCGTAATTTCCTCATTGACCTTAAGGTTGGCGTAATCCGGTCGAATGTCCATAAGCGCGGTGATTGACTTTCGGGAGCGGTTGACGGCTAAATCTTGAAAGTATTCGCCAACTTGATAAAAGAGCATGACAGCTACACCTTCAGGGAATTCGCCGATAGCGAAGGCACCTACGGTGGCAATACTCATCAAGAAGTTTTCATCAAAGACCTGACCACGGCGAATGTTGCGGGCGGCATTCAATAAGACCTCTGCTCCGACCAGTAGATAGCTGATAAAATATAGAGCAAATTCCACCCAGTAGGAAAACCGAAAGATTAAACCAATGGCAAAAACGCCAGCACCGAGAGCGATTCGGATTAGCTCATTTCGATGATCGGATGCCTCTTCATCGCCCGTCTTTTGTTCATTGGAGACATTTCCGGCATCGTGAATCTCCTTTATTCTCACTCCGGGCTCAATCCGTTGAAGGACTTGGCCGGCTTCGGCGGCTATGCGACTGAGATCCATTTTTGCGGCTTCGATCGTGAGCCGTTGCGAAGCAAAATCCAAGGTGGCATTTTTAACTCCGGCGATGTTTCGAATTTCCTTTTCAATTTTATTGACACAGTTCGCGCAGGTGAGTCCAACCAAAATCAGACTTTGAGTGGCTTTTTCAATTTCTTTGTTTTTAATGATGACTTTGGGTTCAAGTTTTTGGATCACTTTTTTCGCTTCGGATAAGACATGGTCTAACTGGTCAGAATCTGTGGCTTCAATTTTGAGGGTTTTGGTGACGAAGTTAAGGGAGACTTCCCGGACCCCTTTGATTCCTTTGATGCTATCTTCAATTTTAACGGCACAACTGGCACAGTCCAGACCATCTAAAGTGAGTTGATTGCGGGCAGTAGTCAAAAGAATCCATCTCCTTGCATAACCATTGTAGAACTCTGGCATTATGATGTACTATAAGCCGAAATTAATGGAAATATACGTTCGGGTGGCAAACGTTGCGGCGCAAAGTGCAGAATCGTTATTCCGGCTTGAACTAAGTATTGCTCGAGTTGTGGCAGTAAGCAATAAATCTATGCATTGATCTGAGGGGACTTGTTTACTTTTAGGTATTAAAAAAAGCAAGGTGAATTACGCTTTAAACCAATTCATCTTGCTTTTGGTATCTATAGGCTATTTTGCTTGAGGGTAAAACCAAACGTACTTCCTTTCCCTAGGGTGCTTTCTACCATGACTTGACCTCCGTGTCGGTCGATTATTTCCTTTACAATTGCTAAACCCAAGCCAGTTCCTCCCTCATTTCGGGAGCGTGCCTTATCAACTCGATAAAAACGATCCCAAATGAAAGGAATGTCCTCCGAAGGGATGCCCTGCCCGAAATCAGTAATCTCTACTAAGATGTCATTATCATAAGGTATAGCTGAGATAAGGATTTCACCTCCATCAGAAGAGTATCGTATGGCATTATCTAAAAGATTATATATCACTTGCTCTATTCTATCTTCGTCGCCGTAGCAAAGAGTTAAGTCAGAGGTCAGATTCGTAGTGATGATAAGGTTTTTGGCAGCTGTTTGAAGCCTAAGACTTTTTATTGCTCTATCGATAATAGAGCGTAATGGAAACTCGTCCATGTTAAATAGCGCTGTTTGGGAATCGAAACGCGAAATTTCTAATAAGTCATTAACGAGGCGACTTAAACGATGAGTTTCTTTTTGAACGATTTGAAGGTAATTCTTCTCCTCTTGCTTATCTTTTCCTTTCCCTTGAAGGAGGGCATCAATATAACCTTGGATAGAGGTTAGCGGGCTTCTAAGTTCATGGGAGACATTGGCAACAAAATTACGTCGCATACTTTCTAATTCTGATAATTGCTTAGACATGTGATTTATAGATAAGGCTAGAACACCTAATTCGTCTTTAGATTGGATTTCAACTCTCTCATCAAATTTCCCATCAGCAATATTACGGGTTATCTCGCAAACTCTTTTAATTGGCTTTGTGATTTGTCGAGAGAAAATAATTCCTATTAAAACTGAAATGAGTATTCCAAGCAAAGCAGCACCAACATAGATTTTGCTCATATTCTTGGAAGTATCATTCACTCCCCTAACGGGTGAATATAAGATAACTCCGCCGATGAACTCATTATCGTGAATCACTGGAGTAACTACACGTATTACAGCTTCCTGGAAATATTCGGACTGTCCGCTTTTGATACTGACTTTTCCGGATTGCAGTTGCGTGAGGTCCATCGCCTCTAGAGTGTTTCCCTCACAGTACAAGTGATCTGCTGATGCAGTAATGACTTTGCCACATCTGTCAATGACCCAAACTTCTGTACCTAAAATTCTATCAGCTCTATTTACATTAAGTATCACAGGCCGCGGATTGAGGTTGGACATCAAGTAAGGCATTACCATATTACTTAGCTCTTGGCCTCGAACAACCATTTCTTGTTCTTTGGATTTAATTAAATAGTTTTCCACTAGATACACTTGCATACTTCCAATAATCGTAATGGCTACGATCACAAGTCCTATATAGCTCGCTAATAGTTTAAAAAAAATACTTTTATTCATTTCGGGCGACCTCGAACTTATAGCCAAGTCCCCAGACAGTTTGTATGTACACGGGTGCTTCAGGAACTGATTCAAGCTTTCTTCTTAGGCGTTTAATAGTATTATCAATGGTTCGGGTATCCCCCATATAATCAAATCCCCAAACTTTTAGCATAATATTTTCTCGTTGCAGTACGATTCCTGGATTGCTGGCAAAAAACCAAAGCAAACTAAATTCTTTGGCAGTGAGCTCAAGAAGTTGGCCCAAGATTTCCACCTTAAAGGATTCTTTATTAAGGATGAACCCTGGGTACTTTATGATTTGAAGCTCTTCAGAACTAGCTGAATTAAAACGGCGTAATACGGCTTTGGCTCTAGCCAAAAGTTCACCTGGATTCCGTTGTTTTACAACAACCACATATTAAAACGAACCTTAAGGCCCGAGAATACGGGCCTTTCTTTTGTCAATCTTTTTGCATTATTATGTTGTGTATTGTCGTGTATTAGTGTATAATAGGATAA
>JBFWMF010000013.1:0-106741 GCA_050251735.1 Desulfitobacterium sp.
GGAGAGGAAATAAGACCATGAAGCCAATACCGATAATACTGTGAACAGTTGACATATTCAGTGAGCTTTTTTTACCGTCACCACTAGGATTATTCTTAAGCATAGTTTTCACCCTTTCTTTTTCGCTGCGTAATTAGGGAATGCGATATTGTCTGCAGTCAATACCCTCCTGTCACGCTATGACTTAATACTCACTTTCACATAGATTGTAACAAAATGTCCTTGTTAAATAGATAACATATGCTAACAAAATGTGAGAAAATTTTATTTTCTTATCCTTCTTATTTGATAAAGTTATAATAGGGCTACATCTTGTTTTATCTTCCAAATTATGGTCTAATTATTCGAGCTTTGGGTAAAGATAATCCTAGAGGTGACGTGAGTATGACAATCTGGAGAAGCATGATGATCGTGCTGATGATAGGGATAACCCTACTGGGGATATTGATCAGACCCATCTGCACTTTGAAGTGTGGCGGGGGGATGGGATCCCCAACCACTGTATTTGCTCTCTTGAACAACATTATATAAAGAAAAGGATGCGATCCCTACTGAAAGTTAGTGCAGTGCTTAAGTTATTGAGAAAGGAGGGAATTAACTTGCATGCCTTGGATAGTGAAAAAACCCTCGAAAGTAATCAGACGAGAAGTCTATTTACAAAATATCTCACTAAATTTAAAGGGCACAAACGAATCACTCCCCTTGTCTCCCCAGCTCCTATAGACATTCACTTTTTGAAAATATGTAATAAATAAAGAGCGGGGAGGCCCCGCTCTTTATTTATTACATATTTTCTAAGACAAAGAATTATTATCTACCCAGTCTTTCGCCTCGTCGACAGAATCCTCCGTGGGAATGGCGACCTTGGATTCCGCCTTGAGCTCTTTGATATCAGCCCGCCAAGCGGCAGAATCATGGCGTTCAATGGGATTGGCCATGAATTTTTCTTTGGGTTGTTGTTTATCGGTCATGAAGAAACCTCCTTTATTCCTGTGTTCAGCTTAGATTACGGTGTCATCCTGAGGGCGGATACCAGAAGGATTTCTTGGATGGCAAAGGATAAGCAGATTCTAATATAGTTGCTCTGCGATACGTTTAAGGGTCTTATATTTATCTTGAGAATGCTCCTCTGCCGCCTTGAACATCTCATCCGCAATTTCGGGGAAGACCGTTTTAAGGGACGAATAGCGAATTTCACCTTTGATAAAGTCTTGGAAGGAGTCTTTAGGCTCTTTAGAATCCAGCGTAAAGGGATTTTTTCCTTGATCCTTCAGGCGAGGATCATGACGCCATAGGTGCCAGTATCCCGCATCGACTGCCTTTTTCATCTCCGCCATGCTTGTACCCATACCTGTTTTGATACCATGGTTGATACAGGAGGCGTAGGCGATGATGATGGAAGGTCCTTTGTAGCTTTCAGCCTCAGTAATGGCTTTGAGGGTTTGATTCATATTAGAGCCCATGGCAACTTGAGCCACATAGATATAACCATAGGTGGTGGAAATTAGACCCAAGTCCTTTTTGCGGACTTTCTTACCGCCTGCAGCAAACTTGGCGATGGCTGCGGTCTGGGTTGCTTTGGAGGACTGACCGCCGGTATTCGAGTAGACTTCTGTATCAAAGATGAAAATATTGATGTCATCACCGCTGGCCAGGACATGGTCTAGACCATTGTAACCAATATCATAGGCAAAGCCATCCCCGCCGAAAATCCAGACGGAAGGCTTGATCAGATAATCTTTTTTGGCCATGATTTCTTGGAGGAGAGGATTAGCGGAAATATCCTCTTTTCTGAGCAGCTCCAGTACACGGGCACTGGCTTTTTTGGATCCTTCCCCATCACTAAAGTTATCGAGCCAATCACGGAAGGACTGCTTAAGCTCCTCGCTGAAATTGCTTTCTAGGCCCTGACTCATCAGTTGAGCGACCTTTTCGCGGATTTGTTTGGAGCCTAGATAAATCCCATACCCAAATTCAGCATTGTCTTCGAAGAGAGGATTCATCCACGCCGGACCTTTACCCTCGGCATTGGTGGTATAAGGTACAGAAGGTGCACTACCCCCCCAAATGGAAGAACAACCGGTGGCATTGGCGATGATCATCCGATCCCCATAAAGCTGTGTGATTAGGCGTGCATAAGGTGTTTCGCCGCAGCCCGGGCAAGCTCCGTTAAATTCCAGAAGGGGTCGTGCAAACTGGCTACCGATCAGAGTTTTTACATCCAAAAGGTCTCGCTTCTCGGTGACCGTCATGGCAAATTCCCAGTTTTCAGCTTCCATCTCAATGGCATGATCGGCTGGCTCCATGACGAGAGCTTTTCCCGGTGCCGGGCAGGTATCGGCGCAGTTTCCGCAGCCGGTGCAATCCAAAGGAGAAACTTGAATTCGGTAATGATAACCCTCAAGCTTTTTCGAATTAGGCTTCTTAGTTTTGAAAGTGTCGGGAGCTTTCCCGTACTCTGCCTCGTCCAACAGGAAGGGGCGTATAGTAGCATGAGGGCAGACATAGGCGCATTGATTACACTGAATACATTTATCGATTTGCCATTCCGGAACCACCACGGCAATCCCGCGTTTTTCGTATTTTGTAGTGCCTAAGGGGAAGGTTCCGTCTTCCATACCGACAAAGGCGCTGGTGGGGAGTTCGTCCCCTTCATGACGTTCCATACGGCGTTGAATGTTTTTAACAAAGTCAGGTTCTTCTTTCACGGGCATGTTTTCATCGGGAATGTCAGCCCAGGAGGGAGGAACATTCACCTCGATGAGTGATTCAATGCCCTGGTCCACGGCCTTCTCATTCATTTTGACGATATTGACTCCTTTTTTGCCATAGACCTTGTTAATCGAATCTTTCAAGTAGCGAATCGCATCATCAATGGGTATAACTTCTGCCAACTTAAAGAAGGCTGCCTGCATGACCATGTTAATCCGGCCGCCTAACCCGATGTCCCGAGCAATAGAGATAGCGTCGATTAAATAGAACTTTATCTCGTTCTTAGCCATATATCGCTTGAGCTCTGCAGGTAGATGATCTTCCACTTCCTCCTTGCTCCATGGGCAATTCAAGACAAAGGTACCGCCCTTCTTTAGACCTTTCAAGATATCGTAGTTATAGATAAAGGACTTATTGTGGCATGCAATATAATCTGCATCAAAGACTAAGTAAGAGGACTTGATAGGTTTCTTTCCGAAACGCAAGTGGGAAATGGTTGTCCCACCCGACTTTTTGCTATCATATTCGAAATAGCCTTGAACATGGAGATTCGTGTTATCCCCGATAATCTTAATGGCACTCTTATTTGCACCGACAGTGCCATCAGAGCCCAGTCCCCAGAACTTACAGCGAATGGTACCTTCCGGGGAAGCATCAATAATTTCTTCTTCTGGTAGCGAAGTGTTGCTGACATCATCGACAATGCCGATGGTAAAGCTATTTTTGGGTTGGTTCTGGTTAAGGTTTTTATAGACGGCCAAAATCTGTGAAGGTGTCGTATCCTTCGACCCCAGACCATAACGGCCACCCACAATAAGGGGCCGTTTTTCTGTTTGGCTAAACATTTGGAGAATATCCAAGTAGAGGGGTTCCCCTGTGGAACCGGGTTCCTTTGTTCTGTCCAGGACTGCGATCTTTTTGACGGATTGGGGTAGCACATCGAAGAAATATTTCGAGCAGAAGGGACGATAGAGATGGACTTTAATCAGCCCCAGCTTCTCTCCTCTTTGGGCGAGGAAATCGATAGTCTCTTCAATGGTGTTGCATACCGAACCCATAGCGACGATGATGTTTTCGGCTGCGGGATCGCCATAGTATTGGAAGGGATGGTATTCCCGGCCGCTAATTTTTTTGAACGCTTTGAAATAATCTTCAATGATATCCGGAACAGCGTCATAGAAAGGATTAGCAACCTCCCGTCCTTGAAAGTAGATATCGGGATTCTGAGCGGTGCCTCTCAAGACAGGATGATTGGGGTTCAAAGCGTTGTCGCGGAATTGTTGAATCTTCTCATAATCCACGAGCTTGGCGATTTCTTCATAAGGGGTGGTTTCAATCTTTTGCACTTCATGGGATGTCCGGAAACCATCGAAGAAGTGGAGATGAGGAACCCGGGATTTAATGGCTGCCAGATGAGCTATGTATCCTAGATCCATGGCCTCTTGAACATCATTGGAGCAGAGCATGGCAAAGCCTGTTTGGCGGCAGGCATTAATATCGGCGTGGTCACCAAAAATGGATAAGGCATGAGTGGCTAAACCCCGGGCGCTTACATGGAAAACAGCAGGAACTAAATTTCCAGCCATCTTGTACATTTCGGGTATCATTAGCAGCAAGCCTTGGGAAGCAGTATAAGTCGTTGTAAGGGCTCCTGCTTGGAGTGAACCGTGTACTGCTCCAGCGGCCCCAGCCTCGGATTGCATCTCTACAACTTTAACAGGCTGATCAAAAATATTCTTTTTGTTGTGGGCCGACCATTCATCGACTGCTTCGGCCATGGGTGAGGATGGGGTAATGGGGAAGATGGTCGCCACCTCAGTCAAAGCATAGGACGCTTCGGCTGCGGCCTGGTTAGCATCCATCGTTTTCATTTTCTTTGCCACGAAACTACCTCCTTTAGACAATGAGCATTTGGCTATAGACTTAGTATTCGTTATTCAAAAAGTCTCATACATTTTTTTTGCTAGGAAAAGTATAAGTCTCCATTGTTATACAGCATTTACCATTCCCTGACGTCCCTTGAGGATGTCTTTTTTAATTTTAAGTGCATTGTATAAAATTTCGGTGCAAAAGAGAGGGCTTCTGGGTGCTATATCCGCAAACGTGTACTCGATATCGGGAATTACATAATGGAATCGAGCGCCACGGTACGACAAACGGCAGACATTTTTGGAGTCTCTAAATCGACTGTCCAGACAGTTATAATAATCGTTGTTGGCTACACTGGGTGTTTGAATATGCGGCTTAAAGGCTAAACTGTCAAGCAAAATAAAGAATACATGACCGCAACAAAACCTGCTTTGTTTAACGAGGCAGGTTTTGTTATGCAATGACTATAGGGTAATATTACGATTATGTGATTTTTCACGCACTTTTCTTATAATAATGTGATTTTGCTTGACCGGAGTACAGATATTGGTTATATTTAAATAAAAGTGTGATTATTGAACACAAAACTTGTATAATAATGTGTTATTTTGGAGGTGGTAGTATGGAAAGACTGGTTATGCAAAAATTGCTGGACTGGAAAAACTCCAAATATAGAAAACCCCTGATTTTAAAAGGAGTGCGTCAGGTAGGTAAAACTTGGCTACTCAAGGAATTTGCAAAACGCTATTATGGAAACATGGCTTATTTCAACTTTGACGAACACCCGGAATATAAACAGTTTTTTGAAAGCACCAAGGACGTGGAGCGTATTCTGCAAAACCTAATGATGGCAAGCGGCGAGGTTATTAAACGAGACAGCCCAGCGGACACGCTCATTGTTTTTGATGAGATACAGGAATGTCCGAACGCACTGAACACGTTGAAATATTTCTGTGAAAACACGCCCCACTACCATGTTGCCTGTGCAGGATCGCTTTTGGGTATAACATTGTCTAAGCCTTCTTCCTTCCCTGTGGGCAAGGTTGATTTTTTAGAGATCATGCCAATGACTTTTACGGAATTTTTAATGGCCAATGGTGACGGTAACTTTGCCGATTATATGAAAAGCGTGGATAGGATTGAGCCAATTCCGGAGGCATTTTTCAATCCATTATATGAAAAACTTAAAATGTACTTTGTAACAGGCGGTATGCCGGAGTCTGTTCGTTCTTGGGCGCAAGACCGGGATGTGGAACTAATGCAACAGATGCTGTCTAATATTCTGGGAGCATACGAGCGCGATTTTGCCAAACACCCCGACCCCAAGGACTTTCCGAAAATCTCAATGATCTGGAAGTCAATTCCTTCCCAGCTTGCAAGGGAAAATAAGAAGTTTATCTATAAGGTTGTTAAGGAAGGTGCCCGAGCGAGGGAATATGAAGATGCTTTACAATGGCTCTGTGATGCGAACCTGACTTATAAGATATATCGCAGCAGTACTGCACCGGGGCTGCCTATTTCAGCTTATGACGATTTGTCTGCATTTAAGTTGTATATGGCAGATGTGGGATTATTGCGTAGATTATCTCTTTTAGCTCCTTCTGCATTCGGCGAAGGGAATAGGCTATTTGTGGAGTTTAAAGGGGCGTTAAGTGAGAATTATGTCCTGCAAGCACTGCAAAACCAATTTGAGGCCATGCCCCGTTATTGGACGATGGATAACCCGAGGTATGAGGTTGATTTTCTTATCCAAAGAGAAAATGACATTTTACCAGTAGAGGTTAAATCCGAGAGCAATGTGGAAAGCCGGAGTCTTAAAAAATACAAGGAAAAATACGGCGATAAGGTAAAACTGCGTGTTCGGTTTTCACTTAATAACCTGCGCATGGATGATGACCTGTTGAATATTCCGTTGTTTATGGCGGATCATGCGGATAGGATTATTGGGATGGCGCTGGAGTAAATAGGATAATGTCTATTAATATTAGAAAAAAGCCAACTCGTCTTAATACACTGAGCACCATACAGCATTTACCAATCACTGACATCCCTCGAGGATGTCTTTTTTAGTTTTATGTGCATATAAATGTATAAAATTTCGTTGCAAAAAGGAGGGCTTCTGGGTGCAAGAATATATCCGCAAACGTGTACTCGATATCGGGAATTACATAATGGAATCGAGCGCCACGGTACGACAAACGGCAGACATTTTTGGAGTCTCTAAGTCGACTGTCCATAAGGATGTCACGGAAAGACTACCCCTAATCAATGAAAAGCTGGCCATGGAAGTGAAGCAAATTCTGGAGAGCAATAAAGCAGAGCGTCATATTCGTGGTGGGGAAGCCACTCGGAAGAAATATCAAGAGAATTAAGGGTAATAAAAGGTTATTATTTCTGTGATAGGGTACCCTAAGATAAGCAAATCTCAAAAGATATTTGCCAAAAGTAGATTAATAAAAATAATAGAGGAATTAGTGTATTTTCATCGAATAAAAGAATGTGGTATATTATGTATAATCTCCCGCAGGGGAGATTGTACTTTTGCGTTTAAGAGGTTAACTTAGGCAGCAAAAATGATAGTCAACCATGAATGCCGGAAAGTAAATTTTGGGATTTTTGAGGATGGACAAGCCAGATGAGTAAGAAAGGGGTACCACAACCAATGTTCGGTATTGACTTAGGAATTGATTTAGGTACAGCCAGCGTTTTAGTTTTCGTTAAAGGAAAGGGAATTGTTCTCCATGAACCTTCGGTTGTTGCAATAGATAAGAATACCAACAAACGAATTGCTGTTGGGGAAGACGCACGGATGATGCTGGGAAGAACCCCGGGAAACATTGTTGCTGTTCGACCCATGCGTGATGGTGTTATTGCTGATTATCAGACCACCGAGCTGATGCTCAAATATTTTTTAGAAAAGGCCGGAGCGCGTCGTTGGCCCTTATTTAAAACCCGGGTGGTCGTATGCATTCCCTCTGGGGTTACCGAGGTTGAAGAACGGGCTGTCAAGCAAGCAGCTTATCAAGCTGGCGCCAAACAGGTCAAGGTTATAGAAGAACCCTATGCTGCTGCTTTAGGTGCAGGGTTGGACATTTCTGGACCTACAGGTAATATGATTGTGGATATCGGCGGTGGAACCTCAGATGTGGCGGTCCTTTCCCTTGAAGGAATTGTTACCAAACGCAGTCTGCGGGTCGGCGGTGATAAGTTTGACGAAGCCATTATTCGTCATATTCGACGTGAGTATAACCTGATGATTGGAGAGCGGACGGCAGAAGAGGTAAAAATAGCTGTCGGAGCTGCTATTCCCGAGGGCCGTCCTGATCATGCTGAAATCGATGTCCGAGGCAGAGATTTAGTTACAGGTCTCCCTAAGACCATCAACGTGAATTCTCGAGAGTGTTATTTAGCCCTCGAAGAAAACGTTGAAGCGATTGTGGGGGCTGTTAAGGAAGTATTGGAGCGCACCCCCCCTGAACTTTCTGCAGATATTTTGAATAAGGGGATTGTCATGACCGGTGGTGGTTCCCTGATTTATGGTTTTGATACCCGCATTTCCCGTGAAACAGGACTACCGGTGACTTTGGCAGAAGATCCTATTTCATGCGTGGCTTTAGGAACAGGTAAGGTACTGGAACATAGCTTTTAAGGACTAGATTAACATAAGCAGATGGTTTCAATGGACAAACATAAATAAGCCGAGGAAAGGGGCGGATCTGGTCATGACCGGGGAAAGCTGAGCCTCGGCTTTTATTTTTTTCTGCCATCGACGACAACTATTGTGAAACTATTCGTCTTAAGGGGGTTTATTGCATGAAAGCAGATATATTAGGGGTTAAAGTTGACCGGGAGACCATGGCCGAAACCCTCCTTAAACTACAGGAAGCGGTAAGCAGTCATCAAGCCATCCAAGTGGTTACAGCGAATCCGGAGCTTATTTATGGAGCAGGAAAGGACGCCCGGCTGAAGCAGCTTATAAATTCTGCTCAGATCGTTACGCCCGATGGGGTGGGTGTCGTGTGGGCGGCCAAGCGCTTAGGGTATCCTGTGGAGGAAAGGGTTACCGGTATCGATCTGGTTGAAGCTCTTTTACCTGTGGCGGCAGAAAAGCAATGGCGCATTTTCTTTTTGGGAAGTCAACCCGGCGTAGCTGAATGTGCGGCTCAAAAGGCCGCTGAAAGATACCCAGGCTTCCAGTGGCAAGCTGCCCACGGCTATTTTAGCCGCGAGGAAGAGCAGGGCCTGGTCGAGCAGATTCGCAGTTTTAAACCAGACCTTTTATTGGTTGGCTTAGGTGCTCCTCGCCAGGAATTCTGGATGTTTTCCCATTTGGATTTAGATACAATAAGCATCGGGGTGGGCGGCAGCTTCGACGCTTTGGCAGGAATCAATAAAAGAGCTCCCCGCTGGATTCAAGACATTCACCTGGAGTGGCTCTATCGCTTAATTAGACAGCCATCGAGAATCAAACGTCAACTCGTACTTCCTCGCTTTGCTTGGAGGGTCATACGATCCAGTAAAGAACAAGCGCGAACCAGAAAAGCACGATAGAAAATAAAAAATTCGACACCGACACAAAAGAAAATCGTATTAACGTATTTATGGATAGGAGGTTGGAAAATGCCTGAATGGGAATTCAAATGGTCCTGGGAGAAGATAACACTCGACCCACAGGCCAGAGAGGACTTTTTACAGGAATCTCAGCCTTTTATTCGTCATGTTTCCATTCAGACCTGTCACCGAATCTTAGACTGGGGTAGAGATGAGGAATTATCGGAGGCTTTAATCGCTTTTAACGAAGCTATAGATCATTATGAAGAAGAACGCGGGGTTCCTTTTTTAGCCTATGCTCGGCTTCTCATGAAACGCCGGCTTATTGATTATTATCGCAAGCAGCGTTTACGGGACGCTTTGTCGCTGGATCAAGACGAAGTAGGTCAGGCTGTAGAAATCCATGTGGGCATCCATGAATTCCAGGAGCGTCAACAAAACCAAGAGCGAGCAGCTGAGATTCAAGAGTTCTCTTTAGCCCTTAAACGTTATGGGCTTTCCTTTCAAATCTTAGCTGAAGTATGCCCGAAGCATCGCGATAGTCGGGAAACCCTGCTCAGTGTTGCCCGAACTCTTGCTCTTTCCTCTGAATTATGGGCTCAAGTGGAAAAGACGGGAAAACTGCCCATGCAAGCCTTAACTCTTAAGACCCAAGTCCATCCTAAGGTTCTAGAGCGGGGTAGAAAGTATATCCTCGCTGTAGCCCTATTAATCGCAAATCAACATGACTATATCTATTTAAGGGAATATGTACTCCCAGAGGAAAGGAGGGCTGAAGGATGAACAAAAATAAGGGCGTAGTTTTGGAAAAAAACAACCAGAAGATTACAGTCCTAACCGGCGATGGAGAATTTAAAACACTCAAGTATAAAAGGGATGTCGAGATCGGAGAAGAAATTCAGCTTCCTGCTCAATACAAGGCACCTATCTGGCGGATCGGGGCCAGTATAGCGGCTGTTTTTATTTTGACCTTTATGAGTATCTTCGGGTGGAGTGTTTTTCAACCGAGGACGGCAGTTGCTATGATATCCCTCGACATCAATCCCAGCCTTCAGCTTACTCTGGACCAAAAGGGAGAGGTTTTGGAACTGGAATCTTTGAATTCCGAAGCAGAGCAACTGCTGTCGGGGCTTTCCCTTGAAGGGAAAGCTTGGGAAGATGCTCTGGATGAAATCATTCAGAAATCGGCAGCTCTCCATTATTTGACAGAAGAAAAACGCTGGGTTTTAGTTGGCTATTCGACTGAAGAGACAAAGAAAAAGCAACCTGATGCTACCATTAATATGGAGGCAATAACCCAAAAAATCCAAGAAGCAGTTCAGGAGCAGGGACTTAAACCCACAGTAGCGGCCTATGAATTGACCTCAGCTCAAAAACGACAGGCTCAAGAGACCGGGCTGTCGTTAGGGGAGTATGCCTTAGTGGACACCGCTCAGAAAGCGGGTGTCAAAGTAGACTCACAGGCAGTCAAAGAAAAGGACCAGCGGGAGAGCCTATTAGAGAACCCTGAGATTCAAGAGCAGTTGCGCAAGGATAAACATATCATCGAAAGTAATGATTCCTTCACAGAACACTCTATGACAAGCAAAACAAACAGCAAAGATGCACAAAAGGATGGCGCTAAGGAAGAAAGAGATCAAGAAAAGTATAACAATAACAATAATAAAAATTTCAATTTCAACAACTACAACAACTACAACAAGTACAACAACTACAACAAGTACAATAATTCCAAGGACACGACTAAGGGTTGGGACAGAGATGACGACAGCAAGGATGACGACAGCAAGGATGACGACAGAAATAATTCCCTAAGCCCAGGTAACCGTGAAAGCTTGCCGGAACGCGACACTACGAAGGATTCTAAGAAAAACGATAACTCTGAGAAGTCCAATAACAATAAGGTTAATTCAGACACTAGGGACAACAGGAGCGGAAACGACAATAGTTCAGGTAAGGCCGATGAGCAGTCAAAGCATGATGAGAATAGTCAGAATCATGGGGATGAGAGTCAATGCTCAGAAAGAGAATCCCGGGAAGGGCGAAGCAGCCAACAAGATCAAGATACCTGGAATTCCCTCACGATTTTAGACTATACATATCAGCGAAATAGATAAATGGTAAGATAAAAAATAGATGCTTTTCTAGGGGTAGTTCCGTGGAGGATAATCACCTAGAAGAGCATCTTTTTTGTATATAGTTAACGTCATGAACTTAAAGCATCAACACTTCACCATATAAATCCCGAGTTTGCCTAAGCATCTCTTGGACGCTGAAATCCTGCCAGCGCTTCGCTCCAGAAGCTATACACGAGGCAGCAAAGTCAGGTTTCTTGAGAAATTCAGCACAGGATTCGGCGAGGGCTTTCGGCTGCTCGGGTGGGACCAGTAACCCATCCTGGTTGTGGCGGATGACTTCGGGTATGCCTCCAACAGTCGTCGCAACAATAGGCAAACGGGCTTGCATGGCTTCTAGAAGTACGAGACCCATCCCTTCGCTAAGGGAGGGAAGAACAAAAAGATCCATAGCGGGAAGGGCTCGGTAAGCATCAGGTAGATAACCCGCCAAGGTAAGTGGCAGATCAAGGGACTTTGCTTGGTTTTGGAGTTCTGAGTGGAGGGGTCCGTCGCCGATGATAAGAATATGGATCGAGGGGAATTGGCTCCGAAGGATTCGCGCTGCTTCAAGGAGCGTGCTTAAGCCTTTTGTTGGGTGTAGGCGAGCGACGGAACCGATTACTAGGGTACCTTCAGGAATTTGCCATTTTTGGCGAAAACACTGACGTAAATTGCCCCGTTCCTCGAGAGAATCAAGCTGAGGTAGAGACTGGATTCCGTTGTAGATCGTGCGGATCCTTTGCCCGCCACGGGTTGCAACCTCTTGAGCTAAAGCCTCGGAAACCGTGATGATTCTAGAAGTCAAGGGCAGAGTTATGCGATCTAAGGTTAGGGCTAAGCGGGCGGCCTGGGTGGAAAGATAATCTTGCCGAAGGGAGCTATGAACCGTGCTGATCACAGGGATCTTTGAACGCCTGCCGGCTAATCTGCCAAGAAGATTAGCGCGAGAGCCATGAGTGTGGAGAAGCGAAAACTTTTCTCTGCGTATCACCTCCATTAGCCTAGGCAAAGGGGATAGATCCAGAGCATGTCTCATGGGAAAGAGTAGAGTAGGAATTCCAAGCTCTTCAGTTAGCTTGGCGAAAGGTCCGGCAACTAAGCAGCCGGAAGTTAGAGATAAGGAGGTCGAGTTAAGCCCCTGTAGCAAGGTCAATACATGTTGCTCGGCACCCCCGATCTCTCCACCGCCGATTAATTGTAATACTTTGTAGGTAGCCAATGCGGTTCTTCCCTTCTTCGCCAAACTCGGTTATACTAAGGATACACAAAATTGTGACTAGGTATTAAAAGTCATGGGATAGGAGGTCCTAGATATGTTAGAAAGTCAAGAAATCCAAAAAATCATTCCCCATCGTTATCCCTTTTTACTGGTTGATCGCATTCTCGAATTAGAGGAAGGGAAACGCGGGGTGGGATTGAAAAATGTTTCCGGCAACGAGCCCTTTTTCCAAGGGCATTTTCCCGGTTATCCGGTGATGCCTGGAGTGCTGATCATGGAAGCCTTGGCCCAGGTGGGAGCCGTCATACTTTTAAAGCTACCGGAATACGCAGGACATGTGGCCCTTTTCGCCGGACTTGAGGACGTGCGGTTCCGCAAACAAGTCATCCCGGGAGACCAACTTCGTCTGGAAGTTGAACTGCTAAAGCTGAAACGCGGTATTGGCGTTGCTCAGGGCAAAGCTTTTGTGGGAAACGACGTAGTAGCTGAGGGAACCTTGAAATTTGCGGTAGGCCCGAAATTAGAAAACTAAGACGAACTTGAACTGTATAAACCATTCAAAAGCTAGGGAGAGCGTTGCTCAGACCTAGTTTTTTTGCGCTATTTTAGCACTATAAGAATTCTTTCCTAATGTTTAATATCCCTGCTTTATAATGCCTATCTTGAGACAAATTGCCCTTCCGCAATACTTGCATAGTCTAGGATAGGAGGGAGAGAAAGATGAATATACAACTTACAGCACTGGGAGCCATAGTGGCCTTGCTTTGGCTTCTCGCTGATTATTGGGAATGGACGATGCCGGCAACTGCAGAGAAAAGAATTGTGGATTGGAAGAGAAACTACTATAAATCCCAAATCATTGTGAAATTCATCAATCACGAATCCATCGACCAGCAGGAACGCTTTGCCTTTTCCTTGAGGCATTTTATTAGAGATATGGAGCAAGAGATGGGGATACCTGTCCATTGTGAGATTGAGTTATCCGGACAAAAGGGTCAACTTACCACGGAAGAGCTGCGCCATCTTCGATGTCTAAAGCAAGCGTTTTCCAGCTTTACATGGCGAATGCAGGAGTCGGAGCTTGATCAGAATTAGTAGTGTTGAGCTCTAGTGTTCCATACATAGTTATTTAAAAATAAAGGAATCCCCCAACTTAAGTTGAGGGATCAGAGTTCCAGTTAAAAGTGGGTGCCTTGCAAAGTCAGCGCGTACTTGAAGAAGATTTTGTGCCGGGTGTTTTCTGATCGCCATCGGTTTTTTTGACACCATCTTTATGATGTCTTTTCCCGAAGTCATACTTGCCATTAGCCAGATCCTCTTCGACCTTCTTTTGGTGATGCTGGATTTTCGTCTTGATCTCAGCAGCTTCTTCTTTTTCAAGAATTCCTGCTTCGACTTGTTTGTCGAGCAATTGCACCTTGAGCTCAACCATCTGTTGATGGAGAGCTTTGATTTCTGCTAATTTGGCAGGATCAGGCGCAGCAGCTGTTGCTCCCAAGGCACTACCGGCACCTAATGAGAGGAAGGCTAAGGTGAGTAAACTAACAGCGAATTTCTTCAACAATTTGCACTCCTCCTTTGTGTTATAGAGACAAGCCTTTTAAACCGGAACAAGGATAGATTACCCCAAAAGAAAAGGAATCATATTGGGAAATGCTGGGATGGCCAAAAAAATGGGAAAAACCAGAAGGTGAACAACGGGTGAAGAAGAATAGTGTAATAACTTGGACTTTTGTACTATAGAAGATGGGATTACTATGAAGGAGTGATTTTTGGTGATGTTCTATATTCTGCTAACGGAATCAGAGAAATTGCATATCACTCCTCTTAAAGAAGTGGGTTACCTTCACGAGAAGGCTGAGGTCTTGCTGCCTAGTCTACCTTTGAATTTTGCCTTGTGCTTGCATGATGAAATAAGCTACAAAAAAACTCAAGCAAAGAAGTCAATGGCTTTTTGGATTAGGCGGAGAAAGGGAGAGGCAAAGGTCCTGAAAAGGGATCGAGATTGGCTCAAGGAGGAGCTCCTCAAAGTTTTGCAGAAAAGAATAAACGGTTCCCAAGCTTGGCACTGGGAGGGTATGGAGAGTTTCCAACTCAATCCAGAGGGGAAAATTCGGGATAAGAACAGAGAAGATTTTCAAGCTAGAACGGCGGGAAGGTTGCTGGCGAAAGCCGATCTTCAACGGTTGGGGAAGGAATGTCGCATCCCTTATGCTGAAGTTTTATTCCTATGCCATGAACAAATAAGCAAAGGGTATGGGGAATGGATCCCTGCGGTTATTAAGGATGGCCAAGACTGGAGATGCCAACGTTGCGGAGGGGTAAGGGTAGAGGAATGGGTAAGCATTTATGGGTTAACCGCTACCTGTGTGGAATGTACGGCTTTAGGGGCAGTAAGCTCTCTTCATGCTCTCTATCGAAGTATAGGTCCACCAGATAGAAATTGGGTTAAGGATATTAAGCTTGTCTTCTCGCCACGCTGGGAGCTAAGTAAGGCTCAAAAGCTGGCTTCCCAAGAGATTTTAAAATATGTCCAAGAGGATTCGACAAGTGAGGGTGTGGAGAGGGAAATCTTGCTCTGGGCAGCCTGTGGAGCGGGTAAAACAGAGGTCTGTTTTCCTGCCACTGCATGGGCACTTGAGCAAGGCAAAAGAGTCCTGTTTGCCGCGCCCCGACAGGACGTGATTCATGATGTAGCTCCTCGTTTGCAAGAGGATTTCCCGGATCTGCAAGTAAGCGTCTTAACCGGGATCAGTCCGGAGCGCTTTACTTCATCTCCCTTGGTCATTGCCACCACTCATCAGATACTTCGCTTTTATCAAGCCTTTGATGTAATCTATCTTGATGAGATGGATGCCTTTCCCTATTATGGCAACGATGCTTTAACATGGGGAATTCTGCAAGCCTTGCGACCGGGGGGGAAGATTGTATATCTAACCGCCACCCCAACTACAGAGAGTTTGGATAAGGTGAGGCAAGGGAAGATGGGGCTCATTCGCATACCCGCTCGACATCACCGCCGGGCCATTCCGATGCCTGAATGGCGAAAACTTTCCGAGGCTTTGGAACCGGAAAGGTTTAGTCGTCATCCGAGTCTGTTTGTATGGGAATGGCTGAAAGAGTCAGTGCAGCTCGGACCGGTTCTCGTCTTTGTCCCGAAAATATCTTGGGTTAACGCATGGGTTGATTTGTTGCAAAGGGAATTCCCAGAGTGGACCATTGCCGGAAGCTATAGCTCAGACCCTGGGCGACGTGAGAAGGTCGATGGGTTAAGGAGAAGGAAGTATGATGCCTTTGTCTGTACCTCCATTTTGGAACGGGGAATAACGATTCCTGATGCCCAGGTCGTCGTGCTACAAGCAGACCACGAGCTATTTGATGTGAGAGCTCTCGTGCAGATGGCGGGACGGGTGGGGCGAACCCAAGAAAATCCGACTGGAAGCGCCCTTTTTCTTGCCGCGAGAAAAACTCCCGGGATGGAAAAAGCGATGGCTTGGATCAGGGAGCAAAATGAAATAGCCCTGACCCAGGGCTTAATTGATTAGGCAAAGGAGGCACCTCATGGCACGTGATGCTTTCTCCCTATGGCAAGATCTAAAAGACCTTGCTCGTTCCTTGGTTTATGAAAAGCAAACCAACTGCCTGCTCTGTGATACCTCAGTCACCGGGAGTCAGGTTTTTTGTGGTGTCTGTGAGTCTGCTTATTTTTATCCCCGTCTTAAGCGTTGTGGCCACTGCGGTAAGATTACCGAAGGAAATACTGAAGAGTGTCATGACTGTTCCCAAGGAAGGGGCCCCAAGGGAATAAAAAAAGTGGTGGCTTGGGGGCATTATACCGAGGCCTGGCGGGAATTGATCCAGGATGTCAAATTTAAGTCCCGGCCCTATCTCCTGAAAAGACTAGGGCAGCCCTTGGCGGAATTTGCAATTCATCACTTGCCGCCACCGGATGTATTGGTGCCTGTGCCAATGAATGCGGAAAGAATAGCTGAGCGGGGCTTTAACCAAGCGGCGGCAATTGCCTCGCTTCTGCACTGGGAGCTGGGGATTCCTCTTTGGGAGGGACTCCAAAGAGTTCGGGCTACCACACCTCAAGTAGGCTTAAGTCGTCAGGAGCGACTGCATAATTTAGAAGGAGTTTTCCGGATCCCGACCACCGAGAAAAAGGTCATTCAAGGAGCAAAGATATGGTTAATTGATGATGTAACGACTACCGGAGCAACCTTGGAACACTGCGCGAAGGAGCTGAGGGAGAACGGCGCAGAGGAGGTCTATGGGCTTGTTTTGGCTGCCGGTATGGTGAAGTCCTAAGAAAAAAAGGACTATCCAGCCTCCAAATTCGATGGTATAATAGGGTCGGATAGGCGTGAGTCTGTTACTATTTTTTAGGTAAGGGGATTATCTTCATGGCGTTTCAAGACAAAGATCTAGTATGCAAAGATTGCGGTACCACATTTGTATTCACCGTAGGTGAGCAAGAATTCTATGCAGAGAAAGGCTTCGAAAACGAACCACAACGTTGCAGAGATTGCCGTAATGCTCGTAAAACAAGCCGTAATGGCGGTGAGTCTCGTCAACGCGAAATGCACACAGTTGTTTGTGCAGAATGCGGAGTTGAAACTCAAGTTCCTTTTCAACCAACTTCAGATCGCCCCGTTTACTGCCGTGATTGCTACCAAGCTCAACGCGTAGGTCGCTAATCAGAGAGTAACCGAGCAATATATCAAAGCATTGGGTGTAGAACCCGATGCTTTTTCTTATCTTCAAGAAAACTAAAATCAATGCGAATAAACATATTTAGGCAAAGACATTGCATAAACTTACTCCCTTATGTATAATATTTACTAGCCAAAGAGACAAGATATACTTAAAAATGGCATGAATTACAAAGTGGATAAGTAAAGTAAATTAAAGTAAGAAGTAAAGGAAGAGGGAAAAGAAATGAAAAAAGGGTTACGTAATGGAGTTATTGCTGTCGTCATGATGAGCTTGCTCGCTCTGACAGGTTGCGGAGCTAGCCAAACCCCAGCTCCGGCTAAGGATCCAGCAACTTCGAATGCTGGGACGGAAAAAGTTTTAAAAATTGGTTCGGCTATTGAATATGCACCTTTTGAATTTATGGATGAAAAACAAAATCCTGTCGGCTTTGATATCGACTTAATGAATGAGATCGGCAAAGATCTGGGATACACTGTGAAGTTCGAATCTTCATCCTTTGATGGTTTAGTGACTGCTATTGGCCAAGGAAATTATGATGCGGTGATCTCAGCAATGACTATTACTGACGACCGCTCCAAGTCCGTACTTTTCAGTGATCCTTATTTTGAATCCGCTCAAGTTATTGCAGTGAAAAAGGGTAGCGATATTAAATCAGAGAAGGATTTGACAGGTAAAAAGGTCGGGGTTCAGCAAGGAACTACAGGTCAGGGTGCTGTTGAGGGATTAAGTATCGATCCGAAGAAATTCGAGACTATCGGGGATGCTATCAATGATATGATGATTGGCGGATCTGATGCAGTCGTTGCTGATACACCAACCCTTTACTACTTCATCAAGCAAAACCCAAATATGGATATCGAAATCGTATCTAGTGATTTTCCTAAAGAATATTTTGGTATCGCCTTCAAGCTTGATAATAAGGAATTAGCTGATCAAGTCAATGCTACCCTTAAGAAATTCATGGACAATGGGAAGTATAACGAGATTTATAAAAAATGGTTTAATGAGGATGCACCTAAATTCTAAGTGTTTTATAAGCAAACTATGATCCAAACGCCTAGCAATGCTGGGCGTTTAATTTTTCAGACAAGCTATTGGGGAAAACTGCATGAAGGATAGTCCTTGAATAAGCTTGCGATGGACTGTATAATTATCAGGTAAAAATCAGCCTAGGCTTGATGATTGTAAATAAAGGAGGATGTGGGTGTGGAACTCCGTTGGGAATTGATGATTGAGAGTATCAACCCCTTGCTGAAAGGGGCAGTAATTACTTTAGAACTTACAGCTGGGGCAGTGGCTATAGGTATTGTCATTGGTCTGTTTATGTCTCTGATGCGTTTATCCGGTAGCCGGATTGTGCGTGGCTTTGCCATCGCATATATTGATTTCTTTAGAGGCACGCCCCTCTTAGTACAGATTCTTATGGTATATTTCGCTGTCCCTCAGCTCTTTGATTTTCAAATCCCTAATAATTACCAGTTTATCGCCGGGATTGGGGCCATGGGGCTGAATTCCGGAGCTTACATCGCCGAAATATTCCGAGCCGGCATCCAGTCCATCGACCGTGGTCAGGTTGAGGCAGCTCGCTCCTTAGGTATGAGTCAAACACAAGCCATGCGCTATGTTATTCTTCCCCAAGCTTTTAAACGGGTTATCCCTCCCCTAGGTAATGAGTTTATTGCCTTGCTAAAGGACTCATCTTTGGTATCTATTATCGCTCTACAAGATCTCATGTATACCGGCAAACTTATCGTCAGTCGAACCTACCAACCCTTTGTCATCTACATGGAAGTGGCCTTAATCTATCTTGTGATGACCTTGATCTTATCGCGGTTCGTCAGCTATACGGAGAGGAGGTTCGGCAAGAGTGATAACCGTTAAAAATCTGCATAAACATTTTGGCAAGCTGGAGGTTCTGCGTGGGATTGATTGTCATATAAAAGAAAAAGAAGTTGTGGTCGTGATCGGTCCCAGTGGATCAGGAAAAAGCACCTTTCTGCGCTGCCTCAACAAGCTCGAGGAAACGACCCAAGGGGAAATTACCATCGATGGAATTCCCTTGAAATCAGAAGCTAATGTGAATGCTATCCGCCGTGAGGTCGGCATGGTTTTTCAACGCTTTAATCTGTTTCCTCATAAGACTGCTTTAGAAAATGTCGCCATGGCCCCGGAAATTGTTCGGAAGACTAACAAACACCAAGCCCAGGAGATCGCCTTAGAACTGCTCAAAAAGGTTGGTTTGGAAGATAAGGCAGATGAGTATCCTGATCGACTCTCCGGTGGACAGCAACAACGGGTGGCGATTGCTCGGGCCTTGGCTATGCATCCAAAAGTCATGCTTTTTGATGAACCGACCTCCGCTCTTGATCCCGAGATGGTGGGCGAGGTTTTAGCTGTCATGAAGGATCTGGCCCGAGAAGGCATGACTATGGTTGTGGTTACCCATGAAATGGGCTTTGCCCGGGAAGTGGGCGATCGAGTGATTTTCATGGATGAGGGAGTCATCATGGAAGAAGGATCACCGGCAGAGCTTTTCGGGAATCCACGGAATCCACGGACCCAGTCTTTCCTAAGCAAGATATTATAAAAATGGAATGTCTTGCTAACACAATAAATAGTCAATGCTTTTCATTATCCCGCCAAAAATATTCTCTATAGCTAGGTTTAAGCTAGCTGCGCTTTGGGCATCCTTCCTAAGAGACCAGCTTTCGTTCGCATCGAAGGCTGTGAAGGAACCAAGGAGGTATTTTTCGTGCTGGGTAAAGTAAAGTGGTTTAGCAAACAAAAAGGATATGGCTTTATTGAAGGGGATCATGGGCAAGATATTTTTGTGCACTTTTCTTCAATTAGCGGTGATGGTTTTCGCACGCTCGAAGAAGGACAAGGGGTGGAATTTGATATTAGTCAAGGTCCACGGGGGGAGCAAGCGACAAACGTACAATTAAGATAAGGGAACTATGGATAAGATAGCCGTATGCGCAGTCTAAGGATAGTTTCTGTGACATGAATAAAAAAGAGAAGTGTTGGCAAAATTACAACAGTTCTCTTTTTATATTAAGGTTTTGTTAATTTACTTCAACAGAAAGGAAAATTGGGGAAGGATTTTTGAAGATAAACGGGAATATTATAGTTATTCAGATAAATAGGTATTCAGGATAATAAGGGGGTTTTACTATGAACATCAGCGTTCGCGGCAAACAAATGGAAGTCACCGATGCCCTGAAGGATTACGTTTTGAAAAGGGTTGGTAAGTTAGAGAAATACTCTGATCAGTTCATGGATGTGAAAGTAACCCTGCTGGTTGAAGAAGGCCGTCATCGTGTTGAGGTTACCGCACCCCTTCAGGGGATGATACTCCGCGGTGAGGAAGAAAGTACAGATATGTATACTTCCATCGATCTGGTTGTCGAAAAGCTAGAGCGCCAGATTGATAAATATCGGACTCGGATCAACAAACGCATGCGGACAAAAGTGCTGAAAGACCATGAGGTGCAACAACCGTCGAATCTGGAGGATGATTCCGAAGAGGTGGTTCGACACAAAAAATTCGGGACAAAGCCCATGTCTGTGGAAGAAGCGATTATGCAGATGAACCTAGTTGGCCACAATTTTTATGCTTTTACCAACATGGATACTCAAGATATTAACGTGATCTACCGACGGAAAAGCGGAGATTATGGTTTGTTGGAACCCGAAAAGTAATCGATGACCCGTGAAAGTTCAAAGATGATATCAAGGGATGGCCTACAGCAGTAGGCCATTCTTGCGTTTATTTGTTTATTTTAGTGCTCTGATATAAACTTTAGTAGAGAATTTCCTATTATGCGTCCGGGGATTGGCTTGCACCCTGTTGTCGGTAATGATAAAATGAGATGATACCCTTGGACAGATGGAAAGGTGGTCAATAATGGGTTTCTTAGACAAGTTATTCGACGATAATGGACGTGAAATTAAAAAGTACCAAAAAAGAGTTGAGGTAATCAATGCTTTAGAGCCGGAGATTAAGGCGCTGTCAGATGAACAGTTGCGTGCTAAGACCGATGAATTCAAACAACGCCTGGCTGATGGGGAAAGTCTGGATGACCTTTTGCCCGAAGCCTTTGCCGTGGTTAGAGAAGCTTCGTGGCGGGTCATCGGCCAAAGACATTACGATGTGCAGCTCATCGGCGGCATGGTCCTCCATGATGGACGAATCGCGGAGATGCGTACAGGGGAAGGAAAAACGCTGGTAGCAACTCTTCCGTCCTATTTGAATGCCTTAACAGGTCGAGGGGTCCATATTGTAACCGTAAACGATTATCTTGCCCGTCGTGACAGTGAAATGATGGGCCTCATCCATCAATTTTTAGGGCTATCCGTAGGTCTCATTGTTCATGGTTTAAACTATAGCCAGCGGCGTGAAAGCTATGCTGCAGATATAACCTATGGTACCAATAATGAATTTGGCTTCGATTACCTTCGGGATAATATGGTGACCCGGCCGGATGGTCTTGTGCAACGGGAGCTACATTATGCTATTGTGGACGAAGTAGACTCCATCTTAATTGATGAGGCACGGACCCCTCTGATTATTTCCGGTGAAGCGGACAAGCCGACTGAGCTATATTTCCGAGTAGCAATGATTATTCCCCGCTTAAAGCCGGAAGAAGACTATAATGTCAACGAAAAAGACCGGGTGGTGACCTTGACGGAACAAGGGGTCAGCCGGGTTGAAACCATGCTCGCCGTAGAAAACCTCTTTGATGATTTGCATACAGAATTGGCTCATCATGTCAATCAGGCCCTCAAAGCCCATGCCCTATTTAAGAGAGATCGGGATTATGTGGTCAAGGATGGACAAGTCATTATTGTAGATGAATTCACGGGGCGCCTGATGTTTGGTAGACGTTATTCGGAAGGTTTACATCAAGCGATTGAAGCTAAGGAAAAAGTAAAAATTGAAAAAGAATCGCAAACCTTAGCGACCATCACCTTCCAAAACTACTTCCGGATGTTTGAAAAGCTGGCCGGCATGACCGGTACAGCGATGACTGAAGAGCCGGAGTTCAGGAAAATTTATAAACTGGATGTCGTCGAGATTCCAACCAACATGCCGATGATTCGTGAGGATATACCCGATGTAGTCTATCGCACCGAAGAAGGCAAGTTTAAAGCTGTTGTGGAAGAAATAATTGAGCGCCACAAAAAGGGACAACCGGTTCTTGTGGGTACGGTATCCGTTGAGAAGTCTGAGCGTTTAAGCGATATGCTGGAGCGTCGTGGTATCCCACACCAAGTCCTCAATGCTAAGTTTCATGAGAAAGAAGCTGAGATCATTGCCGGGGCAGGCTTAAAAGGCATGGTAACCATTGCCACTAACATGGCCGGTCGTGGTACAGATATTATCCTCGGTGAGGAAGTAGCCGCTCTGGGCGGTCTGCATATTATCGGAACAGAGCGCCACGAATCGCGCCGGATTGATAACCAGCTGCGTGGACGTGCCGGACGGCAAGGGGACCCGGGTTCCTCTCAATTCTTCCTCTCTCTAGAAGATGACCTTATGCGCCTTTTCGGTGCCGAAAACATCATGGGCATGATGGATAAATTGGGTATGGATGATTCCATTCCTATCACCTCCAAGATGATCTCTCGTTCGGTAGAGACGGCTCAACGTCGCGTAGAAAATCGCAACTTTGAGATTCGGAAGCATGTCTTGGATTACGATGATGTCATGAATCTCCAGCGTGAAGTGATCTACGCTCAACGCCGTCAGGTGCTGATGGGTGGAAACATCCAAGAAAGCATTGCGGATATGTTGGAAAAAGTGGTTCGGGAAACGGTGGATATGTTTGGTGCTCAAAGCCCCTATCCGGAAGAATGGGATCTCAACAGCTTCCTTGAGTATGTGGAGAATCTCATCCTACCTAACCATGATATTACCACTGACCAAGTGGCTAACATGGAAAAAGAAGAAATCGTCGAGATGCTTCTGGAAAGAGCCCGCGCACATTACAAAACCCGGGAAGAGGCCTTTGGCGAAGAGATTATGCGGGAAATCGAACGGGCTGTTATGCTACAAGTGGTCGACAAAAAGTGGATGGATCACTTGGATGCTATGGATATGCTCCGGGAGGGTATTGGTTTAAGGGCTTATGGGCAAAAGAACCCCTTGGTGGAATATCGCCATGAAGCCTATGATATGTTCCAAGGCATGGTTAGCTCCATCCAAGAAGATACAATTCGCTATATCATGAGAGTAACACCTCAAGTCACGGAGCAAAAGCAGGAAGAACCTCAGCATGTCCGTACGAATCGAGATGAGGAACAGGCTGCCCGCCCAGTCCATAATGAAGGACCTCAAATCGGACGTAACGACCCCTGCCCCTGTGGAAGTGGCAAAAAGTATAAGAAATGCTGCGGAGCGTGAAGTGCTTAAATTTGATAATACCAGAGACGAAGTAAAGTAGGAAAAATAGAGGGCGAAGCACCGGCCGAGGCTGTGCATCGCCCTACCTTATTGATTGTGCTATTACACTGGATCGGTTTAGTGATAAATATTTGGGTGGTGATTGTTAAGTGATATTTGAATGGAAAAGGGAGCTCGAAAGCTTAGAAACGCGCTTGGCAGATTTGAGGGACTCTCTTTGACGTCGCTCAAAGAGAAGATAAGATTAGTATATTAGAGATCGAGTTGCAAAGGCCAGATTTCTGGGATCACCCAGAATCCGCCCAAAAGGTGATGCAGGAAATTTCTTATCATCAAGAGAAGTTGAAAACCTACACCACCTTGAGACAACAGTTGGACGATCTGTTGACCCTCTATCAATTGGCTGTGGAAGAAAACGATGAGTCCCTAGAGTCGGAGATTGAAGAAGGGGTGAAGGCACTCCAACAACGTCTCGAGGGTTTAGAATTAGAAATCCTATTGAGCGGTCCATATGATCGCAATAATGCCATTTTGACACTTCATGCAGGGGCAGGGGGGACAGAAGCTCAAGACTGGGTCTCCATGCTCTATCGGATGTACGTTCGCTACGGTGAACGCCATGGGTATAAAGTAGAAACCATGGATTTACTACCTGGTGATGAAGCTGGGATTAAGAGCGCAACTCTCTCGATCTCCGGGGAAAATGCCTACGGCTATTTGAAATCAGAAAAAGGGGTTCACCGTCTCGTGCGGATTTCCCCCTTTGATGCTTCGGGGCGCCGACATACCTCCTTTGCTTCCTTGGATGTGATTCCCGAGGTTATGGATGATGGTCAGGAAGTCCCGATTGCTGCGGAGGATCTTAAGGTAGATACCTACCGGGCCAGCGGTGCAGGAGGGCAGCACGTCAACAAGACCAGTTCAGCAGTTCGCATCACCCACATACCCACGGGTATTGTCGTTCAATCCCAAAGTGAACGTTCGCAAATCCAGAACAGAGCCTACTGTATGCGTATCTTGCAGGCCAAGCTCTTGGAGCTCAAACGCAAACAACAAGAAGACGAAATTTCGGAGATTCGAGGGGAACAGCAGGATATCGCTTGGGGTAGCCAGATTCGTTCTTATGTCTTCCATCCATATAACATGGTTAAGGATCATCGAACGAATGAGGAGACAGCGAATACCGGAGCGGTGATGGACGGCGAGATTGATGAATTTATCGCCGCTTATCTGCAAAAAACAAAAGTTGTGAAATAATAAAAGGCTTGGCGCAAGCCAAGTCTTTTCTGAAACCCAAGTGGCGAAAAATGTTAATAATAAAAATTTTGGAGGGATTAGCGTGACAATTCTTGAACTGAAACGTATGGCCAACCAAATACGCCAAGATATTATCACCATGCTGGTGCCAGCTAAATCAGGTCATCCCGGAGGTAGCTTGTCAGCAGCGGATATACTTACGGTTTTGTATTATCATGAAATGAATGTTAATCCGGAAGATCCTCAATGGGCAGAACGAGATCGCTTTGTTTTAGCTAAAGGGCATGCTGCACCTGTGCTCTATGCGGCACTTGCAGAGAAAGGCTACTTTCCAAAAGAAGAGATGATGGGACTTAGACAAACCGGTCGGATCCTGCAAGGGCATCCGGATATGAAAAAGGTGCCCGGTGTGGATATGTCAACAGGCTCTTTGGGTCAAGGATTATCCGCAGCCAACGGCATGGCTCTGGCAGGGAAACTCGATAAGAAAGCTTTCCGTGTCTATGTGGTATTAGGGGACGGGGAAATGGCAGAAGGCCAAGTCTGGGAAGCTGCCATGGCCGCGGCCCATTACAAACTGGACAATGTAACCGCAATTCTTGATTACAATGGCTTACAAATTGATGGAACTACAGATAGTGTCATGTCCTCTGATCCACTAACCGATAAATGGCAGGCCTTTGGCTGGCATGTCCTAGAGGTAGATGGCAATGATATTGAAGAGCTTTTAGCTGCTTTAGCTGAAGCCAAAAAAGTCAAGGGAAAACCCACCATCCTCATTGCCCGCACCATCAAAGGCAAAGGGGTATCCTTTATGGAAAACCAAGTGGGCTGGCATGGCAACGCTCCCAACGCGGAGCAAGCTGAGCAAGCTTTAAAGGAATTAAGAGAGGAGGCGGCTCGCCTTGGCTAAACAAGCGACACGCGATGCTTATGGTAAGGCTTTAGTAGCCTTAGGAGCAGAAAATGAATCGATCGTCGTCCTGGATGCGGATTTATCTAAGTCCACGAAGACTGCAGATTTTGGCAAGCTCTATCCGGAACGATTCTTCAACATGGGGATTGCCGAAGCAAACCTCATGGGCACGGCGGCCGGTTTAGCCGCTGCCGGGAAAATTCCTTTTGCCAGTACCTTTGCTATCTTTGCTACAGGTCGGGCCTTTGAACAGATTCGCAATTCCATTGCCTATCCCAAGCTCAATGTTAAGATCGCAGCCACTCACGCTGGGGTTACCGTCGGTGAAGACGGGGGCTCCCACCAAGCCATAGAGGATATAGCCATCATGCGCGCTGTTCCGAATATGACAGTTTTGGTGCCGGCTGACGGAGAGGAAACCCGCCAAGTCATCAGGGCTGCTGCAGAATATAAAGGGCCAGTCTATATTCGTATGGGACGCCTCGATGTTCCCCTGCTTTTTGATGAGAATTATCAGTTTGAGATCGGTAAAGCCAATGTTCTTCGTGAAGGCTCTGACTGTGTTGTTTTTGCTAACGGAGTCATGGTAGCCGCTGCTATGGAAGCTGCCCAAGAGCTAGAGCAAGAAGGTCTGCAGGTGGCTGTCGTCAATGTGGCTTCTGTCAAGCCCCTTGATGTAGAAACGATAATTTACTTTGCTCAAAAAACGGGTGCAGTAGTCACCGCCGAAGAACATAACATAATTGGCGGTTTGGGAAGCGCCGTAGCTGAGACACTCGGGGAAAGTGCTCCCACCCCAATGGTACGGGTAGGCATTAAAGACACCTTTGGCGAATCCGGTCGTCCCCTCGAGCTGTTAGAGAAATATGGTTTGACTAAGAAGGAAGTCTTAGCTGCTGTAAAAGCAGTTATGGCAAAGAAATAAATTACTTCAAACTCGGCGAAGTTCTCGTTCATCAAATCAACCGACCTGTTCTTTATGAATAGGCCGGTTTTTTTGCCCCCAACCTTGATTGCGGCGTAAGTTTTTAGCTGGCTTTTCGTCATTAATAACAGGAAATCCACACCCCATGTCGAATAGTCTTATAGTTTGGGTATAGGAAATCGGTAATATATGGAGAGTTAAACCCATAATAAGGCTGATTTTAGTGGATAGAGAGAACTGTAGGCAAAATTCAAGGAGGATAAAAATGATCCAATTGACTAATGTATCGAAGATATATCCGAACGGCTCACGGGCCCTTGTCGATATTAGTCTAAAAATAGACAATGGGGAATTCGTCTTCTTAGTTGGGCCCAGTGGGGCTGGAAAATCGACACTCATTCGCTTACTCTATCGAGAGGAATTACCAACCCGTGGTCAAGTGACCATGAATGGTAGAAGCATGATTCGTCTGCGCGATCGTGAAGTCCCGCAACTTCGGCGAACTGTTGGCGTGATTTTTCAGGATTTTAGGCTGCTACCCAATAAAACAGCCTTTGAAAATGTTGCTTTTGCCCTGGAAGTTATCGGTGTGGGCAGGCGAGAAGTAAAAAACCGAACTAAGAAAGCCCTTGAGCTTGTGGGTTTAGCCAATAAAGAGAATTGCTTTCCTCATCAATTATCGGGTGGAGAACAACAACGGGTGTCGGTAGCCAGAGCGATTGTGAATAATCCGGCCCTTTTAGTGGCAGATGAACCGACGGGCAATCTGGATCCGGAGACTGCTTGGGGTATTATGGAACTCCTCTATAATATTAATCGCCGAGGAACCACCATTGTTATGGCTACCCATGCGCGCGAAATTGTCGATCAGATGCAGAAACGCGTGATTGCCATTGAAGACGGTAAAGTGGCACGTGATCAGAAGCAGGGGGCCTATGGCTATGGGACTTAATTCAGTAGGGTACATATTTCGTGAAGTGGGCAATTCAATCCGGAGGAACGCATGGTTGAGTCTTGCTTCAGTGTTGACGGTTACCATTTCCATGGTGATTTTAGGTGCATCCATTTTCTTTTTGCTCAATGCCTCCAATTTAGCTGCGGATTTTGAGTCGGAGTTAGAAATAGCTGTTTTTGCTAAAGATACCCTAGATTCTCAGGAGATTAAAGCTCTAGGGGAAAAGATAAAAGACCTCTCCGGAGTAGATACTATTGAATTTGTTCCTAAGGAGCAAGCCTTAAAGGACTTAGCTAAATCCATGAAGTCCACCTCCATTGTCGAGGATATCGGAGATACTAACCCTTTTCCGGATAAGTATACTGTCCATGTGGTGGATCCTCAGCAGGTTCAAAATGTAGCCGATCGCATCACTAAGCTGACCGGTGTGGATAATGTAGTATATGGTAAAGATGTCGTCGAACCCTTGCTCAAATTTACAGAATGGTTGCGCTGGGCAGGAACGATTATCGTCGGGCTATTTGCCGTCGCTTCACTTGTCTTGATTTCTCTTAATATCAAGATGAATGTTTTTTCACGCCGCAAGGAGATTGAGATCATGAAGCTGGTAGGGGCGAGTAACGCCTTTATTCGTTGGCCTTTTATCCTTGAAGGACTATTTTTAGGATTAATCGGAGGGCTACTTGCAGTTTTAGTCGTCGGTTTAGGCTATGATTGGCTTGCGAGATACATTCAGGACACCCTGACCTTTATGCCCGTAGTTCATGAAACTGAGTTGATTGGGAAGGTTCTCGGCTCTCTCGTGCTGGTGGGTATGGGAATCGGTGCCTTGGGAAGCATCATTTCTTTGCGCAGATTTTTAAAAGTTTAAATACGCAATGAAGAGGAGGAAAAGCATGGCCAAGAAAAAAGGGATAGTTGCCCTTTTACTCACAACCGTAATGCTGGCTAGTTCAGTCATTCCACTTCAAGCTGGGGAATTAGAAGATGCCATCAACAAACAGCGGGAATTGCAAAGGAAAGAAGAACAAGCCCGCAGCCAGTTAAATAAGCTAACCTTTACTGCAGATAAACTTCAAGGTCAGATTAAAAATTTAGCCACCCAAATTGCCGTAGCTGAAAATACGTTGGATGCTACCCAAGTGGCCTATAATCAGGCAGCAGAAGCCGTTACCCTATCGGAGCAAGAGCTAAAAGAGCGAGAGGAAGAACTAGCCAATCGTCAAGTGGTCTTGCGTCAGCGTGTCCGGGAGATTTATGAAGCGGGTCAAGTGAGCTATCTGGAGATAATTTTTGAAGCAGAGGACCTCAGCGATTTTATCACGCGCTTAGAGTATTTTAACCGCTTAGTTGCCAATGACCAAAAAATTCTTACCGATATTAGTTTGGAAAGAGCGAGAATCGAAGAAGAAACTAAGCTTCTTCAAGTACGCCGCGATGAAGCTGCTCAATTGAAAACAGCAGCGGAAGAAGCGAAAGCAGCACTGGATGGAAAAAAACGCGAGCATCAGGTGGCGCTGGATTCCAATAAAAAAGCTCAAAACAATATTTTCGAACAAATCGAACAGATGGAAGCAGACTCCAACGCCATTGCCGAAAAAATCCGTAAATTAACTGCTAATTCCGGGGTGGTTCACGGAACAATCAGTACCTATCCCTTGCCAGGGTATACTGAAGTGAGCAGCTCCTATGGCTGGCGTATACATCCCATCACGAAAAAGAAGAGCTTACATACAGGGACGGACCTCCCTGCTCCCACGGGGACGAAGGTTTTGGCTGCGGGTAACGGTGAAGTCATTATGGCCAGCTGGTATGGTGCCTATGGCAATGCTGTTATTGTCGACCATGGGGGCGGGTATACCACTCTTTATGGACATAATTCTAAGCTTGCCGTTAAGGTAGGCGACATGGTTAAGGCGGGTGATGTGGTAGCTTATGTTGGCTCAACCGGTTGGAGTACCGGACCGCATCTTCATTTTGAAGTACGCATTAAAGGAGAAACTACAGATCCTCTACAATTTTTCCGCTAGGCATTAGTGCGAAAGCAGTGCTGACCTGGCACAAGCCGGGTTTTCTTTAATAAGTATGTCCCGAAGTGGATAGGCATATAATAAAAGAGACTTGCTTCTGATGGACATCATCAGAATTTAGCAAAGTGAACGAGCCGCCGCCACTTATCTCCTACCAAAGATCAAGGGGAGAGTCACGGTTAAAAATAGGGATCAGAGTAGGAAGGGGATATCGCTTTGCAGGAGAGCAGATGGAAAGAGTATTTGAAAAATATCGGATGGGTTGTCGCGATTGTCAGCTTGCTTTTTACAGTAATCGTCGGAGGATTCATTGTCACCAACTTGGATCATGTGGGCCGTTTGGGGCGGGTGCTACAACTCATTCAAAGTGATTATTTAGAAGATGTACCAGTGGATACACTGATTGATGGAGCCACGAAAGGAATCGTGGACTCCCTAGGAGATCCTTATTCAGCCTATATGAACGCCCAAGAGAACGCAGAGCTCATGCAGCAGATCGAAGGAAAATTTGGCGGTGTCGGGATTATCCTGAGTCTCAAAGATCCTCAGAAACTCGTGGTGCTCAGGCCCATCAAGAACACCCCAGCAGCTAAGGCGGGGCTGCTACCCGGTGACGTCATCGTCAAAATTGATGAAGTGGATGCTGCCACGATCGACCAAGAAAAAGCGGTGTCCTTGATGCGTGGAGATCCGGGGACGAAGGTCACGCTAGTTGTATATCGTGAAAGCATCAAAAAAAGTGTGACCGTACCAATAACACGGGAACATATTCAGGTTCCTACTGTAGAAGGTATATCCTTACCGGGGAATCCGGACATAGCCTATATCAGCATCTCGCAGTTTTCCTCTAATTCTGCCCTTGAACTGAATGAAATTCTTACGAATATGAATATCAGTAAATACAAAGGAATTATTTTGGATTTGCGATATAACCATGGCGGAGAGTTAGAGTCTGCCGTGGGAGTGTCCAGCTACTTTGTTCAACCTGGCCCTATTGTCTATATTGTCGATAAAAACGGTAATACCGTGACTAAAGCTTCCGAGGGTAACTACTTAGGCATTCCTTTTGTCGTATTAGTCAATGAAGAAAGTGCTTCGGCAGCAGAAATTGTTTCCGGAGCGATTCGAGACCGTGGTACGGGTACTTTAGTCGGAGTCAAGACCTTCGGCAAAGGGATCGTGCAGACGATTTATCAGCTGGATAAAGGAACCAGTGTAAAGTTGACCACAGCGAAGTATCTCACCCCGAATAAAATAGATATCCATAAGAAGGGTATCGAGCCGGATGTAGCTGTGGAGTTAAAGGAAGGGGAGGAAGCAACCCTATCCCCCACAACAACAGAATTTGATACCCAGCTTAGAGAAGCGCTGAAGGTGCTTCGTCAACAGCTTTAAGCTCTCTTGAACTGTGTGAACTGTGAACTGGGGACAGGTCCCTCTTTTCATTTCTGAAAAGAGGGACCTGTCCCCAGTTCACATTTTTTTGGGTTGAGCATAGACTACACCGCAAGCGAAATTCGAGGGGGAAAGGACATGGGGAATAAACCCAATGGGCGACATTACTTTGTAGAGGGGATTACCAACCGCGGCTACATATCACTATTGCCCAATATGATGTCAGAATGGGAACGTACTTATGTCCTCATGGGTGGGGCGGGAACGGGTAAATCTACCTTAATTAAAATGATCGGACTGGAGTTACTGGACCGGGGGCATGACGTTGATTTCTTTCGCTCTGCTTGGGATTCGGACTCAATGGCCGGTGTGCTCGTCAGGCGCTATAACTGGGCGATACTGGATCAGTATGAAATAACCCCTTTACACTGGCGTGCTCCTGGAGTCATTGAACACTTCATTGATTTTTCTAAGTTCTGTCATCAAGCAAAGCTGAAACAAAAGAAACCAGTTATCCTCGAATTTGAAGCTAAGATCAATAAAGGGCAGCAAAGGATAAGTGAAATTCTTGCTGAGGAATTTGGCGAACGAATGCGTGAAAAAAGGTATTCCTCTGCTCAAGACGGGGGACGACCATGGCTACCAAAGCTCCATGCTACCGATCTCTTCAAGGATGCTAAAGGACCTTGGACTAAGGCCCAGGATGCACTTAGAAAGATACAACAGAGCGCGGTCCAATCTTTTTTTCTCCATGGAATTCATACGGAGGGTTGGCTGAATCTTGCTCCTTATTTCCTAATGGATTATGATCAGATCCGTTTTAGCGGGGAAGAAGCCTATGAAGCTATGGAATGGGTTCTCAAAGAGTCGGAATCCTTAGGGCAGGTTATTGATATTGTTTTACATCCCCTTTATCCTGATGAGATACTAGGCATCATATTTTCTGAGCGGAATTTAGTTATATGGCAGGGAGACCCAGAGTGTCTAGGTGATCAGGGCTTAGGTCGTCCTTTTAGCAATGATTTGAAGGACGCTCTCCTAACTACCCAGAGCTTAAGAGACCAGCTAAAAAAAATGTATACCGAAACGGTTGATTTTGACCAAGTGGATGGAATACGAGCTGACTTAATGAATTCTATCCTTAGAGATATGTCCTAAGGTGTACTACTTCGTACAGAATAGTGCAGTGATCCTCCCCGACCTACGTTAAGCTAAGAGGCTCGGGGCTTCGGACTAATACCTTATATTGTCTTAAAGGGCAAGCAGCTTTGCTTTCCCTGTGAGTCCATCATTGTATATTCGACTTGAAAGGGGGAATCATAAATTAAATATTAAAGGTGAGGTGAGGATTTGACGAACAGCATTACAAACAGGCAGATGTTCTTTATGATATTTCTCACCCTCACCACGTATACTACCATAGACCTACCAAAGATAATGGCCCAGACAGCGGGCAGGAGCAGTTGGATTCCAATTATGGCGGCGTCTGTTGTTTTCGGGGGCGCCGCTGTAATCATTACGAAGCTAAACAACATGTATCAGGGAAAGGTGCTTTTTGACTACAGCCAGGAAATCGTAGGCAAGATCTTCTCCCGCTTGATTGCTTCGTATTACTTGCTGTTTTTCTTAATTGTCGGCGTGTATTTAAAGTTAAAGCTGGTCGGCATGCTAAAATCGAATTTTCTGCCGCAGACACCTCAATTCATCATGCTGCTGATGGGGATTTCACTATTTGGCTATGTGGCCTACAAGGGTATTACAAATGTTGCCAGGATGTTTGAAATTATCGGGATTTTGTTTCTTATCGTAACGGTAGGCTTATGTATTGCTATGCTCTTACAAGGTATGACCTACAATATATTACCATTTTTTAGCAGCTACGAAACCAAAGAATATATGAAGACTATGAAGGATTTGGTTACACCCTTCACCGGTTTGGCAGTTCTTTTCGTCATACCCTTCACTTCACAGAACCAAAAAGCTCCCAAAGTCGCTTTTTGCACACTGATATTTATCGGTCTGCTTTATATACTGATCGTGGAAAGCACAATCATGATTTTGGGTATCAACAACACCATTGTGTTTAATGACGCTTTTATCGAAGCCATAAAGATCGTTGAACTGCCCGTTATTGAAAGAACCGATATCTTTTACCTAACCTTTGGCTTAACGAGTTTGTTCGCGGGAATGATCATTGTGTTTACCGTCATCGTGGAGTTTGCTTGCCGGTTCATTCCGAAAGTTAAGCGCCATATCGTGGTAATTGCTATTGGGATCATTTTTTTTAGCCTTTGTTTGTTTGCGCTAAACATCAATAATATGAGAGCTGTCTTTGAGAGTTTTGCTCCATCTCTTGTTATAATCTCAACCCTCTTGATACCCACGCTGTTGCTTATCATAGGACAAGTCAAAAAGCGGACTCCCCAAAAACCGAGAGCAGGAGAAGGTGGACGCAATAATGAAACGACATAAACTCATGAGCATTATTGCAATTTCCATCTTTCTTCCTGTGTTTTTAACGGGCTGCAGGGATTCGGTGGATATAAACGAAAAGCTGATTGTGACGACTATCATCTTTGATGTAAAGAACGGGGAAGTATGGTATTATCCCGAGATTGCAAACATTGAAACCGGGAAAAGTTCAGACGCAGGCGCAAGCTCGGGCAAAGAATTTATCTTTTTTAAGGGCCATGGCAAAACCTTAACGGAAGCCAAAGATAATTTGGAAGCGCAATTGGATAAGCCACTCTTTTATAGCGGGGTGCGGGCGCATGTGTATACCGAAAGATTTGCGAAAGAGTATCTGCTTGAGTACCTGTACAGAATTAGGGTCGACGAAACCCAAAGAAAAAAAGGGCTAACGGTCATCACAAGGGAAGACCCCGAAAAAATATTCAAAAGCGCCCATGAGAAAAACACGTCCGCCGGGTTTGTGATAGAGGGAATCATCGAAACCTTGGATGAATCAGGAAAGTCATTCAAGAGAACAACTATGCGGATGCTCGAAAATCTATCAAGTGCCTATACAGGCATTTTGATTCCCCGCATAGGCCTAGAGGATGGGGAAATTTCGCTGAGCGGGTATTCAGTGGTAAACGGTTCAACAGTCACCGGTTTTTTACCCTTGGAGGAATCGACTGGGACGATATTTTTAAAGGCAGACAAACCTAAGTTTTATGTTATCGTGCCGTATAACGATATGAATCTCACGATAGAGGTTCTTTTGAAGAATCGAAAGATCACACCATCTTATGAGGACGGCGAAATAAGTTATGATATCAAAATGGAGTTCAGGGCAGAGTTAATGTATGGAGATAAAAAGACTCCATACAACTTTGAAGATGCGGCTACGAGGGAAGTAACCAAAGCCCTCACGACAATGCTAGAACAACAAATCTCCGCAGCAATTGAGCGTGCTCAAAAAGAGTTTGAATGTGACTATTTTCAGTTTGACGATATATTTCGTATAAAATTCCCTGTGGAGTTTCAAGAAATGGACTGGCAAAAGGAATTTACAAATGTAAGTACAAATATCGACATCAAGGTCGATCTGAGTACGAAATGGGGTCTGGATTACGGCGCGCACGAAGTTAAATGAAGGGAGGATGCCTAATTTGGAGCGGTTCAATTTCGAAGAAACGGTAGCTTATTTGAAAATGAAGAACCTGGATTATACGGAACGATCCATACCGTTCCACGATGGAATGCTCAGCGATGCCGTAATTGAGCTGTTCTACATCTCCCAGCTTACGGACAGGGTAGCGCTTACGGATAGCGTCGTCAAACCTCTCGTCCAGCATTGTTCCGCTGCCCGAAACCCCATAAACGCGCAAATTGCGATGGATAGCATTATTTATGCTGATAACTGTAGAATCGAATCGGACGGCGGAGTAATCGAAGATTTCCTTCTCGCCGGAAGGGTAGTCATTCTTTTTTCGAATGACCAGCAGTATATCGTGGTCGACTTAAAAAAGGTGGAGCACAGGTATGTTCCTACGCCGCAGCTTTCCTATTCCATCAGGGGGCCGCAGGATTGCTTCAGCGAAAATCTGGATGCAAACCTTTCCCTTATTAGATATCGGGTTAAAGATAAGAACATGCGGATCAAGAATTTCGAGGTGGGCAGAAGAACAAAGGCCCGGGTAGCCGTGCTCTATATTGAGGATATCGCCAATGATACTGTCGTTAAGGAGGTCCAAAAAAGAATTGAGTGTATTGACGTTGATGGCATCGGTGAATCGGGAGAGCTCCAGGGTTTCCTTTTAAACAATAAGCTGCAGCTGTTCCCACAAATAGGCCTAGTTGAACGGTCCGATATGGCATTCCATTCACTCCTTGAGGGAAAGGTCGTGGTGCTGGTGGATGGCAGCGGAGTTGCCCTGCTCGCACCTAAAACCTTCAGTGAGTTTTTCTATACCGGAGACGATCGATTTGACAATAAGTTATTTGGCCTGTTTGCAAGGTTATTGCGGTATACTGCAATCATCCTCGCCCTGACCGGTTCAAGTTTGTTTGTCGCACTGACATCGTTTCATACGGATGTTCTGCCTATAAAATATGCCATTTCTTTATCTGAAATGCGTTCAAACGTGCCTACCACTGCGTTGATTGGAGCGTTATTACTTGAGTTTATTATGGAACTTCTCCGAGAAGCACTACTAAGGGTTCCCAGGCAGATCGGCTCCGCAATCGGCATCGTGGGCGCAATTGTTATTGGCTCGGCTGCGATATCGGCGGGAATTTTCAGCCCGCTTCTGCTCATCATCGTATCGACATCGTTGCTTGCGTCATTTGCTATCCCCGATTACTCATTAGTAAATCCGTTTAGAGTGCTGAAATTCGTACTTCTATTATTTACTGGAACAATGGGATTCTTCGGATTTACGATATTTATGATTTTTATTTTGACAGAGCTTGTTTCTCTGAATAGTTTTGGCGTACCTTATATGGCGCCATGGGCGCCGTTCAATTTTCATGATTTTACGAGAACGCTTATTAATGGATCGACGCTGGACTCAAAGCGTCCAGATTATTTGCGCACAAAAGACAAAACCAGAATGAAAGAATAGTAGGCTGTGTTTTCAACGAGATATGACCTAAATTGGGCAATCGATGAATTTAGCCATTGTTTGACAACATTTGGCTTTCATATCTAAGGAAATCAAGGGAAAACTAAATTTGCGCACAAGCACCATACAAAAGGTGCTTTTTTGTGAACAGAAATTAGAGTAGGTAAGATAAAATGGATTCGACCCTGGAAAGGAGCGTGTTCCATGAAAAGACACCTTTGGCTTGTCCTTTTGACTGTAGTAGTGATTGTGATTTTAACAGGTTGCAATATGCAAAATATGCTGGGAAGCTTAATGGGAAACAATGAAAAGACCTCAAGCAAATCCTCTCAAAAGCAAGAAGAGAAAAAAATTATTGCAGTTGCCTTGAATGAGGAAGACCCCAACAAAGCCATGTTTCTGCTAGGCATTCAGGAAATAGCTGCCAAAGAAGAAATGGAAGTTAAAGTTCTCACTGAAAAAGAATCAGGGGACTCAGAGGCCCTGAAAGAGGCCAAGATTCTTATTTTTCAAGATGGTGAACAGTCCTTTTTAAAAGATGCGGAAAAGAGCGATATTCCAATTCTGGCCTTAAACAGCTTGCCCCAAGGGGTAAGAGCTCAAGGTATTATTCTTCCGGATCCAAATCAGATAGGAACCATAATGGCACAGCAAATTCAAGGGAAGATTTCGGAAGGACAGGTAGTTTACTTGCAAGGAGAGTCCGAGGATCCGGCAGCCCAGATGAGCTTAGCCGCCCTCAAACAAGAATCTGGGAAAAACCCAAAGATCACCATACATAGCATTGCAAACCCCTCAGAATCAGAAGCAATAGCAATACAAGGCCTCAGGGAACACTTGCAAAGAAATCCGGGCCAAGTAAAGGTTGTCTGTGCCCAAAATGAGAAGCTAGCATCCCAAGCTTATGAATTGCTCAAAACGCTGCAACTCACTGGAAAAGTCCTCCTCATGGGTGGACAAGCGAACCCTCAGTCCCTGCAGCGTATTGCCTCAGTCGGCCAGATGGCTGATGTTGATACTGCACCCTATGTCCAAGGGGTCAACGCCATGCAATGGGCCCAAAAAATCATGAATAAAGAGTCCATCGACATCACTCAATCTATTACCGGAGACCAAGGGGAAGTAGCGGCGAAGATCATCCCAGTAAAAACCGTCACCGCTGAAAATTTATCCTTAATCCAAAAAAGCTATACCAAGGCGGCCCAAGCACAGAAAGAACTCGAAAAGAAGCAGGAAGAATCACAAGCAAACAATGCGGGAAGTAAGGGGGATAACAAAAGTAAAGGCAATGGTGATAGTGGGAATAGCGGAGATGGGAAAAGCAGCAAGAGTAAAGAAGGAGATTCCCAGGATCAAGGGCAGGAAGGTGCATCCTCTCAAGGAAAAGAAGGAAGTCAGGGTGTTATGCCTGAAGGGGTAAAGAAAGTGACAGAAAAAGTCCATACCGAGATTATTCGGGAATACCTTGATGATAACGGCAAGGTTCTGGGAACAGAGAAGAGTGCGAATGACCAAGTACGCACGATTCCGCCGGAAATGTTGCTTAAAGAGCAGCAAAAGCAGCAAGGTGGGCAGCAAGGACAACAAGAGAAGCAAGATGGAAAGTCTTCAGGATCAGAATAGAGGTGATCAGAAATCCTAGAATTACCATCTGAAATCACAAAAAACCGAACGTGTTTTCGGTTTTTTTGTTTTATTTCCCGTACAAGAAGTGGTATAATTTTGTTTAGAATGATTTAAAGGGCGGTCAAAGTTCTTATTTGAAAGCAAGAACATAAATAGTGTGTCAAGGAAAGGAGATTGGGGTACCCCATGGAGTTTCGTTTACATTCCCCATATAAGCCCGCCGGTGATCAGCCACAGGCGATTGATGCTCTGGTTGAAAGTATAAATACTGGCAGACGCCATCAAACCTTGTTGGGAGTCACCGGTTCAGGTAAAACCTTTACAATGGCCAATGTTATTGAAAAGGTGCAGCGCCCAACCCTTATTTTGGCCCACAATAAGACCTTAGCCGCTCAACTCTACAGCGAGTTCAAGGAATTCTTTCCTGAGAATGCTGTGGAGTATTTTGTGAGCTATTATGACTATTATCAACCGGAGGCCTATGTACCCTCCAGTGATACTTATATAGAAAAGGATTCCTCGATCAATGAAGAGATTGATAAAATGCGCCACTCGGCTACGGCGGCCTTGTTTGAACGACGTGATGTAATTGTAGTGGCCAGCGTATCTTGTATCTATGGTTTGGGTTCTCCTGAGGAATATCGTGACCTGATGGTTTCCCTGCGACAAGGGCAAGAGATTGATCGCAATGATATCCTGAAGAAGTTGATTTCAGTCCAATACGATCGTAATGATATGGCTTTTGAACGCGGGACCTTCCGAGTCCGTGGCGACGTCGTCGAAGTCTACCCGGCTGGGTCCAGTGACCATGCTATGCGCATTGAAATGTTTGGTGATGAAATCGAACATATCTACGAGATCAATGTTCTCACCGGGGAAATTATCGGTGAACGGCGACATGTCTCCATTTTCCCGAATTCTCACTATGTTACCGCTCGTGATAAAGTCTTGTTAGCTGCCGAGAATATCGAGCAAGAGTTGGAAGAGAGGCTCAAACTCTTCAAGGAAGAGAACAAGTTATTGGAAGCTCAGCGAATCGAGCAGCGAACTCGCTATGATTTAGAGATGCTGAGGGAAATGGGCTTTTGCAACGGTGTCGAGAACTATTCCCGCCATTTGACCTTTCGCGAACCGGGAGAAACACCCTACACCTTGCTGCACTTTTTCCCAGAAGATTATCTCATGATGATTGACGAATCTCATGTGACTCTGCCCCAAGTCCGCGGAATGTATGAAGGGGACCGCTCCCGTAAGTCCACCTTAGTGGAATTTGGTTTCCGGCTTCCTTCAGCCTTAGATAACCGCCCGCTGAAGTTTGAGGAATTTGAAAAACAGGTACCCCAAAGGGTTTATATTAGCGCTACCCCCGGTCCCTATGAACTGGAGAATTGCCCGCAGATTGTCGAGCAAATCATCCGACCTACGGGACTATTGGATCCGGAGATATCTGTCCGGCCGACGAAAGGTCAGATTGATGATCTGATCGGTGAGATTAACCAGAGAATCGAGCGGGATGAGCGGGTCCTAGTCACCACCCTTACCAAGAAGATGGCTGAGGATTTAACGGATTATCTAAAAAACCTCAATATGTCGGTTAAATACCTCCACTCCGATATTACGACCCTAGAGCGGGTAGAAATACTTCGGGAACTGCGCCTAGGAGATATCGACATTATTGTCGGGATTAACCTTTTAAGAGAGGGGTTGGACCTTCCGGAGGTTTCCCTAGTGGCTATTCTTGATGCAGATAAAGAAGGTTTTCTGCGTGCCGAACGTTCTCTCATTCAGACCATCGGACGCGCCGCCCGCAACGCCGAAGGTAAAGTTATCATGTACGCCGATCAGATGACACGGTCTATGAAAATTGCTATCGAAGAAACCGATCGACGCCGGGCGATTCAAAGAGCCCATAACGAGAAGAACGGAATTACCCCGCAAACCATTCGTAAAAAGATCTACGAAGTCCCTGAAGCCACCAAAGTCGCGGAGAGGAAAGCAGCCTACGCAGCTAAGTTGCCCGCTGAAGAGCTGAAGGAGCTTTTGAAGAGCCTTGAACAAGAAATGCGCTTAGCCGCCAAGGAAATGGACTTTGAGCGAGCAGCCCAGATCCGCGATGCCATCATCGAGCTCAAAGGGGAAGAAAACAAATATAAGCGACCTACCCAAGGAGGACGCGCCCGTAAGAAGGACTCGGCGGCTCCTGCGGGCCGAAAGAGGGGCAAGTAAGATGGCTTTGAAAGTGTGAGTCTCCAGGATTTTGCGTTACACCGTTCGCTCAGTAAGCTGCGCGGTGCCAAACTAACGCTCAAGCTCTTCGCTCCGACATGTTCCCGGCTAAATCGGCTCCTGCCTCGTAGCCGGTTGGAAACGTCCTGTTTCCAACATGTCTCCGCTGCTAGCTTTTCACGAAGTTTGGCATCCTGCTCGCCTAGAAGGCGCTCACTCTTGTAACGCAAAATCCTTGGGTCAACTCTTAAGGTATTTGAGCAGCCTTTTGGGTCCTCGTTGGCTATTAGTTCTGCTAATACGGATAACTAAGCTTTAGTATGGTAGGCTCTTTAGCCTACATCCCTCTAAGCCTAGCTGTTATTCCTTGCTTAAAAGCTATCCCATGCATAATCAGAAGAAAACAACCCAAGGGCTTTGCTTTACAGCAGAGAACGGCTTCTAAGCGATTAGATTGCTCCGCGCAGCTAATAGAGTGAACGCGTAAAGCAAAGCCCTGGAGACAGCCCATAGAGACCTTACACCTATACAACCGCCCCTAAGAAGCAAACTAACCTGAGGAGGACCATAATGACCCAGAACTTCATCAAAGTACGCGGCGCCCGCGCCCATAACTTGAAAAATATTAATATCGACATCCCCAGAGACCAGCTCGTCGTGGTCACTGGCTTATCCGGTTCGGGAAAATCCTCGCTAGCCTTCGATACCATCTATGCCGAAGGTCAACGACGCTACGTAGAATCCCTATCCTCTTATGCCCGGATGTTCCTTGGGCAAATGGACAAGCCTGATGTTGACTACATTGAAGGGCTTTCGCCAGCCATTTCTATCGATCAAAAGACAACGAACCGCAATCCTCGCTCCACAGTGGGAACGGTTACGGAAGTTTATGATTATTTGCGTTTGCTTTATGCACGGATCGGCCATCCCCATTGCCCAAAATGCGGTATGGAAATTAGTCAGCAAACCGTACAACAAATGGTTGATCAGATCATGGCGTATCCGGAACGGAGCAAGCTTCAGATTTTGGCGCCCTTGATCAAGGGTAAAAAAGGGGAGCATGTCAAAGTGCTTGACGATGCTCGCAAGGCTGGTTATGTGCGGGTGCGCGTGGATGGTGAGAATCGGGATTTAAGTGAAGAGATAAAACTGGAAAAGAACAAAAAGCATTCTATTGAAGTTGTCGTTGACCGTATTACCTTAAAGCCGGAAAGCGCTGTTCGTTTGGCAGATTCTTTAGAAGCGGCCTTGAAGCTGGGGGAAGGGAATGTTCTTGTGGACATCATCGGTGAAACGGAGATTCTCTTTAGCGAGAACTTTGCCTGTCCGGACTGCGGTATTGCCCTTGAAGAAATCTCCCCACGGCTTTTTTCCTTTAACAGCCCCTTTGGAGCCTGCCCAGATTGCACCGGCTTAGGCGCTAATTTAGAAGTGGATATAGACTTAATTATTCCTGATAAAAGGATGACCCTCAAGGAAGGGGCCATCGTGCCTTGGGCTAAATCTCAATCCAGTTACTATCCTGCTATGCTCACTGCTGTCAGTGAGGCTCTCGGCTTTACTATGGATACCCCCTTGGAAAACCTCACAGAGGAACAATGGAAGGGGTTGCTTCATGGCATTGATAAGCCCATAAAGTACAAATTTATGAGCTTCTTTGACGACAAACCGAAAGTGCACTCAGGACCCTTTGAAGGCTTGATTCCCTATTTTGAGCGCCGTTATAAGGAATCCTCTTCCGATTATGTGAAGGGTGATATGGAAAATTATATGAGTGAGCGAGCGTGTCCGGCTTGTAAAGGCAAACGTCTGAAACCTGAAGCCCTGGCTGTCACGGTTGGAGAGCTTTCCATCGATGATTACACGCGGCTGCCCATCACTGACGCCCTAGAGTTTATCAACCAACTTCAGCTCAGTGAAAAGGAAGGAACTATTGCCCGCCAAATTCTCAAAGAGATTCGCGATCGCTTAGGATTCTTAATCAATGTCGGACTTAATTATTTGACCTTACATCGGGCTGCGGGAACACTCTCCGGCGGAGAAGCTCAGCGGATTCGCCTTGCCACCCAGATTGGCTCGAGCTTAACGGGAGTTCTTTATGTCTTGGATGAACCCAGTATCGGCTTGCACCAGAGAGACAACGAAAAACTTTTGACAGCCTTAGAGCATTTAAGAGATTTGGGCAATACTTTGCTGGTGGTTGAGCATGATGAGGATACCATGCTGGCTGCTGATCACATCATTGATATTGGTCCGGGAGCAGGAGTTCACGGCGGGCAGATTATTGCCGAAGGAACCATCGAGGATATCAAAGAGAATCCGGCTTCCATCACTGGCCAATATTTGACCGGTACGCGGAAAATCCCTGTGCCGGCGGAAAGAAGGAAACTCAACGGTAAGTGGCTGGAAGTGAAAGGTGCCCGGGAAAATAATCTAAAGAATATCAACGTGCGCATACCGCTTGGGGTATTTAATGTGGTTACCGGCGTATCAGGTTCCGGGAAAAGCACCCTAGTCAATGAGATTATCTATAAAACCTTAGCCACAAAGCTTAACCGCGCTACTAAACTCCGCGCCGGTCTCTTTAAAAGCATGGAGGGCTTAGAGCATCTGGATAAGGTCATTGATATTGACCAATCTCCCATTGGCAGATCGCCACGTTCTAATCCCGCGACCTATACCGGGGTATTTGATTACATTCGTGAGCTGTTTTCCCAGATTCCTGAGGCCAAGATGAGAGGCTATTCGACGGGACGCTTCAGCTTCAATGTGAAAGGTGGGCGTTGTGAAGCCTGCAAGGGAGATGGCATCATCAAGATTGAGATGCATTTTCTTCCGGATGTCTATGTTCCCTGTGAAGTGTGTCGGGGGGCTCGTTATAATCGCGAGACCCTAGAAGTTAAGTATAAAGGGAAAAGCATTGCGGAAGTTCTCGACATGACGGTAGATGAGGCGGTGGAGTTTTTTCAAGCAGTACCGAAAATTCTCCGCAAGATCCAGACCCTCCAGGATGTAGGCTTAGGCTATATTCGTCTTGGCCAACCTGCAACTACTTTGTCCGGCGGGGAAGCTCAGCGGGTAAAACTAGCTACCGAGCTGAGTCGTCGCAGTACGGGTAAAACCATTTATATCTTAGATGAACCCACGACTGGACTGCATATGGCCGATGTGGACCGTTTGCTTGAAGTCCTTCATCGCTTAGTGGATGGAGGGGATACCGTTTTGATTATTGAGCATAACCTTGATGTCATCAAGACAGCAGATTATCTCATTGACCTTGGCCCAGAAGGGGGCAATGGGGGTGGGCAAGTCCTCATCACCGGAACTCCTGAGGAAGTAGCGGCTTGTTCCAAGTCGTATACTGGGAAGTTTTTAAAGAAGCATTTACGGTCGAGACAAGGGGAATGAACGCAAAAGTAATCCCAAGAGGAGATGAGAGATTTGAGTATTAAGCTGGTGGCAACAGATTTAGATGATACGTTATTACGGGATGACCTAACCCTATCTCAACGCGTTATGGCAGCCATTCGTCAAGCGAAGGAGCAGGGAGTTTATGTGACCTTTGCAACAGGAAGAATGCCTGTGTCAGCTAGACCCTATGCCGAGCAGCTGGGGTTGGATGTTCCGATTATTACTTACAACGGAGCGATGATTCAGGAGGCAATAAGCCGTAAAATTCTTTATCGTAAGGTCATCTCGGTGGAAGTAGCCCGCGAAGTTATACGTTTTTTGTTGAGCGAAGAACTTTACCTGCATATGTATCGTGGAGATCGGGTCTTCGTTCAAAAGACGAATGAGTGGTCTGAGGCCTATGGACAAAAAACCGGGGTTCAAGTGGAAGAAGCTGATCTGCTTGAGATTCTCCAAGAAGAAAAGGAAGGGGTAGAGAAGATCATTATCTTTGCTCATCCCGATGAACTAAAAATTTGGCGAGAGAAGCTTCGGGTTATGTTCCCAAAGATGCTCCATCTCACCTCATCGAAGCCATATTTCCTTGAACTAAATCATCCAGAAGTCAATAAGGGTAATACCTTACTGAATTTTGCCAAGGGATTAGGTATTAAACCTGAGGAAGTTATGGCCATCGGTGATAGCCTTAACGACCTCGAGATGATCCGTTATGCAGGGCTTGGGGTAGCCATGGAAAATGCACATCAAGATGTAAAGGATGTCGCTAAGGTTATAACATCCTCCAATGAAGAGGATGGTGTGGCAAAGGCTATTGAGGACTATGTGCTTATTAGAAAATAAAAAACATAGCTATAGTTAATATAAATAATGGCTAAAGGCTGATGGTTAACGAATATTATGTGTTAACCATCAGCCTTTTTATTTTGGAGATTCGGTAGATTTAAGGCGCCGCACTGATCACATACACCCTTAAAAGGAGATGAAAAATTATTGTATATTTTGAGGCAATTATATATTGACAACGCTATTAGTGAAAGAGTATACTAATCTCAAAGACCCCCATACCGGGAGGGGGTACAAATTTCATAAAGTAATGATGAAGGGGATTATTGAGTAAGGAGTTGTTAGAATGGCCTTAAGTGAGAAAGATGATATACTATTACGATTAAAAACAATTAAAGGCCATATCAATGGTATCGAAAAGATGATCGAAGAAGAAAAAGAGTGCGCAGATATTCTTGTTCAATTTGCGGCAGTAAGCGGTTCTATGAACAAGGTTAAAAGCATGCTCAATAAGCATTTCGTTGATCGTTGCTTAGACAAAGCCATATATGAAGAAAAAGATATAAAAGAAGAAGTCAACAGAATTCTAAACAATATCCTAAAATTTAATGAATAATTGGGGAGGGGGCAGTTCTATGAAAAGAGTACTCATTCTAGGTGCAGGCACAGCGGGAACGATGATGGCTAATCATCTTAATAGAAAGCTTAACAAAAAAGAATGGACTATTACCATAGTGGACCAATATGAAAAACATTACTATCAGCCGGGGTTCCTATTTATTCCCTTTGATATCTATTCTGAAAAAGATGTCATTAAGAGAAAGACGGACTTTATTCCTAAGGATGTAGAATACATCAAATCGGCCATAGAATTGATTGAAGCGGATAAGAATCAAGTTGTGTTAAAAAATGATTGGGTGATTCCCTATGACGTGCTGATTATCGCGACGGGATGCGAAATCGTACCGGGAGAGGTCGATGGCGTAATGGAAGCATGGCGCAAAGACATCTTTGATTTCTACACCATCGAGGGATCAGTTGCCCTGAGAGAGAAGTTTAAAAATTGGCAGGGTGGAAAGCTAGTTGTTCATGTTACTGAAATGCCGATTAAATGTCCAGTGGCGCCTTTGGAATTTGTCTTTTTGGCGGATTGGTTCTTTAGAGAAAAACTTAAGATGCGCGACAAAGTGGAACTTATTTATGTTACTCCTTTGGATAGTGCCTTCACTAAGCAAAAATGCTCGGATACCCTTAGCTACCTATTCCCTAAGAAGAATATAAAAATGATCAATAACTTTAGCATCCCCCATGTCGATGCGAAAAATAAGAAGCTTATTTCGATCGACGGCAAAGAGGTAGACTACGATCTCCTAGTGACGGTACCCGTGAATATGGGGAGCTCTGTAATTGAGCGCTCAGATCTGGGCGATGAATTGAACTTCGTTCCCACGGATAAGCATACCCTGCAATCAAAACAGCATGAGAATATTTTTGTGATTGGAGATGCCTCTGATCTTCCCGCTTCTAAGGCTGGGTCTGTTGCTCATTTCGAAGCGGAAATTTTAACGGAGAACATCTTGAGCTATATTGCGAATAAACCCCTAACAGCTCATTTTGATGGTCATGCCAATTGTTATATTGAATCTGGCTATAACAAAGCCTTGTTAATTGATTTTAATTACGATATTGAGCCCGTGGAGGGAACCTTCCCCTTGCCTGGAATCGGACCCTTCTCACTTCTTAAAGAATCGAGAATTAATCACTTAGGCAAATTAGCCTTTAAGACCATTTACTGGAACATGCTGCTAAGAGGAATTCCTATTCCTACAGTTACAGCTGAGTTGAAAACTAGCGGAAAAAAACTAGATAATCCAGCTAATCCATCCTAATCAAAAATATAAAGGAGGACTTAAACATGAAAAAAGACATCGCGGGCTTTTCAGTTGATGTAACAGAAGAAGGTTATTTGGTAAGTAGCGCTCAGTGGAACAAAGACATTGCCGCAGCCATCGCTAAGGAACTCGGGTTAGGGGATTTAACCCCTGGTCACTGGAAGGTGATTGAGTTCCTGCAGAAAGACTTTGCCGAGACAGGCAAAATCCCAACCATTCGCAGAGTCAACAAGGTCGGCAATATCGGTACTCAAGAACTCTATGCTTTATTTCCCGAAGGTCCCCTTCTTAAAGCGACTAAGGTAGCCGGAATGAGCAAGCCCGTAAGTTGTGTTTAGAAAGGAGTAGGTTCCACAATGAGCGACGAAGGAAAAATTAAAAAAGTCTCAATAATTATCTCTCAAGGTTCCTTAGAAGGAGCGTATCCCGGATTGATTATGGCCAATGGAGCCAGAATGATGGGGATCGAGGTGAATGTATTCTTTACCTTTTTTGGTTTGAACACAATTACCAAAAGTAAGATGAACAACATTAAAGTCGCTACAGTAGGGAATCCGGCCATGGGTATTCCTTCTCTCATTGGTATATTGCCTGGAATGTCTTCCATGGCCACGAATATGATGAAAAAGCAGATGGAAGAATTAGATATCCCACCGATCGGGGAATTCATCGAGATGATCTCTGATGCCGGCGGGAAAATCTATGCCTGCTTAGCCACTGTAGAGATGTTTAAACTAAAGAAAGAAGATTTCTGCGACCAGTTGGATAGCGTCCTCACTGTCGGGGATTTCTACAATCTTGCCGCTGGTGGTCAGATTATCTTCACTTAAACAATTCTTGTCCGCCTAGGTTATTCTCTATAGTATAAAATTGGAAAGCACCGCTTTTGGCGGTGCTTTTGTCATTAATCAATGAGATGGTGCAATTTAGGCTTTGGTAACTTGGCATAATCCTTCCTTATAGGGTGGGAATCCTGAGATAGGATCAAAATCCCGGGCAATCAAGAGATTGATATCGGACTTCTCCCAACCATGGAAGACATCGATCATACCCGGAAGAATGATGTTTGTCACTTCTACCTTAAAATTCAGTTCCCCGAGCTTAGTGGCTAACTTTACTGCATCTCCATTTTTGAGACCGCGCGCCTCTGCATCAATTTTGTTCATTCTTACAACCGGTTCTGGCATGAACTGATTCAACCAAGGCATATGCCTTAATTTTGAGTGGGTATAGAAGGGCAGACGGGAGCCGGTGTTGAGAATGAGTGGGAACTGCTTGGCTAGTTCAGGACTGCTGATAGGACTGTCGACGGGTTCTTTGTAAGTGGGCAAAGCATCAAATTTATATTTTTTAAGAATTTCTGATGCAAATTCAAATTTCCCGCTCGGCGTTGGGAACCCGGGTGTTCCATCAGGCCGGAATTTGCCAGCCTCGTATTTTTTAAATGTATTAGGGGATTTTGGAGGAATCGCTAGTCCTTCAGGATTTGCTCGTAGATCCTTTAGTGTAATGCCCAACTTCGTGATCTTTAATAACTCCTCTAAGCCCTGTTCAACACTACCGTTAAAAAACTCCTTCGGGTAACCGAGCTTAGTTCCTAACTCAAAGCAAATTTGCCAATCTTCGCGAGCTTCACCTAGGGGCTTAACGATAGGCTCCCGAAAATAAATTTTACGCCCGAAGACAGCAAAGGGGGCCATCCTTTCAAAGCACATAGGAAGTGTGCTAAGATAAATCTGTAGGGATAATATATTTATCTGATTAAAAGGAAGTGGGATATTGGGAACATCAAGGGATTATAGTTCAATCTTAATGCCTAGTTATTCAATACGGCCACTCAATTTTAGCCGATATATTGACCTTGGGAAAAAGCATAAGTTGTTTCAAGGAGAATTCATTAATAGTATTTGTAGAGCAGATGAGGATCCTTATTTGTATTATATTCTTAGCGGAAAACTAAATGTATGCTTTCAACGCGTTGATGGTTCCTATCTCTTTATTGCAACCCGTGAGGCGGGAAATGTCTTTCAATCCGAATATTGTGGTTTTGCTTCAATCGCTGGAGATAGACTAAAATTTGTAGCTATAGAAAACTCAGTCTTAGTTTCTTTTTCCAAAAAACAACTCTTTGATCTCATGGAAGAAGATCGACAACTAATGGATGATTTTTTGTATGTAGTTCATATGTTTTATGCTACATTGTGTCATCGCCTTATGAATACAGCTTCCTTGTCTTCAAGCCAAAGGTTTTTAACTTGGTTGGATAAGCTGTGCAAGACCAATACTCCTGATCAGAACGGTCATTATATAATCCAATGCGATTTAACTCAACAACAAATTGCTGACTTGCTTTTTATCCATCTCACTACCTGCAATCGTCTCATTACTGGGTTAGAGAAGGAGAAGATTCTCAGAAAAACGAAAAGTCATATATACGTTTATGACTATAAAAAAGTGAATGAATATTTGCTAGATGAAAATAAAATTATTCATTAAATTTAAATATTAAATTTCTATTAACTCGCTTTTTCGTGGAACAAAATGAACGGGTTATACGTCTATTATTAATGAGTAAGAATTCTTGCTTATTAGTAACTATTCGACAGAGATGATGAGACAGCAGAGAAGAGGGGCGTATAATTTGAGAAGAGAAAGCAGTATGTGGCGAAAATGCGGGCTAATTCTCCTTATCATGGGATCGCTTGTCCTAGCCGGGTGTGACACATCCTTGGAATCACTGACTATGGTTAAAGGAAATCCTGACATTCGGGACAAGCAGAAGCCTGGGGAACTGGAAGTACCTACCGAAGAACCGTCAGAAAGGCCTTCCGAAGAACTCCCAGATGAACACGAATCCGATAAGGTCGATGGTAAATCTTCAGAAGAACCAGCAACGGAGGAGCTGAAGGATGACGGTACCCTCGATCCGAATGATAGTGATGATGAAAGCACTCCAGTATTTACTGAGATACCCCCTTCGGAATATCCCGCCAAGGACCCGCTAAAGCAAGCTCCGGTACCGGCGCCCCCGGGCACACCGATCCGCACCTTTTATGAATTATCCGGCACCCCACCTACCGCACCGGGATTAGCCATGAAACATCGGGTTTTTAAAGAAGAGCCTCCGAAGATAGTATATTTGACGATTGATGATGGCCCTTCAGAGAATACGGCTCCTATACTAGAGGTTCTCAAGAGAGAAGGGGTAAAGGCTACGTTCTTTGTGATCGGGACCCAGGTGGAGAAGTATCCGGAGTTATTCAAGCAAACCTACGTACAAGGAAATGCTATTGGTAATCATACCTATTCTCATAACTACAGTGAGATCTATCGTAGCCCGGAAGATTTTATTGCCAACCTTAAGAAGAATGAGGAATTGATTTATCGACTCATTGGTATTCGCCCGCAAGTGATTCGTACCCCGGGAGGTACCCACGGTAACTTCCACATTAGTTACTATAATGCGGTGGATGCTGAAGACTATTTAGTGTATGACTGGAATGTCAGCACAGGGGACGCCACTGCTCCAGTGGTGTCTGTAGAAACGATCCTAGGCAACATCAAGGAACAAGTTCCCGGGAGGGATCGGGTAATCCTTCTTATGCACGACTCTTATGGTAAAGGAACTACAGTGGAAGCCTTACCCCAGATTATTCAATTTCTCAAAAAACAGGGATACGAGTTCGGCGTATTATCCCCTGAGGTTGCTCCCATTCTTTTTCCGGGAGGGTTTTATAGTTAAAATTTAAGGCTTATAGGGAAAAGGCAAATAGATTTAATAGAAGAATGAAAAAAGAGGCATCCAGCGAGATAATTCTCGGGGGAGGCCTCTTCTGCATCATGTCATCCTAAAGGAGGAGCGACCAGTGGATTAGTGGAGTCTATCCTGAATCACAGTATAAATTTGGGGATCATCTCCGCCGGGATGCCAAATAGAGATCCCACGGATATTATATTCATTGACAATATCCACAAAGGTAGAGAAGTTGACTGCGTTAGTGAACCAGACTTGATGGGATACTCCATTATCTGTATAGCTGAAGTGAGGACCATTTTGGGAATTTTGGACGATTTGCGCTTGGTGTTGCTGGGCGAGACGGATAGCAGCATCATAGGTAACACTGCTCCGACTGGTCCCCCAATCATAACCATAGGTGGGTAAACCTGCTTCGAGCTTGGCACGAGGGATGACGGTTACTGCGTAGTTCAAGACCTGGCGAATCCAGCTTGCTGGAGCAATCGATCCCGGGGTATCCCAGCTGTAGTCGTAGAGCATAAGACGAACGACGTCCACAGCGCTCCCGATTCCCGGGTAATCATGACCGGCACTGCTGCCCGGCTCGTCAGCCCTAGTTTTAGCTTGAATTGCGACGTATAGCTTTTTATTATAGGGTGCCAAGGCCCCTTTGAGCTCCCTTAAGAATTCTACGAAGAGGTAACGATCAGCCGCAGCGATATTTTCATAGTCAATCTCAATTCCCTCATAGTTCATGGAGCGAACTTTATTAACGATTGTCGTAATATGGTGCTGGCGAACGGTAGGGTTGTTTAGCATGGTCGAGACAAGTTGTTGATTAAAATTGTTGGCAATCAGGGGGATAAGTTCAATGCCATGGGAACGTGAAAATTCAATAAGGGAGGAGTCTTCCCCATTAGGATAAACAATCAGATCACCGGTAGGAGTAAGCTCATACCAGAAGGGAGAAAGAGTTGTAATCAGCTCGGCATGCTGACGAACAACAGCCATGGCCTCCTGCTGAACCCAATAAGGAATCCAAGCAGAGAACGTATGCCGTTTGCCGGGGGCTTTGGGGATTTTTATGCGCTGTCCAATTCGTAATTGATAAGGATCCACTCCAGGGTTGGCGGCGATGATTTCATTCACAGAAACCCCATAGCTTAGGGAAAGCTTATAAAATGTATCCCCAGCCTTGATTGTGTAGAGAATGTAGTCTGGTTGGGGTCCAGGTTGAAATAATGCATTGTAAGTAAGAGGACCAACGATGCCATCGGGGATCAGACTGCGATCCCTTTGAAATTGTTTAACAGCCGCCTCTGTCCTTACCCCAAAGATGCCATCAATGGGTCCTGGAAGATAGCCTAGTTCACTTAAGCGTGCCTGTACCTCAGACACATCGTTACCTCGAGAGCCTCTTCTTAATATTCTCATAGTAATCACCTCATACCTGCGCTATACCATAGAACAGTATATTCATAAGCTCCATGAAAAGGTGACATTACACCATGCATTAGACACACCATGAGGATATTTCTTCTGTACAGATGGAATTAAAACCATTAATATATTATAAAATTTTCGTTTAGGATAAAGTTTGGCATCGTAATTGCAAAGGTCGTCGGTTAAAGCTATACTAGAGAGGAAAGGAGTTGATCCTTTTGCGGATTTTACTGGTCGCATTAAACGCAAAATATGTACATACCAATTTGGCGATACGGTACCTGCGTGAGAGTGTTAAGGGTGAGTTTCCTGAGGTTGGGATTCGTGAGTTCACCATTAACGAACCGATAGAGCGGATTGAAGCGGAAATATATGAAGCCAAGGCAGATGTCATTGGCTTTTCCTGTTATATTTGGAACTTGAAGGAGACCCTCGCTGTGATCCGCCAGCTGCGACCGACCTCTCCTCGTACTCGAATTCTCGTTGGAGGACCCGAGGTATCCTTTGAGGTCGAATGTTTTTTGAGAGAAAATAATGAGATCGATGCAGTGGTTTTGGGCGAAGGTGAAGTGACCTTCCTTGAACTTCTTCGTGCTTGGGAGTTAGGAGCGAATCCGGCGGAAGTGGCAGGGTTGGCGTGGCGGAATCCCCAGAACCAAGAAATTATGATTAATGAATCCCGCCAGCAACTGATCATGACCGATCTACCTAATCCCTATGCTGAGGAGGAAGATTTTCAGGGACGCCTTGCCTACGTTGAGACCATTCGGGGCTGTCCTTTTAACTGTCAATATTGCCTTTCTTCCACATTTCAAGGGGTTAGATATCTTCCGTTCGAACGATTTCGGGAGATTATGCGTCGTGCTTTGCACTGTGGAGCACGTACAATTAAACTGGTGGATCGCACCTTTAATGTAAATAAGGAGCATTCCTTCAGAATCCTCGATATTGCCCGGGAAGAGGCAGCTCATTACCCAGCCGAGGCAAGGATTCGCGTTCATTGTGAAATGGCCGGAGAGCTACTCGATGCGGACTGGTTGGATTATTTGCGAGATTATCCCAAGGATTTGGTTCAATTTGAAATCGGGGTGCAGTCTACGAATCCTGAGACCCTCTCGATTATCTGTCGCCCCCAGCATTTTGATCGGTGGGCAAAGTATGTTAGAGAGATTCAAGAAATGAACAAAGCCCATCTGCATCTGGATCTTATTGCGGGGTTACCCAAAGAAGGTTGGTCTAGTTTTCGGACATCCTTTAATGAGGTGTATGCAGTACAACCGGATATGCTGCAATTAGGCTTTTTAAAAGTTCTTAAAGGCTCTGGTTTACGAGAGAAAAGCCAGCAATATGGATTGATCTATGCTCCCGATCCTCCTTATACTATTTTGCAAACGGCAGATTTAAGCCATGAAGAAATACTGAGGCTCCATCGTCTGGAAGATATTCTTGATCGCTATTATAATTCGGGGCGGTTTGGCAGAACCCTAACCTGGGTTGTTAAGCAATACCCTACCCCCTTTGATTTCTATCATGAGTTCGCGGAATATTGGCGTAAGCAGGGCTGGTTTAAGCAGAATTGGTCGGGGAAGGCCCTTTTTGAAAAACTATGGCACTACTGGTGTTCGCAAAAGTCTAGTCCTGAGTCGGCAAGTATGATCTCCTTTCAGGAGAGGCTGAGGTATGATTATTATCTTTGGGAACGGCCGAGTTTCGTCCCGGATTATCTGCTTCCTGCTCAAGGGAATTTGCCACCGGATTATCCTGGGCAAAAACAATCGCTGCAACAGGATCGACGCTGGGAGAACCTCATCGCCGAGTATAACCAAATGGACCGTCGACAATGGCAAAGGGCAACTGCCGTGGACTATTTCCATGAACCTCAACCCCAGTGGGTACTTTTCTTCTATAAAAATGGCAATGCCAGTAGTTATCCAATGGATACCTAAGATAACGATCAAGAATCCTTAAAAAACAATTTTCAAAATAGATTAAAGGAGCATTTTTATGGTTAAGGGTTTGGCCAAGCGAGTTCTTCATTGCATTCTTATCATCGGACTTCTAACGCTTCTACTCTCAGGCTGTGGTGAGGATCCACAGCAAGGCTTGCCGGGAGGAGCCGCTCCGGCAGTGATTGAGCTGTGGCACTCCTTAACAGGAGCGGAAGCTCAAGAGTTGAGGAAACAAAGCCAAAGGATTATGGACGCTCACCCTGAAGTGATTATCCGACTAGAATATATAGAAGAAGGAAGAATGGTTAATCTTGCTTATCTTGCGCAAGCGGGTGGGGAAGGACCGGAGATTTTCCTTACCTCTTCCAAAGCCTTAACCGATCTTTTTCATCAAGGGGCCTTAGCTCCGATCATCGGTAATTCGGACCCGTTCCTTGGCTTAGTAACCCAATTTAAGTATGGGGATAAAACATATGCACTACCACTTACCGTCGATGTTCCTTTATTCTATTATCGTACTGATCTCGCCCCGTTGCCGGCTAATTTGACGGAGTTTCCCACAACCAAGGGAGTACTTGCGCTAACGGCCCTGGAGACCAAGACCTTAAGTCCTTGGTGGTTAGCCCAAGGAGGAAAGTTAGCTAGCAATGGCCAGCCTGCTCTTCAGGATCCGGCTAATTATATCTTTCTTCAACAGCTTTTGGCATGGCAAGAGGGAAACCTCTTAGTCGTTGATCCCAATGCTTGGAATCTATTCGTAAATGCTCAGGCTGCCTATACCATCGCCTGGGCTAGTCAGGCCCAGGGAATAGCGAAGACTATTCCTTGGGGAAGCGTATCCCTTACTCAGTTGACGTCCGGAAAAGGGGAGATTTTAGGGGGAAGTACGATCGGCATCGCTAACTCCTCCATCAAATCCACAGAGGAGCTAAACCCTCTCATTCGTTTGGTAGAAGAGGAACTGCTTTCACCGGATGCCCAGTGGGCTATCGCTACGGCCGGAAAACGATTTCCAAGCAGCAGTTCTTTTTATAGTCGTGAAGAAGCCCAAACAGGACTTCTTCGCCAAGTAGGGTTAAGTTTAGCTAGGGCCTGGTCCTTACCGAGTAATGCTATGGAAGGAAAGCTTATGCCCCTCCAGGACCAAGCTTGGCAAAAGGCTTGGAACGGAGTAAAGCCAGAGGATGCCCTTAGTTGGGCTCAGACGGAAGCTGTTAATGTGCTTCAAGCAAAATAATCAGTAGAGAAGGGGGAGTAGCTATGTCGTCAAAGCAAGTACGATTGTTGGTTATCACTGGACTCTCGGGAGCGGGGAAGACCCAGGCAATGCAGAGTCTCGAAGATCTGGGCTTCTTCTGTGTGGATAATCTACCCCCATCCTTGATTCTAAAATTTGCCGAGCTCTGTGTTCAGTCGCAGGGCAAGGTAACCCGCGCGGCCATCGTGTGCGACCTGCGCGGGGGGGAGTTCTTTACTTCCTTGGCCGAGGCTTTAGAAGATTTACAAAGGTCCGGCTTTCAGTATGAGATGCTTTTTTTAGAAGCTTCGGATGAAGTCCTCGTTGGCCGGTATAAGGAATCTCGACGGAGACACCCACTTTCCCCTAGCGGTGGAATTCTTGAAGGGATTCAAAAGGAACGTCAAAAGCTCATCGAGCTTCGTGGTATCGCCCATAAGATTATTGATACCTCAAGCCTCTCCTCTCAGCAACTGCGTCACCAGGTGGCAGAACTGTTTGGCAACGAACAGACCTCAGGACCCTTAGCAGTTTCGGTGGTCTCCTTCGGATATAAATATGGCATCCCCCTCGACGTGGACCTGCTTATTGATGTGCGCTTTTTACCCAATCCTTTTTATATCAGCGAGCTCCGGCCACTTACTGGGCAACATCCTCAAGTCCAGAAATATATTTTTAGTAATCCCTTGGCTCAAGAATTTGTAGAGAAGTATCTGGATCTTTTAGAGTATATTCTTCCTCATTATGTGGAGGAAGGAAAGCGGCATTTAGTGATTGGTGTCGGTTGCACAGGGGGACAGCATCGTTCCGTAGCTATTGCTGAACGAATCGGCACTTTTCTTCAAGAGCATCATTACACTATGAACGTTAATCACCGGGATGCTGCCCGTAATCGGAAGGGTGATAAGACTAAATGAAAAGCAGACTGGTCAAGTCACTTCCCAACTCCTTGAAATGGCTTTATCCTAATTTAGGTGTTAAGCGTTGGTTTTTACTGGCAGTCCTCGGTGTGTTCTTATTTGCAGCAGGTTTTTCCGTAATGAATGATGGAATAGCTCTAGGTTATATAGAGCTGCAATTTCGTGAAGCCATCTATCGACTGACAGGCAGAGCTCCACGTACTGCTGTGCCGATGGGTCTGGTGATCAGTGCTTTGGGGGCTGTGGCCATGGTGATTGGCTTTCAGCGTATGCTCCGATCTATTATCTCTGTGTTGTTGCCTGATGAAGAAGCTCGGATTGTTGATGTTATGTATTCTCGTCAACATCTCCGACGCGGTCCGAAGATTGTAGTCATCGGTGGAGGAACCGGCTTATCAAACCTCCTTAGAGGCCTAAAAAATTATACCCGTAACCTCACCGCTATTGTTACGGTATCCGATGATGGCGGGAGTTCAGGAATGCTGCGTAGTGAAATGGGCATTCTTCCCCCGGGGGATATTCGCAACTGCCTCGTCGCACTCTCTGATACGGAAAACATCATGGAAAAACTTTTTTCTTATCGCTTTGATACCGGTACGCTCAAAGGACATAGCTTAGGCAATCTGTTTTTAGCGGGGATGGCCGATACCTTTGGCGACTTCCAAAAAGGGGTCGAGCACGTAAGTAAGGTTTTCGCCCTTAGGGGCAATGTCTATCCTTCGACTTTGGAACAAGTAGTTCTAGGTGCAGATTTGGCTAATGGGACCACCGTGAAAGGGGAAACCCAGGTCAGGGATACTCAAGGTCGCATCATCAGGGTTTATCTGGAGCCTGAGGATTGCGAGCCCGTGCCAGAGGCGTTAAAGGCTTTGGACGAAGCGGATCTTATTGTCTTAGGGCCCGGCAGTCTCTATACCAGTGTTTTGCCGAATCTATTAGTAAAAGGCTTAAAAGAGAAAATTCGCGATGTCGATGCTCCCTGTGTCTATATCTGCAATATCATGACAGAACCGGGAGAGACAGACCAATTCCAAGTATCGGACCATTTGCAGTCCTTGGTCGATCACTGTGGTCATGGCTTAGTCGATGTTGTCTTAGCCAATAGACAGGAGATACCCCAAGACCTTCTGCAGCGCTATGCAGAGGAAGGCTCCTATCCGGTTCATGGCAATGCTGCCAGCGTGGAATGGCTGGGGGTTAAATATGTGGAAGCAGATCTTCTCCAAGAGGGTGAAACCATTCGCCACGACCCTGACCGTTTGGCAAGAATGCTTATTCGACTTCTCTTTCGCTTAAAGCCCATGGGTGAGAGGATCGCTCTAGTGGATTCCTATCTATTAAGTCAGAAATTAAGGGAAGAATCCTAGAAAGGAGGGGGGAGGAATGTCCTTCAGTGCCGAAACCAAGGATGAATTAGCACGCATCGAGGAAAAGAAGAGATGTTGTAATGTGGCCGAACTTGCAGCGCTTGTGCGTATGGATGGGACCTTGCAGATCTCTAATCAAATCTACGCACTGAACGTGACCACCGAGAGTGCCCCCGTAGCGCGTAAGGTATACCGGTTGGCTAAAAACATATTGGATCTACCGGTGGACATTATGGTGCGCAGGAAGCTGCGCTTAAAAAAGAATAACTCCTATATGGTTAAAATTTATCCAAGGGACTTAAGCGATTTTCAACAACTCGGGCTTATTGATGAAGAAGGTGAAATCCTACCGGGCATACCCGACTTCCTTGTCAAAAAGAAATGCGATAGAATTGCCTATTTACGCGGAGCCTTTTTGGCCGGGGGATCCATCAATAACCCCGAAGGAACATATCATTTGGAGATTATCACCAATGACGCTCTTCATGGGGACGCTCTTTGCCAACTTCTCAATCGATTTCAGTTGGGCGCTAAAGTAAGTCTGCGTAAAAATTGGCATGTTGTATATATTAAGGAAAGTGAGCATATTGTTAAATTTCTTGCTCTCATCGGAGCTCATCGCGCGCTTTTAGAATTTGAGAATGTCCGCGTGCTTAAAGATATGCGCAATCAAGTCAATCGTTTAGTTAATTGTGAGACAGCCAATCTCAATAAAACAGTAGATGCGGCTGTACGGCAAGTGGAAAATATTCAGAAGGTAGCCAACACCATTGGTCTTCAAGCTCTCCCGGATCCCATACGGGAAATAGCTGAGCTACGGCTGGAATACCCTGATGCCAGCCTCAAGGAATTAGGGGAAATGTTGAACCCGAAGGTAGGCAAATCCGGAGTGAATCATCGCCTACGCAAGATAGACGAGCTTGCTGATAAGCTAGAGGAACAGCAAAAGCGGGTGGGGAAAGGAGGATAAAAGTGCGGATAGGGTATGGCCTAAATCTAGAGCAAACACAGAAGTTAGTTATGACACCAGAGTTGCGCCAAGCGATTGCTGTACTGCAGCTGTCTGCCCTTGAGCTTTCTGATTATGTGGATCAGCAGATGTTGGAAAACCCACTCTTAGATGTCGTTGAAGATTCCGGTGATAAAGGAACAGAAGATTCTCAAGAAGATGCCCTCCCTTCGGAGAAGGAAGGGCATCCGGAGGCTAGCGACTGGGATATGAATTGGGAAGATTATTTTCAGCATCAAGAGGAACGGATAAGCAGAGAGTATGACCCTGATGCCGGGCAGAACAAAAGGTTCGAGCCCTTTTTAGCAACAGCTCCTTCCCTGCAAGAGCATTTGCTTGAACAGATTCATATCCAAAAGACATTGGCTCCTCATGATTTGCTTGAATATATTATCGGGAATTTAGACGAAAATGGCTATCTGCCCCTTTCTTTGGAGGAAATAGCTAAGCACCTTCAGCGTCCCCTCGAGCAAGTAGAAACAGGTCTAAAAATCATCCAAGGTTTGGACCCTTTAGGTGTAGGAGCAAGGAATCTCGAAGAGTGTCTGAGATTGCAGCTTCCTCTGCTAAGCCATTACCCGCCCGAGATGCCAAGATTTCTCAAGCACCTCGAGGATTTAGCCGCCGGACGCTTGCAAAAGATTGCCAATCAACTTAAGGTGACTCCTCAGCAGGTCCAGTCAATGTCTGATCTCCTCCGTACTCTTGATCCAAAGCCCGGTAGGCGTTTTTCCGGGCCGGGAGAGGTTCGTTACATTATTCCGGATGTGGTGATCGAGGAAGTTGAAGGAGAGTATATTATCCTAGTCAATGACCTCACTGTACCACGCTTAGGAATCAATCAAACCTATAAAAAAGCCTTGAGCCAGAGCAGTGAATCGGAAACTCGCAAATTCGTGGAGCAAAAACTCAATGCTGCTGCTTGGCTCATTCGCAGTATTGAACAAAGGCGCCTGACCTTATATAAAGTGGCTGATGCCCTTGTGCGCCGCCAAGAGGAATTTTTACGACGAGGGGTTCGCTACTTAAAACCTCTCAATCTTAAAGATATTGCGGAAGAAATTGGGGTTCATGAATCTACGGTGAGTCGGGCAACAGCCAATAAGTATGTGCAGACCCCCCGCGGAATTTATGAATTTAAGTTCTTCTTCGCAACCGGTTTAGGTAGAGATGAGGACATGACTACAGAAGCAATTAAGCAAGCCTTAAAGAATATTATTGCTGAGGAAGATACTAAAGCTCCTTACTCTGATCAGACGCTCTCCGAAATCCTCGAGGAAAAGAACATGAAGATTTCACGCCGAACCGTTGCAAAATACCGTGACGAACTTGGTATTCCCTCAACAACTCTGCGCAAGCGGTATTAATATGTGGCTCGACGTTTGAATAGTGTGGTGTATTCTAGAAATTGGAGAATATAATATAATAGACCCGATCCCTCCTAGGGCAACCCCGGATGCTTGGGTAGAGAAGGTTTTATAAAGGAGTGTTGGGGATGACGTTTACGCGCTTAAGCGGGTATGATCGGGCATTAATGGAGATAAGGGCGATGATTCTCGAGCTAGCCCAAGGGGTAAAACATCTTATGAGTAGAGGCCTCAGTCATCTTGAAACTCCAGATGCTTTGCAGGATGTAGACTGGCGTAAAGAAGATGATAAAATCGATGCCATGCGGGACAAAGTGCTCAATCGCATCCTCGAAATGATGACCCTTCAGCAAATTAGAACCCAAGACCTTCGCTTCCTGCTGGGCTATCAAAGAATTGCCCAAGAGCTGGAAAGAATCGCCGATTATGCCTGTGATATTGCTGAGCTGGCTATGCTCAGTTCTAATATGGAGAACATTGAGGAAGTTTTACAAATGGCTGGTCAAACCCAGCAAATGTATCTTAAAGTACAGGAAACGATTATAAATGAAGAAGATAACGTAGAGGCTCTGGATCTGATGGATGATGTATTGGATACCACTTATGGTTTTTTACAACGGCAATTTCTCTCGGGTGACCAGAGTGTGAAAAAAGGTTCTTTAGCTTTTGCTCTCATTTTTGCGCGGACTATGGAGCGCATGGGTGATCATATATTGAATGTGGCTGAGGCTCAAGTCTATATAAAGACAGGGAAAAAGTTTTAGCTAGGGGTGATCAATATTAGCTTTAGTGCATGGGTTGCTTTCCTAGGCGGATTAGGAATCTTCATGTTTGGTATACATACGACTTCTTCCGGCTTACAGATGTTTGCAGCCAATCGACTTAAAGAGCTACTTGAATCCCTAACCAAGAAGACGTACTTGGCAGTGCTTTTTGGAATCGTCATGACAGTAGCCTTCCAAAGCAGTACGGCCACCACTGTCCTTGTGGTGGAATTTGTTAATGTGGGACTGATGAGCCTCGGTCGGGCCTTGGGGATTGTTTTAGGCTCAGCATTGGGTACTTCACTCTCCATCCAGCTCATTGCCTTCAAAATGCTTAATGTGGCCTTGGGTTTTATATTCATAGGTTTTATTCTATACCTTGTTGTAAAAACTCCTCATATTAAGCCCTTAGGCCAGGCCATGATTGGTTTTGGCCTTATTTTCGTGGGAATATCCATTATGTCCGGTGCCTTCGCTCCTTTAAAGGATATACCACAGGTTCAAGAATTTCTTGCCCAGTTGGGAGTCAAGCCCATCTTTGGAATCCTTGTGGGTCTAGTTCTTACAACCCTTATGCAAAGCAGCACTGCTACTGTAGCCATTCTCATTTCACTGGCTGATCAAGGATTGATTGATCTCGGTGCGGTTATTCCTTTGGTTTTAGGAGCTCATATCGGTGGTACTGTAACGACCCTGATCTCCACGTTGACTGCACAGAGGCAGGATGCTCGCCGAGTTGCTTTGGCCAATACACTCTACAAAGTCCTTGCCACCCTTCTTGTCCTCCCTTTTTTACCGGAAGTGGCGGATCTATTAATCTGGCTGGGAGGAGATCTTAAGCGTCAGGTGGCCAACTCTCATCTTATCTTCTCAGTCCTGATGATCATCCTTTTTATGCCACTGAATAACCGGATTGCCAAAGTCATGGTTCAAATTTTGCCTGATTCTTCACGAGGTATAAACAAGATTCAGTTCAAGCATATTGATGAAACCTCTTTGGAAGTACCTGCGATTGCGTTAACACAAGTTCACCTGGAAATTCAGGGGATGGGCAAGGCCTTACGAGATGAGCTAATGGCGCAGATTCCCACAAGCGTTCTGGAGTATCGTGCCCTGCCAAGTAAAGGTTCTCCCCTTGAGCAGGATTTTCAATGGTATTATCAGCATATTTTTCGTTTCCTGGCAGCCCTGTCTGCTAAAGAAGTAACCGCCCAACAGCATGAGGATATTCTCAATACTCAATTTATTCTCAAAGAATTTCAATACGTTGGGGATGCCTTATTTGACCTGTCCAACCATATTCAAAATGTAACAAAGGAAAACCGACAGGAAGCCGAAGAAATTTGGGGAGATATGAAGGAACTTTACGAAACCGTGCTGAATAATTACAATCGGATGCTCGGGGCACTAAAGTCATGGGACAGGGATTTGGCGGGAGAAGTCATTCGCGAACACCCCGAGATTGTCCGTTTGCAGAGAGCATTACAGTTTGGAATATTGGCTAAAACAACTCAGTGGGAAAACCTAGATATCGTGAACTTGCTTTATCGCATCGATAAGCATAGTGTTAATATTGCCCAAGTCGTGATGGGATTGGTTTAAAGAGTAAGATTTTCCCTTGAGCGGTATACTAAGAAGATAGAAAGTGCTAAACTAATACACGGTGAAATCTTCACTAGGCAAGATAGTTGGGTTCGTGCAGCTTCATGCACAACACTCGCTCAGTAGCTCCATCACTACGGTACTCGATTGACGTTTTCTAGCAATTTTACATACACTTACATAATAGCGAACTAGCCGAAAGGCTTCACCCAAGGAAAGATGAAGTAATAAAGGAAAGGAGAAATATAGATAATGGTTAAGAAAGGGCTTAAAGATATTGAAGTGAAGGGGAAACGCGTTTTTGTGCGCGTTGATTTTAATGTACCCATTGATGATCATGGAAATATTACGGATGACACGAGGATCTTAGCAGCTTTGCCGACGATTCATTATTTAATCGCCGAGGGCGCTAAAATTATTCTTGCTTCTCATTTAGGACGCCCCAAAGGTAAAGTGGATCCGAAATACTCCCTAGCCCCCGTGGCCCAACGCCTAAGTGAATTGCTTAACCAACCTGTTGCTGTTGCTCCAGATTGTATTGGACCAGAGGTAGAAAAGGAAGTAGCTCAGCTAAAAGAAGGAGAAGTCCTCCTTCTTGAGAATGTGCGATTCCATGCGGCAGAAGAAAAAAATGATCCCGAATTTGTCACAAGTCTTGCCAACTTAGCTGATGTTTTTGTAAACGATGCTTTCGGCACGGCCCATCGAGCACATGCCTCAACGGAAGGAATCGCCCATCGAATTCCCGGTGTTGCTGGTTTCCTACTTCAAAGAGAGATTGAGAGCATAAGTCTAGCTATGGAGGGAGCAGAGCGGCCTTTTGTGGCAATCATCGGTGGAGCTAAGGTGAGCGATAAAATCGGTGTCATTGAGAACCTACTTAGCAAGGTAGACGTTTTGATTATTGGTGGAGGAATGGCGAATACCTTTCTCAAAGCACAAGGGTATGGGATGGGGAAATCCTTAGTTGAAGCGGATAAGTTACCCTTAGCCCAAGAAATTCTCGCTAAGGCCCAAGAACGGCAAGTCAAGCTTCTCCTGCCTCAAGATGTTGTCGTGGCTAAGGAGTTTAAGGATGACGCACCCTATCGCATTATCTCCATTAAGGATATTACTGAAGATGAAATGGCTTTAGATATCGGACCGGAAAGTGCTCGAGTCTTTAGTGACACCATAATAGAGGCCAAGACGATTGTGTGGAACGGCCCTATGGGTGTTTTTGAGATGGACAATTTCGCCAGAGGGACCGAACGGGTTGCTCAGGCCGTAGCCAAATGCCAGGGTATGACCATTGTGGGCGGCGGGGATTCCGTAGCGGCTGTGGAGAAAATGGGTGTCGCCGATCAAATGAGCCATATTTCTACAGGTGGAGGGGCCTCCTTGAAGCTTTTGGAGGGAAAAACCTTACCTGGTGTAGCAGCACTTCAGGACAGATAAAGTTCAGATATAAACGATAGATAATCGCAATATCATTTGAAGGGAGCTAAATCAATGTCCATACGACATCCTATTATCGCAGGGAACTGGAAGATGAACAAAACCATCCGGGAAGCTCAGGACTATGCGGGAAGGCTGCTCGGTCTTCTGGGAGAAATCACCGAAATTGATGTTGTGGTGTGTGCTCCCTTTACAGCCCTTAGCACCATCAAGGATGAATTGGAGGAAAGTGTTATCCATATTGGGGCTCAGGATCTGTCCTATGCCAGCAATGGTGCCTATACGGGTGAGATTTCCGCTACCATGCTGGTGGATACAGCCTGTACTTATGTGATTATTGGACATTCGGAACGCCGGGAAATCCTTCGAGAAACCGATGAAGAGATTGCTAAGAAGGTGAAAGCGGCTCTCAAGGCAGGGCTTACCCCGATTCTCTGTGTAGGGGAAAACTTGGCACAACGCGAAGAAAGTAAAGCTTTTGCCATCGTTCGCAGCCAAGTGGAAAAGGATCTTCCCGATCTATCTCCCGCTGATTTGAAACGAGTGGTCATAGCCTATGAACCCATTTGGGCGATCGGGACCGGTAAATCGGCCACTAGCGCTGATGCCCAAGAAATGTGCGCCATGATTCGTTCTACTTTAGCAGGAATTGCCGGGGCGGTTGCCGATGAAGTGAATATTCTCTATGGTGGAAGCGTCAATGCTGATACGATTGCCGAGCTTATGGCGCAACCGGATGTGGATGGAGCTCTTGTAGGTGGTGCCAGTCTCGATCCGGAAGGATTTGCCCAGCTCGTTCTCAAAGCGGTGACCGCCCTATGAAGCCACTTGTCTTAATGATTCTTGATGGCTGGGGTTATAGTCCACAAACAGAAGGCAATGCCATTGCACAGGCCCAGAAACCCCATTTTGATCGTCTTTTTAAAGAATATCCTCATACCTTCATCACAGCTTCCGGGGAAGAAGTTGGGTTGCCGATCGGGCAGATGGGGAACTCGGAAGTAGGACATTTAAATATTGGAGCCGGACGGGTGGTTTTCCAAGAATTCACGCGGATTTCTAAGGCGATACGGACTGGAGAATTTCCTCAAAATTCTGTACTGAAAGAAGCCATGGAGCGTGTCAGTGATGGGAAGAATGCTTTGCACCTGATGGGTTTGCTCTCTGATGGAGGGGTTCATTCCCATATCGAGCATCTTTTTGCGCTCTTAGATATGGCGAAAGAAATCGGTGTGAAAAAGGTATTTATTCATGCTTTGCTCGATGGTCGGGATGTGTTGCCTCAGAGTGCTAAAGAATTTATGACCCTGCTCAATGTAAAGTGCCAGGAACTAGGGGTGGGGAAGGTGGCCACCGTGAGCGGTCGCTATTACGTGATGGATCGCGATCAACGTTGGGAACGGGTTGAAAAGGGCTACCGCGCCATCGTAGATGGCCAGGGACTAAAAGCTCCCAACCCCATGGCGGCCATTGAACAGGCCTACGATGTTCGAATCACTGATGAATTCGTTGTACCCACTGTTATTGTGGATGAAGAAGGCAAGGCTATTGGACCTCTGCAAGACGGAGATAGCTTGATCTTTTTTAACTTCCGATCGGATCGGGCGCGCGAGATTTCTTATGCTCTTCTGGATGAACAATTCGAAGGGTTTGCAAGAGGGAAACGGCGAAACGTTCACTATGTCGCTATGACAGAATATGATGAGCAACTGAAGGTGCCTGTAGCTTTTCCTGCTCAGAACTTAGAAAACACCCTAGGCGAAATTCTGGCCTCTTATAATAAGAAGCAACTTCGGATTGCCGAGACAGAAAAATATGCTCATGTTACCTTCTTTTTTAATGGCGGTGTGGAGGATCCCTGTGAAGGGGAAACTCGTTGCTTAATCCCTTCGCCGCAGGTTGCTACATATAATTTACAGCCTGCCATGAGTGCTTTTGACATCACGGAGGAATTTTTAAAGCGGCTAGAAACTGAAGAATATGATATCATTATCCTGAACTTCGCCAATTCGGATATGGTTGGACATACAGGGGAATTTATAGCTACAGTTGAAGCCATCGAGGCTGTTGATCAATGCATAGGGCGAATTGTTCCGGAGGTTTTAAAGCGTCAAGGAGCAGTGATTGTCACCGCAGATCATGGCAACGCGGAGTCCAAAAAGGATTTGCAAACGGGTCAGCCCTTGACAGCCCATACTACGAATCCCGTGCCCTTGATCTTGGTCAGTGACCAGTTCAAAGGCAAAGCTCTGCGTGAAGGAGGAGCACTTCAGGATGTGGCTCCCACAATTCTCGAGCTTATGGGGATTGCACAGCCTCCAGAGATGACGGGAATATCTCTGTTGAACGGCTAATTCAGTGATTGAGTGAGTATTGTCTATATCTATCTTCTAAGTGGAATACTATTATAGGGAGGATGGTTAATAATGAGTTACATCGAAGAAATTTATGCCCGCGAGATTCTTGATTCCCGCGGTAATCCCACCGTTGAGGTGGAGGTTGTCCTTGAAGATGGAGCTATGGGCAGGGCGGCAGTTCCTTCAGGCGCATCCACGGGGGCTTTTGAAGCCGTGGAGCTTCGTGATGGGGACAAGGGTCGTTATCTAGGCAAAGGGGTTCTCCAAGCCGTACATAATGTGAATGAGTTAATCGCTCCAGAGCTAGAAGGCCTTAATCCCTTCGATCAACCGGCTATTGACCGGGAACTGATCGCTCTTGATGGAACAGAGAACAAAGGTAATTTGGGTGCCAACGCAATTTTAGGCGTTTCCTTAGCCACCGCAGCCGCTGCAGCTGAATCCATCGGACTCCCTCTTTACCAATACTTAGGAGGCGTCAACGCCAAGGAACTCCCTGTACCGATGATGAACATTTTGAATGGGGGTCAGCACGCCGATAACAACGTGGACATTCAAGAGTTCATGATTATGCCTGTAGGGGCAAAAAGCTTTAGAGAAGCCTTGCAGATGGGAACCGAAGTGTACCATAGTTTAAAGGCCGTCTTAAAGGAAAAGTCACTGGCCACCGCTATTGGGGATGAAGGGGGCTTTGCTCCTAGCTTGGAATCCAATGCAGATGCACTACTGGCGATTATGGACGGTATCCAACGTGCCGGCTATACCCCTGGAAAAGACATTGCCTTAGCTCTCGATGTAGCGGCTACCGAACTCTATAAGGATGGCAAGTACCATTTAGAGGGTGAGGGCCTAACCAAAACGACCGATGAAATGATTGCTTATTATGAAGAGCTTATCGAACAGTACCCTATCGTTTCTATCGAAGATGGTCTATCCGAGGAGGATTGGGAAGGCTGGAAAAAGCTTACCGAGAAACTGGGAGATAAGATTCAGCTGGTGGGAGATGACCTCTTTGTAACTAATCCGGCACGCCTGGCCCGTGGAATCAAAGAGAAATGCGCCAATTCAATTTTAATTAAACTAAACCAGATCGGAACCCTGACGGAAACCCTCGACGCTATTGAGATGGCTAAGCGGGCTGGGTATACAACTGTTATATCCCATCGTTCCGGAGAGACAGAGGATGTCACCATGGCCCATGTGGCTGTTGCTGTGAATGCCGGTCAGATCAAAACCGGAGCTCCGGCTCGAACTGAGCGGGTGGCTAAATATAATGAGCTACTGCGGATTGAAGAAGAACTTGGCGAAACAGGGATTTATCGTGGTCAAGAGGCCTTAGGCCGTTAAACGAGACTTTGAGTCGGTTTCTAATCGTTTCAAATCTACTATTGACCTATCTTCTATTGCCTTTTGCCAAATTTCTGTGCTAAAATAGCGGTACTGACTATATCAAATAGAAACCGCCACTTAAGTAGCCTGGGCAAGTCGAACAGGAGAGAAGTGGCGGTTTACCTGATATGGGAATATTAAATGGTTCCGACTGGTTTGCTTAATTCGTTATGGAGGTGAATCTGATATGGTAATTTTCCTCACTATACTATTAGTCGTTAGTTCCTTAGGCCTAATCGCCACGGTCTTACTTCAATCCGGCGTTAGTGCAGGCTTGGGGGCGATTGGTGGGGCCAGTGAGTCTTTCTTTGGGAAAAAGAAGGGATTAGATGCTGTTTTTCAAAAGTTGAGTATTATCTCAGCCGTTGTTTTTCTGCTGAGTTCATTAGGGGTAGCCTATCTTATGAAATAAGTCAGGGCTCCTTTTCTTACTATAAGGCAGTCGTCTTCGCCTAAGGACAGCAAATGGGTCGACAGTGTCGGCCATGTGCAAGCCAAGTTTTCCTTAAACTTGGCTCATACATAATTATCTATTTATTTTTAGGAGGTTTATTGACAATGGATTTTGCTTCAATGCCTGTTTGGGCTATCCTAGCAGGTTTTGTTGGGCTGGCTGTTGCCTTCTTCTTTGCAAGAAGCGTTTTAAGTGAAAGCCCAGGAAATGCACGGATGCAGGAAATTTCCCAGTACATCCAAGAGGGTGCCATGGCATTCCTCAATCGCCAGTACAGGACATTAATTCCCTTCGTAATTATTATCTTTATTATCCTAACCTTTATCAAAAACTGGCAAACAGCCGTTTCCTTCCTTGTAGGGGCAGTGCTTTCTGCAGTCGCCGGTTATGTAGGGATGGGAATTACCACTCGCGCGAATGCTCGTACTACCGAAGCAGCGCGGACAAGCCTCAACAAGGCCCTTGGTGTATCTTTCCGTGCCGGAGCAGTAATGGGTCTTTCCGTAAATGCTTTAGGCCTAATTGGTGTTGCGGCCCTGTTCTTATGGTTCCAAGATGCAGAGATTATTAACTCCTTTGCCTTTGGAGCTAGTGCTATTGCCCTATTTGCCCGTGTTGGTGGAGGAATTTTCACGAAAGCTGCTGACGTTGGTGCAGACTTAGTGGGTAAAGTAGAAGCCGGAATTCCAGAAGATGATCCTCGTAACCCTGCCGTTATCGCTGATAACGTGGGTGACAATGTCGGGGACACCGCCGGAATGGGTGCTGACCTTTTCGAATCCTATGGTGCAACCACTATTTCAGCGATGCTGATCGGGGTTGTTGTCTTCAATACGCTTGATGCCGGTGCACCCGGACTCATGCTTCCCCTGATGATTGGAGTTGTAGGACTCTTTGCTTCCATCATAGCTAGCTTCTTTGTTCGGACAGGGGAAGATGCGAATCCTCAAACGGCTTTGAACAAAGGATTATGGGGTACTAACCTTTTAACAGCTATTGGATCTTTTGCAGTAGTCCATTGGATGCTTCCTGATTCCTTCCAAGTTAGCGATACTTTAACCTTAACCCCGAATGGCGTATTCATTGCCATTATAAGCGGTTTGGTTGTGAATATCCTCATCGGTCTATTTACTGAATACTATACCTCCAATCAGAAGCCCCCTGCTCAAGCGATAGCTAAAGCTTCTGAGACCGGAGCAGCTACCAATATTATTCAAGGTTTGGCCGTAGGTATGAAGAGTACAGCCTTACCGGTTATTACGATCTGTGTCGCAATTTTTGTTTCTTATGAAGTGGCAGGGATATTTGGTATTGCTATGGCTGCTATGGCTATGCTCTCTACAGCTGGTATAATCGTGGCCATCGACTCCTTTGGACCAGTTGCCGATAATGCCGGTGGTATTGCCGAAATGGCTGAGTTAGATCCCAGTGTCCGTCAAACTACCGATAAGTTGGACTCTGTAGGAAATACCACGGCTGCTGTGGCTAAAGGGTTTGCCATCGGTTCTGCAGCCTTAACTGCCCTTGCCCTGTTCAGTGCCTTTTCTGAACTTGCCCACTTGGAACAGCTTGATCTACTCGTTCCGACGACGATCATTGGTTTATTCATTGGGGCTGCACTGCCTTTCCTCTTCTCTTCCTTCTGTATGGAAGCGGTAGGGAAAGCTGCTTTTGAAATGATCGGTGAAGTTCGCCGTCAATTCCGTGAGATTCCCGGCATCATGGAGGGGACAGGAAAGCCAGATTATCGGGCTTGTGTGGATATTTCCACCAGAGCTGCTATTCGCCAAATGATTGTTCCTGGTCTCTTAGCCGTAGGATCGCCCATTCTCGTCGGCTTCTTGCTTGGGAAAGAGGCCCTGGGTGGTATGCTGGCCGGTGGAACTGTTGCCGGAGTGCTCATGGCTATCTACATGGCTAATGCCGGCGGTGCTTGGGACAATGCTAAGAAGTACATCGAAGCAGGTAACCTAGGCGGTAAAGGGACACCGACTCATGCTGCTGCAGTTATTGGGGACACGGTCGGTGACCCCTTTAAGGATACAGCTGGTCCTTCCTTGAACGCTCTGATCAAGGTTATGGGTACCATTTCCCTCATCATCGCTCCGTTCTTGATCTAGAACGTAAAATTGTTTTGCCGGGGCGTCGCAAAGCTACTTTTCAAAGTAGTGAGCGGCGCCCCTTTTTATTCTCATATATTTTCTAGGTGTCAACCGATTAGGTGTCGGCCAATAGCCCTGAGTCTGTCACCCCTTCAAGTAGACACAGCAAACTAGGTATCATCAAATCTAGGGCAGTGCCACCGAGTAACTCTTAGGGTGAAAGGCCTATACTGGAAAAAACCGAGAGTCTATGCTATACTAAATACCTAGTTTTCAGTGAGTGATATTGATTTGTAAGGAGGGTTCTTGTGGCATCAGAAGGGATTAAAGTCATTTCCGATAATCGAAAGGCTTACCATGATTACTTCGTGGAAGAGAAGCTTGAAGCAGGAATTATCCTCACAGGAACCGAGATCAAATCTATCCGTAATGGACGTGTGAACCTTAAGGACAGCTATGCCCGTATTGAGAACGGTGAAGTATGGCTTCATCAGATGCACATAAGCCCTTATGAGCAAGGGAACCGCTTTAATCACGAACCCTTGCGCAAGCGCAAGCTCCTCTTGAATCACTCAGAGATTATTAAACTCATTGGCAAAGTACAGCAAGAAGGTTTGACCCTTATTCCCACGAAAATCTACCTTAGACATGGCCTAGCGAAGATCGAATTGGGTGTCTGCCGCGGGAAGAAGAATTACGATAAACGTCAGGCTATTGCCGAACGGGATGCAAAACGTGAGATTGAGCGGCATTTTAGTGATAAAGGCAAGGGATATTAATTGGCATCATTTCAGTGAATCGATCATATTATCATTAAGCCCCCTATCTCCTTCTTTTCGTTGAGAAGAAGATAGGGGGCTTAATGATAGCTTAATTTTGAGAAATGCTGCTAGTATATCTAAGATTATTGACAGTACCAAATATAAGTCGAAATAAAGTTATCTGGAAACTAATATATTAAGAAAAATTAATAGAAATTAAATATTGCGAAAATAGCATTGGATCATTATCCTTGTTAAAATATGCACGAGTAAATCTTTTTACAATGTATCTTTAGGCAACAAAGAGGTGATGGAGGCTTACTAGGTTTTGGCCATGAAGCGGATTATCGATTTAAGGAGGTAGGTAAGGTATGGGTAACATTTTGGATGGTATTATAAAAAAGAATATAAGTCGACGCAGCTTTTTGAAAGCCAGCGCAGTAGGAACTGCAACTTTGGCGTTGCCTGGGTGTAGTAGCAATGCTCTTAGCGAGGCAGGTGTTGGTGCAGAAGCAGCTAACAAAGAGGGGGAATGGGTGCCTGCCTCTTGTGAACAAAACTGTGGAGGTCGTTGTGTCAACTTAGTGTATGTTGTCGATAATGTTGTTGTTCGTCAGAAGACAGATGATAGTCATCCGGATAGCCCAGACTATCCACAGCAAAGATCTTGTCAAAGGGGTCACTCTCGTCGCCAGGAGATATTTGCTGCTGATAGACTTAAATATCCTATGAAACGTAAGCATTGGGAACCAGGCGGGGGTCAAAAGGAATTACGTGGCATTGATGATTGGGAACGTATTTCTTGGGATGAAGCCCTAGATATTGTGGCCACTGAATTAAAGAAATATTATAAAGAGTATGGTCCTCGTTCGATTTTTCTGCCTGACCAAGGACAATCTCGCAAATGGAGTCGCGCCGGAGCTGCCCCGCTAGCATTGTACGGAGGATTTGTTTCCGGGGGCAATGATACTACTTCTTGGGGTTCATTTTCTATGACACCAGCTATGATAGGAATGCCTAAATTTGCTACTGCAAAAACCAGTGACCGCTTTGATTTGCGGAAAAGTGATACGATCGTTCTATATTCCACTAATCCGGCTTGGGCAAATGGCGGCAATCCGACTTATAACATACAACAGGCCAAAGCTGCAGGGGCGAATTTTATTTTTGTAGGCCCTGAATATAATGTTACAGCTTCTATGTTGGAAGCAAAATGGATTCGGGTACGGCCGGGAACGGATACAGCCTTCCTGCTGGCTGTAGCATATGCAATGTTAGATGAAGACAACCCCGAGACAAACCCATTGATTGACTGGGATTTTTTAGATACCTATACGGTAGGATTTGATGGTGAACACTTACCCAAAGATGCCAAGGTTAACGAGAATTTTAAGGACTATATCTTGGGTGAATACGATGGTATACCTAAAACGCCGGAATGGGCTTCAGAAATTAGCGGCACCCCGGTAGAAGATATAAAATGGTTCGCTAGGGAAATGAGGAAGGACAGAAAGGTAGCGCTACTGTGCAGCTTTGCAGCAGCTCGGACGAATCATTCTAACGACCTACCACAAATATTCATGACAATCGGAGCAATGGGTGGACATTTTGGAAAAGAAGGACATTCATGTGGTGGCGGCTGGTTTCATTTTGGTTGTGGAAATGTTGGGTCTGCGTTGGTAGCCTTGGGCAATAACGGACTCCCAGTTATTCCTAACCCACTTGATGATGTCGTAAATGCGCCACAACAATGGAAGGCAATTCTTGACGGAAAATTTAATTGTACCGGGAATCAATTTGATGGGGTTTTTTTGCCGGAAGATATCCGGACATGGGATCCACGTGTAATTTATCATTGTTTCTCGGCAACTTTAAACACTTCAAAAGGTATTTTGGATGGCATAAAGGCACATCGTAAGGTTGATTTTGTCGTTAGTTTTGCTCAGTTTTATACAATGAATGCCCAGTACTCGGATATTGTCTTGCCGATTACGACACAATGGGAGCGCCTCAATCCCCCGGATAGGATGACAGCTAATCGTGAAGTGGCCTATTTCCCCTCAAGAATAATTGAACCATTATACGAAGCCAAAAGCGATCAGTGGATTTCTAAGGAATTAGCTAAACGTTTAGGGATTGATCCAAAGGAGATTTATCCGTTTGATGAGACTCAGCAGTACTTCAATTTAATTGCTACTTCTAAGGTAGTTGAGGAAGATGGTATTACCTATTCACCTTTGGTAACGATTACAGATTCAGACATTAAAGAATGGGGTGTAGAAGGCACACCACAACAAGGCAAAATTGGTTTAAAAGAGCTCTTGGCACAGGGGGTCTATCAAGTTGAACGAAAAGAAGGCGATAAGTACACTGCTATCGGATATCAAGACTATATTCAAGATCCGGAAAAAAATCCGCTTCCCAGCAATAGCGGGAAATTCGAAATCTATTGTCAGAAAAAGGCAGATGCCCTAAATGCGTTTGGTTATGATGATAATGTCTATAAGCCTTATCCTACTTATCATGTACCCATGGAGGGGTATGAGGAGACCTTTATAGATTGGGAGAATAAAATTAAGGGTGATTTTCCCTATCAAGTATTTAATCCTAAATATCCACGCCGAGCTCATACGAACTATGATAATGTTCCGTGGCTTCGTGAAGCATTCCCAAATCCGGTTTTTATTAGTGTCTCAGATGCTCAGGAAAAAGGAGTTAAGGATGGCGACACGGTGCTCATAACAAGTAAATATGGTAAAACATTACGCAAAGCCAGCTTAACGCAGCGTCTGGTTCCTGGAGTTATCGGGTTACCGCATGGTGCTTGGGCCGACATAGACGAGAAAACCGGTATTGATAAAGCGGGTTCTGACAACATTCTTACGGGTCAGGTTACATCCGGGCAAGGACTCTCTAGTTATAACAGTTGTATTGTTAACTTTGAAAAATTCACTGGTGAGCAACTTACTCCTGACTGCGAATTACCACCGCGGATTGTAAACCTGGTTTAAAGGAAGGATGTGATTATAGATGGCTAGATTAGGATTTTACTTTGATTCAACTAAGTGCATTGGATGTCATGTGTGCCAAATAAGTTGTAAGGATAAACATAATTTGGGTCTCGGCATTAATTTCCGCGATGTGAAAAGCTTTGAAAGTGGTGTGTATCCTAAAGCGTATATTTATCACTATTCAGGGGCTTGCAATCATTGCGCAGAAGCCAAATGTGTAACAGGCTGTCCGACCGGAGCTATGCATTTCGGTGAAGATGGCACTGTTCAACATGATGCAGATTTATGCATCGGTTGTAAGTATTGCATATGGAATTGCCCTTATAACGCTCCCAAATATTTAGAGGAGAAAAATGTAGTTGGAAAATGCGATTCCTGTAAAGACTTACGCGACGCTGGCCAAAATCCAGCATGCGTAGACGCTTGTCTGATGCGTTGCCTTAAGTTCGGGGATTTAGATGAATTAAAAAAGGAATACGGTACGGATTTAGTGAGTGATATTGCTGTTCTTCCATCTTCTACAGCAACGAAGCCTTCTCTGTTGATTAAACCAAAGAGCTGTGCTTTCGACACGAATTATAGGCAAGTGGAGGTGTGATAATGGAACATATGGCTTTAACCATATTCTCTATTTGTATACAAGTTGCCATTGGCATCATGGTTTTTGTGGCTATTGGTAGGCTTATGAATAAAGAAGCGGTTTACAAGAATGCTATGCTCACTGCAGCGATACTTGGTATCGTTGGGGTGCTGGCATCGTTGCAGCACCTTGGTCGCCCGCTGAGTGCGCTTAAGTCTCTCAATCAATTCGGATCTTCTTGGCTCAGCCGCGAAATTTGGTTTACCGCTATATTTATTGGCTTAACTATTGTCGCTGTAGCCCTAGTATATGCTAAGCCACAAGTAAAGGAAGCTATCACGGGACTATCAACTGTGGCAGCCCTAGTAGGACTAGTAGATGTCTATATGATGGCTGCCATCTACAGCCAGTCCAGTGTAGCTGTTTGGCAGAATAACTCAACATTAATTGAGTTTTATGCTACCGCGATTTCCATGGGGGCTGTACTCTTTCTGCTTGTAAGCATGAAGGAAGCTGCTAATATGCGAAAAATTGTTGCATTGACAGTGGGTGTTGCCGTAATCATTCAAGTAGCAGCAGTAGTTCCCAGCCTAGTTAGCATGAGTGCCAGCTCTAGCGGTGCGCTGCAAAGCAGTTTAAGTATCTTGGAAGATATGCAGCTAGTAAGTGTAATGAAATGGTTATGCATCCTTGCAGGTGCGGGTATCGCTCTGTGGATGGCCAAGGATGAGTCCACCAAAGCTTTTTCCAGTACAGTATTAAGTGTTGCTATCTTGCTCACTGTTGGGCAAGTAGTCGGTCGTTATGTGTTTTATGCTGTAATGGTTGTATCTGGGGTGGGTCTAACCTAACGATATCAATAAGAAGGGGAGTATCCTATCAGATACTCCCCTTCCTTCTAATTGTAGAATTATTTAATCGCTGAGGGCAAATTTAGTGATATAATGAACATGCTTTCTGAAATAGCCGGAGGTGATCGGGTTGAAGTTAAAATATATTCGTATAAGGACCCGATTTATCGTATTGTTGGCAGGAATTTTGGCTGTTTCATTGCTTATGAATGCTGGATGGATTTTTCTTACCCAACAAAAACAAGCCGAAAGAGAAATGCACGAGAAAGCCTATGTCCTATCACAACAAATGGATGCTGTTTGGGAATTTATGGTCATCAATCAAGATGTGATTAACTATGATGCCGATGGGGCCTATAATTTTAAAAGACTCCATTGTTCTTTGGTAGGCAAAAGCATTGGTAAATTGTTTGGTAGGAAAACTGGTTACATCGTACGCTATACAAATTTTGAGCCGCGCAACAAGGCAGATGTTCCAGATGAATTTGAACTTGAAGCATTAAATCTTTTTGCTGAAGACAAGACGACTGCAGAATTCTATAAAATAACGAAATATGAGGGAAAAGAAGCCTTTCGCTATACAGCCCCCATGCGAATTGAGGAGAATTGTCTAGAATGTCATGGGGAACCCACCGGAGAGATTGATATTTTGGGCTATCCTAAAGAAGGTTGGCAGAATGGGGATTTGGCAGGTGCGATGAGCATTGTCATGCCTATCGAAATGTATAAGGCAAACATACAATCCAATGCGGTTAAGCAAGTAGCCTATATTTCGCTAGTTACCTTAATAGTTACTATAATTATCTTTTATGCCATGTCTAAACTAGTTACCAAACCACTCAACCAATTAAAGGGCGCTATGGAACATGTCCGAACAGGTGACCTAAAGGTAGATTTAGTGGATATCGATGCTCAAGGAGAGATTCGGGATCTTGCCGAGCATTTTGAAGTAATGACTAAAGAACTCCAGAATTTGTACAGTGGACTTGAAAACAAGGTCGAATTAAGAACTCAGGACTTAGCCCGGGCGATGGATGTACTGGAGGACCAGCGCATACAGTTAGAGGCTGCGAATCAGCGTTTGCAGGAGGATAACCAGTATAAATCTGATTTCTTGGCCATTATGAGCCATGAGCTAAGGACACCGCTGACCTCGATTATTGCTTTCGCTGAAGTATTGGAAAGAAATAAAAACCCGAAAACAGAAAAAGAGGAGCGGATTGTCCAAGAGATAAAAGGAAATAGCCAAGTTCTCTTAGGGATGATTAACAACATTCTAGAAATGGCACGCATCGAAGCAGGAAGGAAAGAGTTGGTTCTAGAACCAATCGACTTAGTGGACGTAATTAATGCTGTGGAAAGTGTCATTGAGCCCTTAGTGGAAAAGAAGGGAATTACCTACTCCAGTACTGTCCATCGGGATGTGCCTTTGATCCTGGGAGATCGGGAAAGCTTGCGCCGGATCGTCGAAAACCTGGTGAGTAATGCGATGAAATTTACACCGAATGGTGGCGAGATCAAGGTATGGGTGTCCTATGATCAGGAGAACCATGAAGTGTTGATCAACATCCAAGATAACGGCATTGGCATTAGTGAAGAGGACCAGCCCAATATCTTCGAGAAATTTGTGCAAAGCGATAGCTCGCTGCATCGTCAATATAATGGCAGTGGCTTAGGGCTAGCTCTAGCCAAGGAATTGACAGAGTTACACGGTGGATGGATTCAGGTTGAGAGTGAATGCGGCAAAGGAAGCCTGTTTACCGTAGGAATTCCAGTAAACGAAGGAGAAGGGGGGGCTTTGGATGAAGGTTATGTTGGCTGATGATGAAGAAAGCATTCGCATTGTGGTAGAGCATATTGTCACAGAGGATGGCTATGATTTCTGTTATTCCTCAGATGGCTTGGAGGCCATATCAGTCTACGAAGCCGAACAGCCGGATCTCGTAATTCTCGATGTAATGATGCCAAAAATGAATGGCTTTGACGTCTGTGCTCAGCTTCGACAAAATGGCTGCAACGTTCCTATCATTATCTTGTCTGCCAAAGGGGATATTGTGGACAAAAGCGTCGGGTTCAAAGCGGGGGCAGATGATTATCTGGTCAAGCCTTTTAGCTCCTTAGAGCTCTCCCTGCGTATCGAGGCTCTTTTGCGGAGGCGAGAGCGCCAGAGTGGGGCAAGCGCAGAGAATGAGCATAAAGAAAGATTCAAGTATGGGGAATTGGAAATTTATTTCAATCGCTATGAGGCCAAATTGCAGGGCAAGAACGTCGATCTCACACCAAAAGAGTTTAAGATCCTTGCTTACATGGCCAGCCATCCGGGGGAGGTCTTTACTCGGGAGCAACTCTTGACCTATGTTTGGGGAGAAGACTATGTAGGTGAATCAACAAGTATCGCCGTATTTGTTCGCAAGATTCGGGAAAAGATTGAGGAGGACCCATCCAAGCCCAAATACCTTCAGACCGTGTGGGGGATTGGCTATAAATTTGGTGATAAGGAGTAAAAGCGAATCTTAGCCTCAGCAGCATAAAGTTATCGCATATACCATAGAGAAGTAAGAACAAAACGAATGATTGGGAAACAAGACGATTGCAAATCAATAATATGAACGGGTGGTGTAAGTAATGAACCAACAAAACGATGCTATGGCAATTCTATTAGCCAACCGCAGTTATCTATATAGATTATTGCAACGGATTTTCGGTGGAGAACCCCAAGCAGATATTCTAAGGGTTGCCACAGATTCACATACCCAAGAGGCGCTACAGCTTTTGCTTCAGGACGATGAACACCTCTTCGATAAGCATGTTGATGCTTTAAATGAGGTGGCTCAGGCAATGGAAGTTGATCCTGCGCAAACCTTAGACAAGCTGAAGAGCGAATATACTTATCTGTTCATTGGTCCCAATAGCTTGCCCGCCCCTCCTTGGGAATCCGTCTATCTGACCAAGGAACGGGTCCTCTTCCAAGAAAGTACGCTGAATGTTCGTCGCGCCTATTTGAAATACAACTTTTTGCCTTCAAACTATCCTCATGAGGCCGATGATCATATCGGCTTAGAGCTGGACTTCATGGCTCATTTATCACAACTGGCTCAGGAGCACTTTGAAAAGGGAAGTTCTGAGGAATTCAAAAGGGTCCTCGAGGATCAAAAAGCCTTTCTACAAGAGCATTTACTCATGTGGATTGGTGACTTTGCTGTGGACATTCAGAAGAGCAAGACCCATTATTTCTATCCGGTTATGGCCGACTTAACGAAGAATGTCTTGAAGATTGATGCAGAGCTTTTAGATGAGCTCCTTGCCCTTTAGGCTCCAACATAAGTTAACGCATAAAAGGAATCCCAAAGATCGGGATTCCTTTTCTTTTGCTAGGTGGGTAAAATCCTTTATTTAGTCAGAATGTACAAGCGTCAAGGTGGGAAAGATGAGCATAGATAAATACGCGCCAATTTGGGTCGCTTTATGAGTAGCGCATCGATAAAACCATCGACCTTAATGGCCTTTACCCATCTCAAGCGCAATAGCTATTCCCTTTGGGAATACTATAAGGATGAGATATGTCCTTCCTTAAGAATCACATATTATGAACTTAGGTGGAAGGAGGATCGAATATTTGTCCTGTTTTATAAAGAAAAAGTTTTAGCCGAGCATTTGTCTGTCAGCGAGAATAGAAAATTTCTACAAGAACTGGGCTATAAGGGGACTAAAGCTTTAGAGGATGATCTAGTTATGCTGGAAAAACGTTATCAAACGTGCTGTCCCCATGAATTAGGTCTATTTCTCGGCTATCCCTTGAAAGATGTCATTGCTTTCATGGAAAACAAAGGAGATCCCTGTCTTGCTAGTAAGTATTGGAAGGTTTATCAAGATGTAGAGAAAGCACTTGAGGTCTTTAGCGCCTATGATATTGAGCGTGAAAAGCTTCTTACTTCCATAACCTTATCGATTACAACATAATAAACAGTAAAATTACCCACATAAATCCGATAGTACGGATATTTTCTCTTTCTATTTGAGATAAATGGTTCGAAGGATAATGGGCATCCCAGTCTTTCCATGATCGCAGCTTCAATTCTATCGACCAGATTCAATGCTCCTTGAGGGTTGTGGAGCTTTAACGCAATATAATCGACGATTTCATTTAGATCTTGCTCATAATTTGGTAGATATCTTAATACATATTTATCTTTCATCATTTATTCTTTTTCGAACTCTTGAAAAGACTTCGTCGTGGGTGTATCTTACGTTGGTCGACTCCGCTACTCTATTTGCCTCATCAAGTTTAAGTTCAATAGAATCGGTTAATTCAGCGTATCTTTCTAGGCTCAAAACAACCATGCTTCCATAACCGTTTTTCGTTAAATAGACAGGTTGCCCTTCTTTAACGACGATTTCCTCAATTTCCGGGAATTTGTTTCTCAGATCTGAAACAGGTCTAATTTGAGTACAAGTCAATAATCTTCCCCTTTTAAAACTATCTTACTCATGATATAAAGGAAGAAGGAGTTGGAAAAAGTTTGGTAGTGAGGCGAGAAGAATGAAAAAGTATATACTTGCTTTGGATGAGGGGACAACCAGTTGTCGGGCGATCCTCTTTGATCAGGAAAGTCATATTGTGGGAGTGGCCCAGAAAGAATTTACCCAGATCTATCCTCAACCAGGCTGGGTAGAGCATGACCCTGAAGAAATCTGGAGCACTCAGTATGGTGTCATTGCTGAGCTCTTGGCTCGTTACCAGGTGAAAATAGAGGAGATTGCAGGAATCGGCATCACCAATCAGCGGGAAACCACGGTGGTGTGGGATAGGCACACAGGCAAACCAATCAGCAACGCTATTGTTTGGCAGTGTCGAAGGACTGCTCCCCTCTGTGATGAATTGAAGGCTAAGGGATTAGAACCTTTGTTCAAGGAAAAGACTGGCTTAGTTGTGGACGCTTATTTCTCGGGAACGAAAATCCGTTGGCTTCTCGATCATGTGCCCGGTGCTCAGGAAAAAGCGGAAAAGGGCGACCTGCTCTTTGGGACCATGGACACCTGGTTAGTTTGGAATCTAACCAAGGGTCGGATTCATGTTACCGATTATTCCAACGCTTCCCGTACTTTGCTATATAATATTAAGACTCTGGAGTGGGACCCTGAGCTGCTTCGCCGGCTTAATATTCCTGCAGCGATGCTTCCCCAGGTCAGGCCCTCAAGCTTCAACTACGGAGAAACGGCACCGGAAGGTTTCTTTGGGTATCAAATCCCTATCGCTGGGATTGCCGGGGATCAGCAAGCAGCTTTATTTGGCCAAGCCTGCTTTGAGCCGGGCATGGCGAAGAATACTTATGGTACAGGCTGTTTTATGCTGCTGAACACCGGGGAAAAGGTCCATGAATCTCGACATGGCCTTGTAAGCACCATTGCCTGGGGTATTGAGGATAAGGTCGTCTACGCCCTAGAAGGAAGTGTTTTTATTGCCGGAGCAGTGATTCAATGGCTGCGGGATGAACTAAAGCTCATCGAAACGGCAGCTGATTCCGAATATTTTGCTGCCAAGGTGGCAGACAACGGTGGCGTCTATGTAGTGCCTGCTTTTACAGGCTTGGGCGCTCCATACTGGGATATGGATGCTCGGGGAGCAATTGTTGGCCTTACCCGAGGCAGTAATAAGAACCATATTATTCGTGCTGCTTTAGAATCTATGGCCTATCAAACGAAAGATATCTTAGAGGCTATGGAGGCAGATTCCCAGTTACCCCTTCAACTTCTGAAAGTAGACGGGGGAGCAGTAGCCAATAATCTCCTCATGCAGTTCCAGGCGGATCTCCTGGGTGTAGAAGTAGAGCGGCCTCAATGCATTGAGACCACAGCTTTAGGGGCTGCCTATCTTGCTGGTCTAGCTACCGGCTTTTGGAGCGATAAAGAGGAATTAAGGGGGAAGGCTAGGATTGACCGTTCCTTTAAGCCTCAGATGCAGGAGGAGCTGAAGGGAAAGTATTATCAAGGCTGGAAAAAGGCCGTTAGACGAGTCATGGATTAGCTTTGATCTTCTTCCCTTCCTTGAGTCCCGGCAGATCCGTATCTAAAAGGACTTGTTCACCGGCGGCTAGTCCATCCTGAATAATAACTTCACGGTTATTTTCCATACCTTTAACCACAGGTTGAATAGTCGCGACTCCTGCACGAATTACCCAAACTGCCTCACCCTCTCCATAGGGGAAAAGTGCTGATTTAGGAACCATGATTTGAGCGGACTCTTGATGAGTTATAAAATCTACATCCAGAGTGCTGCCGATAATCAGGGGTGTTTCGCTTTGCAAAAGTATGCTTACCTTAACCCGATTCTCCTTAAGGCCTAGGGGAGAAATACGTTCCACCGCCGCAGGCTCGACATATTCGATCTGTCCCGCCAAGACCAAATCCTCCAAGCTACTATCCTGTATTGTTTTCACCGAGTCTCCCGGCTTGATTGCAGAGGCCTCGCTGGCTAAAACATAGCTTTCTACCTTATATGAAGAGCTTTGGTAAAGATTGAGCAAAAGCTGTCCTGGGGTAACCCATTCCCCTTCCTTCAGGTTCAAGTCCTTAATGAAGCCATCAGCGGGAGCAGTCACACGGCCCTGGGCAATTTGTTCCTCAAGCTGGGCGATTTGGGCATTAAGAGCTTTTATTTGACCGCCGTAAAACTGTTCAGTGCCTTGTTGGGGCTGGTGCTGTTCATAGATTAATGCCAAGGCCGTCTTCTGTTGGGTCAAGAAATTCTTGGCCCTTTCCGCTTGTCGCTGGGCTTCTTCATATTGAACCAGAGGAAGAGCTCCCGCCTCATAGAGAGCTTTGCTGCGGGCAAGATTTCCTTCTTGGGCGGAATTATCCTTTTCAGCTTGGATAATCAACAGATTTTGCTGCTGAATTAAGGCCGGATAGGGGTTGCTATGGGCTTGGAGGAGTTGTCCCTCCACGCTTTTGCGCTGTGCCTCTAAGGCTTCCAACTGATAAGCAAGGTCCTGGGTGTTGAGCTCCAGAAGAACCTGGCCCTGCTTGACCTGATCCCCGTTTTGGACCGAAACAGTGGCGACCTTCGCGTTCACCATATTATACTGTGGCCACTCCCGGGCTGCTAAAATTTGCCCCTCTTCCGTAAAGCCCCTGATAAATTCCTGAGGCTGAACTGTTATAAGTGTTCCGGACAAGGGTTTTAGACTATTAACCGCCACAGCGGCTAGGATGAGGAGGGCAATAATTCCGTAAATGAGTATTCTTCTTTGCTTGGACTTTTTAGCGCTGACTTTTCCGCTTCCCTCCGGACCTTTCTTGAAAAAAGTGAATGGTATTTTTTTTAAGAGAGAGGGACGTTCAACTGACATAAGAATACCTCCTCAATAGAATTAGTCGTTGCGTTTAGTTAACCTCAAGCTTAGCCTACTCTTTCGTTGCTAAAATCTCCACAAAAGACATAGCCTTGATTTTAACATAAGTGCGGTTCTGGGCAATCCAGACGGAGAGGGCAGTACCACCGACAGCCCCAAGGAGCGCTACAAGGGGGATTTCCGTGGGAATGGAGTAGAGATCAGTGCTCATAGACTGTCCCATCGCCGCCAGAAGGCCATAAGAAAGAGGAATTCCCAAGATAACCCCAAACAGTGTGAGCAACCATTGCTCGGAAGTAATCACTTTCAGCACTTCTTTTGAGGTCAAACCGAGCACTCGTAGAGAGGCTAGCTCCCTTTGGCGCTCGGAAAGAGAGATGATGCTGGAATTATAGATTAAGGCAAAACCGGCAAAACCGGCGATCAAGGCCATAAAGTAGACGGTAAAGCCATAGGAGGCCATCATCTCCTCGATCTTGTCCGCACTCTCTTGAACAGATTCGATGTTACCCACCTGGGAAGCATCCCGGTATTTGCTTTTAAGAGCGGGGATCGCCTGCCCATCCATCTGGATGAGTACGGAGGTGGCAATCTCGCCTTGTTGTAGAAAGTCTGCCAGAGCGCCGATCTCCATAAAGGCGTTAAGGCCTACATATTGAGGAATCACCCCGCGCACGACTAACTGTTCCTTCTTTTCAGCATGGAACTGGCGCCGCAGTGGGCTTTCGACCTGGATAGCATCCCCTACCTGCACTTGGAGAAGATTAGCCAAACGTTCCGAGAGTAAAACCCCGTCTTGCGGAATCGGTACCTGTTCACCTTTTTTATTTAACACGTTGTAGAGAGTGGAACCATGGTTGAGACCGAGCACAATCACCTCTTTCTCATGCCATTGATTGCGCAAAGTGACGGGAACCTCTAAGAGAGGCTCGAGGTGAGTGATGCCGGGTTCGTGGGCCAGAGTATTTTGTAGGGAGTTAGCAGGCCCGGGCCTGTTGAGGGAGATTTTGACATCATAGGTTTGGATTTGTCGGAATTGAAAAGTCGTTAGCTTATCGATCATGTTATCCATGGACCAGGAAACGGTCATCAGGCTAAAAATCACGGCCATACCGACCACCGTAAAAATGCTGCGCATGGGTGAGCGAAAAGCATTGCGAACCCCCATCTGACCTTGGGAAGACAAACGACTCCATAACCAAGTCAGGTTTTCGAAGGGCGTTTTACCGGCGGAAGCGGGAGCCGCTGGGCGCATGGCATCGGCAGGATTTAAGCGCAGGATGTCCAAGCTGCTTTTTAGGCCGCTGAGGAGACTGAAGGCCAGAGATAGTGCTAAGCCTAAGAAAAGATATTTCCAGGAAAAGCTGCTTGCCATGCCAGGCAAAGCGAAAAATTCTTTATAAATAGTCATTAAGGGAAAAGTAAGGGTAATTCCAGCCAAGCCCCCTAAGATGCCGCCGATTCCCCCAATCAAAAGGGGATAAGACAAATAGTGCAGGATGATCTCGCGATTCGTGAACCCAAAGGCCTTCAAGTTGCCGATATTCATTCGTTGCTGTTCAATCAATCGTCTCAGCATGGTGTAGAGAATGATGGCGGCCACCGCAAGAAAGACTAGGGGCAAGGTTTGGGCCATGCTGCGGAGGGAGCTTAACTCACTTTCGAGAACGGCATGACTGGTCTGATCTTGGCGAGGAAAAATACTTTGCACCCCATAAGACTTCAGTGACCTTTCCAGAAGCAGCTTGACATCCTCAAATCTAGCCTCAGGCTCCAAGGTAAAGACGATATCATTGACCTGCCCTGATTCTTTGGCCAAGGCTTTAAGTGAGCTTTGGGGAATGTAGGCGATGCCAAAGGTTGAGGGGTCAGGGTAGAGTTCTTGAGCGGTACGCATAGCATAGATGAACTCAGGGCTCTGGGCAGTTCCGACCACGTTAAAGCTGGATCGCTTTCCTTCGAGAATCAAGGTTAAAGTATCACCCAAGGCTAGGGAATTAGCCGCCATAAACTTAGGGTCCACGAGGATTTCCCTTTTGTCATCTTCCGGCCATTGACCGCTAAAGAGCTGAACTCGGTTCACCTCCGGCTGCTGGGAAAAGTTCATGGAGACCAGGCGGAGGTAGCGACTGGTTTCAGCATCCTCCTCCCAAAGACGAGCATCCTTGACGATCCGCCCTTCAACCTTATCTATTCCCGCTAGGCTGGCCAGCTTGGCTACTTGGCTCTCGGGGTAACCGTTGAGCTTAATAAAGCCATCCGCAAACTGGGTTTCGGCATAAAAGTGGTCCTGAGCTCGCTCCAGATTTTCGATGATAATCGAATAGGAAGTGTAGGTGATTAAGCCGATCATGATCACAATGATACAGGCCAGATAAACTCCGCGGTTTGACTTAATTTCACGGAATAATTTTCTTCGCAACATTACCATTGCAGTTCCTCCGGCGGCAGGGGGTGCTCATTGACTTGGATACGGTCAAGTCGACCATCCTTGAGATAAAAAACCCGGTGCGCCATTTTAGAGATCTCTGAATTGTGGGTAATGAGGAGAATAGTTTTTTGGTATTCCTGATTGAGTTTTAGCAAGGCTTTGAGGACTTGAATGCCGGTCTCAATATCTAAGGCTCCGGTGGGTTCATCACAAAGAAGCAAGGCCGGATTTTTAACGATAGCCCGAGCAATGGCCACCCGTTGTTGCTGTCCCCCGGAAAGCTGGGAAGGGAAATGGCCCGACCAAGCCGCGAGTCCCACATCGTGCAGTACTTCTTCCACAGTCAGGGGACTCTCGGCAATCTCCGCCGCCAGCTTCACATTTTCCGCAGCCGTCAGATTAGGCATCAGATTATAATGCTGAAAAACAAAGCCCACCGCATTGCGACGATATAGAGTTAATCCCTTATCATCCAGCTCATGGAGAGGCTGATCCTGATAATACAGTTCACCGGAAGTGGGAGGGGACATGCCCCCCACAATATTGAGTAGGGTGGTTTTGCCGGATCCGCTCTGCCCGAGGATAACAATGAACTCTCCGGTCATGATTTGAAAGTTAAGTCCTTTGAGTACCTCGACCTCGATTTCCCCGGTCTGGTAAACTTTGCGGATCTCTTTACCTTCCAGCAGTATAGCCATAAAGCTTCCTCCTCAAATGGTGACAGTTACAAATGCTTACTCAGCGATGACGTTCTACCTTTCTTTGCGCTCTTATTTCTCAAGCCATGGGCAAACAGGTAGAGAATTTTATCAACCAGGTCCAGATAACGGCTATCCTCTAAGATTGAGCCCTGACTGTCTTGACTGAGGGTAAGATAGGCGTCAAGAAGAGCCTTGTTTAAGGCTTGCATCATCAGTAGGGCAGCCGTGAAATCTGTAGTCGGATCAAGCTGTCCCAGTTCATAGCCTTTACGCAACATCTCTCCATATAAATCTAAGGATTTAGGATTTTGTTCCCTCAGCACTTCCTCTCGCAGTTGAAGATTGTTATCCTTAAGAAATCGATCCCCCAGAGCTAAAATTTCAGGATGTTCTTGAGCAAATTCGATACCTACCACAAAGAGCCTATGCAAGGTCTGGAAAAAGTCGAAGCCTTCTCCATGCAGATCGGGAATTCTATCCTCAAAAAACTGGAGTTTTTTTTCTACCGCCAGATTAAAAATATACTTATATAGATCCTTAAGGTTTTTAAAATATTGATAAAAGCTACCTCGCGGAATTCCAGCTTGCTCTATAATACGGGCGATACTCGCTTGAGCAAACGGATATGCCGAAAATTCGCTGATGGCAGCCTCAGTGATCCGCTCTCTTTTTTCTTCTGGCAAATTAAAGAAAGTCTGGGTTGGCAAGATCAGGACATCTCCTTTCCTGATTCATATCTTAATTCATATACACTTATGACGTGCATTTTTAAATATGACACCGCTGTCACCACAATATTATGACAGGTGCGTCATATCGTCAAGTGTAATCTATTCATGAGAAAAATTTAATTTTTATTCTTAGTTAATTGAGAGACTCCCCCTTGCCCAACGACTTAAAGACGAGTAATATCAACCTAAAGGTGATGAAATAATGAAGAATCTATCCTTAACCTTGTGGCCGATATTTTTCTTCGTCCCCTTGATGATTAATATGTTTCGTCGAATCCATAAACATTACGAGGAAATAGCCGAGCAACTCCGGGTGAGCACTGCGCTGAACAACTTGACAGTTTGAGGGAATGTCATCATCATCCCTGGCTGGGATCACCCGTGTCGTTGAGTATTCCCTAAACTATGCTAAATCTTTATCGGCTAACCAGATTATCGCGGTTCATATCTCTTTTGATAAGGAAGAAGAAAAAAAGTTTGAAGAAAAGTGGGAGAAATGGGATACGGGGGTGCGTTTGGCCACCTTGTTTTCCTTGCATCGCAGTATCGTACAGCCTCTGACTAAATTTATCGATGCTGTTGAGCGCAAAGCTTTGGAAGGTAATTATCAAGTGACTGTCCTGATCCCGGAATTCATACCCAAAAAGGGCTGGCACAATATTCTTCATAATCAATCGAGCTTGTTGATTCGCACGGTATTGCTTTACAGACGAAATTTTGTTGTCACAATAGCCTTACCATCTTAAAAAGTAGCCATATCTCATGCTATAATTGAGAAAAGATGGAGTATATATTAAGAACAGAACGACAAGATCAATAGAAAGCGAGTGGATTAAGCATGGATAACCTCAAGAGCAATCTTAATAAAGCGTTGGATACAGCCAAGGGAACTATTAATGAGACGGTCCGCAAAGCGGAGGAATTTCTCGAAAGTGACCAGGTTAAATCAAAGGTCGATGAAGTGAAAGATTTGGTAGAGGATAAAGCGGAAGGTATCGCCTCCCGAGCTGATGGGCTTAAGGATACCCTAGAAGATAAGCTGGAGAACATCGCGGACCGCGCCGAAGAATGGAAAGACGCTGCTGAAGCGAAAGCGGAGAGAATTGTTGATCGAATCGAAGATAAAGCAGAACAATATAAAGATAAAGTAGAGGGTTTATTCCGTAAGGATAAATAATCCTCCCCTCGCCTCATTCTTATAAACAAATAAAAGAACACTGCAGAAGTACACATCTGCAGTGTTCTTTTATTCATAGAAAGAACTTCGTTCTAGTGACCAGTTGATGAGTTGATGAGTTAATTTGTTAGTACGTGTGATGCTCTTCGGCATCCCTTTTTGTTGGGTGAACAGTGCTGTGGGGATGTTGAGGTGGTGCATAGATAGAATATAGTTTAAGGGGAACACGGCCAGTATTGATCACATTGTGCCATTTCCCGGCCGGGATGAATACAGCATAATTGTCGCCCACTCTTTGCTGGTAGTAAAGTCTGTCTTTACTTTCTCCCATCATAACAAGGCCTTGACCCTGTTCAATACGAAGAAATTGATCAACATTAGGATGGATTTCTAGGCCTATGCCATCCCCTACATTGATACTCATTAGGGTAAGCTGTAGGTGCGACCCGGTCCACAAAGCGGTACGAAAGGTGTTATTTTGCACCGTAGCTTGTTCAATATTTACGACAAAGGGATTTGGTCCGCAGTCCCTTGAAGGAGGAAAGGGATGGCCATAGGGGTTATATCCATTGTACATTTAACTCAGCCCTTTCAGAAATCATAAGATAGATTCATATACCGATATACCAATAAAGAAATTCTTATAAAACATCAAGATCATGTCCTGAATTTTTCCACTAAATGGTATATAGCATTGTATTCTATGATATCGTCTTAAGTGTATGTCTAAATCACTTCTCCCATCTCTTTTGTTATTAATAGACAAGCAATACATTAAATAATGGATATTTTTAATATCTGCAGTTATGGAGTTTAGGACTGTGCCGCTAAATATTCAGAATATTTAACTAAAACACTGAATTAAGTAACAGATAAGTAGTATAATGTTGCCATAGATAAAGGAAATATGAGGGGGAAGAGGATGAAAAAAAGAATCACGGCCATGTTTTTTAGCGGAACTGGCACCACCCGGAAAATCGTCAGGGGAATTGCTAAAGAGTTAACTGAGCTAGCTGAGTTGATTGAGCTGACTGAGCTGACTGACCTGGATGGGATGATCTCATTTAATGAAATGGATTTCACCTTGCCCGAAGCAAGAAAGCAGGCTGTTACCTACACGAAAGACGATCTCGTCATTTTGGGGGTTCCGGTTATCGCTGGGAGGGTGCCTAACGTTTTGTTAAAATACTTGAACACAGTGAGGGGTCAGGGGGCCTTGGGAATTCCGGTCGTAGTCTACGGCAATAGAAATTATGATGATGCCTTAATCGAGCTCAAGGATATTATGGAGGACAATGGCTTTGTTGTAATTTCCGCAGGGGCCTTTGTCGGCGAACATTCTTTTTCCAAAGAACTTGCCCAGGGACGTCCTGATGATAGGGATATGGCTGTGGTTAGCGAATTTGCCCATCGGATCTATGAGAAAATAAATACTGAACTATCCTTCGTAGATCTCCAGATCGACGGGATAAAGCCCTACCGTCCCTATTATGTAGCAAAGGACAAAGAGGGCAATCCTTTTGATTTCCGTAAGATCACCCCGAAAACCAGTAGCTCTTGTACCGATTGCAAGCTTTGCACCGAACTATGTCCGATGGGCTCCATTGACACTGAGGATGTGTCCCGCTTAACCGGACCCTGTATTAAATGTTGTGCCTGTGTAAAAATGTGCCCTGTAGAAGCTAAGTATTTTGATGATGCAGGTTACCTAAACCATAAGCAGGAGTTGGAAGAAGCTTACACTCTCCGCAGGGAACCAGACCTGTTTGTTGAGTAGATTCGTGAAAAAGAACGAGCGACCATACCCGTGAAGGGTGGTCGCTCGCTCGTAGTTGAGCTCAGTATTACTCCCACTCGATGGTAGCGCAGGGTTTAGGGCTTAAATCATAGCAAACTCGATTAATGTCGGGAACTTCTTTTAAAATACGATCCGTAATTTTTAGAAGAATGGGCCAGTCGATGGGTTCGATGCTGGCAGTCATGGCATCAATGGTATTGATGGCTCGGATGATCACAGGATACTCATAACTGCGGGCATGATCCTTGACGCCCACTGATTTGAAGTCGGGGACAATAGTAAAGTATTGCCACACCTTTTTGTCTAAACCGGAAAGCTCAAACTCTTCTCTTAAAATGGCGTCGGATTCTCTGACTGCCTCTAGGCGTATTTTGGTAATAGCGCCGAGGCAACGTACCCCGAGACCAGGTCCGGGGAAAGGTTGCCGATAGACCATGGTTGCAGGCAGGCCTAGCTCAATACCGCAGGCTCTGACTTCATCCTTGAAGAGATGATATAGAGGTTCTACTAACTCAAACTGAAGATCATCAGGTAAACCGCCGACATTATGATGGGATTTTACAACGCTGGCGGTTTTCGTACCGCTTTCTACTATATCCGGGTAAATGGTTCCCTGAGCCAAGAATTCGATGCCTTCCAATTTCCGTGCCTCTTCTTCAAAGACTCGAATAAATTCAGCGCCAATAATTTTGCGTTTTTCCTCCGGATCGGCAACATCTGCCAGCTTGCTCAAGAAACGCTCACTGGCATCAACATAAACGAGGTTGGCGTCCATTTGATTCTTAAATACCTCAAGGACACCTTCTGATTCACCTTTGCGCATCAGTCCATGATTGACGTGCACGCACACTAACTGTTTGCCAATAGCTTTGAGGAGCAAAGCTGCCACCACTGAGCTATCAACGCCGCCGGATAAGGCGAGTAAAACCTTTTTGTCACCCACCTGTCTTTTGATTAGCTCTACTTGATCTTCGATGAAGTTTTTCATATTCCAATTTGGTATTGCTTGGCAGGTATCAAAGATAAAAGAACGCAAAACTTCATTCGTCTCGTCGTCGGTTTCCGGCCAGTTTGCTAGAAGATGTTCACCTTTTGCCGGCTCATGATTAACGACCAGAATGGGATAACCGGATGCATAGATTCCATGATCAACATCGATTTTTACCCCATCGATGTGATTGTTGGTCCCTCCATTGATAATAATGCCTTTAACGTTTGGCAGCTGGGCAAGCTGCTCCACTGTAATATCGTGGGGGTGAATCTCACTATATACCCCAAGATTACGAATTGCCCTTGCCATAGCGGAATTATTCCGGCTACCTAGGTCTAATATAACAATCATGTCCTGCTTCATTTTTAGCCTCCAAAGGTTAGAGTTTTTTAAATAAGGGAGCTGTTCTCCTGTCTTGTAAACAGTTAAACTCCCCAAAAACATCCTAACACAGGAGTCGACAACGGTCTATAATTTACAATGGAATTAATATCAAAAAAATCTAAATAAAAACTAGAAATTGAAAGATGTACCGCTGTTATTTAAACTAAAAACTGGTATACTATGAATGTAACATCAAACAAGGGGACGTTTTAGACTCGCTCGGGGAAGCGGTGGCAAGAGTTGCGCGTCGAGATTCCACCTGGTCTCGTTAAACGGTGGACCTTAATAGTTAACAACGATAATTACGCTCTAGCAGCCTAAGTGCTCTAGCATCCTGCCTTCAAGGCCTACGATGAGGGGTCAGGGTGTCAAATTAGTAGGACTGCTCTAATGACAATTCTCGGAGTCATTAGCTAAGATTATCGAGATAGCCTTGGAAGTATCCCGCCTTCTGGAGACCAAGAGGTGAATTTTAAAGAGAAGGATACACGCGTAGACGCTTTTGTGGCAGCTCTTCGATACAGGGGTGCAATTCCCCTCGTCTCCACCAAATAAGCACTTAACAATTGATACAATGTGTGGCAATACCCATAAATTTTCCGTTTGGAAAAGTTATGCTTCCTTTTCACTAAGGAAAATATATGGTTCCTTTTTCTACGAAATCTAGACCTACATTAGTAGGTCTATTTTATTATATAGAACTAAATAGTCAATGAATGAAAATGCAGATGCTTTAGCCATAAGAATCTTAGAAAATATATGTAACATCTTACATCGAAATTTAGACCTACACCTGTAGGTTTTTTTATTCTTATTTAGCCATATTTTATAAACAAATTTTATAGGGATAGTAAGAATAAAAGGTCTTCTGGCCAGATATGGTGAATTATGTAATATAAAGAATATATAGGGGGGGTAAATTTGTCTTCTTTAGTAGCTCTAAATTGTCAAGACGATATCACAACATTTAGGCTTGCACATTATGTACCTTTAGATGAGGTGGATTTAGCAGAACTAACCAAGATAGATATAATTTTAAGTGGACTATATCATTCAGAGAATTATATAAATGCCTTAGACCTTGAATTAATTCTTAAAAACGAACTAGGCTGTATTATCAACTCTTCAGAGTTATCAGAGTTATTAGAGCAAGGATATAAATTGGGATATATAGCAAAGGTGAGGGGTAAGTACAATTTATCGGATGAAATAAGAAGCAAACTGGATGAACAATTCAGAGTGCAACAAATAAATCAGGAAAAGGCTATTGAAACTTGGATTGAAAGGGACATATCGCCTTTTTACAATGATTTAAGCGAAGAGATTATTAAAGAGTTAAAAGAAAAGTTGGTTGAATTTCTAACAACATTTTTTCTTGCACATGGAGCAGAGAGTGTTGCCCTAATAACTGGCGGAACTCAAATGGAAATTAATTTTAATATTAACGAAGCCATTGAGAGTATCGATTTTAAAGTGCCATTTTCAAAAGAAATTGCAAAAGAAAAGTTTGGAGCTTTTTTAGCAAGTGACAATTCTGATGCTGTTAGCTATTTACTTGTTTTAGCAAATAAGGCTTTTAAGTATCTTTCAACAATATGCGACCCGCAAGTATTAGAGAACCTAAAAAAAATGATGGAAGGAAAGACGGTATATTTGGACTCTAGTATTGTATACCGGCTTTTAAAGCTCCAGGGTGCATTTCGATATAAGGTAACCTCAGAAGTAGTAAGTCTTTGCAAGGAATACGGGCTAGTCTTAAAGGTGACAGAGGCAACTCTAAAGGAATTAGAAAGACGAATTAAATTTGATTCTTCTGTTTTAAGGGAGCATCCTACTCCGGTAAATTTATCAGCAGTTGGTTATAATTACTTGACTGAAGAAAATTTTATAAGTTCGTATTGGGAATTATCAAAAGAAACAGGGATATCAATTGAAGACTTCATAGCGAAATATTCTTATATAGACAGGTTAATTGAGGCGGAAAATATCGTCATTGAACCACAAACAATTGAAACTAAAGGAATACTAGAACCAAGAATAAAAGATATACTCAGTAAAATAAATCTTCGAGATGACCATGATAAGTCTCCTTCAGCGGCTGAACACGATGCATATATGATTGCTTTAATTGAGTATCAAAGGAATGGTTTAACACTAGATAGGTTTTTAAGTAATAAGAGCTGGATTTTAACTTCTGACTGGTTTTTAATACGATTTCAAAGAACAGACCATGAATTTAAAAATAAGCAGCCAATTTCTATTCTACCTTCACAACTAATCAATATATTAAGGTTTATCGAACCTAGAGATAATAGATTCAATGAAGTTTTCCTGGAGTTTTTTTCAAAATCCTTCATTCCCACAACTTCAAAGGGTTCTTTGAGTAACGAATCAATTCAAAAAGTTCTTGCTAGGATATCGCAATATAAAGGATACTCACCTCACTTGGCAAAAGAAATTTTGTCAGACCAACTCTTTACAAAGAAATACTCCCAAAGCCAAACTCAAGGAGAACAGGAAGAATTAATTCATGAATTTATAGTAGAGAAGGCACAGGAGTTAGAGAATCTTGTAATAGAAAAAGTCGAGACAATCAATCAATTATTGAACAAGTCTGGTGAACTTGAAGATGTTATAAGAGAGAAGGATGAGTATTTAAATACGATGTCCCGTGAAGTAAAGGTGTGGCAGGAGCAGGCAACTACGGCAACAATTGAAATAGAATCTCTGTCTATGCAAGTAGCTAACTTTAAAAGGAATATTAAGCGAGTACTATGGATAGGGGGATATATATTTATTTCGGTTTTATTTCTTTTTATTTTTACTAAAATTGGCCATACACAAAAGCTTTTGCGGGCTATTATACTTACATCAATAACTTTAGGAATTATACCTGTTATTAAATTCTCGTTTGATAGCAAAAAGGCTAATGCCATAGCAATGGTAATAAGTGTAGTCGCAACTGTTATTGCGCTCTATTACTCGATTTTATAATATTGAACCCAGCTTTATCAGATAATGTCTATGCTAATGCTATAATGATTAAGATATATTTGGACTTATAGGAGGAGCAATTAATGCTAACAGGCGAGGTAAGAAATAAGGTAGATAAAATATGGACTGATATTTGGGCTGGGGGGATTACAAACCCTTTAACGGTTATTGAACAACTTACTTATTTGATGTTCATACGGTCTTTGGATGAGAAAGAACTGGAGAGCGAAAACTTCGAAGCATTAACTGGACAAGCTATGCCAAAAATCTTCCCACAAGACGAAGATGGGCAAGCCATGCGTTGGAGTAAATTCAAGACCAAAGACTCCCGGGAAATTTTTAATATAGTTGGAACAAAAGTATTTCCTTTTATTAAGGAATTGAACGGGGACAGCAAGACAGCGTTTTCTCGTTACATGGAGGATGCTTTATATTTAATTCCTACGCCACAGGTTTTACAGAAAATCATCACCGGGTTAGATGAGTTATATGAGCATGATATTAAAGACCTAGACATGCAGGGTGACCTCTATGAGTATATGCTTGGGAAACTAGCTACGGCGGGTCAAAATGGTCAATTTAGAACTCCTAAGCATATTCGAGATATGATGGTTCGTTTGCTTGACCCGACACCGGATGATAAAATCTGCGACCCAGCGTGTGGTACTGCGGGCTTTTTGGTTTCAGCGGCGGAATATATTAGGGAAAAATATGAACCTGTAATGACGGAGAAGCAATGGGAACATTTTGCAGGGGATATGTTTACTGGATTTGATATGGACCGAACAATGCTCCGGATTTCAGCAATGAATCTGATGCTCCATTCAATTACAAACCCTCAAATTGATTATGTAGACAGTGTTTCTAAGCAAAATGGTATCTCATCAAAATATGATATTATCCTAGCGAATCCACCTTTCACTGGTACTGTTGATGCAGAGAGTATTAACTATAATCTAAAGACAGTTTGTGATACCAAAAAGACAGAACTTCTCTTCGTTGCACTTTTCTTGCGGATGCTCCGTAAAGGCGGACGTTGCTCTTGTATCGTACCTGATGGCGTTCTATTTGGTTCTACAAAGGCGCATAAAGCTTTACGCAAAGAGTTAGTGGAGAACCATCAACTCCAAGCTGTTATTTCCATGCCCAGTGGAGTATTTAAACCATATGCAGGGGTTAGCACGGCTGTTTTGGTCTTTACTAAAACGGGTGCTGGTGGGACTGACAAGGTTTGGTTCTATGATATGAAAGCAGATGGATTTTCCTTGGATGATAAACGTTCACCCATTGAGGCAAATGATATTCCGGATATACTTGCTCGTTTCCACAACCTTGAGGGTGAAGTTGACCGTATGCCAACAGAGCAAAGTTTTTTGGTAGATAAATCTGCTATTGAAGCAAATGACTATGATTTATCCATTAACCGGTATAAAGAAGTAGTATATGAGAAGGTAGAATATGATAACCCGGTGGAGATTATGGCGCGACTTGATAAGCTTAGCATTGTTATTGCCTCCAAAATGGATGAATTGAGGGGGCTTATCGGGTGAGTAAACTATATGAAATTATTGAAAAGCCTCTATCCGGAGAATGGGGTTCCGATGATGATTTAGGTAATGGTATTCCTGTTTTGCGCACTACAAATTTTACGAATGAAGGGGATATTAACTATTCAAATGTTGTAACAAGGATAATAGAAGCCCAAAAAGCAAAAGAAAAATTTCTAAATTATGGTGATATTATTATAGAAAAATCAGGCGGTAGTCCAGCCCAACCGGTGGGTAGAGTAGTTTTTTTTGAAGGTGAAGAGGAAAAGTATCTTTTTAATAATTTTACTTCTGTATTGCGGTTAAAAGATAAAAAAAATAATTTCCCCAGATACCTTTTCTATTTCCTATTCTCAAGTTATAAAAAAGGTAAAACAAGAAAATTTCAAAACAAGACAACAGGTATACTAAACTTAAAATTAGATAGATTTCTTAAAGAAATAGAAATTCCCATTCCACCCCTCGAAACACAAAAACAAATTGCCGAAAATTTAGATACTGCTGCAGAAATCCTTGCCATGCGGAAACAACAGCTCGCAGAGCTGGATAACCTTATCACATCCATCTTTTATGATATGTTTGGTGACCCTTTAATTAATGAAAAGGGTTGGGACGCTGTAATTCTTGGGGATTTGATTACTGTTCTAACTGACTATCATGCCAATGGTAGTTATGAAAGTCTAAGGGATAATGTACAACTATTAGATAAGCCTGACTATGCTTTAATGATTAGAACAACAGATTTAGAAAATCAAAATTATGAGGATAATGTCAAATATATTACAAAAGAAGCTTACGATTATCTTGAAAAATCAAAGGTATTTGGCGGAGAGATTATTATTAATAAAATCGGGAGTGCGGGAAAAGTATATCTTATGCCCTACTTGAATAGACCAGTATCATTGGCCATGAATCAGTTTTTATTAAGATTTAATGATAAAACTAACGTATTATACGTTTATTATTTTCTCGCTACAGATTTTAGTGAAAAAAATATAAAAGATAGGGTTCGAGGAGCAGTAACAAAAACAATTACAAAAGATGCGGTAAGAAGTATTCCAATTATATTACCACCGTTATCTCTTCAAACTCAATTTGCCGAAATCGTTACCAAAATCAGAGAACAAAAAGCCCTTGTACAAAAAGCAATAGACGAAACTCAATATCTGTTTGACAGCTTGATGAGCGAGTATTTTGATTAAATGCTGAGGTGATTTCAATGTCCGCAAACTTTGATTTCCTAAAGGGCCAAACTGAATATGCGTTATTTTCCTCTGCCTGCATTGAAGCGGAACGGGTCTTATCTACGTCTCCAGCTATGTCTGCCGTGGGTAGCCGAAAGGCACTCGAACTTGCTATTAAATGGGTATATTCTGCCGATAACACTATTGCTATGCCCTATAAGGACAATTTGCAGGCATTGATTCATGAACCCTCGTTTAAATTCGCAATCGATAGCCAAACATGGAACAGGCTTCCCTATATTATCAAGCTGGGTAACCTAGCAGTTCACACCGATAAAGCCATTAGTCGTAACAATGCTGTTCTTTCTCTTGCTGTTTTATTTGAGTTTATCCAATGGCTTGATTATTGTTATGGCCAAAACTATGAAGAACGTCATTTTGATGAGGCAAAAATGCCATCTGAGTTGGTTATCCTTGATGTACAGAGGATTAAAGAAAGAGATAGTCTTCTTGAGCAGAAGGATGCCGAAATACAAGCCTTACTATCCAGAATTGAGTCAATGAGCGAACGTCTAACAGCAGAGAAAACCCAGCATAAGGAAGAACGCCAATTTACGGCACAAGATATATCCGAATTCCAAACTCGCAAACAATATATTGATGTTGACTTGAAGCTTCTTGGTTGGGTGTTCGGCGATGACGTTCAAGAAGAAGTGGAACTCTTTGGCATGCCTAATCCACAAGAAAAGGGCTATGCTGATTATGTTTTATATGGCAAAGATGGGCTCCCCCTTGCTGTCATAGAAGCAAAACGCACCTCAAAAGACCCAAAAATCGGAACTCAACAAGCAAAACTCTATGCTGATTGTTTACAGAAGATGACAGGCAGACGACCTATCATGTTCAATACAAACGGTTTCGAGACCTTTATTTGGGATGATGTTACTTCTCCACAACGCAAAGTAAGTGGGATATTCTCTAAAGCCGACCTTCAGAAGTTGATAAACCGCCGTAATGAACGTAAACCTTTAAATGAGATTCCAATTGATGATAAAATCACAAATCGCTATTACCAAAAAGAAGCTATCCGTGCAGTGTGTGACTCTATTGAGCAAGGCCATCGAAAAGCGTTGCTCGTTATGGCAACGGGAACGGGTAAGACTAGGACCGCATCGAGTCTGACTGATGTGCTATCTCGCGGCGGCTATATAACAAATGTCTTATTCTTAGCTGACCGAACGGCGTTAGTTTCGCAGGCCAAAGATGCCTTTAAGACCTATCTTCCAGATATGTCGTTATGCAATCTTCTTAGTAACAAAGAGGATAGAAATGCACGTATTGTCTTTTCAACATATCCGACAATGCTAAATGCTATCGATACCGCAAAAAGTGATGATGGACAACGATTATTTACCCCTGCCCATTTTGATTTAATCATTATCGACGAAGCGCATCGTAGTATTTTTAAAAAATACAAAGCTATCTTTGAATACTTTGATGGGATTTTGGTCGGTTTAACAGCTACTCCCAAGACAGATGTTGACCGGAATACCTACGAATTTTTTGAAATGGAAAAAGGGGTTCCTACATTTGCCTATGACTATGAAACAGCAGTGAAAATTGACCACGTATTAGTTCCTTATCATAATATTGAGGTTACGACCAAGTTCTTGCAACAGGGAATTGCTTACGAGGACCTGTCTGAAGAGGATAAAGCTCGCTATGAAGAGGACTTTGTGGATGAGGAGGGTAAGATACCTGAGTCAATTCCACCGGCTGAGCTTAATAAATTCATTTTCAACCAAAACACTGTTGATATGGTGCTACAGGATTTAATGAATAAAGGTATTAAAGTTGCAGGTGGCGATAGACTGGGAAAAACAATAATATTTGCCCAAAATAAGCGTCATGCTGAATACATTGTGGAACGATTCAATAAGCTCTACCCGCAATATAGGGGTAGCTTTGCAAAGCGTGTGGTATGTGACGACAACTATGCTCAAACCATAATTAAAGAATTTAAAGTTGCTGAAAAGGAGCCTCATATCGCTGTATCTGTAGACATGCTGGAGACAGGTATCGATGTTCCAGAGGCTGTAAATCTTGTATTCTTTAAGTATGTTCGCTCAAAAACGAAGTTCTGGCAAATGATTGGACGGGGAACCCGGCTTTGCCCCAATCTTTTTGGAGAAGGGCAGGATAAAACTCATTTCGTTATTTTTGACTATGTGGGGAACTTTGAGTTCTTCCGTGCAAATAAAGATGGCATTGAGCCTGCTGCAATACAGAGTCTTAGCGAAGCCATATTCTCAAAGCGTGTGCGATTAATTCAAACTCTCCAAGAGGGAGCATTTATGGAAGAGCCCTATCAAGTTATGCGCACAGAGTTAATTGAAACATTAGTCCGACAAATAAATGCTTTGAATACCGAGCTTGTAGCTGTAAAACTACAATTGCAGTACATTGTAAAGTATAAAGAAAAGAGTTCCTTTGTATGTCTTAATAGTTCCGATGTCCATGACCTTAATACGTATCTTGCCCCATTAGTATATATGGATGAGACAGACGAGTACGCAAAGAGTTCCGATAATTTTATGTACGGTTTAATGCTATCACAAATCGAGGCTAAGAAGGCTCAGTTCAAAAGAGGTAAAAAGCAACTTGAAAAAGTTTGTCTTGGTCTTTTAAAGAGAACCACAATACCTCAAATTCGAGAGAAAATTGCCTTAATTGATGATATCGGAACAGAAGAATTCTGGGAGAGTTCCGGGATTTTAGACTTCGAAAAGGTTCGTGTAGAGCTGCGTAGTCTTATTAAGTTCATCGTGGATGAAGGCGGGAGCAAGCCTATATATACTGACCTCAAGGACGAAGTTCTCGAAACCAAAGAGGGGGAAGAGCTAGACCCTGCTTATGATTTTGAGGACTATAGGCTAAAGGTTAACCGGTACATTGAGAATAATCGTGACCAGGTTGCTATTTATAAGCTTCGCAATAATATTCCGCTTACTGCAATGGACTACAAGACCTTAGAGCATATTCTCACTGGAGAGCTTGGCACAGTAGAGGATTATCAACGTGAATTTAAGGATACGCCCTTTGGCCTACTTGTCCGTAAAATTGCCAAGATGGAATTCCAAGCAGCAAATGAGGCGTTTTCGGAATTCATCAATGACCAGTCTCTTAACCAATCACAGATTGTATTCGTTAAGAAAGTCATCGACTACGTTGTTCAGAACGGGTATATGGAGAATCCAAAAGAGCTAATGAACCCACCTTTTGACAAACCGCAAAGTCTTATGAAGCTGTTTGATGGCTCAAAGCAAGTGAGAATAATCGAGCTTGTATCAAAGATAAAGGACAACGCAGTAAAAATCGTGGGTTAGAGTTTCTTTGCTGTAGTGCCTAACTATGAAAAGGTCATCCAAGTATAATATCTCAAGTATTTGTCTATATAATGGATATCATGTTTCTAAGTTTTGAGGTGGTACCCATTAAACAGACGACTCTGTACAACTTTGAACCGATTGAACTGGGAACAGGAGCTATTGAGAGCTTAAGTGGTTACCTTATAAGGTTAGCTGAAGCCCATTCACTCACTGTTGGTAAATTAGTCGGTAGAGAAGTAGCAGTTGTTTTAAACAAAGAATACCTGTTGAGAAGTGCTTATGAGGGGGGCAGCAGATTCTATGATGTGGGATATGAGATAAATGGCTTAGGAAGTTTGGCTAAGGATTGGGCACAAGCATTGGCTTTACTCACTGGATGTAAGAGATTAGAGGAACTTACCTTAATCAGATTCAATGAATGGTTACCGGATAGAGGACTGTTGAGAGGTCATCTTGCATGGTGTCCGGTATGTTTGGAAGGATGGAAATATGGTGATAAGGAAGTTTATGAACCTCTTTCGTGGAACTTCAAAGTTATAAATATTTGTGCGATACATCTAACTCAGCTAGAGACAGAATGTCCAAATTGCATGAAAACGATTCAAATACTCAGCCGAAAACGGCGAATTGGATATTGTTCAAGCTGTGGAGCATGGCTTGGAAGACAAAAGTTACTTAAGAAAACAATAGCATCCGATGAACATCTAGAATGGCAGATGTTTGTAATTCAGAACGTCCAGGAATTACTAACAATACCGCCAAATACAGCTGTAGAACTATCTAATGCTCACATAACCGCTGCAATTCAGGATATGGTAAATAGTTTTGGGAGCAAGAGAGCATTCTCTAAAGAGATGAGGATCCCTGAAACTACTGTAAGAGTTTGGTTTGATGGTAAACATAGGCCTAGCCTAGAGTCTCTTTTGAAGATTTGTTATTGCACAAATCTGCTTTTAGTTGATTTAGTGAGTGGGAAATATGAAGGTGTTAAATACAGCTCTAGGATAATAAGTGGCGATAAAAGACAAATAAGAGCGACAAGGAAACATTTTGACAGTCAATATATATTAAATATGCTATTAGGCTATTTAAATGATAGATCTCTGTCCATGAGAGAAGTCGCTAGGCGTCTAGGCTCTGATCAAAGGGTTCTTTATAAGCATTTTCCCGATGTTTGTAAAGCAATAGCTCACGAACATAAACTATGGATCCAAAATAAGCAGGAAATTAGGATTGATGCCTCTTGTAAGATGGTTAAGGAGGCAACGATTAGTCTTCTAGATCAGGGAATATACCCTAGCAGACGAAAAGTCGAAAGTATATTGCCTTCGGCAATATCACTAAGGGAAAAAATGTTACAAAAAACCTGGAAGGAAACCCTTTTTGAATTCATTATTAAAAATTAACTGAAGAATGGAGGTAATTGGTTTCTTTTTGACATTAATGAAGAATAGATATATTATATAATTCGATATAATTAAATCATTTAAAGGGGATTCTGACATGAAGATATTCTTTGACTCCGCTAAAAGATTATATTTGGAAAAAACCAGTTGAGTAAAAATCTCAGCTGGTTTTTTGCATTAATGGATCAACAGTGATAATTCATGTGCAAGAGAATCACGGCAAGGAGGACTAGTGTATAATGGATGAACTTAGTTATCAAATTTGGTGTAAAGAAATAGGACTTACAGATGTTGCCTCAGAGCTTGTTGACCGAATTCGAAAGAGCGAACCTACAAGAAGGGTAGGTGGTGGAAGAAAAAATGTTGTTGGCTCATACCCGAGTAAGAAAATGGGTGTTTCAATACAATTCGAAAGCCATCAAAATGAACTTCCAGGAATTTACCTAAAAGAACATGACAGTAATGTAATTGAGTATTATGATCAACCGCCTTCAATTAAATTATCTTACAACTCACGAAAAGATAAGGTAGTGGGGGTTTATCACACTCCAGATTATTTTGTGATTAAGAATGAAGAGGCTGGGTGGGAAGAGTGGAAAACTGAGGAGGAATTACTTAAACTTGCGGTTGAATCACCTAATCGATATGTTCTAACAGAAGGGAAGTGGCATTGTCCTCCCGGTGAAGAGTTTGCTAAGAAATATGGACTTAAGTATTGGCTTAGATCATCAGCAGAAATTAACTGGATACTTCAACGCAACTTCAATTTTCTAGAGGACTATTTATTGGATTCAAAGGCGGAGGTCTTATTGAAGTCATCCGAGTCCATTGTTGAGGCTGTAAGGTATAAGCCAGGAATTTGTTTGCTGGATCTTCTTAAAAATAATGAGTCTCAGGTAGATGATATTTATTACCTTATTGCACGAGGTGGCCTTTATTTTGATATAGAAAATGAACTTATTACTGAACCACAACGTACTCATGTATTTTGTGATGAACAAATTGCCTTAGCTCATAAAATAATGTTATCGAGTCAATGCGAGTCAATATTGAAAGATCACTCGTTTGAAGTAGTCCCTGGTGCTCAAGTGGCTTGGGACGGAAATCTATGGTCTATTGTTAACTTGGGAGAGAAGACCATCGCGTTAATATCGGACGGGAATATCATTGAAGTACCACGAGAAGTATTCTTTGAACTGGTTCGTGACCAACGGATAAAAGGCATCGAAAAGATTGAATATAAAAGTGCTTTAGTGAACCCTATATTCGAAGAATCAAGTGAGGAAGAGTTAAAAGTAGCTACTTTAAGATATGAAATAATATTACCGCTTATAGAAGGTAGAGCTAAGATACAAGAACTTAAAAAGTTAGAGGTTACAACTAGAACAATTCGCAATTGGTATAATGATTATCTTCATGCTGAACAGGAATATGGTTCAGGATTTATTGGCCTCATTCCACATACAAAAAAACGCGGCAACAGAACTCCTCGGATTTCATCAGATATTTATGAAGAGATCACTAGTTTCATAAAAAAGAATGAAAATCCCGCTAATCAAAAATTGAAAGTTCTTTATGGTAAGCTTCAGGAGTATTGCGATCAAAGGGGATATATTCTTCCTAGTAAAAAGACTTTTGGGAAAATAATTAAAGAAAGGCCAGTTGAAGAACGCATGTATAGTACTCAGGGAAGTAGAATGGCTTATCAACACGAGGATTTCTACTGGGAGATTGATTTGACCACTCCTCGTCATGGAGAAAGGCCTTTTGAAATTGTACATATAGACCATACAGAAGTGGATTTAGAGACAATTCATTCTAATACAAATAAAAGCATGGGTAAGTTCTGGCTGTCGTTAATGGTAGACGCTTTCACAAGGCGCATACTGGCTTTTTATATTACTTTCGATTCCCCCTCATACCGATCAGATATGATGTTATTACGAGAGTGTGTTAGGCGGTTTAATCGCCTTCCGCAAATAATAGTAACAGATAATGGACGCGACTTTAAAAGCGTATACTTTCAGTCCTTATTAGCTCGTTATAATATAACCCACAAAATAAGGCCGCCCCATAGAGCGCGTACTGGTTCAGTTGGCGAAAGGGTGTTTGGTACATCTAACACTCAACTGTTTCATAACCTGCAAGGTAATACCAAGATTATGAAAAACGTTCGTCAGGTTACCAAATCTGTTAATCCTAGAAATCATGCTGTTTGGACACTCCCCGCCCTATATGAGCTATGCAGGGACTATTTTTACGAGTTTTATGATACCTCGGAACACTCATCACTCGGAGAATCGCCAAGAGAGGCATTCGAACGGGGAATAGCAACGGCGGGTAAAAGACCATTCAGATTCATTCCTTATGACGAGGATTTCAAGATTATGACACTCCCTACTACTAAGAGAGGGACGGCAAAAATTGATCCGCAGCGAGGAGTTAAGGTTAGATATCTTTATTATTATTCAGATGAATTTACAAAACAGGATCTAGCAGGAACAAATGTGCCTGTGCGTTATGATCCTTGGGACGCAGGTATTGTTTATGCATATGTAAAGGGAAAATGGACGAAGTGTTACTCTCAGTATTACTCAGCATTTAAGGGTAGAAGCGAATTAGAGATTAGAATCGCTACGGAAGAATTGGTCAAACAAAGAGGTTTAAATGCTTGTAGGTCTAACATATCGGCAAGAGAACTTGGCGAATTCATTTTGAAAGCTGAGGCCACTGAGGAGTTATTAAAGCAACGTCAACGGGACTTAGAAATGGCACCCCAGTTGGCAGTAATTGATGGAGGGGTTAGTGAAGATAAAGAAGATGGAGCATTAGAATTGAATATTCAAGACTTTAATTTGGATGAAGTTAGCTTTGATTTAGATGCTGATAGCGAAGGCCTCTAAACAAATCTAAGTAAGAGATGAGGCCTGTGGCAAATGGCAAATAAAAGTGGTAGTGATTGGTTTCCAGAATACTTGTTAAATAAGGAAGATGAGGAGAAGAGGCAGTACTTTAGAAGTTTAATTATTTCTCATAGATTTCTTAAGGATGCGGTTGATAAATCTCTTTTTTGGATCAGAAGTATTGGGTCTGAAGGGATTGTCTTCATATGCGGACCTACAGGAGTGGGAAAAAAAGAGCTTGTCAGGCTCGTTACTGAGAGACTTTATGAGCTAGCTATGCCGAAGTTGCAAACTAATAAAGGTTGTATACCAGTAGCAAATGTTGAAGCTTCGGCACCGGAACAAGGAGGTTTTGATTTCCCTAGGTTGTGGAAAGAAACGATTAAGGAACTAAATGAACCTTTGGTGGATCATAAAATTTCATATTATGATGAAGTAGTTACGAATTCGGCTGGACAACGTATCATTTTATCAAAAACCAGGAAAGCAGATTATAGAGATGTGCTTCGGGATGTTCTAAGGTATAGAGAGACATCTGCATTAATTATTAATGAGGCTCATCATATGTTGAAAGTAGCAAGTGGAAAGAAAATTGCATGGGAAGTAGACGGTATAAAATCTCTGGTAAACAAATGTGCAACCCCCATTGTTCTGGTCGGAACTTACGAGTTATTAACAATCTTAGAAGATCTAGTAGACTCATCTATGGACCAAATTAATCGAAGAGCCCGTTTAGTCGAATTCCCACGTTATAGGCACGATAATAAGAGTCAAATTGAGGCATACGGAAAAACAATTAAACGGATTTTGCGGCAAATGCCCTTTGAAAAATCACCTGAGGATTTAGTAGACCAGGACTTTATGTATTTTTATAAGTATTCCCTCGGATGCGTTGGTACCCTAAAGGAATGGCTAAACAGTGCATATGATTTTGCGTTACTAGAAAATGCATCTACTTTGACCAGAAAACACCTAGATGAAACTCGAATGTCTGGACAACGCTCTGAAGGAATACTAAATAGCATTATGAAAGGGGAGGCCAAGATGAGGCAGATTCAATCAGAGGGTGATCTTGATAAAGCACTTTGCCTTGACAAAGGAAAAAGTCAAAAAGCGGAGACAAGTCATAAGGGTACAGTAAAGTCATCAAAAGCTTTGCCCGGGACTCGTAAACCAGGGAGAGATCAAGTTGGTTTAGGTTGAATTAGCTTTTAGGCCGAGGAACAAGATGAAAGTAAATAAGAGTAAAAGTATATGTGCACGTGGTTTAAAGGATATAGTTTAGAGAGAAAAATATTGAGGGAAAAGAAATGGATAAAAACGATTATGATAATAGACACAAACATAGGGTATACTCACTAGAACCGGTTGGGTTTGGTAGTCCATTAAGCGAGAGTCTGCCGAGTTATATTATGAGGCTTGCGATGGCTCATCATATTACAGTTGGTAATTTAATTAGATACGAGATTGTTCCCAAATTGGGAGTGAAGTATTATCTAAAGCAAGAGGGTTTATGGAATTTTTATGATAGACAGGAAAGGTATAATTCCTCTTCCCAGATTTCAAACAGGTTAATCGAAGTCTTAGAGGAACTGACGGGTAACAAAAATTTAGACCAGCTAATATTTAATATTAGCGAATCATTTGGTAAACAAAGCGTATTTAAAAATAAGCGTACATGGTGCCCCTTTTGTTTAGATAAATGGAAGGCCGAAACGGGAGTTATCTATGAACCTCTAATATGGAACTTTTCGGATATCGAATTCTGCAAAATACATAACTACCCGCTACAGGGAAATTGTCCAAACTGTGGACAAGAGATATCTTTACTTGCTGCAAAGTCTATTCCAGGATTCTGCTCAAAATGCGGCTGCTGGTTAGGAAATACAGAAAATTACCCAGAAGTAAAATGTATGACAAATACGACATGGCATGATTGGGTTTGTGATAATATTGCAGAATTATTACTACATTTGCCAGAATTATCACGAGTTGACTTCTCAGAATCCATCAAAGATTTTTTAGAGGTATTGAGAAGAACATATACCGTTAATGAAATCTCTCAGGCTTCGGGAATCCCAAAGGTTTCACTTCGTGAGTGGAGTAGAACTGATAAGAGATCAGGCTTTAGGCATTTGGTAAATTTAAGCTATTGTACTAGTATAACCCTTTATGAAATTCTATTCAAAAAGCCATTTCTTAATCAATGTATAGAAATCTCTTTGCGCAAAAGCGTGAAGAGATTTTCACTTAATAGAAAAATAATCGATTATAAATTAGTTGAACATAAACTAGATCTTATTCTAAAGAATGATTCCCCGCCTTCGATTACACAAATTGCGCAGCAATTATCTGTAGACCCGGACACTCTTCGTAATAACTTTCCTGAAAAGATTCGAGTTATTTCCAATAAACGTAAAGAGTTAAATAAGTTGAAAAGAATAAGAATTAAAGAGAAGATTAGGGAAGCAGTAATACAAATCCATTCGGAAGGAAAATTTCCAACAACACGTGGTGTGATTGAAGCTCTGGGGGTAGGATATTTATTTGTACGTAAGGGAAATGTTGACACATATAAAAGTGCGATGCAGTCTTTAGGACTTTTGGAAGTAACTAAAAATGCAAATGAGGAGTTGTGAGGGGGCGATACTACCGAAATCCCCATATATATGGTTTTAACGACCATGACAGCACTAATCTTCTCTAGACACTAGCTTTAGTACTTGATATTCATTAAGATTAAAAACCTTAGCATAGATGGCCCAAAAGGAATTCTGTCTGAAGGTTCGCAACCCTCGCACCATGAAGCATTCAAACAGGAGGCTATGTTGTTGATAGAGTTATCCTGTTGTTTTTAGATGTTATCATGAAGAATATAGAAGGAAAATGATGAAAGTGGGAGAAGTGTATATCTAATATCAATTAAAGATGTACATACCCATAAAAATAACAAGGCGGTTATTTGAGTAACTTAATAGTCCTAGTAAGAGGTGATTATATGCTAAGAATCCTTCAAAAGATTATTAGGAAAAATGATTTTTCATTAAGCGAACAAGATGTCAATGCTCTAGCCAAGAGCTATTTCGATCATATAAGAAGTAGTCATTATGATTTTTCGTTGGCTAGTAAAACGGTTATAACTCAAAGAACGAAAAAACGAACAATCTATTCCTTTGTGAGTAATTCCCTGGAACATGTATTGTGTGGGTATCTCAAGGAGCATTCCTGTAGTAGTCAAAAATGAGCTTTGTCAAAAAGAAGACCTCACGTTACAATTTGAAAGGACTGTTGGCCAACAGAATCCAATCAAAATAACGGAGGTCATCCCAAATGAATTTT
>JBFWMF010000014.1:0-90777 GCA_050251735.1 Desulfitobacterium sp.
TCAGTCTGATACACGGACTTGGAAGTACCAATCCCTGGACGACCTTAACCGGCACTTTAATTATACCACTATTTAGGACCCAGTTTTCATTGATTGTGGTGAGAGGCACTATCATGATTGTCTGATACGAAGGTTTCGCGGCGTGCGGGCTGTGGGAAAAGAAGTGCTGAACGCGCCACCTACCTGGGAAAGTAAGTCACGATTTGCTGGAATATGCTGATAATCCGCAGGCTTATTCCCGTTTGGCTGAGGCTGTTGAAGCAAAAGCAGATTCTCCATTTGAGGAGACCGTCGGAAAATCGTTGGTTGCTGCCGGATACCATATTACTCAACAGTGGGAAGTTGGCGCATATCGAATTGATATGGTCGTTCAATACAACGGTAAGAAGATTGCCGTCGAATGTGATGGCGAGCAGTATCATAGTGGAGAGGAAAAAGTCCGTGCTGACATGGAACGACAGACGATTCTTGAGAGAATGGGTTGGCGATTCATACGAATTCGCGGAAGTGAGTATTATCGCGATTCTGAGGCCACTATGGTACGCGTAATAAATGAATTGACCAATTATGGTATTTTGCAAGAGAGTATGATTGAGCCGATAGCAAATATAACCAGTTCTGAGTTGCTTTCACGAGTAAAGATTCGTGCGATGCAAATCATGGATGAGTGGCACAGCGGAGATGAAGACACAGTTGAGGATGGGGATGACAGCAAAAATAAGATGCTGCCTATAACAACAGCTTCTCCTCATGTGTTGCGTCCTGAGTCAATAAAGCGAGAAGAAAAAACTATTGCGCCCAAGCAGACAGAAGACTTCGTGCAGGTCAGTATCGACCAACATGAGACAAGCACATCAGAAAAACCACCTGATTCATTGCTGAAACGAAGCAATGTGGTGAGTCGCTCGCGTGTGACACAAAATAAGAGCACTCCGGATACTGCAAAGATGAATAATGTGGGTAGAACAAATGCACAGAGAGCCTTTACAAAGCTAGGTGAAGATATTCTACATCGACTTAAGCAAGAACATATTCATTGTATTGATAAAAGAGAACAATCCGGAATAATATGGGTGCTTTTTTCCTCTGCGGTTAAAGAGAACTTTGAGAACATCGCATCAAATAGCGGATACAGATTCAGTTTTGAGCCGCGGGGTTCATCGTCAACTGGAAATAAACCAGCATGGCGGATAATGGTAACTTAAGGGGGTGTTTTATCATGGCAGACCGCAGCGATTTTAAATATGAGATTATTAATGAATTAGGTATAATTTCTGAGGGCTCAAGAGGCTGGAAAAAAGAACTAAACCGTGTAAGCTGGAGTGGTGGAGAGCCAAAGTATGATATCAGAGATTGGAATGAAAAGCATGATAAGATGGGAAAGGGTGTCACACTTACTGAGACGGAGTTGCGGAGATTAAAAGAACTGCTTGATGCCGAAATTGCGTTCTTAGATAACAGCACGAGTAGTTAAATATTTAAGACCAGTCACGTCAAGCAATTACGATTAGATGTGACTGGTCTTTTACTTCTGCCCCGCTTGAAGCTGTGCATTTAAGCTTTTCTTTCAATCCCAAAGTGAGCGCTTCTTTACGATGGTCTCTTTGCTTTTCACGTCATCTGCTGTTTGAGTGTAAACTGAATAAAGGGTAAGAAATATTAAAGGCCAGCTTGCGCTGGCCTTTGTTGGCTGTTATTTATCTTTTTCCGAAGCTCTCAAATGTACGGCGAACCATTTCACCACCAACGGAACCATTTTGACGGGATGTAGCGTCTGGACCTAAAGCAACGTTAAACTGGGAAGCTACTGAATTTTTGTCTACGGGTAAATTGTACTTTGCCATGATTGATTACCTCCTATGATGTTTTTGTAGTTTAGATTATTGAGGCTTGAATCACTAATTCTAATTTACCCTATTTCAGGACAAATAATCAGGTAATTTTTGGGCAGTGTAAAGCAAGATAATGAAATGATAGAGGGGTAGGCCGTTAAACGATTTTTGTGGTCCATTGTTCTAAATTCCAAATATCTGAGACCCAATTTTCGTAGAAATCCGGATCGTGAGATACTAAGAGGACCGTTCCCTTAAAATCTTGGATGGCTTTTTTTAATTCGTCCTTGGCATCCACATCGAGATGGTTAGTGGGCTCGTCCAAAACAAGAAAATTGATTTCTTTCAGCATAAGTTTGCAGAGCCTTACTTTGGCACTTTCACCGCCGCTTAAGACCATCATCTTGTTAGAAATATGCTCGTTGGTAAGACCGCATTTAGCGAGAGCTTGGCGAGCTTCATAGTTAGTGAGTCCAGGAAATTCCTGCCAGATTTCTTCAAGTGGGGTATTGTTGTTGCCACGGTTGGATTCTTGCTCAAAATAGCCGGGGACAAGGTAATCGCCGAGAATGCTCTCGCCGCTGATAGGAGGAATTATGCCCAGGAGAGTTTTGAGAAGGGTCGTTTTACCTAAGCCATTGACTCCGCGAATGGCTACTTTTTGACCCCGCTCCAACTTTAGATTAACGGGGCGTGTTAAGGGTTCATCATAGCCGAGCACTAAATCCTTAGCCTCAAAAATCACACGACCTGGTGTTCGAGCTTCTTTAAAGCGGAATTGAGGTCGGATTTTCTCCTTGGGTTTCTCCAAAATCTCCATCTTCTCAAGCTGTTTTTGACGACTTTTTGCTCGCCCGGTGGTTGAGATGCGTGCTTTGTTGCGTGCTATAAAATCTTCGAGGCGATCGACTTCTTTTTGCTGCTTTTCATAGGCTTTCAACTCTTGTTCTTTCTTAATTGAATGAAGCTGCATAAATTGCTCGTAGTTGCCGGTGTAGCGGGATAGTTCAGCATTTTCCACATGGTAAATCACATTAACCACATCATTTAAGAAGGGGATGTCATGGGAAACAAGGATAAAGGCGTTCTCGTAGTTCTTAAGATAATTACTAAGCCAGACGATATGCTCGGCATCTAAATAGTTAGTAGGCTCATCTAGTATCAATATAGTTGGTTTTTGTAGCAATAGCTTGGTTAGCAGTACCTTCGTCCGCTGACCACCGCTTAAATCCGCAACATCTCGATCTAAACCGATTTCTCCTAAACCTAAGCCATTGGCCACTTCTTCAATTTTAGCATCGATGATATAGAAGCCGTTATGCTCTAGGATCGTTTGGATTTCACCGACATCATCCATCATTTTGGCCATTTGTTCTTCTGTAGCTTCGCCCATGAGGTTGTAAAGCTCTAGCATTTCATTTTCGAGCTCGAACATCTTTTGAAAGGCCTCTTTAAGAACATCACGAATAGTTTTTCCTTTGGTTAAGACACTGTGCTGATCCAAGTACCCTACGGTGACTCGATTAGACCATTCAACTTTACCTTCATCAGGAATAAGTTTGCCAGTGATAATATCTAAAAAAGTAGATTTACCTTCGCCATTTGCTCCAACTAAGCCAACATGCTCTCCTTTAAGGAGGCGGAAGGTCGTATCTTCAAGAATCTGGCGTCCCCCGAAGCCATGGTTCACATTTTCAACATTTAAAATGCTCATGCTAAACTCCTATGCTATCCACCTTATAACACGATGGATTGATAATATACTCTGCTAGTATAAAAAAAGTATGAGAAGAAGTCAAAGGAATATTTCCGTTGTGTTTATGTTGGTAATCGATGTTATAGTTGGTGACGTTTCAACATATGGATAGATGGGGAGGTGCTAAGGTGTACAGCTTCATCTGTTTCTTGATAGTCATCGTCTTATTCAATATTCCCTTTGGTTATTGGCGGGCTAATGTGAGAAAGCTTTCTGTTCAATGGTTTTTGGCGATTCACCTCCCCGTACCATTTGTAGCCTATCTGCGTCAACATAGCGAATTACCATGGCTGGGTTTGATTATCATTGCATTTATAGCCGCCTATTTTGCAGGCCAATATCTAGGCAGTGGACTATACAAGAGATTAAGGGATAGCGGATCGGTGAGTTCGTCAATATTTCGCGATATATTGTGTCGTTCCTGGATAATATTAATTACTAGGTAAAAAATGCAGGCCTAGTGAGCCTGCATTTTTTAATAAGAAAACTTCCATAATAAGATAGGGTTATGGAAGGAGAGTGCTCTGTGAGTCAAACTGATGAAAATAAGGAATCATTAAATCCAGAAGCTGAGAACTTGAAGGAATTAGGGCAAATCCAGATACCGGAGCCTTCAGAGAATATTTATTGTCTAACGGTGGTTGGTCAGATTGAAGGTCATCAAGTCCTTCCCGCTCAGTCAAAAGCCACAAAATATGAGCATGTCATTCCTCAATTAGTTGCCGTAGAACAGAACCCTAGAATTGAAGGAATATTACTGATTCTTAATACTGCCGGGGGGGATGTAGAGGCGGGTCTGGCTATTTCTGAGCTGGTTAGTAGTTTAAGTAAGCCAAGTGTTTCGATCGTACTTGGTGGCGGACACAGCATTGGTATCCCGATTGCTGTGAGCTGTAGTCGAAGCTTCATCTCCCCTACGGGAACAATGACGTTACATCCCATTCGTTATACAGGGTTAGTTATCAATGGTCATCAACAATTTGAGTACTTGCAAAAAATGCAGGAGCGCATTAATCGTTTTATTCTTCAGCACTCCAGGATTACAGAAGAACAGCTTAAGCAGCTTATGTTTGCAACCGGTGAGCTAGCGCAAGACATCGGGACGATTTTAATTGGTCAAGATGCAGTAGATTTTGGCTTGATTGATGCGGTTGGAGGGTTAAAAGAAGCGCATCGAGAGCTGAAGCGGCTCATATCAGAAAAACGCGAAGGTTTAAATTAAGAATTAATCGGCTTTAGGGCCGATTTTTTGTTATACTATCAGGGTGAATAAGTTTTCATTTTGATCGGACGATAGTATAGGTGCTACTAACGACTTCGCCAGCTATTAGGCGTAAATCTAGTGCACGGCGAAGCCGGGTTTTCTATATAATTTAAAGATGATAAGCTATGACGCGATAGAAGAAGGAAGTACGACACCTGTGAAGGAAATATATCCTATATGTAGAAATAACGAATAGATTCATAAGCGATATAGATAGATATAGTCTTCGGATCATACGCATCTAAAGTGAAGCTTCGTAAGTATAACAATTGATTTGAGGGATGTTTTTTGGCAAAGAGAAAAACTCGTACAGTAAAGAAGAAGGGCTTTCTTAAAGATAGTGTCAGACATGAAGTCATAGGGATCGTCGCTCTGGGCTTGGCTGTCTTGGGCATAGTCACTATTTATTCTGGGAGTAATGGTCTAATTGGGGGGAAGATAGAAGAAGGCTTAAACATTCTAGCAGGAAGCGGTCGTGTTTTGCTCATGCTGATGCTAGGGGCGTGGGGAATCGCCTATATGAACCGTAAACATATCGACAATCAATGGCGGACTATAGGAGTCGTCCTCTTATGGTTAACCCTTGAGGGAATACTGCATTTTCAATTGCCCGGGATTGAAGCCTATAAGAAAGAACATTTCATTGCTGAAGGAATGATGGGCCATGGTGGTGGCTTAATCGGTGCTGGGATTGCCATCGTACTGAAGGCGTCAGTAGGGATTTCCGGTGGATACGTGGTGCTTATCGTGATGGCATTGATCGGGGCACTACTGATAACGAATCGATCTTTAATCAACGGTCTCCAACTAGTCCAAAAAGCGAGTAAGGATTCCGGGCATTGGGTTAAAGGACATGTTGAAGATTTTATTTATGTGATGCAGGATACTGACGAGGATTCTGTCGATGCTAAACAGGTCGAGCCAAAAGAAAAGAAGGAATCTCGTAAGAATCTTAAAAAGAAAGAAACCAAGACCTCTGTGGATCACATGAAGGTATTAGAGCCTGAGCTCGAACGGCCGGTGATCATTCGAACCCTACAAGACTTGGCAGATCACGATGCGGAAGGGGAAAAATCACTGCCTGATCGTCCAGTGACGCAAACAACTTTATCTTCGGAAGGGAAGAAATTCTCACAGGCTCAGGGGGGCGAAACAGGTTCGGGGATTATTCCGCCAGGCAAGGTTACCGGTACTCCTGTCTCGAGAATGGCACTGAGAGAGGGAAGTGATTTTCAGCTACCAAATCTTACTCTTCTCAATAAAAGTATGAAGGTGAAGAACCCACGTATTAATAAGGATTTGGCCGATAATGTGAAGATTCTCGAGGATACCTTGGAAAGCTTTGGGGTAAAGATTAAGGTGACTCATGTTATGCAAGGTCCGGCTATAACCCGCTATGAAGCGCAACCTGCTCCTGGGGTAAAAGTGAGTAAGATTACTAATCTGTCCGATGATATTGCTTTGAGCTTAGCAGCTACAGACGTACGGATTGAGGCTCCTGTACCAGGAAAGTCTGTGGTGGGTATTGAGGTTCCCAATAAAGAGATTGCAACTGTGCATTTCCGAGAAGTTCTGGAAACTCCAGAGTTTCAAAATGCCCCAAGCAAGCTTACGGTGGTTCTGGGTAAAGATATTACAGGTAGTCCCATTGTAGCTGATTTGACGAAAATGCCTCACTTGCTGATTGCGGGTGCTACAGGATCAGGAAAATCAGTCTGTGTAAATACACTAATTAATAGTATCTTATATAAAGCTCGGCCGGATGAAGTGAAATTCCTGCTAGTGGATCCGAAGATGGTGGAGTTAACTAACTATAATGGAATTCCTCATCTTATTGCACCGGTGGTTACCGACCCTAAGAAAGCTGCAGGGGCCTTGAAATGGATTGTCACGGAAATGGAGACCCGTTATGAGCTTTTTGCAGCAGCTGGAGTAAGAGATATCGTTCGCTATAATTTTTTGCGAACTCAAGAAAAGAAAGAGGATGCACTTCCTCTACCTTATGTTGTCGTCATTATCGATGAGTTAGCTGATTTAATGATGGTTGCCCCCGGTGATGTAGAAGATTCCATCTGCCGGTTAGCTCAGATGGCGCGGGCAGCGGGAATCCATCTCTTAATTGCTACTCAGCGCCCATCGGTGGATGTTATCACAGGTTTGATCAAAGCCAATATTCCTTCGCGGATTGCCTTTGCCGTTTCTTCTCAGATCGATTCTCGAACCATTCTGGATATGAATGGCGCGGAGAAGCTCTTAGGGCGCGGAGACATGCTCTACTATCCGATGGGAGCAAGCAAGCCGATTCGTGTTCAAGGGTGTTACTTAGCTGATAAGGAAGTGGAGAACGTTGTCCACTTTCTGCAAAATCAGGCTAAGCCGGAGTATCAGGAGATACCCCACATGGAATTAGGAACCAATAAACCAGCCGAAGATGCAGGTGATGAGCTGTTTCGTCAAGCAGCCATACTTTTTATTGAAGCGGGGAATGCCTCTGTCTCTTTATTACAGCGAAGACTTCGTATAGGCTATACTCGAGCTGCACGACTGATGGATTTGCTGGAAGAGAAGGGTGTCGTAGGTGGTTATGAAGGGTCTAAACCCCGTGAGGTTTTGCTAACTAAGGGGCAATTTGAGCAGAAGTTTGGTTTGGAAGAAGAAGAAATTGGATAAAAGTTGCACATTTTGGTGAGAGGATTTATTATATTAAAGGAGAATAGTTTAAATTAGAGGAAATAAATCATGATCCATGAAATAACAGTTGAAGAGTTAAGTGAAGTCAAGAATTTGTTGTTGGTTGATGTGCGCTCTGAAGGCGAATATCAGGAGGCAACTATTCCTGGTGCTTTGAATTTGCCTTTATTTAATAATGAAGAGAGAGCCATGATCGGCACGACATATGTGCAGATTTCGCCTGCTTTGGCGAAGGCGCAGGGTTTGGAGATTGTAGGCCCAAAGTTGAAGGGGCTCTATGAACAAGCTTCGCAGTGGGCGAAGGGACATTCTCTAGTCCTATTTTGCTGGCGTGGAGGGATGAGAAGCAAATCCCTAGCTAATGTTTTTGACTTGATGGGCTTATCCGTTTATCGATTACTAGGAGGATATAAGGCCTATCGTCATTGGATTACTGAATACTTTAGTCGAGAGTTTCCTTTCAAAGTAGTTGTCTTACGAGGTAATACCGGTGTCGGCAAAACGGAGATTTTAGCTAGACTAAAAAAGGACGGCTATCCGGCTATCGACCTGGAGGCCCTAGCTAATAATAGAGGCTCTGTATTTGGTTCTATAGGTTTAGGTTCTGCTCCTTCCCAGAAGGACTTTGAAGCTGCATTATATGAACGACTTAGCGAAGTGAGCCATTTTCCGTATGTTATTGTAGAATGTGAAAGCAAGAGAATTGGTAGGATTAACTTGCCACCTTCCTTTTTTGATGCGATGAAGACCGGTCCGCAAATCCTGCTCTATGATTCCATCCCGAATCGCGTCGACCGTTTAGTGAAAGAATACGCTCAATTCCCTAATGCCATACCTGAGATTAAGTCTGCCTTAGGCCGACTTACTAAGATACTCGGACATAAGAAAATTTCATTATATACCACATTATTAGATCAAGGAAATCTGGAAGCATTTACTGAAGAGATGCTTAAGTATTACGATGCTATTTATGCCTATCCTAATGGCCCGCAGGGGGATTATGATTATGCCATAAGCCATCTTGATCCTGAAAAGGGATTAAGAGAATTGGAGGATTACCTTGATCAGTGGTCGGGCATACCCGGAACAGCAACTCTATCTGGAATATGTGATTCAGCAAAATAAACCCGGTTTATTAGGTGCCGTCACGACCTTGATGGGGATGTTAGAGATCAATATTTTAACGGTCAATGGTATCGGGGATCGTCATCGAGGGTTTCTGTTAGAGTTTCCGTGCGCGGATAAGGTTCAAGCGCTGAAAGGAGCTTTAGACTGTGTGTCGGCTATTCAAGTCACGGCTTTTCGGGAGCCAACCCTTTTTGATCGCCTAGCATTGCGTCACGGGCATCGTCTGGACATGATAGCAAACAATCCACCGACTTATCGTTTTATACGTGAAGAATTAGGAGTGCTCGTTGACTTTTTAGGGGATACTTTAACTGGAGGTGGCCATCGTTTAATCGGGATACGAGGTGCACCCCGAGTTGGTAAAACTGAAGCGGCTATTAGCGCATGCGTTTATGCTAACAAAAAGTGGATACTATTATCTTCCACAATCATACGCCAAACTCTTCGTACTACCCTGATGCTCGATGAGGCGGAGGATTCCATCTTTTTGATCGATGGAATTACGAGTACCTCACGTGGGGATGATGTCCACTGGGAATTACTCAAACGCGTGATGGAAATGCCTACCCCCAAAATCATTGAACACCCGGAGGTTTTTCTCCGCGATGGTCGAATTGATCTCGACTTTGATTTTATTATTGAAATTCGTAATCTTCCAGAAGATGAGATTCGAACAGAAGATGTAGCGATTAGTTTTTCTTCCTTTGATATAAGTTAAAGAATGAGATGAGGGAGGGGTTATCATGGCAGGAGAGGGACAAATCCTTCGTAACGCCCGTGTAGATAAAGGATGGAGCTTAACCCAAGCTGAAGAAGTGACAAAAATCAGGATCCGCTATTTGGAGGCCTTGGAAGATGAAGAGTATCATGTTTTGCCAGGTTCTACTTACACCAAAGGCTTCATAAGAACCTATGCCAAGCATTTAGGATTAAGCTCGGATGAGGTTTTAGCACTTTACAAAGCTTCAGAACAGCCCATAAAAGAGCCTGTAGTCGTTGAAAAGACGCTTATGAGGCCTAAAAAAATGCCCGCGTGGTTAAAGCCCACCCTTGTGGCTTTAACCGGAGTTGTGGCCTTAAGTGTGGTGATCCTAATTGCGACACTGAGTAAGCAGCAAGGTGCCAGCCTTACCCCTCAAGACATAACTACACCATTACCTACTATTCCTCAAGAAGAGATTGTTCAACAACCGGAAACTTCCCCAACGACACAAACACCCCCTGAGACACTTAACCCTGCTACGACTCCGAACTCTGTCGAGACCCCGAACCCTCTTGAGACACCAGCCTCTGACCCCCAAAATGTGATTGCTCAGGAGACAGAAGGCTTGGTTGCTCAATTGATATTTAGTCAGCCTTGTTGGGTTCGGATCAATGTGGATGGCAAGCCTGCTTTGGAGGGAACCTTTACTCAAGGGGTGACTAAGGAGTTAAAGGCCAAGGAGCAAATTGAATTGGTCACCGTAGGGAATGCAGGTGGACTTTCCGTAATCCTCAATGGCAAGACTTATCCAAGCTTGGGCACTGAAGGACAGGTTGTACATAATATCATTCTCAAAAAAGACACTGGGAATTAAAAAGGAGAGAAATTCGTGGCGAAGGATTCATCATTTGATATTGTTTCGAAAGTGGATTTGCAGGAAGTAACGAATGCAGTTCATCAAGCGCAAAAGGAAATTGAACAGCGCTTTGATTTTAAAAACAGTAAATCCTCGATTGAACTCCAAGAGGATAAAATCACATTAATTTCCGATGATGATTTTAAGTTGCGCAATGTCATCGACATTTTGGAGGGTAAATTGGTAAAACGGCAGGTTTCCCTTAGAGCCTTAGATTATGGAAAAATCCAAGCGGCTGCAGGCGATACAGTTCGTCAGGAAGTCAAGCTGATTCAAGGAATTTCTCAAGAAAAAGGCAAAGAAATCAATAAGATCATTAAGGATAGTAAAATCAAAGTGACCAGCTCTATCCAAGGTGATCAGGTTCGTGTGACAGGTAAAGATAAAGATGATTTGCAGGCCGTGATTGGTTTATTGCGTAAGCAGGACCTAGGCGTCGATCTTCAGTTCATTAATTATCGTTGAGAAAGCTCTCCCACCTTTGTGGGAGTTTTTTCACTTTGGCACCTATTATGGATAAGCTATCTCGATATTTTTCTCTATAGAGTTAGGAGTGAGTTCGATTAAAATCCCCCAATTTTTACCCATTAGTAGGGAGGATATGAAAAAACGCGGCTGGGCAGAATTAGATTTTCTGCTCATTACAGGTGATGCCTATGTGGATCATCCTAGCTTTGGAATTGCCATCATCTCCCGGATTCTTGAGAAGCAAGGATATAAAGTAGGCATTATAGCTCAGCCTGATTGGCGAGAAGTGGATGCTTTTCAAGTGCTAGGCAGGCCTCGCTTGGCTTGTCTCTTATCCGGTGGAAATCTCGATTCTATGGTGGACCATTATACAGCTGCTAAGAAACGGCGACAAAGGGATGTGTATTCACCAGGCGGAAAAGCAGGGTTACGCCCTGATAATTCCACGATTGTCTACGCCAATAAGGTTCGTGAGGCTTTTCCTGGTTTGCCGGTGATCATAGGTGGTATCGAAGCTTCATTAAGGCGTTTTGCTCACTATGATTTCTGGAGCAATAAAGTAAAACGATCCGTCCTTCTCGACAGTCAAGCTGATCTACTGGTATTTGGAATGGGAGAGAAGGCCATTGTTCAAGTAGCAAACGCCTTAGCAGAGGGAACTCCCATCCATGAGATCCAAGGCATACGCGGCACTGTGGTTCCTTGGAAGCAGGATGCTCCTGCTGATGCTTTAGAGCTTCCTTCCTATACAGATGTAGTGGAAGATAAGCGGAAATACGCTGAAGGCTTTTGGGTACAATACAATCAACAAGATCCTTACTATGGGAAGGCAATGTTCCAAGACCACGGACGAGGTGGAGTGTTGCAGTATCCTCCCAATTTCCCCTTAACCCAATCAGAGATGGATGCGGTCTACGCCCTTCCTTATGTGGGAACCTATCATCCTATCTATGAGCAAGAGGGTGGGGTGCCGGCCATCGAAGAAGTAGAGTTCAGCTTAGTTAGCTCCAGAGGGTGCTATGGGGGTTGCTCCTTCTGTGCTCTGACCTTTCATCAGGGAAGAATCATCCAAGGGAGAAGTGCAGAATCCATCGTCCGAGAAGCAGAGCAATTGACTTGGAATCCTCGTTTTAAAGGGTATATTCATGATGTAGGGGGACCTACGGCCAATTTTCGTCGCCCAGCCTGCAAGGCCCAGCTCAAGCGTGGTGCCTGCCCAAATAAGCAATGCCTTTTTCCATCACCTTGCGCCAAGGCGGATGTAGATCATACAGAGTATATTGAACTTCTGCGACGATTACGCAGTATTCCAAAGGTGAAAAAGGTTTTTGTCCGTTCGGGAATTCGCTACGATGTGGTCCTAGCCGATAAAAATACCTCTTTTTTAAGGGAGTTGTGCGAACACCATGTGAGCGGGCAACTGAAGGTAGCTCCCGAACATGTAAGTGATAAGGTATTAAAGTGTATGGGAAAACCCGGGAAAAAGGTCTATGAGCGTTTCGCGGAAGACTTCAGGGCGATGAACGAAGAGGTTGGGAAAAAACAGTATTTGGTTCCCTATCTGATGTCATCACATCCCGGTAGCGGGTTAACAGAAGCCATCGAACTAGCGGAGTATGTCCGAGATATGGGTGTAAACCCAGAGCAGGTTCAGGACTTCATTCCAACCCCAGGGACCCTCTCGACATGTATGTATTACACAGGTTTGGATCCGCGCACCATGGAAAAGATCTATGTCCCACGGTCCATGGAAGAAAAGGCCATGCAAAGAGCTCTGATCCAGTACCGGAATCCCAAAAATTATGATCTAGTGGAAAAGGCGCTGAAGCTAGCCCACCGGGAGGACCTGATAGGATTTGGCCCGAAATGCCTGATTCGTCCACGTTCACTACACAAGAAACGGGTCGAGAAGGAAAAGGGTGCCCAGTTAACTAAGCCAGTAAGAAAGAGTAAGGATACCCAGTTACCTAAACCAGCAAAAAACAAGAAGGTGGATCAAGGCAAACCCACAAGGGCTAAAAAAGATCATAAGTCTAAAAAGTCATAAAAACCAAAGAAAATCAAATGCCTGTCCCCAAATTAGACAACGTAGTCTAATTTGGGACAGGCATTTTTTGACGAAATTTAATACTTTCGAATGAACTTGTCAATACAATTGATGTTACAACAAAATTTGTTCTCACAAGTATATTGACAGTTAAATCCATAAGTGCTAGATTATAGACGTGTTTATGAATTGGTTCACTAATTAATCCTTTATCATGGTGGTTCCAATTGGATCATTGGTACTAATAAAGATAAGATATAAGATTTTGCCGATTATCTTGAATTGACTGAAAGGAGGAAAGGACATCTAGCGCATTTTAATCTGTGGACTCTTGTACACTTATCTAAGAGTACAAATACAAAAATCGTAGGGGGAAACAGAGAATGGGAAAAGTAAGAAAAATAACAACTGCACTTATTTTATCAACAGCATTGGTGGCCACGGGATGTGCAGCTAATAAGCCAGCTCAAGCACCGGCAGCTACGGCAGTTGCTCCAGAAAAAGCAGCGGAGTTTAAGGTTTATCAAGGGTTAGGTCAAGCGCCTATGTTCCGTGTCGGACCCGGAAAAGATGAAAAGGGCGGCCAAGTTTATTCGATAAATTATGTCATGGCTGATGCACTCTTTGATGGAGAGGGTAAAGTAATTAGTATTACTTTTGATGGGCTAGAGATATTTTCACCCAATGACAAAGAGCACGTAGAAGGTGGAGCGGGTGTATTCTCAGGATTCCCTGGTCAAGCTGGATATCTTGATGCAGCTTCAAATACAGATGAGACAGCCACAAAGGAAGTCTCGAAATGGGCCACCAAGCGTGATCGTGGTGATGCAGCTTATGGTATGAATTGGTCAGAACAATTTGCTACATATCAAGAATTCATGAAAGGCAAAACAGTAGCAGAAATCAAAGACTGGTTTGCCAAAAATACTTCTGACATTAACGGACGTCCTTTAAAAGCGGACGCCAAAGATCCTAAAGACCAAGAAAAATATGCTAAACTTACAGATGCTGAGAAAAAAGGTCTTGCCGATGTAACTTCCGGAGCGACCATTAGTCTTAAAGATGCACATGGTGACTTTATTGCAGCTCTTGAAAAAGCATACGAGAATAGAGTGGAAATCACGCTTACGGTTAAATAATACTATATAAAAATCATAAATAATCATAAATAAACATAAACAAAAAATACAAAGAAGAATGAGGGGTATGCCCTCATTCTTCTTCTCGCAAGTAGATGCTAATCAAAAGTGGGTGCTAATCAATGATCTCCCCGAATTCCTCGAGCAGCATATCCTCGAGCTCTTCCATCTTGAGGATACCTAATTCCTTCTGAAACGAGGGCTCTAGCTCAATAAACTTTTCATAGGTTAATTCTTCGTCATCTTCGAAGAATTTGGAGAAGGAAAATTGAATCCCTTCCTTGCTGTCTTCAAGGCGTTTAAGTGTATAGTACTCCGTTGGATCTAGTTTGCTTTGGAGAAGGATGGTGTCCCCATTGATGACCAACAAAACTTGGGCATCTTCATAAGAACGGCGGTGGAATCTCCATATAAATCCCTGGGCGAGAGAATCCTGGTGATCGGATGCCTCACCGTCTGAGGTAGGTTTCCAAGAAAATTGTATGGAAAGCAGTTCTTTAGCTTCCATCTCTTCGGCGATTTCATCGAGGTGTGAAGCAACTGCTGAGGGGATAGTATATTCGTCACACATCGAGCTAGAACAGGAGTATACAGGGACATTGATGACTTTACCGGCACCATGGTTGAGGGCAATAGGGAGGGTACGGGAAGTAAGATATCCAGTGTCCCCACACCCGCATTGATCCACCGGAGAAAGAGCTTCACTTAACAATACTAGCACCTCGCCATTAATTATTGTCGTTAGGACCATAGGTCGTACTCATATTATTTTACTCGAATCCCTTGAAAAGCGAAAGGAAGTATTAGCCAATATCAATAAAAATAGTATTGCCAAATACTTCGTCCCAAGTCATGGACGAGCGGTTAGATCCTCTTGATAATTAGTTTTGACACTTAGGGAAATTGTAGTTTATACTAGATGAGTAATTACATACAACATACAACAACATCTAGAGGTGCGAAATTTGAATAAGAAAGTTGCTATCGTGACTTTAGGCTGTCCCAAAAACCAAGTGGACAGTGAAATTATGACCGGACATATCGGTGAGAAATATCAAGTTGTCGGCGAGCCGGAGCAAGCTGACATTATCATTATTAATACTTGTACATTTATTGAGAGCGCCAAGGCTGAATCCATTGATACTATTTTAGAGATGGCACAGTATAAGGAGCAGGGTCAATGCAAGACGCTTATGGCCACGGGGTGTTTAGCCCAGCGCTATGGGGATGAGTTGCTCGCTGAGATACCTGAACTGGATGGTGTGATGGGGACGGGAAATATTTCAGAGATTCTCGAGACTATTGAAGAAGCGGAAAAGACCAAAGTACGGAGAATCAGTGCCGAAGCCCCGGCTTTTATCTATGATGAAGCTATGCCCAGAGTTCGTTTGTCCCCCAAGCAATATGCCTATGTTAAGGTTGCTGAAGGGTGTGATAACCTCTGTACTTATTGCATTATTCCTCAGGTTCGTGGGCATTTTCGCAGTCGGAAGCAAGAATCCATCATCAATGAAGTGAAGGCCATGGCTCAAGAAGGGGTCAAGGAGGTTTTGCTCATTGCCCAAGATACGACTCGCTATGGTAAGGATCTTTACGGTGAGTATCGACTACCTTCCTTAATTAAAGAGATCGCCAAGATTGAGGGTGTTGAATGGATTCGCTTGATGTATTGTTATCCGGAGCTATTTACAGATGAATTAATACAGGTTATGAAGGAAACTCCGAAGGTCTGCCGTTATCTCGATCTTCCTCTGCAACATGCCCACAATAAAGTCTTGCGTGAAATGAATCGAAGAGGTACGGTAGAAGAAGCTGAGGAGCTGATTCTTAAATTGCGACGAGAGTTGCCTGATATTCGGCTGCGGACAACTATGATAACAGGTTTTCCTGGAGAAACGGATGAAGAATTTAAGGCCATCTTGGATTTTGCCCAAAGGATAAGGTTTGATCGTTTAGGAGCCTTTGCCTACTCTCAAGAAGAATCCACACCGGCGGCCAAGCGGGAAGACCAAATTCCTGAGGATATTAGGGAACAACGACGCGATGAGCTGATGAAGCTGCAACTAGACATTGCCTACCAACAGCAACAGCGTTGGGTTGGACAAACCTTGAAAGTACTAATTGAAGAAGAACTCCCCGATGGGCGCTGGGCTGGCCGTAGTGAAGGCGATGCGCCGGAAATCGATGGCTTAGTTTATATTCACTCCCCAATACCCCTCGAAATTGGCAAGTTTGTTCAGGTGAAAGTAACGGAAGCGGATAGCTACGATTTAATGGGAGAGGTTGTTCAGTGAATTTACCTAATCAGCTGACATTAGCACGAATTATATTAATACCGATCTTTATGGCTTTTTTACTGTTGCAATTTCCCAAAGGCCAACCGATTTTCCCCTATCAGGATTTAGTCGCTGCGGTAATATTTATTTTGGCGGCAACTACGGATGGCTTAGATGGCTATATTGCACGTAAAAGAGGACAGGTCACGGTACTCGGTAAATTCTTAGACCCTTTAGCCGATAAGCTTCTGGTTTCGGCGGCATTAATTGCCTTAGTGGAATTAGGAGATGTACCGGCGTGGGTGTGTTGGATCATACTCGCTCGTGAATTTGCCGTCACAGGCTTAAGAGCAATCGCTTCTGCCGATGGAACTGTGATCGCGGCCAGCAAGCTTGGCAAGATTAAAACCGTCTCGCAGGTAGTGGCTATTTCCTTGCTTCTCCTCCATGATTGGCCATTATCCCTTTTTAATATTTATCTAGGCCAACCCCTACTCTATATCGCCCTTTTCTTTACGATTATTTCCGGTGTTGATTATTTAGTAAAATCCAAAAAGTTTCTAAAGAAATAGATGTCGGTATAAACTAGTAAGCAAACTAAATAGGGAAACAAAGAAATTTTTGACCAACAGAGGATTCCATAGAATGGAGAACTCTGTTGGTTTTTACATTATTGGTGCTATTTGACAAGAAGAATCGTATATAGTTCATGATATAATATTAAAGTAATTCAGCTATACTCATGAATATACTGAAGTGTAAAAACGCCATATGCTGATATAAAAAATATATATCATTTAGAAAACTTAAACTATTATAAAAATTGCATCCATAGTTATATTATTACTTAAGAAGTTGATTGGAGGAGCCTTATGACGAGACAACGGATTACTGTGATCAGCTTAGTGAGTCTACTTATTTTTGGACTATTGCTCGGCGGTAAGCTTATATATGAAAATAAATGGCTATACGGTTCGCTAGTTCAGAAGAGTCAGCAGATTTCCGGTGTGCATTCTGCCAAGGTTGTTGAACTGCAGGGAATAACTGAAATGTTGATTAAAACCGACCAGATCACAAATTTACAAAGTAGTTCTCATCAGCTGCGTCAAATCTCAGGGAAGCATCCCATTCGCCTAGTAGATCATCGCACACCTGAGTTGGAAAAGATATTTCAAGAGATGCAATTTGCTATTCAAGAAGGGATGGTCATGGGAAATTTTACACAGATGAAGGAAACACTATCGTCCCAAGCAGATCAGGCAGGAGTTATTTTGGATCTTACCATGGATAATGAGGCTATCTATTTGACGCTGAACAAGGGAGAGGACCAATTGCTTTCGGTTATTGAGCGTCATGGGCAAGGATTATTTCTTCCGAGTATAGGAAGTTCTTCGTTAGATATCTATCAATAATTGGAAAGGAGGAATAGATGATGGGCTTAGCAAAAGATGTCCTGATCGGAACCGGAATCGGCTTATTAGTTTATCTTTGGGTTACCGGATATAATGTGCTTCCCATCGGGCTTTTAATTTTACTGGGAGTGTTATTGTGGAAGTTTATGCCTCGCCCAATGATGGGAAGTTCGGATAAAGGCATCCTAATCTCCGGTGGTTCCATTGATTTTGATGATATCGGAGGGCAGAATGCGGCCAAAAAGGAGCTTCAGGAAGCTCTGGATTTCTTATTATATAGTGAACGAATGAAAGAATTAGGGATCAGGCCGCTCAAAGGCATTCTTTTATCAGGACCGCCCGGAACCGGAAAAACTTTATTGGCTAAAGCTGCTGCGCGTTATACAGATTCAATTTTCTTGGCTATCTCCGGAAGTGAGTTTGTGGAGATGTATGCAGGAGTGGGAGCGGAGCGAGTTCGGCGTCTGTTTCGAAAAGCTAGGGATTTAGCCAAAAAAGAGAAGAAGGATCGGGCTATCATCTTCATCGATGAGATGGATATCCTTGGGGCGAAGCGGGGGAGCAATGTCTCCCATCATGAATACGATCAAACCCTTAACCAGCTTCTGGTGGAGATGGACGGACTGGGTAATGATGACCAAGGCCCACAAATCCTTGTTGTTGCGGCTACAAATCGAGCAGAGGCTTTAGATCCGGCTCTTTTGCGTCCGGGCCGTTTCGATAGACAAGTCAAGGTGGATTTGCCGGATAAGGAGGGACGCCTTGCTATTCTTAAGATTCATACCAAGAATAAGCCCATGGCAGCGGATGTAGATCTGGAGCAGATCGCTCAAGAGACCTATAACTTTGCCGGAGCTCACCTAGAAAGCGTAACGAATGAAGCGGCAGTTTTTGCTTTAAGGGATGATGTTGGAGAAATTAATATGGCTCATTTCCGCGAAGCAGTGGAAAAGGTTCTCTTAGGGGAGAAATTGGATCGAAAGCCTACTGACGAAGAGCTACAACGTGTGGCCGTCCACGAAAGCGGGCATGCCTTATTAGCTGAATATGTGCGACCTCATTCCGTATCGCAAATTTCTATCCGATCCCGGGGTAATGCTTTAGGGTATGTTCGTCATTATCCCAAGGATGATCTGTATCTTTACACGCAAGCCATGATTGAAGAACAGATTATGGTTGCCTTAGCAGGTGCAATAGCAGAGGAAACGATTCTTGGTGAGCGGAGTACCGGAGCAGCAGGCGATTATGAGCAAGCTCTGCAGATGGTAGGAAAAATGATGGCATCAGGGATGTCCTCTCTAGGGGTAGTTGACGTCGAAAAGTTAGGGGCAGACCAGCGTCAAAAAGTAACCTGTGAGATTCTAAGCCTATTGGAAAATCGAACTCGCGAGATTATTCTCGACAGTCGGGAAACCTTGGAGAGATTAGTTGCTGTATTAAAAAGGGATGAAGTACTCGATGGTGAAAAGCTTCGCTTACTCATTGAGGAGGAAGCTGCCTAATTTAGTGAGAAAACGCATATTTGCATCAAATGAGCTCTTTGAAGGAGCCCTCGACTGTGAGGGCTTCTTTTTTGCGTATGGAACAGTAAAGAGGATAAGTTCAGAAAAGAAGAGAAATAATTTAGAAAGAGTTGCTTATAACTAAAACCAAGCATTATCGTTTGCGTTTAAAGGAGGAGAGTGATAAAATATCATGAAAGCTGAAATTGTCGCAACAGGAACGGAAATACTATTAGGACAGACCTTAAATACGAGTGCACACTATCTAACAGGAAAGTTATCTGAATTAGGAATTGAAGTGGATTATCATACCACTGTAGGAGATAATAAGGAACGGTTGGCTAAGGTAATCATACAAGGTATAGAAAGATCGGATCTGCTTCTTATTACCGGGGGGACGGGACCAACGGAGGATGACCTCTCCAAGGAGCTCATTGCTCAAGTCTTTGGCTTAAAAATGCTACTTGACCCGGCCAGCCTGGAGAGTATTCAGGAATTTTTTGTCCAAAGGGGCACAGAGATGCCTGAGACGGAAAGGAAGCAAGCATACTTTCCTGAAGGATCCCAAGTTCTTCCCAATCACCAGGGAACAGCGCCTGGGGCTATTCTTCAAAAAAGCAATAAAACTATCATACTTTTACCTGGCCCACCGTCGGAGATGGAGCCGATGTTTAAGGAATATGTATGGCCTTTTTTGGAGCAAAAAGCTCAAGGAGATATGGCGAGAATGTATGTTCGGATAATCAAGGTTGTAGGCTTAGGGGAGTCTGATTTAGAGGAAAGGCTTCAAGATTTTGTCGGTAAAAAACCCCCCAGCATAACCTTGTTATGTAAACCTACGGAGATGCATATCCGTATAGTGGTGAGAGGAAATGCTGCCGAGGCATTGGAAGTTCTTGATCAGACTGAGCTTGCAATTCGTGAACGACTTGGGGAGCGGGTATTTGGGACGGATGAGGATACGATGCTGGGGCTCGTGAGTGAGGGCTTGAAGAAACAGCAATTGACTCTGTCTACAGCAGAATCTTGTACTGGTGGAACGCTGGGAGCGATGCTTACAGAGCAACCGGGTAGCTCAGACTTTTATTTAGGTGGGGTCATAAGCTATTCCAATGCCATGAAAGAGAATTTTTTAGGAGTAAGCGCCCAGACCTTAGCTCAATTTGGTGCTGTTAGTGCTGAGACAGCACGAGAGATGGCAGCAGGTGTCCGCGAGCGTACCAAAGCAGATCTAGGTATTAGTATTACGGGAATTGCCGGACCCGGAGGAGGAAGCCAGGATAAGCCCGTTGGCTTAGTATTCATTGGCTTAGCTACTTCGGAGGGGATTAAAGCGAATATGTTTCAGTTTCATGGAGGAAGAGATTCGATTCGACAGCTCTCTGTTCAAGCTGCCTTGGATTGGATACGCAGTTATTTGTTGAAAATTGAAAGGGGTTAATAATCGATTGAGTGCAGAACGTTTACAAGCCTTTGGCGAAATTAGTTTAAGCAAACAAGTCTTACAGGCATTATCAGAAATGGGGTTCGAGGAACCCTCACCGATTCAAAAGGAAGCTATTCCTGTGGCTATGGATGGGGTGGATCTGATTGGGCAGGCGCAAACCGGCACGGGAAAAACCGCCGCCTTTGGCATTCCTATTTGTGAGAAGGTCAATCCAAAGTTTCAGGCGGTTCAAGCCCTGATCTTAACACCAACCCGTGAGCTGGCGGTTCAGGTATCTGAGGAAATCAGTAAGATTGGCAAATACCGCCATATCAAACCACTACCGATCTATGGAGGTCAATCCATCGATCGTCAAATTCGGGCGCTGCGCTTTGGTAGCCAAGTGGTCGTCGGAACCCCGGGTCGGGTTCTTGATCACCTTAATCGGGGAACTTTAAAACTGCAATATGTCAAGATGGTTGTCTTAGATGAAGCTGATGAAATGCTGGATATGGGCTTTGTGGAAGATATCGAAACCATCCTTCGGCAAGTCCCCCCCGAAGAACGCCAAATGATGCTGTTTTCAGCTACCATGCCGATAGAAATCAAGAAACTGGCGCAAAACTATATGCACCAGCCCAAGTCGGTAGCAGTAAGTCGTGATGAACTTACAGTGCCTTTGATTGAGCAGGTGTTTTATGAGACTAGAGAAAAAATCAAAGTCGATGCACTCTGTCGGATTATCGATATGGAAGATATCGGTCAAGCCATCATTTTTTGCCGTACCAAGCGAGGTGTTGATGAGCTCGTAGCCGCCTTGGAGGCCAGAGGGTATTTTGCGGATGCATTGCATGGAGATTTAAGCCAACAACAAAGAGATCGCGTGATGAAAAAATTCCGTGATGGCAAAGTGGAACTCCTTGTAGCTACTGACGTAGCTGCGAGAGGTCTCGACATCGATAATGTGACTCATGTCATTAATTTTGATATCCCTCAAGATCCCGAATCTTATGTTCATCGTATCGGACGTACGGGAAGAGCCGGGAGAAAAGGCCAAGCTATTACCCTGGTCTCCTCAAGGGAATACCGACAACTCCGCTTGATTGAACGTTTAATCAAGACGCGGATTGTGCGTAAGGAATTACCGACCTTAGCCGATGTTAGTGAACGACAAGCGGAAAACCTCAAGAATCAATTGGTTAAGATTTTACAACGGAGCCATCTCGGAACCTATCGCTCGATTGTGGGTTCTTTGTTGGAAGAATATGATTCTGTAGATGTAGCCGCTGCAGCCTTGAAATATGCTGTGGAAGGCGCTAATGAACGAACTGAAGAAGACGAAGAAGATGTTGCTTTTGGGAATACAGGAGCAGCTCCTGGCATGGTTCGTCTCTTTATGAACATCGGCCGCCTCCAACAAGTTCGCCCTCAGGACATTGTGCGCTGGATAGCCGATGAAAGCGGAATTCCAGGCAATATTATCGGGATGATTAACATTTATGATAAGTTTACTTTTGTGGAAGTACCGGAACAGCATGCCGGCCGCGTCCTTAGTTGCATGCATCAAAACATGATCAAAGGTCGTAAGGTGAACGTCGAGCCCGCAAAAGCTAGGTAAATCGGCGAGCCAAAATTAAAAGCATCGGTCGCCCACGAAGAGCAAGAAAAGGAAATATTTTCTTGCTCTTTTTGCTCTTTTATCTTAAAAACAATTGACAGGTTCAGTGAGCAAAAGTATAATTGAATCGAACAAGTGTTTGTTTTTTAAGCTGAAAGATTTGGTGATATTCGAATAGGAGGAAAAAAGATGGCTGGAACCGACGATAAATTAAAAGCCTTGGATATGGCGTTGAGTCAAATTGAAAAGCAATTTGGCAAGGGTTCAATTATGAGATTGGGGGAGGCTTCTGCCAAAATGGCGGTAGAGGTTATTCCAACAGGTTGCCTGGCCATTGATATAGCCCTTGGAGTCGGTGGAGTACCACGGGGACGTGTTATTGAGATCTACGGACCTGAGTCTTCCGGGAAGACTACCGTTGCTTTACATATTGCTGCCGAAGCTCAAAAACTTGGTGGTACGGCTGCTTTTATCGATGCAGAGCACGCTCTTGACCCGGTTTATGCGAAGGCTTTAGGGGTCAATATTGACAATCTATTGATATCTCAACCTGATACAGGAGAACAAGCCTTAGAAATTTGTGAAGCATTGGTGCGCAGTGGAGCCATCGATGTGATCATTATTGACTCTGTGGCAGCTTTGGTTCCCCGAGCAGAAATTGAAGGAGAAATGGGAGATTCCCATATGGGCTTACATGCTCGCTTGATGTCCCAAGCTCTGCGAAAATTGACTGGGGCAATCAGTAAGAGCAATACCTGCGTGATTTTCATCAACCAGATTCGTGAAAAAGTGGGGGTCATGTTTGGTAATCCGGAAACCACAACAGGTGGCCGAGCCTTAAAATTCTATTCATCGGTGCGCATGGAGGTACGGCGTCAAGATACCCTAAAACAAGGGCAAGAGATGATTGGCAACCGTACCAAAGTCAAAGTCGTTAAAAATAAGGTGGCACCACCCTTTAAACAAGCTGAATTTGATATTATGTATGGTCTGGGGATTTCTCGAGAAGGTAGCATTGTCGATGTAGGAGCAGAACTCGATATTATTGATAAGTCCGGAGCTTGGTATGCATACAAGGGAGATCGCTTGGGCCAAGGCAGAGAGAATGCCAAGGAATTCCTCAAGCAGCACCCTGAAATATCGGCCGAGATAGAGCAACAAATCCGTGCTAGCTTTAGCTCTGTGAGTGCACCAGCTTCAGACGATATGGATGAGGATCCGGAAGAGTTCTAAGATGAAAGGGGCATTGGAAACCGCTTTAACCTACTTATCTCGGCGAATCCTATCTCGCTATGAACTGGTTCAACGGCTGACGAGGAAAGGGTTCTCTGAACAGGAGATCGACTCTGCACTGGAACGTCTCCTCGAATGGGGATATATCAATGATCAGGAATATGCTCGTGTCTACTGCCGAAGCAAGCAAACCAATCATTCTAAGAAAAAAATAAGCTGTGACCTTAAAGGTCGAGGAATCCAAGAGCATATCGTTGAGCAAGTCTTTCAGGAGAACTATCAACCAGAGCAGGAAAAAGAGCTATGCCTGAAACATGCCCAAAAAATTTGGGCAGAAGAATCACGACGCTGGGAAAACTCCTATCAACATAAGAAAAGCTACGAGAAAATACCTCGGGAGGTTTTCCTAAAATTGAAAGTGGGTCAAAAGCTCATGCAAAAAGGATATCCTCAAGAGATGGTTCAACAAATCATCGAAAGAGTTTCAAAACTGTAGCAGGAAGGAGAAAGACCTTCCTGCTTTTTATCAGTTTGTAGGATCGCTCAGGGCCGTAAAGACTTAGAACTCAGCAGTCTTGACAAATTTTTCAAAAGATATTAAACTACTAAAAGTAGCCTGTTTCTTAAATGAGACCTTTAAGGTTTTCTTATAGATTGCAACGTAGTTAGTAAATTATATGGAGGCATCGAGCTAGCGCGTGTATTTGTAGGAATGAAGACAAATTTATTTTTTGTCTAAAATTGAAGGTTTGATTTTTAAGAACTGGCATGACCCCCAGTTTTTTTGTTTTATATGGAGAACTTGGAGAATGATAGCAAATACGTATAGTACTAAGGAGGTGAATATTACTTGGAATTGACCGGACTGATCTTTGGAATTTTAGCCGCAGTTGTCGCCCTAGCTATCGGTAGCTTGTTGGGATGGGTTATTCGAAAGAATGCCGCCGAGAAGCTTATTGGATCAGCTGAAGAAGAGGCAAAACGTGTCATTGAAAGTGCACATAGTGCTTCGGAGGCCAAGCGCCGTGAGGAAGTCATCGCTGCCAAAGAAGAAGTTATGCATATCCGTAACGAAGTGGAAAAAGAATCCCGGGAACGTCGCAACGAGATACAGCGCATGGAAAGACGGGTTATTCAAAAAGAAGAGTCCTTGGACCGGAAAATGGAGATTTTGGAGCGTAAGGAAGAAAATCTTCATCGTAAAGACGAAGAAGTCGATCAACTCAAAGAAGTCTTAAGCCAAACTGTAGCCAAGGAAAAACAAGAATTGGAGCGTGTCTCCGGTTTATCCACTGAGGAAGCTAAGCAAATTCTTCTGCATAGCGTAGAAGAAGAGGTTCGCTATGAATCCGCTATTATGATTAAAGATATCGAAAGCAAAGCCAAAGAAGAAGCTGAGAAACGTGCGAAGAATATCATTTCGCTGGCTATTCAACGTTGCGCAGCGGATCATGTTGCTGAGACCACTGTATCTGTAGTCGCCTTGCCCAGTGATGAAATGAAGGGACGAATTATCGGACGTGAAGGACGAAATATTCGTACGCTAGAGACTTTAACCGGAATCGATTTGATTATCGATGATACTCCTGAAGCGGTAATTCTATCCGGTTTTGACCCGATCCGTAGAGAAGTTGCTCGGGTAGCCTTGGAAAAACTTATTGCCGATGGACGGATTCACCCGGCTCGGATCGAAGAGATGGTGGAAAAAGCCCAAAAAGAGGTTGACCAACGGATTCGTGAAGAGGGAGAACAAGCAACCTTCGAAACCGGAGTTCATGGCTTGCATCCCGAAATTGTTCGTCTCTTAGGGCGATTGAAGTTCAGAACTAGTTATGGACAAAATGTGCTTAAGCATTCTATAGAAGTATCTCATTTGGCAGGGCTAATGGCTGCTGAACTAGGCGTTGATGTTCAGCTGGCAAAGCGAGCCGGCTTACTTCATGACTTAGGGAAGGCTGTCGATCACGATACGGAAGGTACTCATGTTCAGATCGGTATTGATCTAGCGAAGAAGTATAAGGAATCGTGGGAAGTCATTCATGCAATTGAAGCCCATCATGGAGATACTGAGGCAAAAACTATCGAAGCCGTTTTGGTAGCTGCTGCTGATGCTGTATCAGCTGCTCGTCCAGGTGCCCGTCGTGAAACTCTTGAATCTTATATTAAGCGTTTGCAAAAGCTTGAAGAGATTGCTGATACCTACGAAGGTGTTGAGAAATCTTATGCAATTCAAGCGGGCCGTGAGATTCGCATCATTGTGAAACCAGAAAAGATCGATGACATCTTGGCTCCTAAAGTAGCTCGCGAAATCAGCAAACGCATTGAAGATGAATTAGAATATCCAGGCCAAATCAAAGTTGTTGTTATTCGTGAAACTCGCGCAGTGGATTTTGCGAAATAGCCACTTGAATTATGAACTCTCGGACAGGTGAGCAATTGCCTGTCCTTTATTATATTTTAAAGGAAATATTTGAGCTCATTCTCATGGCAGGACTTTATCTGATGTTGACGAACTATTAAGGAGAAGTAATAGAGGCAATATCTACGCAGTAATTGAGAAAGAGGATGACACTATGGGAAGGTTAAACCTCCATTATGAAAATGGGGGAAGTGTGCCCGATGGAGTTGGATTATTGATATCAATTCTAGTTCGCTACCCTGAGGTATGTTCAGTACGCTACCTACAAGCAGAGCATGGGCTAACTTTTCGCTTCATGATATATGGAACCAATCAAGGTGAAAAATTTGTGCATAGCCTTCGCGAGGCTTTAGTTGTCTACCATGGACTTGAAGGCCAAGATATGAGGATTTGCGAAATTCAGTTCAAACAAGAAGAAGCATTGGCTCTGATTACGGTGACCCGCGATGTAGAGAGTATGGATCGAAGAGAAGTTGGACTCATTGTCGATCTGGTTAAAGATTTGAGTCATCAACTGATCTATGACGATACAGAAGTTCCGGAGGAGGAACAGACATTTCAAGAAGAGGTCATCGGGCAGATTCTCCAGTCCTTTCGTGATTGCCGGTTGGATAAAGGTTTTATCGCCATTCGCGAGGAAGGTCGGGTTTTAGTTTACAATAGTTAGTCCTTAAGTGAGCAAGCTGAAAGCGCAAGGTTTTAAGGCAGAAATTTTTGGGCATATCAATAGTATGAACATACCCTTTACAGTTGTGGTATAAAACGAAGGAGATCGTCGCGTGAACATATTATTTATTGGTGACATCGTAGGAAATCCGGGGCGGGAAGCCGTCAAAGTGTTCCTTAAGCCTCTTATACAAGAATACGGAATTGACTTGACCCTAGCCAATGGGGAGAATGCAGCGGGCGGTAAGGGCATAACCAAGGAAATAGCTGAGGAGCTATATGACTATGGCATCCAGTTCATTACCATGGGAAATCATGTTTGGGATCAACGCAGCATCATGAAGTTTATTGATCAGGAAGCACGTTTGATAAGACCGGCCAATTACCCGATCGGTGCACCGGGAAAGGGGTACGGCTACGTTCGTATACAAGGAAAGAAAGTCGGAGTGCTCAATCTTTCGGGACGAGTTTACCTTAATGATTTAGAAGACCCCTTCAGTGGCGCCTCTCGTTGGGTTAATGAAATGCGTCAAGAAACGCCCGTAATTGTTGTGGACTTCCATGCGGAGGCCACTTCGGAAAAAGTTGCTTTGGGTTGGTTTCTTGATGGTAAAGTGTCGGCTGTTTTGGGTACACATACTCATATTCAAACGGCTGATGCTCGTCTATTACACCAAGGAACAGCTTATATAACTGATGTGGGTATGACGGGCCCAAGGGATTCTGTTTTAGGAGTAAAAAAAGAGACCATTATCAACCGCTTCCTGACCCAATTGCCGGCAAAGTTTGAACTGGCCTCAGGACCTATCCAACTCAATGCGGTAGTTTTAGATGTGGACGAGAATACCGGTAAAACTCGGTCGATTAAAGCGATTCAACGGGTTAAGGAGTAAGAGGGAAATTTAGGGATATCTAGCTTCGCAAAAATATTTAAAAGAATCTGAATCCTTCCAGAAAAAAAGAGGATTATTTCCACCTTCTGGAGAATACAACTAACATATTAGGAATATATGTAAGTGAATCGAACAGGAGGTTGTCGTTCATGGATGTGTTAAAAGTCTCAGCAAAATCAAGTCCAAATTCTGTTGCAGGTGCTTTAGCTGGTGTGCTCCGTGAGAGGGGAGGAGCGGAGTTGCAAGCCATTGGCGCTGGCGCTCTTAATCAAGCAGTAAAAGCAGTAGCTATTGCTAGAGGGTTTGTTGCCCCGAGCGGAGTCGATCTTATATGTATTCCAGCTTTCACCGACATACAAATTGACGGAGAAGAGCGAACGGCAATAAAGCTTATCGTAGAACCTCGGTAAGCAAGGTTGAGTTGAAGTGTTACACTTAAGTGTTTTAATGTTCTAGACAGGACACCTGTTTGCTTAGGCGACAGGTGTTTCTGGTTTTATCCGATGACTACCAGCCGTATGACTTCAATCTTTTAGCAAGGTATAAGTGGGAGATAACGGCTGCTACGTCCCTGGATAAGTTCTTCTAAGTTTCAGATGGAGTAAGTATTTATCTTGGGCATACTCCACCTGAAGCTAAGAATCACTTGATAGGAGGGGTATAGATTGGAAAATTATTGGGTGATAGATGGTCATTGTGATAGTATTCTTGACTATCTAGATGGCAAGAGAAGTTTAACTTCGCCGCAGGAGGGAGGACAATGGGACTTAGAAAGGGCCAAAGAAGGAAAAGTTATTCTCCAGTTTCTGGCGGCATATATTGAGAGTCAGTATAAGCCCGAACGAGGGACATTGAGAGGCTTAGAACTAATCCATGCCGCCCATAGGTTTATCCAAAGCAACTCGGAAAAAGTATTTCTGATCAAGCAAAGGGAAGATTTAGATCGACTTCCCTCAGGTTCAAAGATGGGTTGCTTATTGAGCGTAGAGGGTGGAGAAATTATCGGTAATAGCTTGTTTCTCCTCGATATAATTTATGAATTGGGAGTACGGGCCATGGGACTTACCTGGAATCAGAGAAACGCCATAGCCGATGGAGTAGGAGAAAAAACTCAAAGCTCCTTAACCCAATTTGGCGAAAATGTTATTTTATGCATGAATGAACTGGGCATGATTATCGATGTGTCTCACCTTAATGAGGCAGGCTTTTGGCATGTACTTGAGCTCAGCTCCCAACCTGTCCTTGCTTCCCATTCCTGTGCCTACGCCTTGTGTCCTCACCCGCGCAATTTAACCGATGAACAGCTCAAGGCTTTGTCTCGGCAAGGTGGGATTGTTGGAGTGAATTTCTATCCGCAATTCTTAACCCAAGAAGCAGAAGCCGAACTTCAAGATGTTGTCCGCCATATCCGACATATTGCCGAAGTAGCGGGGGTGGAAGCGGTTGGACTGGGTTCTGATTTCGATGGCATAGAAAACACGCCCAAGGGACTTGAAGGAGCCAATAAATACGATGCTTTAGTACAGGCTTTATCTGACTCAGGGTTTTCCCAAACTGAAATAGAGAAAATTACTTATAGAAATTTTATGAGATTTTTGTCAACCGTGTTAAAATAATCTGGTGAGGTTTTTTTGGGGAAAGAGGTAAAGGTCATGCTAGAAGTAAAACTAAGATACCCAGAAGCGGATTTGCATTGCCACACTACAGCATCAGATGGCTTATTAACACCAAGAGAGCTTGTAAAAAGTGCTGCAGAGAAGGGTTTAAAGGCTATAGGAATAACGGATCACGATACCTTGAGTGGTTGGGAAGAAGCAATTCATGCTGGGCAACTCTTTGGGGTGGATATTGTTAAAGGAGTCGAGCTCAACACAGATTGGAACGGGATTGAAGTTCATATCCTTGGCTACGAGATGAATCCTATGTCAACGATCTTACAGGAAAAGCTTTCTGAACTACGGGAGGCTCGTTCGAAACGTGTGAATACGATCATAGAAAAATTGCGAGAACTGGGACTGCCAATCCAAAAAAGCGAAGTTGAAAAAGTATCCAGAGGCGAATCCGTGGGGAGACCCCATATTGCTCAAGTACTTATGAGCAAAGGGGTGGTGGGAAGTGTGAAGGAGGCCTTTGAACGTTATATTGGGGCAGGAGCTCCGGCTTATGTACCTCGTTATAAAATTACCCCGGAAGAGGGGATTGACCTAGTACGTCAAGCCGGAGGGGTTTCGGTATTAGCACATCCGGGTATTTTCGGTTTGGAACGAGGGGTTGCACGTTGGGTTGAGGCAGGTTTGCAAGGGATAGAGGTATGTCATTCTGAGCACTCCCGTGAGGATGAGAAGAAATATCGAGAATTAGCAAAGAAATCCGGATTGCTTATGACCGGTGGTTCAGATTTTCACGGAGAAGAACGCAAGCCGGGTATTCAGATAGGTGGATGGGGAACCTGTCTAGGGGTAGTTGATGATCTGCGTAGAATCGCTTATTCTCATCATCTCTAAGACGAAGAATCAGCCATTGAGTAACTAACTTTCATTCTATATGAGTTTTGAGGAGGTTTGGTTTTGAAAGCGCGCCGTTTAAGCAGTTTAGGAGCTTCGGTTTTTTCGGAGTTAGACGATTTAAAAAAGGAGCTAGAGAAAGACGGAAAACAACTGATCAATCTCAGCATCGGCAGTCCTGACCGGGCGCCTTCAGCAGATATTCAAAAGATCTTAGCCGAAGGAGTATTGGATGGCAGTAATTATGGCTACACCCTTACTCGTGGGACGGCAAGTTTCCGAGCAGAGTGTGCACATTGGTATAAAAAACGCTTTGATGTAGATTTAGATCCACAAAAGGAAGTTCTTCCTCTGATGGGTTCTCAAGACGGACTGGCCCATATCTTTTTAGCCTTGTGCGACCCAGGCGATATTGCATTAATACCTGATCCCGGATATCCCATCTACACTGCGGGTTGTATTTTGGCGGGAGGAGAAAAAATTGCTTTGCCCCTCCGCGAGGAGAATGGTTTTTTACCGGATCTTGCGGCTATTGCGCCTGAAGTAGCTCGTAAAGCTAAAATAATGTTTCTCAATTACCCCAATAATCCGACGGCTGCCGTAGCACCTTTATCGTTCTTTGAGGAAGTCGTAGACTTTGCGAAGAAGCACGATATTGTGGTTTGCCACGATGCGGCATATTCCGAATTAGCTTTTGATGGTTATCGACCAGCAAGCTTTTTGCAAGTTGCGGGTGCAAAAGAGGTCGGGATTGAATTTCATTCGGTATCCAAGACCTATAATTTAGCGGGAGTGAGGCTGGGATTTGTGGTGGGTAATGCCCCAGTTATTGATGCTTTGGCCGAATTAAAATCCAACATTGATTATGGAGTATTTGAACCTGTTCTAAAGGCAGGAGCATATGCCCTCAGCGCCTCACAGGATAATGTCATTAATAACCGTCAAGCCTATCAGGAACGAAGAGATATTTGGGTTAAAGGGTGTGCGCAAGCAGGGTGGTTTATGCCTTCCCCTCAGGGTTCGATGTTTATTTGGGCTCCTGTACCGACAGATCAGGATTCTCGAAGCTTTGCCTTCGATTTAGCAAAAAAAGCAGGAGTTATTGTGGTACCGGGAGTTGCCTTCGGGGAATATGGTGAAGGATATGTGCGCATTGGCTTGGTTCAGGAGCCAGAAGTCTTAAGAGAAGCGGTTCAACGGGTCCAAGAGTTTTTGTCTCACCCTCGGAAAAAATGATTTCCTTTGCTTGCAAAGGGTTAAAAAGCCCGACCTCAGCATAGAATACATATGTAGACTATGGCTAGGGGGGTCAGAGGCTTGGAGATTCATGAAGAGATAACAAATCTTCGCGAGGAGCTCAAGGCGACTAAAGAAAGAATAGGTGAATTGGAACAGCGTGTAGAGCATTTAAGAGTCAGCCGCAGAGTTCTTATGAATCTATTGGAAAAGGTAGAGCGAGAAAAGGTAGCGCTTATCCATAGCTTGGAAAAAGAAAACGTTCGTTTGCAAAGGGATAATACACGCTTTGCCAAATGGATATTTTCTAAAAATCGCGAGATTATCAAGCTACAGGAAAAAATTGAGGAATATAAAGAGAAGGCTTAACCGCGAGGTAGCCTTCTCTTTTCATGTGCCTGTTATTTTGCTCAATGCCGATTATCAGCCTCGTAGAGCAAGCGCCCTTCCTTGCTATGAGGATGATGATGCTCGCGAATGAGTTCTATGATATGAGGGTCTAAACCGAATTCTTGGGCCAGCTCTGCTCCCCAAGAGGGATGTGCGTGAGCTGTGCGCAGAGAGAGGGAAAGAGGAGATTGAGACGATTCTATGTGCTCCCAAATCTGTTGCGGCAACTTTTGTAAGAGGACAATGGCAATCCTTTCCCACATCTTTAAGGGATGTTTGATTTTGCCACAGTCATGAAGGAGGGCTGCTACCAGAAGATGAGAGACTTGGATTCCGGAAGTATGCAAATCTAAAGCCACATCTAGGGCATGTCGTTGTTCTGGTAGCGATTGTCCTTCAAACAATGGAAGGGAGCATGGGGGAAGAAGGCTCATGGCCCATTCTAGTTCCTCGGTTTTAATCCTTGGATAGATAGCATAATAAAGCTGTCGGACACGGTAAAGCATTTAGGCCCCCTAGTAGTACATTATCTTATTTGAAGTGTAGTTTTATACCACACTATTGTATAACGAATGACGAAGATTTGGCAATTCAATCGACCATTCTATAAAAAAGACCATCCAAAAAAATAGTACGGAAGTCCATCGAGTGGAGAAGGGAAAATATGGAATATGGCGAATTAGCAATAAGGAGCTATAAATTGGATTGCTGATGGGAGGGCATATTATGTCCGAATTGTCACGTCGTGAGCGTAAAAAACAAGAGACCTACGATCGACTCTATCATTGTGCAATTGAGCTGTTTCATAAGCAGGGATATGTAAAGACCTCGGTGGAGGAAATTACCCAGTTAGCCGATGTGGGGAAAGGTACCTTTTATAATTATTTTCAAACCAAAGAAGCTGTTGTTTTAGAATATTCGCGAGAAAAATATCAGGAATTGATTGTTAAGGGCCGTGAAGCCGGATATTCACTTACGGAAAGATTAGACCATGTATTAAAAAACTGGGCTGAATTTATGGTGGAGGAACGGGAGATGGCTTGGGTTGCGGTGAAGAGTAGAGAAGAAGCTGAGCTAGACAAGGGACTACACTATGGAATAATCGGGATTTTAAGCCACGGACAACGCATCGGTGAAATAAGCAAGAAGTATGATCCTGTTTTTTTAGCGGAAAGTTTAGAAGGAATGGTGCTTCAGCATTTTTTGCATTGGTATGTGAGTGGTGAAGGCAATTTAGTAAGTGAGATAGAGGATATACTCCAGCTTTTCTTTGAAGGACTTAACGAACGAAGTCATAGGGTAGATTGTATAAGATAATAGGGTAGATGGTATAAGGCGATATTTCTAAACAATTGTCTCATGTTCTAATTCCTCCCTTGACCTACATAAAGTGTCAAGGGGGGATAAAATGCAGAGAAAAAGTGCGCGGTCTTATGGGCTGTGGATGGGTGAATTACCTCCGGGTCCCAAAAACGATATTACAGATGTTCCTGGGGTTCTAGTCGGCCACGTGTCTCTCATTAAAGGCTTGGGTCCATTAATTCCGGGAAAGGGTCCCGTCCGCACGGGAGTTACAGCCATTCGCCCTCATCCGGGTAATCTATATCGTCAACCCTGCTGGGCGGGAATTCACGTGATGAACGGCTTTGGCAAGTCTCTTGGTGTACCCTATATTCAAGAAACAGGAGTTCTCAATTCACCGATACTTTTGACTAATACCTTAAGTGTCAATGATGCTGCACAAGGCATGTTGAGTTATCTATTGAGGGAAAATCCGGAAATTGGTAACGATGCTCGCACCCCAAATTTGGTTGTCTTTGAATGTGATGATTCTTACCTTAATGATATACGCGGTCGCCATGTGAAGCCTTGGGATGCAATCCTAGCCCTTAATCGAGCGACAAATGATCTAATGATGCAGGGAAATGTCGGGGCTGGTGTTGGGATGTCCTTATATCAACTCAAGGGAGGAATTGGGAGTGCCTCCCGTAAGGTCTCCATACAAGGGAGGCCTTACTTAATAGGGATGTTGGCTCTAACTAATTATGGGAGATTAGAGGACTTCTTGCTCAATGGGGTTCCGGTAGGAATAAAACTAAAGATTAGCACCGGTGGTGAGGTTCCCGGTTCCCTGATACTCGTAGGTATAACGGATGCACCTCTCAGCCGCTGGCAACTTAATAGATTGGCAACAAGGGCGGCGATGGGGGTAGGTAGAACCGGAGGAATATCACGAACGGGGAGTGGGGAATTCTGCCTCATGGTTAATACCAATGGTTTATCACAGGAGAAGTTTCTCGATGATTGGGAGATGGATTCTCTCATTAAAGCAGTTGTTGAACTCACAGCTGAAAGCATTTGGAATTCTATGTTTTTTGCTACCACCATGGATGGTCGAGACGGACATGTCCGAAAAGCTCTTCCGGTTGCAGAGATAATGAGCTGGGTAGAGCCCTTTTTTCTTTAAGATGTCATGATGTCCCTACTCTGTGCGTAAATATGTAATGTGACAAAAATTAAGGGAGGATCATTGTGAGTAATTGGCTAGAAATCTGGGAGCAGCATCCGGATGTTTTTATTACCCAAAATTGGCAGGAATGTTCCAAAGAAAGAAAAAAGGATTTGCGTCTTTCTCCACAATTTCACTATTTTTTCGGGGGAGAGACCGCTTTGCGGGTAGGAATCGTAGCAAGCGAAACTTTGCCAAAGGAAGAGGATTTTTTATTAGCAGGTATGCTTTGGGCTAACCGTTTGAGCAATGGAGCACGAACGGTCATATATTTTGTTGCTCCGGATTATTCTCCATTCTTTCTGCATGCTTTATCAAAGATTGCAGGCTTAATCAATGTCAAAGCGGTGTACTGGAGGGAGCGCATATCTCCTAGCCTCTACTTAATTCCTGATGGGACCCTTGGAAATCATAAAAGAATTGCCATCGGGGAAAAGAGGCCTAATTGGCTTAAGTGGAGGCAAGAATTGAATCCTGTTGCCCAGCAGCAACTCACCGTAATAAAAGGCTTTTTTGAAAAGCTAGTCGACAGAGGAGTCAGATCAGAGTTGAAGCATCAAACTGTTTCATTTATCTGGGGGAGTTTTGAGATTGCTGAGATAAAGAAGAAAGGTAGGAAATTTGACTTAGTGACCAAAGTAAAGTGGGAGAAGAACGGTGATTTAGCTCAGAGTCTTCACTGCCAAGGCTGGGTAGATGCATCTGGAGAATTAAACAGCGAGTTTTGCGCAACCATTCAGCGCATTCTAGGCATACTGGAGGAGAAGGAAAAAACAAAGCAGCTTAAACCCAAAGACTGCCTATCCTTATGGCTCTCTCAAGGCGGAGGAATTTCATCAGCTTTGTGGGGATTACCGAAGGAATGGCCGTGGCTGCCTAGTGACCGGAGTGAAAATTGGGTGGTAGACTTAGGTCAGTGGTTCTACTTTGAAGAAAATAGTCAGCTTAGCGTAGTCTGCCCTATCTTAGATAAGCCTTTGTTCCATGCCAGTCAAGCTGTTCTCTTATCCAGCGTTTTAGAAATAAGCACTCTGTTATACGGAGACAAAAGCAAGTCCTACAATGGCTGGGATCTAAAAATACATTGGCTCACCTGCAAAGAAATGGAAGATGAGCTTAGACTCTGGTTATCTTGGTTAAAGCACCCAGAACGCTATCATATTTGGACTCTGCCGAGCAATTGGGAAACAGAAGGGCTTAATGAATTGGTCAGCCGCAGCAGTCCCAATCGCGAAGGTGCTTTCAGGAATTATCCGGGGAATGGATAGGTTTGCCGAGATAAGTTAAGAAAATAAAAAATAGGGTGATTCCTAACGAAGTTATCGTATGGAATCACCCTATCTATTTTAAAAAAATGCTCTAAGGCAAAAAAAGTTATGCCCTAAAGGAAAATTTGTTGTGCATTGAAGCAACATATCAAAAAAATATTAATTAATGATAAAAAAATTTCAATAAAAGAAAGGATTCTATTTTATAATTATAAATTATATTGTATAATCATACAGTAGAAAGGGGGGGAACCAATGGATGTTAGAAGAGCAATATTAAGCGATGTAGAAGCGATGATGACCCTAATCAATCATTTCGCTGATCAAGGTCTCATGCTTCCGCGCTCACGAAATTCATTCTATGAATGTCTCAGAGAATTTTTAGTGGTAGAAGACCAAGGTAGAATTGTGGCTACTGGTGCCTTGCACATCATTTGGGATGATTTATCAGAAATCCGGGCCTTAGCGGTCATGGAAGAATGCCAAGGGAAAGGACTGGGCAGTAGTCTCGTCAAAGCATTGCTTGAGGATGCACAAACCATCGGATGTCCCAAGGTATTCACTTTAACCTATCAACCTGGATTTTTTGAACGCTGCGGATTTACCATGATAGAGAAAGAAGATATGCCGCATAAAGTATGGAAGGATTGTATTCATTGTGTTAAATTCCCCAATTGTGATGAGAATGCCATGATTTTGAATTTGTCTAAGCAATAGAATGGGACTTATTACGGATAGGGCTTCTGTTGAAGGAAAGTGATAAGGTTCCCTTGTCGGCAAGGAGCATGTGGAGAAATTTCCACTGTAGATCAAGATAGGCATTGTCCAAATCTTGTTCACAAATACCTTGGGAAACCAGAACCTCGCGACAAGAATTCTCGAATTCGCGAATTAATTCTAAGGCATCTTCATGAGTTGACAGCATAACCATTCACCATCCTCTATGTTATTATTTATGATACAACTGGTTGTTTATTAAAAAAACTGTACTTATTTCAGTGTTGTCCTTATTATAAGAAAATTAGGTTGTGAAAAGTGTTGTAAAAGGGAGAGAGTAACCAGATAAAATAGATAAAGAATGATGAAATAAGTGAGTTTTGTGTAATATTATGCGACATAAGTAACGGGGGACTTGAGTTTTCTCCAGAGTGAAATATCAAAGAAGCGGATATTTCCTAATATGTAGTGTTTATTCGCCTTCGAATAATCGCGTACGACTACATAACAATCGCCAAGTGAATGGTGGAGGGTAGCTGTATAGCTCAGTGATAAAAGAAATTGGGTAAGCTTATCAGTACCATTATGGGGAAAACCCGTTTTATGCGCTAAATCAAGGCTTTGCTCATAAATATCAATTGCTTCCTGCCATTTATTCATATGCTGCAAAATATGGCCATGAATTATCAGTAAAAGAGGCTCTTTATAGAAATTCGGGTTTTTCTGGATTATGTTAAGGGCATGTTTTGGTCGATCTTCTCTTAAGAGAAGATCGGCAAGGGTTGCACACAGAAGGGGATCATTTGTATTTTGATACTTTTCTAATAGGGCAATGGCCTGTCTCGTTTCACGAAAATAAAAATATAGCTGACTAGCAAAATGGGAAATTGCAAGGGGTGTTGAACCCTGAGTGATTTCCTTCGCCATTTTCTGGGCGGTGCTTTTTTTATCGGGTGGCGGAAAGCTTCGTTTGCGCATCATTAAAAGATAGGCTATGGAAAACCCGATCAGCAAAGAACAGACTCCAAGTATAGGACCAAATCTCCACCATAAAAATAAACCTGTCAGAATAAAAAAGATGAATATGGAGAAAAAATAATAGAGTTTATAAACATAAAGTACTTGTAAATCATATTTCACTTGACCCATGCTAACCTCCAGCATTAAGAATAAATCCTGGAAAATTATATGAAGACAATTCCTATATTATGATTCTATTAATTTGGGCTATCGCATATATCATGGTAGATAATGGAATGTTGATGAAATGCGAAGGGAATCTAAGGAAGCAAAAGGGCTAAGGTATTCTTTTATTGGTCTGACCTTCAGGCGGTATAATTAATTTTTTAAATTAGCAGGAGATTGGTTTTGGATAGAGAATACTATACTTAGTGTTTTAAAAGATAAAACAATGTTTTAGTATTTATAAGAAATGACTGTAAAACTGCACAGTATACATAGGCTAATGATAAAAAGCTATATTGATAGACAATACTTTACAGAATATTCAAAATATATTATTTTATCAAATTTGCGCATTTATGGGGTTGACTAAATCCTTAATTCCAGAGATAATAATACTGTACAAAGGAAAATGAAACTACGTTTCGCAATACGAAACAAAATAATTCCTTTGTATTAAACCTATCCATCTAGCTCACACTAAATCGAAGATTTAAGTTAGAGTCAAGGGAGGGTGAGAGACTTCTCAAGTGTTCATAGGTGTCTCTGGGTAAAGAAATAACATTATGGAAGGGATTTATGCATGGCAAGATTTCTAGAGTATCAAGGTAAAGATTGGCTTGCAAAAGCAGGAATGCCGGTACCTAAGGGTCGTCCGGCATCGACCCCCGAAGAAGCGAAGGAAATCGCCGAGTGGATTGGCGGACCTGTAGCTGTAAAAGGCCAGGTACAAGCGGGTGGTCGTGGTAAAGCAGGGATTGTTAAACTTGTTAACACCCCTGAAGAAGCAGCAGTTGTTGCTGCAGAGATTCTCTCTAAGACAGTGAATGGCCTACCGGTGCGTAAAGTTCTTGTGGAAGAAAAGCTCGATATCAAAAAAGAGTTCTATTGCTCCTTTGTCGTCAATGGTGCAAGAGAAGCTCGTTCGCCAATGCTCATGTTCAGTCTTGAGGGCGGAATGGATATCGAAAGTGTTCCCGAAGATAAGCTTCTTAAGATCAATGTTGATCCTCTTAATGGATTGCAATCTTATGATGCAGTGGATTTAGCCGCTAAAGCCGGAGTTGCTCCTGAAGACTTAAGCAAGTTTGCCAAATTTTTGACGAAACTTTCCCAAACGTACAAGAAATATGATTGCATGACCCTGGAAATTAATCCTTTTATTATGACAGGTAAGGGTGATCTTATCTGTGCTGACTGTAAGATGGAAATCGACAACAGTTCAGTTGGTCGTCATCCAGAGTTCGGTTTTGACATCGCTCGCGATCTACCAGGAGAGCCTACTGAGCTCGACTATATCGGTTGGAGTATTGAAGAGACTGATGCTCGTGGGACAGGCTTCTTGATGAACATGGGTTATGATGAAGTGAGCCCAGGCCATATTGGCTATCACCCAATCGGTGGTGGTTCAGCTATGATGGGACTTGACGCACTCAATCAAGTTGGCTTAAAACCTGCTAACTATGCAGATACAAGCGGAAACCCTGTTGCATCAAAGATCTACCGTGTTGCAAAATCAGTACTTTCTCAACCCAATATTGATGGTTATCTCCTTGGTGGCTTCATGATGGCCAATCAGGAGCAATGGCATCATGCTCATGCTATCGTAAAAGTTCTTCGTGAGGTTCTTCCAACCCAGAAACCTGGATTACCCTGTGTTCTCCTGCTCTGTGGAAATAGGGAAGACGAATCTCTAGAAATTCTTCGTACAGGACTTGCTGATCTTATGACTGCTGATGGTCCTGGTAAGAGAATCGAGATTTATGGTAAACAATATGTTACCGACACGAAGTTCATTGGTGAAAGACTCTTAGCTCTAAGCAAGGAATACAGAGCTGAGAAAGAAGCTCAAGGAAAGTAGGGAAATAACGTGCTGGAATTCGCCGAAAAAAGTTGCAAGATCACAATCGATACCAGCAAGTGTGATACATGCAAAACAAAAGCATGTGCAGACGCGTGCAAAAAATATGCCAGAGGTTTGCTCGGAATAGATGATAAAGGTAGAGCATCGGTTGCTCATCGTACAGAGGAAGAAATTCTACGCCTTGGTACTGAGTGCCTTTCCTGCGAATTTGCTTGCAAATTCCAAGGTAATGATGCTATCACAATCGAAGTTCCAGTAGCTGGACTCGATGAATACCTCGCCAAACGCGCTTAATTTCTAAATCGATTGGGATAAAAATTAGCAATTTGTTAAATGAGGGATAAGAATGGGCATTTTGATCAATAAAGAGACCAAAGTAATTGTCCAAGGAATCACCGGTCGGGAAGGTTCTATGCGGACAAAGTATATGAAAGAATACGGTACGAAGCTAATTGGTGGAACTAGTCCTGGTAAATCAGGACAAGAGATCCATGGGGTTCCAGTTTTCAATACCGTAAAGGAAATTGTTCGGGAACAAGGTGAAATAGATTTCAGCGTTATTTTCGTACCGGGCAGTGGTTTAAAGACCGCTGTTATGGAAGCAGCTGATGCAGGAGTTAAAAATATCATTCCTTGCGTCGAAGGCACGCCTATCCATGATATTATGGATATGATTGCTTATGCTAATCTCAAGGGTTCGAGATTGATCGGACCTGGATCCATTGGTATTCTCACACCCGGAGAAGCTGTTGTCGGATGGCTCGGCGGAAACGTGGAGTGGGCTAATAAATTTTTCCAAAAAGGTAACATCGGAGTATTCTCCCGCAGCGGCGGTCAATCAGGGACTATTCCTTGGGTACTGCGTGAGGGTGGCTTTGGGGTCAGTACGGTTGTTCATACTGGAACTGAGCCTGTCTTGGGTACTTCCATGGCCGATCTTTTACCGTTCTTTGAAGCGGATCCCGATACTGCAGGCGTTGCCGTTTATGCAGAAATCGGCGGTTCACAGGAAGAAGAATGTGCAGAGGTTATTGCTGCAGGTAAATTCACCAAGCCTTTCGTAATCTATGTAGCTGGTGCTTGGGCACCTGAAGGACAACGATTCTCCCATGCCTCCAATATTGTTGAGCGCGGACGTGGTTCGGCCAAGAGTAAAATGGAAGCTATCACTCAAGCAGGTGGTTTCGTTGCTGAAAGGCCGACTGATATTCCTATTATTCTTAAGGAAAAGTTAGGCAAATAATAATTGATCATCTTAATTAAATGATAATTTCCCGCTCAGATGGGGAATGCTTATCTGAGCGGGAAAAGTTACACCACATGGCCGGTTATTCGGTTACTTAGCGCTACTAGATTGACTATCAATTAAGTGTCGGTCAGCTGTCGAATAGCTAACTTAGTATGGAGCCATATTAACATTGCAACTAGGGACTTTATGTCCTTAGAAATATTATTAAATTTTTAGGGGGTATATATCCATGGCTGTTATGAGATCTATTATGTACATTCCTGGAAACAATCCAAAATTCATCGACAAGATTGCCTCGATTCCTGCTGACATCATCACCTTTGACCTCGAAGATGCTATACCACCTTCCGAGAAAGAAGCTACCCGTGTTATGATCAAGGAAAATCTTCACAGAGGTCGCGATGGCGGAGCTCAAGTTTTTGTTCGTATCAACAACTGGGAAACCGGCATGACCAATGATGACTTAGAAGCTATCGTTTGGCCTGGCTTAGACGGAGTAACCTTAGCTAAAACAGGTTGTGCAGCTGACGTACAACGTCTTGACTGGAAACTAGAAGAATTAGAAATGCGTCGTGGCATTCCTGTTGGAACGGTTAAGATTTCCATGCTTCTTGAAACTGCTAAAGGTGTTCAAAACGCTGGAGAATGCTGCCTAGCTAGCAAACGTAATGTTAATGCTATCTTTGGTGCAGTTGACTATTGCCGTGATATGCGTGTTAAACTTACCTCTGCAGCTGTTGAGCAACAATACGCTCGCGCTAAAGTTGCTGTAGCTTGCCGCACTGCTGGTATCGTTGCGATCGACGCTCCTTTTGTTGATTACAAAGATATCCCTGGTTTCGAAAAGAATGTTGCGGATGGTAAACAAATGGGTTATGAAGGTCGTATGATCATTCACCCAGGACAAGTTGAACCTTCCAACACCCTTTATGCTCCAGATCCGGCTGATGTGCAATGGGCAAAAGATGTTGTTAAAGTCTTCGAAGAAGAAGGTCTTGCTAAAGGTAAGGCTGCCGTTTCCTTGAACGGAAAAATGGTAGACACCCCTGTATATCTTAATGCTCAAGATATCTTAGCTGCTCAAGCTGAAATCGATGCTAAGAATGCTGGTAAATAATTAGCAATATTGCTAATTCCTACTTAGAATTATCATTTGCGGGTCGCTTCTTCATGAAGCGACCGCATTATTAAAAAATTGCGAAACAACGTTTCATTTTATTATGCATAATGAAATGTTTATAGCTTGAGTGATGCTTTTAGCTTGCGTAATACTCATAAATTATTTGGCTGAATCACATACTATCTATTAGTTTTAATCATGAGAGGGGATGTCTAAATGACACGTATTAAGAATCTTCGCGAAGAAGCTTTAGAATTTCATAAAGTAAAACCTGGTAAACTCGAAGTTAGAGTTACCGTACCGACTAATGATCGTGACGATCTTACTCTTGCTTATTCTCCTGGTGTAGCTGAGCCTGTTAAAGAAATTGGTGCTGATATTGAAAATCTTGATATTTACACCAATCATGCCAACTACGTTAGTATCGTTTCCGATGGTACTGCTATCCTAGGCCTTGGTAACCTTGGTCCTGCAGCAGCTATGCCGGTTATGGAAGGTAAATCACTTCTCTTCAAAGCTTTTGGTGATGTAGACGCTTTCCCTCTTTGCGTTAACACCAACGATGTTGATAAAATCGTTGAAATTGTTGAGTTAACCTCCCCTACTTTTGGTGGCGTTAACTTAGAAGATATCAAAGCACCTGAGTGTTTTGAAATCGAAGAAAAACTTAAAGCTCGCGGCATCTTCAAAGGCCCAATTTTCCATGACGACCAACACGGAACCGCAGTTGTAACCTTAGCTGGTTTGGTTAATGCTTTAAAAGTAGTCAGCAAAAAGATCGAAGATGTTAAAGTTGTTGCTAATGGTGCCGGAGCTGCCGGTATCGCTATCATCAAACTTCTCATGAGCATGGGCTTGAAGAATGTTATTATGTGTGACACCAAGGGTGCTATTTATGATGGACGTACTGCTGGTATGAACCCTTGGAAGGAAGAAATCGCCAAAGCAACTAACCCAGAAAAGTTTAGTGGAGATCTGGCGGGCGCTTTAGTAGGTGCCGATGTATTCATCGGAATTTCTGCTCCTGATGTGCTTAATGAAGATATGATCCGTTCCATGGCGAAGGATCCTATTGTCTTCTGCCAAGCTAACCCAATTCCTGAAATCTGGCCAATTCAAAGAGCTATTGACGCAGGCGCCAAAGTCATCTCCACAGGCCGTTCTGACGTCCATAACCAAATCAACAACGTTCTGGCCTTCCCCGGAATGTTCCGTGGTGCTATCGATGTTCGTGCAACTGACATCAACGATGCTATGAAAGTAGCTGCAGCTTATGCCATTGCTAATATTGTTACTGATGAAGAACTCAGTGCAGAGTACATTATTCCTAGTACTTTCAACCCTGAAGTTGCTCCCGCAGTTGCTGCAGCAGTAGCTAAAGCAGCTATGGATTCCGGAATCGCAAGACGTCCTATGGATCCTCAAGAAGTAGCTGATAATCTGAAAAAGAGATTAGCTAATCAATACAAATAGTTCCTGGTTCTATCAATAATTACCCATAACAATATAACAAAACACGAAGAAATGGGCGCAGTCCATCTCTTCGTGTTTTTTGTTTATGGCATAAAAGGTAATTTAAATGACAAAATATATTAAAATTTTTAGAAAGTCATTGAAATGTTCTGTATTTTGAAGTAACATATTGGCATGGTGGCCTGACCAAAATAATATAATAGATACTAGACAGCCGGGCAAAGAGAGAAATGAAGAAGGGGTGTATCAAATGGAAGAATTAAGCTTATATGAGCGTTTTCAGACAAAGCTTCAAGCCGTGTCTGGCGAGTGTTATCGAACCCAAACGCTAGCGGAGGCGGAAGCTCTTATTGCTAAAATACTTAAGGATAAGGGAATTGGGACTGTAGCGATGGTTAAGTCACCGATGGCCGATGCTATGAATTTGGATAAAAATCTAACTGACCAGGGTATAACTGTATATACTGATCGCTATCAAGAAGTGACTCCGACAGTAGGAGCCGGAATTACGGAAATGAAATGGGCTATTGCTGAATTGGGGACTTTAATCCAATATGCTGAGGATGTGAATGAGCGGCTTTGCTCATCATTTACACCGTTACATATCGCTCTTGTTCAAACGTCAACACTGTTGCCGGATATCATGACGGCGTTAGCGACAATTCATAAGGAGCCTAGAATTCCAGGCTATGTTGGTTTTATCACCGGTCCGAGCCGCACATCAGACATCGAACGCGTTTTAACGATTGGTGTTCATGGTCCGGAACAACTTGTGGCAATATTTGTAGATGAACAAGCAGGGGAGGGTGCAGTCAATGGCTGATGCGAATTTTAAAAAGAAAGTTGAAGATGCCTTGGAGAATCCCATTCTCCGTGGAGCATTAGGTCGTTTTGGTGATGTTTATGGTAAGAATCGCGAGCAAGCCTACCAAGGCTATGATTTTGAGAAACTTCGTGAAAAAGTGATTGAGGTAAAATCCTATGCTGCTGAGCATCTGGATGAGATGATAGATCAATTTGAGAAGGCAGCAACGGCAAGAGGTGCGAAAGTTTTCCATGCTGAAACCGGAGATGATGCCAAAAAATATATCATCGAACTAGCGAAACAGCAGCAGGTTAAAAACATTGTTAAGTCTAAGTCCATGGCCTCGGAAGAGATTCATCTAAATGATGCCTTGATCAGTGAAGGTTTTGACGTTCAAGAAACAGACTTGGGTGAATGGATTATTCAATTAGCAGGACAGAAACCTTCCCATATGGTGATGCCTGCCATCCATATGACTAAAGAGCAAGTGGCTGATACATTTAATGATAACCTTAGCTATCATAATGATCCTGATATCACCAAGCTAGTCAAGACAGCTCGGGCCGAAATGCGCAAGAAATTCATGGAAGCTGATATGGGGATTTCCGGATCTAATATCGCTGTTGCTGAGACGGGAACTCTCATGATGGTGACTAATGAGGGAAATGCACGTTTAACCTCGACTATGCCACGGGTTCATGTTTTCCTAGTGGGGCTTGAGAAATTTGTTCCTAAATTCGAAGATGCCGGCTATATTTTACAGACTTTACCCCGTAATGGCACAGCTCAACAGCTGACCAGCTACGTCACTATGATTACAGGCCCTAATCCAACCTATTATTCGGACGGGTCCGTTCAAGACAAGGAATTCCATATCATCTTGATGGATAATGGACGTCGCAAAATGTATGCCGATGAACAGTTTAAGCAGACCTTCCAATGCATTCGCTGCGCGGCTTGTTTAAATGTGTGCCCGGCTTTCCAACTTGTTGGTGGACATGTTTACGGCCATATTTATACCGGTGGCATAGGTACTATTTTGACTGCATTCCTTAACTCTGAAAAGGATGCCGAAAATCCTCAGAATCTCTGCCTCCAATGCGGTAAATGTACTGAAGTGTGTGCCGGTAAGCTGGATATTCCCGGTATGATACTAGAGATTCGGAATCGGATCGGTGATCAAAAGGGCTTGGCTGTTATGCCGAAGTTTATTTTGGATGTAGTATCTAACCGTCGATTATTCCATTCCCTTCTGCGAGTTGCTTCAAAAGCCCAATTGCCCATTTCTAAGGGTCAGCCGATGATTCGCCACTTACCCTTCTTCTTATCGGGCTTGACCGATAAGCGCAGCTTGCCTACTGTCGCTGATGTACCTTTTCGAGATGTAATTAAGAAAATTGATCAAGATATTAAGAACCCCCAAGGTACCATCGCTTTCTTCGGCGGTTGTCTTATCGACTTTGTCTATCCGAAAATCGGTGAAGGGGTAGTTAAGGTATTGAATGAAAAAGGGTATAAAGTCATTTTCCCTGAAGGACAATCTTGCTGTGGGGCACCCGCAACCTATATGGGTGATCGCAAGAATGCTCGGAAATTGGCTGTCATGAATATTGAAGCGATGAATGCTGAAAGTGTAGATTATGTGGTATCAGCGTGCCCGACCTGTACTCATGCCCTTATAGATAGCTTTAAAGAGCTGCTTGCTGATGATCCAGTCATGCTTAAGCGCGCTGAAGAGCTCAGTAAGAAATCTATGGACTTCTCAAAGCTTCTGACGGTCTTAGGCGGTCTGGAAGAGGATGGAGACGGTGTTCCTTTGAAAGTCACCTATCATGACTCCTGTCACTTAAGACGGAAGATGAATGTTATTCAAGAACCACGCAATATCCTCGCTAATATAAAAGGCGTCGAAGTTGTGGAGATGAATGAGTCAGATCGTTGTTGTGGCTTTGCAGGATCATATTCCATTAAATTCCCTGAAATGTCCGGGCCCATTTTAGAGAGAAAGCTTCGCAATATTGATGCCACAGGGGCAGAAGTTGTAGCTGTAGATTGCCCGGGATGTCTCATGCAAATTTCCGGTGGATTAGATCAAACCGATCTGAATGTGAAGGTAATGCATACGGCGCAATTGCTATTGGAAAAGCGTCAAAACAAAAAATAATCAAATTCTAAGTTGTCAATTTTATGAGAAGAAAAGCATTGCTTCAAGGCAGTGCTTTTCGATCATTTTACTAGAAATATTTCCTTGTATCTCTGTTTTTGTGGTAAAATATATATACAAATAATACGAGGGTGAATTTGTGCAAAGGCAACCGTTCCCTCATGACCTAAGGCGACCTAGGAGGAACTATGATTAAAGCCATTCTTTTTGACTTAGACGGGACCTTGACTCTGATGAACCAAGAGGAATTCATGAAGAATTATGTGGGGCTTTTAGCTCCTCGTTTTAAGAGTCTTCTTTCCCCAGAGAAATTCGTTAAGCAGCTCAACCGTTCCACTGAGGTTATGATTAAACAACCCCAAGAGGGAAAGACTAACTTGCAAGTGTTCATTACCGATTTTACGAAAGGGACAGGTCTAACCTATAACGCTTTATGGCCCATATTCGAGGCTTTTTATGCAACTGATTTTCCGGCGTTAAGTTATTTAGTTAAGGTTAATCAGCATGGGAAGGAAGCTGTGACGAATGCTCTCGAGGGAGGATATAAGGTCGCTATTGCTGCTAATCCGGTGATGCCACTGATTGCCATCGAAGAGCGGATTCGTTGGGCAGGTTTAACTCCGCAGACGTTTCAGGTTATTCCTTCCATAGAGTCCTTTCATTTTTGTAAACCTCACATTGGATTCTATAGGGAGCTAGCTGAGAATCTTGAGCTGGACCCAAGCGAATGCTTGATGGTAGGTAACCATCCTGTAGAGGATTTAGTAGCCCAAGAAATCGGCATGAAAACCTTCTATGTGGGGGATACCATGGAAGGGATCCAAACAACTTACATGGGGGATATTGCTGAATTAGCACAGCGCATCATTGCGAGAAATCTTTAACCATGAAATTATACCTTCGAGTATTTCATGAATGAGAGGGAATACATCATGGGAGTTTTTGTGCAACAAGTATCCAGCAATAGCTGGAATCCTGTTGAATCACATAGTGTGCCGAGCCACTTGAGAGGATTACTTCAGGAGTTTTTATGTCGATATCGAGAACTGCAAAGTGCTAGATATCGGGAAGTGGCTTGGGTAATGGCGGTGATTTCCCTAGGTTTTTTTTGTCTAGGGAGTGTGATGTTTACTCCACTGGTCGAGCTCTCCTCCTTGTTAAGTATTCTCTTGCTTGTAGTTTTTTTTCTTGCTTTAAAGCAATATCTAAAGGTGCGCAGGCTAGCTGAGCATGTTTATATCAATGTCCATATTCTCTATCACCATCTCTTAGGTAAGCTAGAGGTAGGTTTTTGTGAGCACGAATCTCCTTGCCAGTGTACCGAGAATTTTCGCAAGTACATGTGGAATCGTTACGGGATTTCGTTTTATGGAAACTCTATCTAGGCAAACAATATTTGAGATGATAAAATAGAAAATGGACATAATAAAAAAGCAATCCACTAAAGGTCTATGCCATGAATTAAATGAGAAGGGATGAATAATATGAAAAAGTATGTTTGCACTATCTGTCAGTATGAATATGATCCAGCAATAGGGGATCCTGATTCCGGTGTTGCACCAGGCACTGCTTTCGAAGATATTCCTGAGGATTGGGTTTGCCCAACTTGCGGAGTAAGCAAGGACCAGTTTGAAGTCGTCGAAGAATAGTACATAAAAAAGATGAACTCATGTAAATTGAGTTCATCTTTTTTTTCTTAACTTATGGTGTCTGAAGGTAGTTCATCAATAGATTCCGGCTCATATCCATCATTAGTTGCTGTCATGGTCATATTTGTATTCTGATCGGCTTGTGTGTCGATGCTGGGCATGGACATGGGATATCCGGGGACGGCAGTGTTTTGGAATCCATTGTTGACCCCAGAGTACATAGCCGGATTAGCTTGAGCCCCATTGTTTTGCCCCAAATTGAGATGAATTTGCACCGGTACGGGTTCAGCTAGAAGAATATCCTTCTCCTTGTACCCCATGGCAACAAGCTCAAGGTACCTCTTCTGGGCTTCTCGCTCACTAAAAAGCTCTATTTCCTTTTTTAAACAAACCACATATTCCAAGTTTATCACCTCAAGACAATTATGAGCATTTTTTGGAATAGTTATGCGTGCTAAAGTGCGAGAACTGCTGCTTCATCACGATCAAGTTTATCCATACAAACTTTTAAACGCTGGAGCAAGACCGGTTCTTTGATGGCATCGCGCATTTGGCGGAGTAGGTCAATGGTACGGCGAATCACGGAGATGATATCTCCTTCATCCAGATTAGATAGTCGCTGAACCTCCGGAAAAGAGAGGCCTTGACTCCATGAGTAGACAATGATCGAAACTCTTGGATCATAGCGCACTGAATCTGTGCCACAGACACTTTGAATATAACGGGATAGTTCTTGGATGGGTGTCCAGTCTAAGACGGGTAATCTTTGAAAATAGTCGTTTTTACGGGATTCAAAATCAATAGCTGAAAGCAAACCATTTAATTGGTCGTCGTTCAAGGTATCAAATACATCTGAAAAAATAAGCTCCGTTACTAATAATTCCTGGACGTAGATATGGCGCGCACATTCCCCGCGGGGGAGTAATTCATCATCGCGGATATATCCCAGTTGAATTAATTGATTCTTTTTATACTGGAATTCATTGAAGAAATAGTCTTGACCGGGCAAAGTCTTGAGCTCTTTGCGGATATCAACCATGCTTTGCTGCAATTTTCGACGCTGTTTATTTTCCTTCTCGCACATCTCTAACTTTGAGTTAGGGCATTTTTGCGGGGTCTGGGATAATAGCTTTTCCCAATTTTTAATTTTGCGGGCCATTTCTCGGCCGTAGACTCGATTTTGGCGGCGTGGTCCTAAAGCGTGATAGGCCCGTTTAAGGCGGTCCAATTCTGTCTTTTTCGGGAGGTATCTGACGGGACAGGTATAGCTGTCGGCATGTTTGCACACGTGTTCACCTTTGTTAGCAAACTGTTCCTCCAGTTGTGCTAATTCAGCAATCAGATGTCCGTGAATCTGGAGATTGCTGTGAGCGGCAAAGCTTTTCTGAAAGTAGATCTGGATTTGCTCAAGTGTGAGGGTGAGCTGAAGATTCAAGACCGTGTTATAGCTCAATTTAAACTGACTGGTCAGTGGTTCTAGACGGTTAATATTGAAGCGGGGAGGGGGACTTTTTTCCATATAATTTAGATCGACAAGAGCAAAGGAATAGCCTCGCTCATCTAATCCCCGACGGCCCGCCCGCCCGGACATTTGAAAAAATTCGTGATTAGCCAAGGAACGAAAGTTGCGACCGTCGAATTTGTTTAAGCTATCAAAGCAAACGGAACGAACCGGGTAATTGATGCCCACGCTGAAGGTTTCGGTACAATAAAGGACATGAATAAGGCGTTTAAGAAACAGCTCCTCAACCAGGACTTTTTGCGAGGGTATAAGCCCCGCGTGGTGAAAAGCAATTCCTTTGACCGCAAGCCGTCGCAGCAAGCGTGTGGAGGCTGACCATTCTTCTTCCGGGCCAAAATGATTTAGAAAAGCATCCTCGACTTGTTTTCTTTCTTGAGGCTTTAAATAATTGGTTAAAGAGGCTAATTCCGATGCCTTATCGGCACATTGTTTGCGACTGAAGACAAAGTAGAGAGCAGGTAGATATTGTTTTTGGATGACCTTAATCAAGTCAATATGACTGGTTGGGGCAAACAAACTACCTTCTTGAGGAGGGGCGGATGTAATTCTTTGGCGATAATATTTCCAGAGCTTGTCATAAGTGATCAAACCGGTATCCTTTGAAAAATAATAGTATTCTAAAGGAACAATGCGATGATGTTCTTCGATCAAAGCGACATCCTCTTGACGAATGGTTCCGATCCACTCTACCAGCTGATGAGCATTGGCAATGGTAGCACTCAAGCCCAATATCTTCATGTGAGGGGGAGCTAAAATAATAGACTCTTCCCAGACAGTACCTCGTTCCTCATCATTAAGCCAATGAATCTCATCGAAAATGATGTAGGACACGGATTCCAAGGTAGGGTCGTTGGTAATCACTTGATTTCGGAAAATCTCAGTTGTCATAATGAGTAAAGGAGCTTCTGAATTGAGCACCACATCCCCGGTAAGGATACCGACATTTTCAACGCCGAACAGGGTTTTATAATCCTTAAACTTCTGGTTGCTCAGTGCTTTAATGGGTGCGGTATAAATAATTCGTCGTGCATCGGCCATGACTTTTTCGACTAAATAATCAGCGACGAGTGTTTTCCCGGTTCCGGTGGGAGCAGCGACAATTACAGATTTTCCGGCATCAATGGCATCTAAGGCTTCTTCTTGAAATGCATCTAAGGTTAAGCCGTGATATGTGCGTGCAGACATTGAAAATCATCTCATTTCTTCCGGAGTTTTATCCATTTTAACAAACCCTTCTCCAAGGGTCAAATTATGGAAGGATCTATGAAAATTATGGCATGAGTAAGCCAAAAAGGCCATATGATGAAACAAGAACTGGCCAAGGGGGGAGTCTAAATGTCATTGCGCCTAGAGGCCGAGGAAGCCATGGGGCTTCGCTTTCCGGAAAGAAATGGAGAAGCGATGATACGCTTTGATGAAACCATGGAGGTACCCCAGGGTGCGGAAACGCTCATGCGGGGACCTTATCGCAATCCAGAGGAAATCAAAACAGGGTTTAAAATCCTCCATCAGGAGACGGCTACTTTGCTAGAGATCATTTTGCCTCGGCGGGCCCGTTTAAGAGAATGGCTGGAGGAGCTGCCCGAGCAACCAAAGGAAGCGGAATCCTTCCTCCGCGAAACGTCGCAAAAAATTCAGCAACAGGACCGCAAAGTGTCGCACATGGAAAATGAATTGATCTCCAAATTAGCGGAGTCAGGCATGGACGACCTGTTTCCTTTACCCTTATCCGTGTTTGTCCAGCTTTCATATTCTGAGCCCTGTGCTAAGATTTTTCTGCGTCCCTTAGGAAGGTTTGCCGAGATCTTAAAATTGAATCCAGAGATTGTGCGACAAGTCGTGCGGATTCATTTACTCTATTGCTTGTTGATTATCGGCGGCCAAGATTTAGACGGTCAATCCTTTCGTCGCGGAAATGAAGATTCGACTCTAATCGGTATTGCGTCCTTTTTTGCCCTAAAGCATATGAAGAAAGCCACTCCTGAGTACCAGCACTGTTATTCAGAATGGGTGAAGGCCTGGGGTGGAAAAAGTTATCTTCGTTTGATACCCCAAGAAAGCAGCGTAGAAAAAGTAAGAGCCGCCATGGTGTTTTGGCGGCGTAATCCCGAATTGTCTTGGGAAGCTACTTGGAACAATCTTCGTTCCTTAGATATGGAGAGTTCAACAGGCCCTCGCCCACTTGCCTCATGGCCAATCCGCTAGTTCATGAGGGAGCAGAATTTCCATGCGATCCTCGTTTTGGCGGATTATCGCGGATTTCTTCCATTGATTGAGGGTGCGATTAACCAATTCCCTTGAAGTGCCAATCATACTGGCTAAGTCCTTGTTGGTCAGTGTTGCATCATAATATATGGGTTGTCCTTGGGAAGTAGCTGGCTTAGCTAGGCGAAGTAAGAGGGTGGCCAAAATTCCTGCCGTAGAACGGCTAGTCAAAACTCGAATGAACTCTTGATTCATACGCAAACGCATATTGAGCTTACGAATGAGTGCAACTGCTAAATGAGGATGACTCTCTAATATTTCAACCATCCCTTCATTGGATAACACAAGAAGAGTGCTATCCATCAGTACTTCTGCGGTAGCCGGATAGGAACCGGGTTCAACCAAGAGTATTTCGGCGAGGCTGTCACTGGGACCGCACCAATCGAGTATTTGTTCATCACCATTAGGCAAAGCTTTACTGAGCTTCACTTGACCTTCAAGGATAAAATAAACCTGGGAGCCGATTTCTCCTTCAATAAAGAGAATTTGCCCCTTTCGATATTTCCGGGTTTTGAAAAGAGGCAAAACGGGTGTTAAATCTTGATCAGGTAGGGATGAGAATAAACTAAAACGTTTTAGTAGTTCTGGATCGAGCAAAATAATACCTCACTTTACACGAGCTAAAAGATGGTTTCTCACAACAAGATATGAATAGGAATATTATTAGTAGAGACTTATTTTCTTGCTGTTAAGGCAACTATAGAAATCCAGGGCAAGAGAGCAGAAATCGAGGACTGAGAGATTAAAGGAGAGTAAGATGGCAAAAGTGGAGAGTGTTCCAATTAAAATACAGTTTACTGTAGACTCACCCTTTAAAATCACGGCAATAATCATTCAATTTCTGGTTATAATTTTAATCATTATTTGCAGTTGATTTTGGATTGGGTAGTCTGAATTGATTATGAATGGGAGGGTGTCTCGGCAACGCGCTGGGCAGCATTAACAATAGCGGAAATAACCCGAGCTTTATCGGGCAAGGATTCCGCCTCCCATTGGGTTAGTATTTCCCCACGGAGAGAAACATAGTATCTGCTGGGTAACTGGTTTAAGGAAAGAGCTGCTATGTCGGCTTGACAACGATCGCATGAGCATGGTAATTGATATTTTTCCATATACTCTTTTAAAACATGATGTACCACACTTTCGGTGCGGTTTTTTAATTCATACATGACTCTGCCTCCTCTAAAGATACTATCCTATCTTCATAATAGTGGGAATTTGTCGGATGCACAAGAGAATTAATTTAAATTATAACTCTCTGTCTGCAAAGTTGCTTTTTCTGAGGAGGAAATAATATTAAAATGAATATATACTTAATTTTAGTGGAAAACATCACTGGGCGTTTAAAAAGTGAGGGAAAGAAGCATTGACAACGAGGAAGTGCTGTGGCACCGTAAACCCGAGCCCACTATAAAATTTGATCGTCCTTCCTCCTTGGCAAAGGTGATTATCTGCAAGGCTTACACAGGTATGAACGAACGGCTCTTAGAGTGTATGGTGGACTCTCAAGTTGAGGGAGTTGTAATCGAGGCTTTCGGCCGAGGAAATGTACCTCCGGAAGTCGTTCCGGCCCTCAAAAGAATTACCGCCCGCAATATACCCACGGTGGTAACCTCTCGTTGCTTGTTTGGGCGAACTGCCCCCATCTATGGTTACCCTGGTGGTGGAGCTAATCTTTAAGAGCATGGCGCCTTATTTGCCGGAGATCTTTCTACAGAGAAAGTGCGTTTGCTTCTCGGCATCGCCTTAAGGTCCGGAGTCACTCAGGATGACCTGCGAGAAATTCTCAGCAGCGGTGGCGTAAAGTAGACAAGCAAAGAATAATCCATTACAATCCTAAGGGAGGAATGTAATGGAAGCCTAGAAAGCGAGGGTTTTATTGATGGATTTTTCCGGTAAGGATAAAGCAACCTATGTTCAAGATACGTTTAACTCAATTGCCAAGCGTTATGATCTGATGAATAGCTTGATGAGTTTTGGTTTAGATAAAGGATGGCGAAGAAAAGCAGTTCAAACTGTTGAAGCAAAGCCTGGCATGAATATGGTTGATATCTGTTGTGGGACAGCACAGCTCTCCTTAGAGCTAGCCATGACAGTTGGGGAGCAGGGACATGTAACAGGATTGGATTTCTCAGAAAATATGCTAGGCAAAGCCAAGGAGAATTTGGCGAATTCACCCTATCGGGCAATTATCGAACTTAAGCAGGGAGATGCCATGAACTTGCCCTTTGCGGATAACTCCTTTGACGGAGCAACCGTGGGCTGGGGGCTTAGAAACCTTCCCGATTTGGAAAAAGGGGTTCGAGAGATGGTCCGTATCGTTAAGCCGGGCAGTATGGTTGTATCATTAGACATGGCTAAGCCGACAATGCCTGGTTTTAAGCAAGGATATTGGCTCTATTTTAATAAACTGGTTCCTTTAATGGGGAAAATTTGGGCTGGGAAGGCAAAGGCCTATCAGTATCTTCATGACTCGGCAGTAGAATTTCCCGCTCAACAAGAACTAGCACGTATCTTTGCTCGTAATGGTTTAACGGATACTCGCTACATTAATCTTGCCGGTGGGGTTGTGGCGATCGTCTGTGGTCGCAAGCCTAAGAATAAATAATGAAAGACATGAGGTGATGAGATGGGAGAATTAACTCTCGGTGCAAAGGGAAGGGCGGAAAAGCTGGTTGATCAAACCAACACTGCAAAAACAATGGGTAGCGGCTCGTTGGATGTATTTGCTACACCTGCTTTAGTTGCTATGATGGAGGAAGCAGCTGTGAATGCGTTAACCTTAGAGGACGGACAAAGCAGTGTAGGGGTCGCGCTTGACATTAAGCATACTGCAGCAACCCCTCTTGATACGAAAGTCTGGGCTGTAGCTGAGTTGATAGAGATTGACCGTCGCCGTTTAGTCTTTAAATTAGAAGCCTTCGATGAGAAAGAACTTATCGGGACAGGAGTTCACGAACGATTCTTGATCGATGCCGAGAAATTCATGAGTAAAGCATTGTTAAAACGTAGTGAACAGGAGTAATGGCTGTGGAAAGCTATGATACAGTGTTAAGTGCATCGGCATGGGAGCAAGTCATTGAAAAATCGCGTTTTATTAGTCTTGTGTTTCCAGTCACCAATACGGAGGAAGTGGAGCAAAGACTTCAGGAGGTTCGCAAGGATTATCCCAATGCTCGACATTATGTCTATGCCTATCGTCTCTATCAAGGTCAACTAGAAAAGTCCACCGATGATGGTGAGCCACAAGGAACAGGTGGAAGACCCATCCTCGATGTGCTTCAATATCGACAGTTATGGGATGTCCTTCTGGTGGTTATTCGATATTTTGGGGGGATTCTTCTCGGTACGGGTGGGCTAAGCCGAGCCTATGGCGGCACAGCACGTCAGTTGATGGATCAAGCATCAGTGGGGAGGCTTGTTCCTCATCAGATTTATGAAATCGAAGCAGGTTATGAGTGGTATGAGCCGTTAAAATACTGGTTAAAACAGTATTCTTGGTCAACCGCTAACGAGGAATTCCTTGCGCTTGTAAAATTTCAAGTGTATATTCCTTGGGCGGATAGAGAACAATTCTTAGACTGGTTGACTGATTTTACTGAACGAAAAGTTGTTCCACGGGAGATAGAAGTTACTTTATGTGCTGAACATGAATAATAAGATGAAAGACCCAGCTAAGGCGGGGTCTTCTATATTTAGATGGAGGCTAATTTGGTGGAAAAGTCAGAGTATTTTTAATATAAGAAAAAAAGAACTTTCACTTGCGTGTGCTTTTATTTTCACATATAATATGAATAAAGGTAAGTGAAAGTTATTGCTTGAAATGATATATAGCATCGTGTCACTACTTATAGACTAGGACGAAGGGGGTAGATGTTATGTTAGCTTGGATCGCAATGATTATTCTGGGGATCTTTTTGGTTAGTTGCGGAATCGCTGTGTGCGCTTCATGTCGCCAAATTTTCTCTGTTAGCTTCAATTCCTTTAACACTCCTAAAGGAACAAGAAGTAAAGCCACTAGACCTTCCCACGCGTAGATATCAAGTAAATTAGAGATATAGAGACTGCTCAGTATAGGAGCAGTCTTTTTTCATGCTTTCATTCCCTTGTATACTTCCATGATTGAAGTGGCAGATTAAGGGGATGAGGGGGATAATCATGTTTAGTATAGCGCATTGGGTGTTTCTTTTCTTTATCTTGATTATTATCTTTGCTTTGTTCTTCCGTAAGCTTCCTTTATTACCTGCCACGATCGGCTTATTTGGAGTGGGAATTGCCCAAAGTGGTAATGGGATTGAAGCGGTGCAGATATCCTTTCGGGCAATAATTCTTGCTACGGATAACCTGCTCGGAGTTATTGTGCTGATTGGACTTATCGTAGCGCTAACCAAGCTGCTCCAAGAGTCGGGAGCAGATCAAATCTTAGTGCGTCCTTTGATGAGAATTAAATCTATAAGTGTAGCTTATTGGTCAATTGGGCTTGCCATGTGGATATTGACTTTATTGATCTGGCCGACTCCAGCGTTGACTCTTCTAGGAGCGGCAGTTATACCTTCTTTGGGGCGGGCGGGAATCCATCCTATCCCTCTCGCGGTCAGTTTAGCGGTTTTTGGAAAGGGAATAGGATTATCGGGGGATTTCGTTATCCAAGGGGCGCCTTCATTGATAAGCAAAGCCACAGGGATTCCTATTGCCGTGATTCTCTCTGCCTCGTTTCCTGTAGTTATGTTGAGCGGTAGTTGTGGTGCTTTAATTGGTTATCTAGCACTAAAGCTGTTTTTAAATAAAGAAGAAAGGCCAAAAAAACTAATGGATGGAGGGCAAAGAGGCAATCAAGGAATAGAAAGAGAGGATAAAAAGGTCACTCAACAGGGGTCATCCCCCAAGAGAAACCATTGGATAGCAGGTATTATAGGCTTGAGCTATCTAGGCACTGTAATCACCATTCTAATGTACAAAATTCGTGGGGATGAAGCTAGTGGATTGATTGGCGGAGTGACCTTATTAATCCTTTGTCTATGTACAGTACTTACTGAAAAGAAAAGAGCCTTCGCTCAATTTATTGTTTACGTTAAGGAAGGAATGCGTTATGCTATGGGAGTATTTACACCCATAGTCATGATGTCCAGCTTTTTTTTTCTAGGGACGATGGCCGGTTACGAGCAGGTTTTTTTGCTGGATGGGCCAGGCTATTTTTATGATTATTCTGTTCTCCTTTCCGAATTACTTCCGCTTACGAAGTGGACGGTGTCGGCGCTTATTGTGTTTATAGCCATTCTCGGTTCACTAGATGGTTCTGGCTTCTCGTGCTTACCTTTAGTGGGGGGGATTGCGGTTGCTCTAAGCCAGGTTTCTCAATTGCCGGCGGTTCCTTTAGCAGTCTTGGGCCAGGTGGTCGGGATATGGACCGGAGCAGCTTTAATACCTTGGGGGTTTGTAGCTGTGACATCTGCCGTGGCAGGGGTTGAGGTTCATAGCATAATGAAATATACAATACCTGCCTACCTGGCAGCTGTTATTTGTGCCTTTGGGTGGACTTTACTGCAGCTATGATACGGTAATTCATAGAAAGAGAAGGAGAAACTTGGTTTGTGTCGAATATACGAGATAGTCAAAGATAATAAGGGGGGGAGCGTAAGATTTCGTTATATTGGATAACTGTAATGATAGTCAGTGCTCCTTTTATATTTATGGTACTTCGGATCGCTGATCGAGCGAAGTCGAAGAAGGGCGAGGTTGTATTTGCGTCCTTGTCAATGATTATCTTTGCCCAAATTTTCCCTTATGCACTACGCCAAGGAAGAATTCTACTTTGGATATTTGGTGTTTGTGGGTTCCTTCTTTTAGCCATGGTAATAATGGCTGCCAGGAACCGGGCAAATGACATTAATGAAGAGGATACCAACTCGGATCAAACAGAAGTCATTAATTTTAAGGAATCGGAAGAAACTCAATTTGTGACGGATCCGGCGGTTGTACTCATAGAGGCTCAACACCGGATAGATTTAGAGGCAGTGGATTTTGATTTTACAGCTGAGATTATTGTAGATGATTTGTTCGATGCTACGAATTGTGAAGAATCTACGGAACCAGATGAAGAAACGGAGACAACTGAACTAGAAGAGTTGGTAGAGCCGGTAGGGTCAGCAGAATCGGTAGAGCCGGTAGAGCCGGTAGAATCGGTAGAGCCGGTAGAGTCAGTAGAATCGGAAGAGCCAGTAGAGTCGGTAGAGCTAGCCGAATCGATAGAATGGGTAGAACCAGAACAACCAGTTGAACCAACTGAAGTAATTGATCTTGAAGAATATAGTGAGCCTATAGAACCCATGGCTCCCACATCGCCATTGATTACTTCCTTCAAGCACGCTGAAGAATTCAGCATCGAGGAACTTATTGATAGAGGGTTCCAGGCGAAGGAACAGGGACGTTTTCACCTTGCAGCTGAATGGTTTATTTTGGCCTTAGAACAAAAGCCATCTTATGATATTGCTTTTTACTTAATTGTGGAAATTTGTGAACACTGGAGGAATGGTTCCTCAATATATGATGCGTTGGATAAGGTTACTCCTTATCTCAATGAATATATTCAAAATGCGCCTCCTGAGTGGGGTATTAAACTCGTGAAATGGCTGGAAGCGGAAAACCTGCCAATTCCAAGGGATATTTTAGGAAGGAATGATTAATGAGATGAAGGCAAGTGCAGAAATCAAAGGTTTGCGTATTATTAGCATATCAGAAGGAACACAAGTGGGAGTGGTAAAAGACTATATTCTTAATCCTCAAAAGGGGAGCTTAGAGTTTTTTGTGGTGGACCAGCCCACAGATTATTTTGGTGCTAAAGTGATTTCCTTTGCTGATATTATTGGATTAGGAGAGTTTGCTCTGACCGTTCCTAACCCTGATGTAATTCAAAACGTTGCTAATAGTAACGAAGCGCAAGAATTGATACAGCAAGGTGTCCAAGTCATCGGCACAAAAGTATTGACAAAAAAAGGTGCATTGATCGGTGAAGTTAAAGAGATTCTCATCGACGAACAGACCGGAAAAATTGCGCAATGTGCAATTACAGATAATAATGGTGAAGGTCATCAAGTCAATGGAGAACAAATCATTACTTATGGTAAAGAGCTCCTAATTATTGAAGTGGATCCACGGGATACTGTGACAGAAGTTGTTGGTCAAGCTGTAAGCGGTAGAATTGAAGTGGTAGAACCAAAGGTTAGCGAAGCTACTCCAGTAGTTGCTGAAGAAGATTTAGTTAGTCAACAAAATGAAGCTGCGGAGTTCAATCTTTTTGAACAACGTCAATTGCAATATTTTGTTGGTAAGACTGTAGTTCAAGATGTTGAATTGGATAATGGCGAAAAGTTACTTGCGGGTGAGCCGATGACTGAAGCAACAATTCGTCAGATTACTACACGGAGTAAGCTAATGGAAATTACTTCTTTACTTCAAAAGAACTAAGTTGGCTGAACTATGTTAAGAAGGAAAACGTGGGGACTTCTTTTTGCTATTCTATTTAGTCAGCTCCTCATTTCCATTCTGGTTGGAGCTTCAGTTACTTATGGGGCTGGTTATGCTAAAGCACCAGATGGACTGGTTATTTGGGGCAAAGATATTAGTGGTATGGCTCTAGAAGAAGCGTATAATGTCCTTATTGAGGAAATCCCAAAAGCAGTGATCCACGATCAAAATCTTTACCCATTAGAGCTTACTCAAACCTATCAAAATCTGCACGATTATTTGACACGTCAATACGCAATTTCAACGGGTAACTTCGTCACTGATTCCTTCGAGTATTTGCGTAGAATGACTTTATCATCTCCTTCGCCCCAAAAACTCAATGAGGAAGAGATGGTTTCTCAATTGATGACAATTGCCCAAAGCATTGATCAAGCGGGAAAGGCTGCTAAAGTTTATTATGGAGATGGTTCAGTAGTACTAGAGCAAGGTAGCGCCGGAGTGCGTGTTAATGTTGAAGAATCTTGGGAACAATTGCAACAAGGCAGCGGTTTAGAGCCAGTCCCGTTAGTCACCGAGGTTGTAGAAGTTCATCCTACAACAGCGGAATTGGAGATAGTTAAGAGTCCTTTAGGTGATTATACGACATATTATGACCCGTATTTTTATGAGCGTGTAAACAATGTCCGACTTGCGGCGGAGGCAATAGATGGGTTCCTACTTCCTCCTGGTGGAGAGTTTTCTTTTAATGATGTAGTGGGTGAACGGGATTCCGAGCGAGGATATTTACCAGCCTATGTTTTTATGGGCAATCAAGTCGGTATCGATGATGGCGGAGGGATCTGCCAGGATTCTACAACCCTCTATCAGGCCGTCAAACAGGCTAATCTACAGGTCATAGAAAGACATACTCATTCTTTACCGGTTTCCTATGTGCCTTTAAAAGAGGATGCTACTGTTGCTTACGGAGTACTAGATTTTCGCTTTCGAAATTCGACACAAGGTTATTTGCTCATAAGTGCTACTACAGGTAAAAACTGGATTAGAGTAAGGGTCTTTGGTCAATCTGATTCGAGGCATCCCTTGCTTAAAGCACCCGATGGCTATCCAGTAAAGCCTGAAAATTGGTTAAGTGATCCTAAATAGTTAAAAGCCGCCCATGGAGCGGCTTTTAGTTTTAGGTATTTGATTTATTTTTTTGCGGATAGGACCAAAGATGGATTTAAAAAGAAACTTTAATAGTGTAGGATGAATAATAATATGTTTTTCAAAAGGGGGGGACTTGGTGCGTCAAGTCAGTGTGAATACCCTAAAAATAGGTGATGTACTGGGCAAAACGATATATTCGAGCAATGGACGGGTTTTACTGGGGAAAGGGGTTAAACTCACACCTCTCTACATTAGTAAAATGAGAGACATGGGTATCACCATAGTATATATTGAAGATGATCGTTTTGAAGACGTTATCCCAGAAGATATAATCGATGAAGATAATCGCCGACAAGCTATTGAAATTATCGAACAGGCATCTCAAGCCATCCGAGTAGGAAAGGATATCGATGATTTTCATTTGCGCAACATGGTCAGTAAAATTGTGGAAGAGATCTTGTTCAAAAAAGACATCCTAGTCAATATGATGGATATTCGAAGTAAGGATAATCATACCTTTGCTCACTCGGTGAATGTTTGTGTCCTTGCAACTGTTTTGGGTAAAGTTATGCTTTTGGATAAAGAAAAACTGGAAACTCTAGCGATAGGTGCCCTTCTCCATGACATCGGTATGGTGCATCTTCCTCAGAATCTCCTTGCGAAGGATGAGCCTCTCACGGAAGAAGAGGAAGAGCTGGTGAAGACACATACGAAACTAGGCTTTGAAGAGCTCCGCAAGCGTAAGGATCTCAATCTTGTGGTTGCCCATATTGCCTTTCAGCACCATGAGTATATTGATGGAACCGGTTATCCCCGTCAGCTTAGAGGAGATGAGATCCATCCACTTGCCCAAATCGTAGCGATTGCCAACCTCTATGATAAATTGACCTCCGATCACAGCGGTCTGGAAAGAATCATGCCCCACGAAGCTTGTGAGGTTCTTATGGGCCTTGTGGGTAAAGCTTTCCCCTTAGAGCCTGTGCGCCTGTTTCTGCGCAATATTGCAGCATACCCCTCCGGAAGTACAGTTCGTTTGAATACCGGGGAGATTGGGGTGGTGGTCAACCAAAATCCTAGTATTCCGGCACGCCCAGTGGTACGTGTGTTTGATGATATGAAGTTTGAGATAGGACAGGCAAAAGAATATAATATGGTCGAAAAGAGAACAGTCTTTATTACCGAGGTGTTAAGCTAGTTCGGCATCCGGACCGGGATTGATGAACTCGGACACAAAGCCGTCAAGGGGCAATCTTGACATTTGGGATTACGGGCGGCGCAGATTCTGCGCCCATGCCAAATAAGCCAATGATGAGCTTGACTCCATTGCGAACGGGGGATCAAGCTCTTCAACTGTTTTTCGATCACATCGGGATTGGTACCGGAGGCTAATCCCAGGCGATTAGAGACACGGAGAACATGGGTGTCCACAGCCAAGGCAGGGACGTTAAAGGCATTGCTTAACACAACATTGGCTGTTTTTCTGCCCACTCCGGGCAATTGAGTCAGAGCGTCCATCTCATCTGGAACCTTACTCCCATAGTCCTCTACTAATATCCGACAGGTGGAGAGGATGTTTTTAGCTTTATTATGGTAGAGGCCCAGCTCTTTGATGGCATTTTCCACCGCGGACAGAGTCAAGGTCAAAAAATCTTCCGGAGTTTTGTATTTCAGGAAGAGCTTTTCAGTCACTTGGTTTACTTTTTTATCCGTAGCCTGAGCACTGAGCATGGTAGCGATCAGGAGCTCAAAGGGGCTAGAAAAGTTGAGTTCACAATGGGCATCAGGATAAGCTTTTTCCAAAAGGGTCAGAATAGAATCTACTCTTTGGGGGTCGGTTAATACTTGGGAATCGTCTTTGCTCATAATAACCTCCAGAAGCTATAATATTTATTGTCCAATGAGATTTTGGGAAAGGGAGAGATATGATGAAATACATACGGTTTTCTTATGAGAGGGATACTTTTTACGGACAGGTCGAGGGTGAAACAATTCATGTTCTTGATCGATCTTACCTAGAAGAGGGTTGCCAGAGAACGGGACAAATCATCCCCTTGGCAGGGGTGCGTCTCTTAGCGCCGGTAGAGCCGAGCAAAATTGTTTGCATTGGTTTAAATTATGCCAAACACATCGTAGAGCTAGGACATACTCGACATGATGAACCCGTCATTTTTCTTAAACCCTCGACAGCTTTGATCGGACCAGAGGATGTGATTGATTATCCGGCGATGAGTCAACAAGTTGAATATGAAGCTGAGCTGGTGGTAGTCATGGGGAAAACCACCAAGAATATCTCGGTAGCCCAAGCACAGGATTATATTTTTGGATACACCTGTGGAAATGATGTCACGGCAAGGGATTTGCAAAAGAAGGATGGTCAATGGACTCGCTGTAAAGGCTTCGATACCTTCTGTCCCATCGGTCCGTGGATCGTTGCTGACCTTGAGCATAATAATTTAAACATCCGTTCCTTACTGAATGGAGATGTGAAACAGTCTTCCAATACTCGTAATTTACTTAATTCCGTTCCCGAGTTAATCAGCTATATTTCGCAGATCATGACCTTAAACCCCGGAGACCTGATTATGACCGGTACCCCGGAAGGTGTGGGCCCCATGAAAGCTGGCGATATCATCACCGTTGAAATCGAAGGCATCGGCAAGCTAGAGAATAAGGTCGGTTAGAGTAGGATATGTACTGGGTTTATATCCTTCTATGTGCCGACAAGACCCTCTATACGGGTACAACACCGCAATTGGAGCGCAGAATTAAAGAGCACAACGAGGGTAAAGGGGCTAAATATACCCGGGGACGGAGGCCTGTAGTTCTTAAGCAGGCTTGGGTAGTAGAAAATCGCAGTCAGGCTCTTCGTTTAGAGGCCTTCATCAAGCGCTTGTCACGACAGGAAAAGGAAGCCATGATTGCTTCTCCAGAAAAGCTTCTTCAGCTGGCTAAAGAGAAGGGTTACGAGTTTGACATTGGGGTGCTAAATAGTTGAGTGCAGTTCAAATGGTGCATCGATGCACCATTTAGCATTAGAGTGCGAAAAGGAGCTTTATAATAGTACTATAATATAATTTCATGGATATTGGAAAGGATGATCAGCTATGCCATTCGTTCAGATCGATCTATTAGAAGGTCGTACACATGAACAAAAAAAGCAAATGGTAGAAAAAGTGACTCAAGCCATTGTCGAAACCACTGGTGCCAAGCCTGAGAGTGTAAGTATTATCATTAGGGATATGGCCAAGGAAAGTTTTGCATCGGGCGGAATTCTCGCTAGCGATAAGCAATAAGAGCGATACCCATACAGAGATGGAGCTGATCATAATTAATGGTCAGCTCCATCTTTGCAAACTGTTCCATTTTTGCAGAGAAAAGACTAATAGATTCCGCCGCCAATGAATTCTCGTAAGATAGAGTTGAAAGGAACTTTGGTAACATCCATGGTTTGAAAGTGATGAAGAAGTCTTAAGAGGTGGGTCGCGGTGGCATGATAGGGATGGTCAGGTGTAATCGTAATGAGCAGAGGTTCCGCATAGGCTTTAAGAGCGTTCAACTCATATAACAGGCTGGAATTGAACATAACATCCGCTTCCTCTTGATAGGGAAAAATGTTGTTGATCTCTCCTCGTCGTACACTGGGCCATTGATTGAGGGTTTTTTCGGAGCTAATTCCTCGGTACTTGTCATCGCGGACTAGACGGCGAATTTGACGTACATCCGTCGTCGCGATGCGGTTATGAGCATCAATATTAGGCTGGAAAAGGGCGCTTATATATATTTTGAAGAGATGAGAACGCTCCAAGGAGGGTAAAAGGCGTGGATTCAGGGCATGAATCCCTTCCATAACCAAGATTTCATCGGTTGCTAACTTCATTCGTTTACCTTCACTTTTGCGTCGTCCCTCAACAAAATCGAAGATGGGACACTCAATTTCTTCACTATGAATCAAGGCACTGACATGCTGATTTAACAAAGGTAAGTCAAGGGCTTCAAGTGCTTCAAAATCAAATTGACCGTTTTGATCGCGAGGGGTGTGCTCTCGATCTAAGAAATAATCATCTAGGGATAGGGCTTTGGGGCGAATACCATTAACACAAAGTTGTGTGGATAGGCGTTGAGCGAAGGTAGTTTTTCCAGATGAAGAAGGGCCCGAGATAAGAATAATACGAAGATTTTTAATTTGGCTGAGTATTCGGTCAGCAATTAATGAGATTTTCTTTTCGTGTAATGCTTCAGCTAAGGAAATCAATTCGGTTGTCTTACCATCAAGGACATTTTGATTAATATCTTCGACCTGATCCAAGTGGAGATTTTCCACCCAGCGTTGTGATTCTAGGAAGGTAGCAGCTAATTTTTCTGGCGGGACAAAATTGGGTAGCTCGCAGGGATGCACGGCGTTGGAAAAGTGTAAAATAAAGCCGGGATGGTAATAGATCAAGGTGTAGGGATAATGGGCTCCTGTGGGGCGTAGAGCAGGGTAAAGAGACTTTACAAAGGTTTGGTTGACCTTTGTGTGGAAAAACCCATCCTCCTCCTCACAGGAGAGGATGGGGGGCTCAGAGTCCACCCATTGATGCAGACTTTCATCGACTAGGGATACTTCTCGTGAAGAAAGCGGAGAATTTTCTAATTCACAGTAGACACCATCCAAAATGGAGTATTGAATTTTTAGCTTTTCTTGTGGAAAAAGCTTCTCGATAATCATAATTAAACCGAAAATAAGGGTTTGACGATATTGACGGTGAGTAGTCTCATTTACACTCATCTTTATGCTCCTTTTTCATATAATCTGCTGATAATAGCTTGATAGTTGAATAATTCTCCAATAGAGTAGAAACTTCCTCTGTTTTGGAATGACTTTCCTTTAGTTATGTTATACTGGAGAAGGAAAAATGTCTATCCGTGGCGAATAGAAATCGGATATTGTCTTGGGGAGTGAAGCGAATTGTACGAAAGCACAAGAGGAAATTATCCGGAACAAACAGGAAAAGAAGCCATTGCCTTGGGTATGGTTCCGGTGGGTGGATTATTTGTTCCAAAGCATTACCCAAAAATCAACTGGGAGGAAATCCGCGGTCTAACCTATCCAGAGCTTGCTCAATTGATTTTTCAATCCTATCTTCCCGATTTTGAGAAAGAAAAATGCATTGAGGCTTCAGAAATATATAATAATAAGGTCTTTGATTCGGATAATCCCGCTCCACTGGTAAGGGTGGGGAAGATGGGAATACTGGAATTATGGCATGGGCCTACAGCTGCCTTTAAAGACATGGCCTTGCAAGTTCTGCCTCATTTACTTGGGGAAAGCATGAAGGTGCTAACCAAAACGGATCGAGTCCTGATTCTTGTAGCTACCTCGGGAGATACCGGAAAGGCTGCTTTGGAGGGCTTTAAGAATGTTAAGGGCACAGAGATCATGGTGTTTTATCCCGAGCATGGTGTCAGCACTGTTCAAGAACGGCAAATGACTACCACCGATGGAGTTAATACCCGGGTCGTGCCCGTCATGGGTAACTTTGACCAATGTCAATCTGCAGTAAAAGAGATTTTCGCCAGTTCAAAATTGAGAGCAACCTTTAATCAACAGGGCATCGCTTTTTCTTCAGCGAACTCGATCAACTGGGGTAGACTCTTGCCGCAAATCGTCTATTATTTTTGGGCCTATCTGCAGTCCGTGGAGTCCCAAGCACTTCGTCCCGGAGAAGAAATGAATGTGGTTGTCCCCACGGGTAACTTCGGTAATATCCTTGCTGCCTATTATGCCAAGATAATGGGTTTACCGATTAATAAACTGATTTGTGCCTCCAATGAAAATAATGTTTTGACAGATTTCTTTGCTGAGGGAATCTATAATCGAAATCGACCTTTCTATGTGACTTCCTCGCCCTCGATGGATATCCTGATATCCAGCAATTTCGAGCGGTTTTTGTATGAAATGTCAGGGAGAAGACCGGATAAAATCAGCAAATGGTATAAAGATCTTCAAGAACGAGGCGCCTTTAAGGTTGATTCTGACACCCTGGCCAAGGCAAGGGATGCAGTTGTCGCCGGCTGGGCCAATGAAGAAGAGGTTCTGAAGGTCATTGATGCAGTCTATCAAGAATATTCCTATGTCTTAGATCCTCATACTGCCGTTGCCGTGAAAGTATACGATGATTATGCGAAGAAGACGGGTGATCAGACCTATACAATTATTGCTTCAACTGCAAGCCCATATAAATTTGCCAAAACTGTTCTTGCGGGTATCGATGCAAGCGCTGTCTCAGGGGATGAATGGATTAATTTAAAGAAGCTGAGTGAGATCACCGGTTGGGCTATTCCTCAAGGACTTCAGGGGTTAGAGGATAAACAAACCTTTGGAATGAGCCAGGTCAGCCCAGACAAGATTTCTGAACTGATTAAGAAAGTATATATCTAAAGTCAAAACGAGTTCGGGTGCTGATTTACTCATCTCCCGAACTCGTTTTATATTTCAATTAATTTCTGGTGAGCGGCTTGGCTTTGGGGTATGAACCGAGAAGTTTGGTGTTAACACCTTTGTTTTTTAAAGCCCAGAGAGCATCCTGGAGGGAAGGTGAGAAGACATAACCATCGACGTCAACGAAGAAGACATACTCACCCAGCCTTTTCTTGGAAGGCCGTGACTCAATCCGGCTCAAATTAATACTCCTTAAGGAAAATTCCTGAAGAGCATCGGCTAAGGAACCGGGGGTATCTCCCGTGACAATTAAAAGTGAGGTCTTGTCTTCCTCACTCATCTCGGCGAGATGGTGACCAATGAAAACGAAGCGTGTAGCATTGAGCGATGAGTCTTGAATTTTTTCCGTCAGACAGTGTAGGTTATAGATTTCTGCTGATCGACGAGGACCGATGGCAGCCCAATTATGGTCTGGGTTCTGAGAAATTTTCGTTGCAGCCTCCGCAGTGCTGAAGCAGGGAGATTGACTTGCTTGGGGGAGATGAGTTTCTAAAAAGTCACGGCACTGCCCTAAGGCTTGTTCGTGAGAAAATACTTGTTCTATCTCCTGAAAGTCTAGTGGCTTGGCGGTGAGTAAGCATTGGTCCACGGGGTGGATAAATTCCCTCATAATATAGAGATTTTCAATTTGGCCTAGCATATCCATGGTCACGGCAACTTGGCCTTCGGTGGAGTTTTCTAGCGGAACAAAGGCTCCCTCGATCTCGAGAGCTTGGCAGGCATTTAAAAGCTTGGGAATCGTTGTGAAAGGAATTAGTTCCACTGGAGGTTCCATAATTTCCGGTTGAGTAGCTAAAAAGAGCTGGAGCGCTTCTTCGGAAAAGCTGCCCGTTGGTCCCAGATATCCAATCTTCATTCTATCTACCTCCCTAAGGGTATTTTCAAAATAAAAAAGAGCTTAACTATCCCGATCAAAGGGGCGAGTTAAGCGTAATTTGATTTTACCAATTATATCAATAACTTTTGCTATTGAAAAGGCTTTTTAACTTTTATCTGACTAAAAGTTTTATTTTTAGAAATTTCCGCTCACTTTAAACTTGCACAAACCCTATAAGCACGTTAAAATATGTGTGGAAGGTTGGGGAACCTTCCTGGGAGATAGGTGGACGAGGTGGCAGAAACAGGCAGTGGAACGTACGCTGCCTGTTTCACTTTTTATATACGTATTAATAAACTCCCTGTGTTTCTTAGGCTATTATTCCCTGATGTTGATATTTATACCGGGCTTGAGAATGAGGAACCGCGAAGAGAATTTTGCTAAATATTACCCCTAATGTGTATAATAAGCTGGTAAGTGTGATTTAGGAGGTAAGCAAAATGGAACAAGCTAAACAAAAATCTCGCTCAGAGATCCCTCAAGAATATAAATGGAATCTTGAAGACATTTTTCCCCATGATCAAGCTTGGGAGGAAGAGTATATCAAAGCTGAGAAGCTTTTGCTTAAAGCTGGGGAATATCAAGGACGTCTAGGGGAGAGTGCCGAAACATTATTAGCATGCTTTGCTTGGGTGGACGAAATCGGCCAAAGCGTCGGTGAAATCTACACCTATGCACGGATGCGTCGTGACGAGGATAATCGAGAATCCCATTATCAAGCCTTAACCGATCGCGCTGGTGCCCTTTCCGTACGTGTCGGGAGTGTTCTGGCCTTTGTCGTTCCTGAAATTCTCTCTCTACCGGATGGAAAGCTTCAGGAATTTCGTCAAGCAAATGCCCAATTGGCCCTCTACGACCATGCTTTAGATGATATTCTACGCAAACGGGACCATGTTTTAAGCCCGGCGGAAGAAAAACTACTGGCCGAAATGGGAGAAATTGCGGAGGGCCCCAGTACCATTTTTGGGATGGCAAATAATGCGGACCTGAAATTTCCTACCATCAAGGATGAAAAAGGTGCGGAAGTCGAGCTTACCAAAGGTAATTATATTCAATTTATGGAAAGCGAAGATCGTCGTGTTCGTCAGGAGGCCTTTGAAACCTTATATGCTACCTATCAAAAGCAGATTAATACTTGGGCAGCTATTCTCAGTTCGAATATCAAGGGTGATGTCTTTTTCGCTAAGTCCCGTCGTTACCCCTCGGCAATTGAGTCATCCTTGAATGCTGACAAGGTTCCTCTTACAGTCTATCATTCCTTGATTGAAACGGTTCGCGAGTTTCTGCCGGAGATGCATCGCTATGTGAAGCTGAGAAAGAAGGCTTTGGGGCTTGATGAGCTTCATATGTATGATATTTATGTACCCATTGTGTCGGAAGTCAATATGAAAATCCCCTATGCCCAAGCTGTGGAAATGTGTCAGGCAGGGTTAAAGCCTTTAGGACAAGATTATGGCAAGGTTTTAGAAAAGGGCTTTAATTCTCATTGGATCGATGTGTATGAAAACGAAGGTAAGACCAGCGGTGCTTATTCATGGGGTACATACGGTTCCCATCCTTATGTCTTGCTCAATCATCAAGATACCCTGGATTCGATGTTTACCATCGCTCATGAGATGGGTCATTCACTCCATACCTATTATTCCAACCAAACTCAGCCTCATATTTATGCCGGTTACACGATTTTCGTTGCTGAAGTTGCCTCTACCCTTAATGAAGGTTTAGTTATGGATCACCTGCTTAAAACAACTGAAGACCCGAAGCTACTGGCCTATCTATTAAACCATTATCTAGAGCAATTCCGAGGCACTGTTTTCCGCCAGACCATGTTTGCGGAGTTTGAAATGAAAACCCATGCCATGGTGGAAGCTGGGGAAGCTCTTACAGCGGATTTGTTGTCCAGTGTCTATCTTAAACTCAATGAGGACTATTATGGACCGGATGTGGTTATGGATCCTCAGATCGCTATTGAATGGGCAAGGATTCCTCATTTTTACAATGCCTTCTATGTGTATAAATATGCTACGGGATTCTCAGCAGCTACGGCCTTAAGCAGAAAAATCCTCGACGAAGGGGAGCCTGCCGTGAAGCGTTACCTAGAATTCTTGTCGAGCGGAAGCTCGGACTATCCCATTGAGCTTTTGCGTAAGGCGGGAGTGGATATGGAGACCCCGCTACCTGTGAGAGAAGCTTTGCAGGTCTTTAAAGGACTTCTCGATCGTTTGGAAGCTCTTCTTTAAGGGCAAGTCTTCCCAAAGACCTACCTTGACAAAGGTGATGGATAAGCACACTATTTATATTAGATTATTGCTTGATTTAAAATTCTCAGAAAGAAAGGATGAAGGATTATGAGTGATGCATGCAGCTCATGTTCATCAGCGAGTACCTGTACCACAGGTAGCTGTCCGTCTAAACCAGAAAAAACGAAAGCCCAAGAAGCCAGTAACATTAAAAGCGTTATCGCGATTATGAGTGGCAAAGGGGGCGTAGGTAAATCCTCTGTCACTTCTATGCTTGCCGTAAGTTTAATGAGAGAAGGCTATAAGGTCGGTATCTTAGATGCGGATATTACTGGGCCAAGTATTCCGAAGATTTTCGGCCTAAAAGGTAAAGCAGATATCAATGAGACAGGAGTCGTTCCTGTCGAATCACAGCATGGCATAAAGGTCATGTCCTTAAATCTAATGCTCCCTAACGAAGATGAGCCGGTAATCTGGAGAAGTTCGATTATATCGCAGATGGTAAGGCAGTTCTGGACCGATGTTATCTGGGGAGAGCTGGACTACTTACTTGTTGATCTACCGCCGGGAACTGGGGACGTACCCATTACGGTGATGCAAAGCTTGCCCGTGTCTGGCATAGTCATCGTGACCAGCCCTCAACAATTAGCTGGAATGATCGTTCGCAAAGCGATCAATATGGTGAAAAAATATGATGCAAATATCTATGGATTGATCGAGAATATGGCTTACGTGTCTTGCCCTCATTGTGAAGATAGGATTGAGATTTTTGGCAAACCACATGGAGAAGAGGAAGCGGCGAAAAACGAAATTCCCTATCTCGGGCAATTACCCATTGATCCGGTTTTAGCGACCATGTCGGACCTCGGTAAAATCGAGGATTACGAATCAGAGAATTTTAAAGATATTGCTCAACGCTTAGCCGACAGCATTAAAACAACCGCGTAAAGAGAAGAGGGGGGTGGCCGGTTTAGCCGGGAACTATGGGATCAACAATACGAGATATTAATTTAGCAGACAAAGGCCAATTAAAAATTGACTGGGTTCAAGGTCATATGCCTGTACTAAACACCTTGAGGGAGGAGTTCGAAAGAACTCAACCCTTTAAAGGTAAAAAGGTGACTATTTGCTTGCACTTAGAGGCAAAGACAGCCTATCTTGCCAAAGTCGTCCAAGCAGGTGGAGCGGAGGTCACAGTAGTGGCTAGTAATCCTTTATCTACCCAAGATGATGTAGTTGCTGCTCTAGTAGCCGGAGGTGTTCATGCTCACGCTTGGTACGGTGCGACTGATGAGGAGTATCATCAACACCTTCATAAGGCTCTGGATTTTGGCCCGGACTACATAATCGATGATGGTGGCGATTTAGTCTCGACCATCCACAAAGAACGTCGGGAATTAATTGGCAAGGTTCTAGGTGGAGCTGAAGAAACCACCACCGGGATTCTCCGTTTACGGGCTATGGAGAAGAATGGAGAATTGGCTTTTCCCATGATCGCCGTTAATGATGCCGAAATGAAGTACTTATTCGATAATCGCTATGGCACAGGGCAATCGGTTTGGGATGGAATAATGCGCACAACCAACTTGGTGGTTGCCGGAAAAACTGTTTGCGTAGTAGGCTATGGATGGTGTGGTAAAGGGGTCGCCTTGAGAGCTAAGGGCCTCGGTGCCCGAGTCATCATCTGCGAAGTCAACCCAATCAAAGCCAACGAAGCATGGATGGATGGCTTTGAAGTCATGCCCATGGTTGAGGCTGCCCCCTTCGGCGACTTTTTTGTAACGGTTACCGGGAACAAAGATGTGATTACTGGTGAACACTTCCAAGTGATGAAAGATGGTGCGATCCTAGCTAATGCCGGTCATTTTGATGTCGAAGTGAATAAAGTCCAATTAGCGGCTATGGCCGAGAGTTGTCGCGAAGTTCGTAACAATATCGAGGAATATCTGCTTCAGGATGGACGCAAAATATATCTCTTAGCTGAAGGGCGTTTGGTGAACTTGGCTGCCGGGGATGGTCATCCTGCTGAGGTCATGGATATGACCTTTGCTTTACAAGCTCTCGCCTTGCATTATTTGGCGACTGCTAAGACTCCTTTTGAGTCCAAAGTTTATTCCGTTCCCTTTGAAATAGATCAGCGAGTGGCAGAGCTAAAGCTAAGAACTTTGGGATTGAGGATTGATCAATTATCAGAGGAACAGGAGCGTTATCTGGCGAATTGGCAACATAGCTAAGTTTACCTTTAGTGGGATGAAAGGTCTGATGTATTTTAACATCAGACCCTTTTCGTCCATCTATGAGAATGCACATCTAGACTCTGTTTGCCGACTCATTTGCCTTTATGCTATTTTTTATAGTTTTTATAGCCAGGATCAGATAATGAGGACTAAAGTGAGACTTAAAGTGAGACAAGAAGGATAAACTATGGATACACCGGCTAAAGAAAGGAAGGTATATCCATTGCGTTATATTTGGCGAGTTTTTGTAATTCTTGTTATGGTTTTTTTGGCGAAAGGTATTTTTGAAGAGAAGCAACCTCAAGCCTATATTTCTCATCCCCAGGTTCAAGTACTGATGGATGAAATTGAATGGAGGGCTTCCCAAATACAGAAAGCCGCTCAGGATTTGCCGGGAAGTATTGAAGTCATGCTGAGGCGCATATTTACTGATGAAAAGCCGGCAATTGAGGCAAAATCCGTTTAATGACCAACATATTTCAACGTTGCGTTCATTTTCGAAGTATAGCAAGCTCAAGGACCGATAATGAAGATTTGTAAAAAAGATTGATTTCATTGTAAAATAAATAATATAATTGTCTTTGAGCTATGGAGCGCTATTCTAGTGCGTGAAATGACAGTCGAAGGCGGGCCTAATAATCCGCTAAGGGCATACCGATGAAGTTCCTGGTGGTGGCTTTCGACGCCCAGTCGAGGGTTGCTGCTGGGGGTTAAGGTTGAGGGGGATCCGCAATGGCATGCGGGCGATACCCTCTTCCGTGGAGGCCTAAGTTCGTGGCTGAGTTTTTGGTTACGGCTTGGGGTATGAACCTGCATTAGGAAGGAACTTAGTGCAGTGTAGCCTGCCTTGAGGTGGAGAAGTTGGGAGGGCTAAAGGGGCTTCTGCTCATTGGCCGATGGGCTTGAGTCTGCCTGAAATTCTTTTCTGCAAAAGAGGCTAAGCTGTCATGGGCCGTTAAGGAAAACTTCTAGAGCGAAAACTAACGAGGATTAAAGTGCGTTCTTAGTGGCGATCAAGTGCTAGTTTGGGCGACATTCTAGGCTGAGGGAAAGGGGAAACCGCCTTTACAGGAAACTGGAGGAACTCAGTGGGAAAACCTACTCGACCTATGGCGCAATATTTATTCGTCTGTGTCCTAAAGCTCAAAGATAAACACCTCTCGTGAGAGAGGTGTTTTTTATTTTACTTTCATTTTTGTTTTTAATAGGGGACCCAAGGCACAAGTCGATGTTTTTTACATTCTCCTCCCGGTTCGGCAGGTGTCTGATTATGAATGTACAGATCCGTCTTTTGACATTTTTTAGTCCGCTTGTAATAGCACTGACGACAGAGTTCGACGCGGTAATTGAGAATCATGACTTAACTCCTTTGTCATTGAAGTGTGTATAGATGGCGGTAGCTGCTGGAGAAGGAAGACCAGCCTTCTGAAGATCCTCGAGTGTAGCTGTGCGGATGTTGTCTATGGATTTGAAATGTCGCAAAAGTTGTTGCCTTCTCTTCTGCCCGACACCAGGTATTCCATCAAGCTCAGAGAGCATCATGTTTTTGGTACGTTGTTGTCGATGGAAGGTAATCGCAAAACGATGGACTTCATTTTGAATTCGTTCTAAGAGACGGAAGCCGGCTGACCGTCGTTCGAAAGAATGGGGAAAGCCCTCGGAGTCCATGAGAGCTGAGGTCTGATGTCGATCGTTTTTGACCATACCCGCTACATGAATATCAGCCTTCAAGGCAGCTAGGGCATCTTTAGCCGCATTAATCTGGCCCTTACCTCCATCCACGAGAATGAGATCTGGGAGGGGAAGGTTTTCTTGGAGGAGGCGTTTATAGCGTCGCTCAATCACTTGGTGCATGGAGGCTGTATCATCCATATTGGGCATGGGCTGTATTTTGAACTTGCGGTATTGACTGCGATTCGGCTTTCCCTCGCTAAACTGTATCATTCCGGCAACACTATGAGCTCCGGCAATATTGGATATATCGAAGGATTCAATGATTCGCGGGGAGGGTATGTTTAAAGCGTTTCCGATTTCCTCTAGTGCTTGGGTGCATTCTTCCAAATCTCGGATTTCGATGGAGATCTGTTCATGTAAAGTGGTTTGGGCGTTTTCCATAGCCATCTGGACTAGATCGCGTTTTTGGCCTTTTTGGGGTATAACCATAGGAAAAAGCTTACCCAAGACGCTGAGATCAAGGGCCGGCAAGAGTATTTCTTGGGGAAGGGTAGAGCTCTCGGTGTAGAACTGAGCTAAAAAAGAAATAAAGGCCTCTTCAGGTTCTTCATAATAGGGAAAGATAAAAATATCTCGGGAGAGGAGCTTGCCTTGGCGTAAGTAAAAAATCTGGATGCATATTTGATCGCGGGAAAAAGCGTATCCAACCACATCCCGATCCACAAAGTCGTTGAGGGTGATGTTTTGTTTTTCGCCGACTTTCTTTAAATCTTCAATCAGGTCCCTATATTCTTGAGCTCGTTCAAATTCTAGATTCTCTGCAGCCTGAATCATTTTGAACTGTAAGGCTTTAAGTATAGCCCCTTGATCCCCCTTGAGAAAGGTGGCAGCTTCCTTACGGATATCCTCATAGGCCGCTCGGGGCACATTTTGAGTGCAGGGCCCCAGACATTGACCAAGATGATAATAAAGACAGGGCTTGTTAGGTATCTGACGACATTTGCGAAAAGGAAAAAGACGATTCAGCAAGCGGGACGCTTCCTTGGCTGCTGTCGCGTTAGGATAGGGTCCATAATATTTCCCTGCTCCTTTTTTTACCTGCCGGGTCACTAAGATACGTGGATGATCTTCATCGGTGATCGTGATAAAAGGGTAGGTTTTATCATCTCGCAATGAAATATTATACTTAGGATTATGTTTTTTAATTAAATTGCACTCTAAAAGCAAGGCCTCTACTTCTGAATCCGTAAGAATAGTCTCAAAGTCTGCTATTTGGCTGATCATCAGTTGGGTTTTTCCATTATGGGAACCCGTGAAATAGGAACGGACTCGATTTTTGAGAATTTTGGCTTTGCCTACATATATAATTTCGCCGGAAGCATCTTTCATAAGATAAACTCCCGGTTTGTCCGGTAATAAACTAAGTTTTTCGCGAAGTATCTCCATCTTGCACACCTCGGTATTATTCTAGACGGAGATGAAGGGTTATGCAAGCAAAGACTTTTGCTAACGTCTTGTTATGGACAAACATATCGGACATCTTTCATTAGTATAATTACTTATAGGATCTCATAGGATCTCATAGGATCTCACCACCGGGATAGAGGAGGGGTTCAGTTGTCAAATTCATGGGGGCGGCCGCCGCGCAATGATATCTGGCAGGATTTACAGGCATTGGCCTTTTGGGTATTGCTCATAGGGGTAGGTGCCTATATCATTTTCCCGAATTTCTTTAGTGATGTCTATGCACGCCTTACTGACCCTGCGGCACAGCTGGTTGACTCTTCTACAGGATCCTATGATCCGAATAATAATGGGGATAGTATCTATGATTCCAATACGAATATAGGCAATACTTATCCTGATACATCATCAGGTTATCTGTATTCCACGGGAGATTCAAACCTTGGCTCTCCGGCCTCGTCTCTATATCTTGGCAATGAAGTGTCTACGGGTTATTGGATACTTTTTGTAGCTGAAGGAGAGTTTAAGCAGCTGGCAGTTCCCAGCGAGGCTTATACCTTTCTATTGCGCTTAATCGAAAATGATCAGTCTAGTGGGGGAAAGAAAACGGTAATTATGGTTGCTAATGGCCAGCTTCGGAAGTTTTCCGTTGCCGATGAAATCTATCAAATTGTGGTCAATATGGCTGCTATTGACACACGAGCAAAACTTGGTTAAGGGATTTCTGAGCATTAACTATAGAGGAGCTTCGCTCCAGCTGCAAAGAGAATGAGTCCGAGCAATTGCCAAGGATTCCAAGCTAGACGCTCAGCACCGAATAGACCGAGATGATCGATGATAAGAGCGGCGCCCACCTGACCAATGATAATGGCTGTTGTAGCGTTACACACTCCAATCTTGGGAATACTTAGGGCCACTAGCCCAACAATAACGACACTAAGAACTCCGCCAAGATAAAGATACCATGGGATGGAAAGCCAGTTATATTCTAAAAATGGGACCCGAGCAATGAAGACTGCAATTAATGCCAAGACAGTTCCGATGATATGAACGATCAAGGTAGTGGCTAAAATTGAGGTTTTTTGATAGAGTCCAGAATTTAATGTGCCTTGAACCGCCATAGTGATGCCTGAGATAGCGGCAATCACAGCGGGAAGAGATAAAAATTTATTCATGAAAACCTCCGGATATAAATATTGATTGAATTGGTCAAGTTCTCCAACTTCGACAAGAAGTAGTTCGTATTTCCAATGTAGCTCAAGGGAAAAATGAAATTGTAGAAATAATTGAAAAGAGGTGGCGTCGTGGAAATTGATTACAACTTAGTCCAACGGGCCCAGATGCTACTAACGCTTGATCATCCACTTTCACAAGTGCGGGATATCTTGCTGTGCGAGGGATATCCTCAAGATCAAGTGGTTGAATTAATAGATGCTACTGAAGAAGTGCTGAATTACCTTGTGCCTCCTGAATATGATGAAAACAAAATAGGGATTGACATACTTAGGCCTGGTGAAAAAACGGAGGGAAGAAAACCCGGGGTGGATATTTTAATCGATAAACATTCGGGTAAACTGAGCTTGATGACTCCGCAATTTCAAGAAACTTGGAAGGTCGCGAACGAAGTGCGTAAGGCCATAAGACATCAAAGATCCGTTGGACGATATTACCATTAGTTTTCTTAATTAAAGGCGGGCAATGAGGCTACGCCTTTTTTTATGTATCAGAACGTATAGGTTTTAATTCACGTATAGGTTTTAAGCCGTAGATAGTGTTATTGTTTTCTGGAACTCTATAAATTATGTTATAATTTTTAATTGACGCAAGTAAAGTTATCGACGGATAAAATCAATGTTTCACTGATGGAGGTAAGAGTGGCAGATGGCAGGCTTACAAGAACATTCTTATATATATCGAGCATTTCCAGCCTTAACCCATTCCTCATTCCGCTGGTTTTGGGGAGGCCAAATCATATCACTAGTCGGAACTTGGACACAAAATATTGGGCAAGTGTGGTTGGTTTTGCAGTTGACCAATTCACCTTTTTTACTCGGCTTGGTCTCGGCAATGCAATTCATACCGACCATGCTGTTTTCTCTTCAGGCTGGAGCTTGGATTGACCGACTACCTAAACGCAAGGTCCTGATTGTGACCCAGAGTATATTCATGATTTTAGCATTTACCTTGGCTGTTTTAGTTGGCACTGGAGCTATTCAATATTGGATGCTTGTCACCATGGCTTTTATTCTTGGAATCGCAAATACTTTTGATATCCCGGCCCGCCAAGCTTTTATTATTGAATTAGTTGGGAGAGAGCATTTGGCCAATGGAATTGCATTGAACTCAGCAATTTTTAATGGGGCTCGCCTCATCGGTCCGGCCATTGCGGGTATTATCATGGGTTTCTGGGGGCCCATGTGGTGCTTCTTAATCAATGGATTTAGTTTTATTGGCGTGTTGGGGATTTTGATTTTCGTTCAAGCGATACCTCATGGCGAAGGGATTATGTCTAAGCATAAATCCTTAAAAGGTGATATTTTTGATGGTTTGAGCTATATAAGAAGAACTCCGCGCATTCTAGTGATCATGATAATGATGGGATTTTTGAGTGCCATCGCTATGAATTTTAATGTACTGGTACCAGTGCTTGCCAAAATTGATTTACAGGAAGAGGCTTTAGGATACGGACTTTTGATGAGCTCTTTAGGGTTTGGAGCCCTCATTGGAGCCTTAACAGTTGCCATTAGGAGTGCCGAAGGTCCACAACCCCGTTTGCTTCTAGTAGGTGCCTTCGGTTTGGGGATTTTCAATATTATAGTTGGCTTACAGAATACATATTTCAGCAGCGCGTTGTTTCTTGTCTTCTTAGGCTGGTCAATGATCGTTTTTTCTGCTTCCGCTAATTCACTTATTCAAATAACTGTGGATGGACCCTATCGGGGAAGAGTTATGAGTGCCTATAACCTTGTTTTTGGTGGTATGATCCCTGTAGGAAGTCTTTATGCCGGAACATTGTCGGATTTCTGGGGAGCAAAAGTAACCTTTGTCATAAGCGGAATTCTCACTTTAATATTTATGCTGGGGATAGTTTTTTTACTTAGGCATCTTCGAAAGGGTGAACATCATGAAAATAGCGGTTATATCTGATACGCATTTACGCGAGGGGAAATCTTTACCGAAGTGGGTTTGGGAGCAGATTGAAGGAGTAGATTTAATTATCCACGCAGGTGATGTGATAAACACTGGTCTTTTAACAGATTTGGAACAGGTTGCTCCACTAGAAGCAGTACAAGGAAATTGCGATGGTTGGGAATTAGCTCACTTACCGCAGCGAAAAATAGTTTCCTGCGGGGAGGTAAAAATAGGTTTGACCCATGGTGCTGTAGGATCGGGACGCACAACTACCGAAAGAGCCATAAGAAATTTTGAGCATGATCAGGTAGATCTGATAATTTTTGGTCATAGCCACGAACCTTACCTAGAAAACCGCGGTCCACTACTTTTGTTTAACCCGGGATCTCCTACGGATAAAAGGCGGCAGGCTAGCTATTCGATGGGAATTATTATTATCGAGGGCAAGGAAATAATTGCTCAGCATATTTTCTCTGAATCAAGGTGAATAGATGAAGCATCGGCGAAATAAAGTCAAGCGGGAACATGGGATTATTCAAGATGCCTTGGGTTGGCTAGAAGAACTAAGCCAAAACCCACAAATTTCCGATATAATACCTGGAGTAATACAAGTTAACCGCTCTCCAGAACGCGGAATCGTTTACAAATACGAAACACAAACGGGCTGTAAAATTCTCCTGAAAAGCAATGGGTCGATTCAAGAAGCCTTCGTTGTCACTCAGGAACCAGAATTTGTTCGTCAGTGGGTGGAAACGCAATTTCCTATCGATAGCAGATCATCAAGCGATCAACAAGAGACGGAAGATGGCAAAAAGATTTCTTCAGGTAAGGAAAAACAAGGTGAGCGTAAAGTAAAGCAGCGACCAAGGAAAAAGGCGGTACCTGACAAGAGTTCCTTCAACAAGAATAACCAGCATTCGAAAAGGTCTTCTTTATCTGAAAAAAAGATCGAGAGGATATATATGAACACTGAAGATTTCGAAGAAAATTTAGGGCGAAGAATAGATGCTAAAACGTACCAGGCCTTAAAGGCATTGCAGAAGGATCTGAAAATGAACAAGGGTAAAAAGAATTAGTACATATGGGAGTGGGATAATTTGGAGCTACAGGGCTTAGGGTCAATTAATTTACCCATAAAAAATACCGGACTTCAACCGGGGCAGAGATTCCTTGTGGAAGTCATTCAGAAGGATCCTAGTGGGAAGGCTCAAATTCGTCTTGCAGGACAAGTGATCCCTGCCATGCTGGAGATATCCGTCGAACCTGGAGGGAAGTTCTGGGCTTCAATCCATAAAATTGATGAAAACGGAATTGTACTTGTTCGCGATAATAGTAATTACCCTAGTAAAGATATGCCCATAGATTCCCAAAGACTGGAGCGATTGTATCTTGAGTTTGCTTCACCAAAGGGAAAATCTTTATCCAATTTATTAAGTGCAGTTCTAACTGATAGTAAAGGCGCTCAAGTGCCAGCAGACGGCAAGGGCACAACAGTAGTGACGGATGGCAAGGGTGCACCAGTGGTGACGGATGGCAAGGGTGCACCGGTAGTTGCGGATGGCAAGGGTGCACCGGTAGTTGCGGATGGCAAGGGTGCACCGGTAGTTGCGGATGGCAAGGGCACACCGGTAGTTGCGGATGGCAAGGGTGCACCAGTGGTGACCGATGGCAAGAGCGCCCCGGTAGTGACGGATGGCAAGGGTGCACCAGTGGTGACGGATGGCAAGGGTGCCCCGGTAGTGACGGATGGCAAGGGCACACCAGTAGTGACGGATGGGAAAGGTACACCAGTAACGACAGACAGTAAGAGCACATCTGTGCCCATTGACGGTAAGAGTGCACCGGTGCCTATAGATGTAAAGGGTACACCGGCGGTTATCGATGGGAAGAGTCTGCCTAGCAATACAGTCATTCAAGAGGCTTCTAATGACGAGCTATTTAATCTTTCCGGAAAAGAAATGATTACCTCTTTTATAAATAATAATGTTCCCCAGTGGTCGAATCTTGGCACTGATGGCTTTCTGCAGCTTTTTATGCTATTTAAGGGTTTGGGCTTAGATTATGAACGGAGACTTAAAAATATCGAGACCATGAAAGATGGGGATATCCAGAATTTGCAAATAGAGCTGAAAAAGAGCCTTAAGGGTATCATACTTTCATTGTTAAATAGTAGTGAGTCTACCGGAAATGAGAAATCCCTCTTTTCCAGTCTTCTGGAGCGCTTAACAGGTCAGCAAATTCTCTTGCAAGCAGGTAACCCTGACGCACCTTTTTATCTTATGGAAATACCTCTTCAATCAGAAGGAGAGCTATATACTCAGACTCTAGCCATTAAAGCTTCGCGGAAGGGCAAAAAAATAGACCTCGATCATTGCCGTTTAGCCCTTCATGCCGAAACCCCTACCTTAGGAGAGCTTGGGCTAGAAGGATGGCTGTATGAAGGTCAATTGACACTTAAGCTTTTAAGCGAAAATCAGGAAAAGCTACAGACTTTGATTGAGGAAAATTATGAGCCGACCCGTACCATTTTTCACCAAATGGGAATTACCCTTCACCCCATCGGTGTAGGGCAGCTCAAGACTGCGGAAGAATTCCATCGCTTTCTAAAAGGAGAATTGCGTGAAGGGGTGAACTATCAGGTATGAAAGAAAAAGCCGCTGCCCTGGCTTATGACCATGTTGGAGCCCCAAAAGTCGTAGCGAAAGGCTCCGGGGAAGTAGCTCGCAAAATTATTGAGCAAGCCATTGAATATGGAATACCCATTCAAAAAGATGAAATTTTAATTGAGACCCTTATGAAAGTGGAGTATGGGGAAGAGATACCACCTCAGCTCTATCAAGTTGTAGCTGAGCTCTTAGCTTTTATCTACCGTCTTGACAAGCTAGCCATGAAATCAGCTGCCCAGAAGGTTAATAGCAATACCTAAGCATCAACTGTGTGTTTTTTAAGATTCAATTGACGCCGAGCTAAGACTGTAGCCACCTGCTCATTGTCCCCTAATTGAAAACCGGCGAGACGCCACTCGCGGAATGTTTGCCAGAACTGTTGTTCAGAAATGCGACGGGTATATCGCTCGGATTCATCATCGTAAGGCCAGAAAACATCTACCCAAAGCGTCCCTTTATTGGTAAGTACAAGAACGAAATGATTCAATTCTTGGCTTGGAGACTCGGTGTTTTTCATAAGGATATGGGATCTGCCGCTCGGGAAGTCTGTTTTTAAATAAACGAACTTCATCTGGATCCTCCTTTAGCACACACATTTAGGTTGGAACACTATAATTATAGCACTTTAGATGTTAAAAAACGACGACTTGTAGGAATATTCATTCTTTCATTTATAGGAAAGGAAAAACCGAAGGTAAGACTTATACAATAGTTTATGTTGAGAGAGTGTAAAAGTGAATCGTGAACTAACAGGAGAAGGGCATAAGTTTAGATCAAATTTGGCACTGGTGCAAAATTTGACATAAACAACTCTTCAGGAAGCTTGCCCCCTTGAAGATTGAATGGAAGAAGAAAGATTAGGACAGAATAAAAATCGATTAAACATTTTGACGAAAAATTCTAAGTGATTCGGATGCCAAAAGATAGATAGCGATGTAAGAAAAGGAGATGATCAAGGCTCCTTTTTCTTGATGATGAATTATTTAAAAATTTCAAATATTATGATGATTATTACTATAGAATTGTGTATACTATAGATGAGTTTAATCTAAAAATATAAATGGGGGTGTCAAGGTTGAGGTTAGCCTTAGAAGTTAATCCGGTCAAGGAATGTCAAAGCTGTGCACGGCGTGATGAACGAGAAGTTTCAGCTCATATCCTCTCGTACCAAATCGCACATCAACTTCTTTCACGGGTACCGGGACATATGCAAGTAGATGGTAATTTTCTAATTCTTGATCTCGAAGGGCATGCCCCCCTCTATTTTGACTTGAGCCAGGGTTTGGTTCGGGTTAAAAACTTAAATAATCCATTGGAGCAGCGCTACGATCGAGAAAAAGCTGTCGATGAATTAGCAAGCAAGATTATGGAAGAGGCTCAGATCAATCCTAGCGATGGGGTTACCATTGATCCCGTAACAAATTTACTTGTGAAGCTGATCGAAATATACCATGCTCGGTGCTGTCTTCATATCGCATCGGCTCAAGTCCAAGGTGAAAATACGATTTGGGAAATTAAGCTGAATGATGATGGGCCTAGTGGCTGGATTCAGAGTAATCGAATCTTGAGAAATAGTTTTGGGGAAGAAATAAACATTGATAATTGGCAACATTTACGACCAGAAAAATTAGCGATGTATGTGTTTGGTTTTTTGGGATTTTGTAGCCATTATCCCAGCCCAATGAAACAGACACATTATAATTAGCGGTTACCAAAGTATAAAGAAGAATTCTTTATATCACTATAAAAACAAACAAGAAGCCGTCAGAACGTGCTTCTTGTTTGTTTTTATAGCGTTTAGTTTTATTAGCTTAACGTAGAGTTGCCTGCTCGGTCTTTGCTAGCATAACAAGAAATTGTTTAAAGGAAGATTCAAGATTTGGGTTGGGGATGCCCTGAAGGAACATGGTTTGGTTCAAAATAACCCGACCAGGCTGAAGGCCGGTGACTTCTATTTGAACATTGGTAATATCTAAAGTCGTGAGTTCGTCATCGATAAGAAGTTCGAAGGATTTAGCTTTAGGGAAAGTGGCTTCTAATAAAACTGTTTCTGTAGGACGAATCGGAAGCTCATCTATCATAGAGGAGATAGCAGGGATTTCTTCTATGCCTTCCATGTCTATCCCCAAAAGATCATTTTTCGTGTCAAGTTTATTAGCTAGGGGAAGAGAGTCTTCCACCTTAGGAAGCGATGAAATCTCTTTAGGGTTAACGGGGTTTTGTTTGGGAACGCTTTCAGCCGTAATAACGGTAGTTTCAGAACTAGGTAAAGTATGCAGGTCTCCCAAGACAAAGGAAGCCTCCAAGAGAAGCTGTTGCATCACGGCAAAATTTGTATTCCAATTGAGTTGGATAGGTGTTTTTTCTACAACTCCCTCAGAAGACATCGTTACTATAGAATAAACACCCCCTTTGGCTAAAAAGGGTCTCTCAGCGCAACCACTAAGTAAAAAAAGTAAAAGAATGATACACATCCAAAAAGAAATCATACGGAGCTTATTCAAGGTTTGTTCCTCCCAGAAACATTATGAAGAATCAACTGCATTAATTCGCTCTTTCTTAGCCAATCCCTTCTTTTAGTATCTTACATTGATTACCTTCGAAAATATGTGTAAAATGACTTCAGAAAGGGGCTTATTATGATTGCTAAGAAGATAGTGGTTATGGATATCGAAACCACTGGATTAGATATATATAGAGATGAGATTATTGAATTTGCCGCCTTTAGTATAGTCGAGGGGAAGGATCCCGAGATATTTAGTGTTTTAGTTTCTCCGAAAGAGCCAGTTCCTGAACGTATTTTGCGACTAACAGGGATAAGCTTAGATGAACTAAAACAAGCCCAACCCTTAGAGTTTTATCATGATATAATACTGAAATATTTTCAGGATGCTATTATTGTAGGTCATAATGTCAAATTCGATTTAGGTTTTGTTGAGCGTGTGTTAAATATTCATTTTGAAAACCCAATCTGGGATACCTTAGAGCTTGCTCGAGTCTTTTTTCCCAATTTGAATAGCTATCGATTGGCTGATCTCGTGAAAAAGCTTGACTTAGAACCCCTAGAAAAGGCACATCGGGCCATGTCTGATGCGCAGGCTACTTGGAACCTCTTAAAGAAATGCTGGGAAAAAGGGATGACCTTAGATTCAGGTTTCTATCAAAGAGCACTCCCTTTAGCGGGAAGCTCCAAAGCCAGTGGCTTTCTCAAGGAATTAGAAAAGACCATTAGGAAAGAGTTCCCCGATCGATTAATCCGAACGGATTTAGTCCTATACGAACAGGATTTAGGGCTTTTTGAACCACAGGAGGAGGAAGTCCCGATTCCTGAGGATATTGACTGGATCAATCAGTGTTTTAATACGGGGGGAATCTTGGAGAAAAATTTGCAGGGTTACGAAAGTCGCCCAGGGCAGCTGCAGATGGCTAAAGCGGTTGCTAAGGCTCTAGCTACCTCTACCCATTGTGTTGCAGAGGCAGGTACCGGTACCGGTAAATCCTATGCTTATCTAATCCCAAGTCTTTGGTGGGCTCGTAAGACAAATAAGAAGGTTGTGGTAGCGACCCATACCATCCCCCTACAAGAGCAACTTTATAAAAAGGATCTGCCCATCCTTGCTCAAATCTTGCCGTTCTCTTTTCATGGAGTTTTATTAAAGGGAAAAGGGAATTATCTTTGTTTAAAACGGTGGCTCACCCTACAGAGCCACTTTACAGAGTTTGACTATGGAGAAAGACTAGCTCTGCTCAGTGTCATGATGTGGCTCAGGGAGACGAGCACTGGAGACTGGCAAGAGGTTTCCCAAATACCCAGTCTGGTAAGACTATGGGGAAATTTGAACGCGGAAGAGGAAAGCTGTGTTCCGGGTAAATGCCCTCAGGCTAACCGTTGTTATATGCTTCACGCACGCAAACGTGCTGAAGAAGCTGATCTCATTATTGTCAATCATTCTTTGCTTTTTTCGGATATAAAAACGGAGAACAACATTTTACCGGAATTTCATGAATTGGTAATTGATGAAGCACATCATCTTCACCAATCGGCCTTAGAGCAATTAGGAAATGAGATAAGCCTAGAGCAGATTTCCAAAGTCCTGAATCTTCTGAGTCGCTCAATGGCTGGCAGCTTTTACGGAAATGTGAAGGCACGTGCTCAATTATGGGAACGTGTTTTATCCGAATCACTTTGGAATCGTTTTCGGGGGCACTTGGAAAGATTGCCTGAAGCCTGTGATGAACTCTTTCAGCAGACTGAGGAAGTCTTCGCCAGCTTCGAACAGATTTTAGGCAATGAACTCTCTTACCGATTAACGGCGCACAGTCAAAGTGAAAACTGGTGGCCGACAATCACTGTGCAAATTGAGAATTTACAAGGACGCCTCAAGGCAATCGTTGATCTGTTAAGGGCAATGTATAATCTACTAGAGCCCTTGGATGATGAAGATGCCGCATCGCTTGCTTATGAAATTTCGGGGCGGATCCGTAACCTTGAAGAGGTTCGGGACTGCTTCAACCTTGCCATGCAAGTCGATCAAACTACTCGTGTAAGTTGGTTGGAACGTAATAATCGTTTGTATTTGAAAACCTCACCAGTTGATGTGAGTACCCTGCTTAAAGAGAAGCTTTTCAGCCCCCTCAATAGTGCAATATTGACCTCAGCAACCTTAAGTATTGCTAACTCCTTTGAACATTTTTTACAAGAAAATGGCTTAGCTAAGGATACCTCTACTTTGATTGTGGATTCTCCCTTTGACTACGAACGGCAGATGCAGTTCATCGTAGTTAAAGATCTCATTGATACGAATCATAGTAATCTGTTTGACTCAGAGAAGATCGCTCTTTTTATTTCTGAAGTGACAGAGCGTATGAAAGGTAGGACCTTGGTGCTTTTTACCTCTCATCACTTTTTGCGTGAGATCCACCTACCTTTAAGTCGGTATTTAGGCGATTCAGGAATTGAATTATTGGCTCAAGGGATTGATGGGGGACGCCACGCACTTCTTGATGCCTTTCTTAACAATCCCAAGAGCGTTTTATTGGGAGCGAATAGCTTTTGGGAGGGTATCGATATTCCTGGAGATAAGCTATCCTGTGTCATTCTTATCAAGCTTCCCTTTGGACCACCTAATCGCCCCTTGATAGCGGCTCGCTCCGAATTTATGGAGGCTCACGGAAAAAATGCCTTTTATGAATTTCTTCTACCCGAAGCTGTACTTCGCTTTAAGCAGGGATTTGGTCGTTTGATACGCTCCAAATCTGATCGGGGACTTGTGATTCTCTGTGACAATAGGGTTATTGAGAAACGTTATGGCAGGATATTCTTGAATTCCTTACCTGTCAAAACCCATATCCGATGCAGCGAAACGCAAATTTTTGACCATATTGATAGCTGGCTTGACGAAATACGCTAAAAGGAACTGCTTTAATAAAATGAGGAAAGATGTTAAACTATAGCATATGCTGGGAGCCAAGCTTTTGTAGACATTCGAGGGATATACATGAAAAACTGACAGTTCTCCCACCAGATGGAGACAGTTATGTTGCAGAATAGTTTGGGCAAGAATATGTTGGGAGAGTGAAGAATTGTGAATAGTAAGCCCATAAAGGTGGATATGATTCCGAGCCTATTTACCTTAGGGAATTTGTTTTTTGGTTTTTTAGCAATTATTTGGACGATGGATGGAGATTATCAGGTGGCAGCCGGACTTATCATATTGTCAGTGCTTATGGACAGTATGGACGGTAAAGTTGCCCGTAGATTATCAGTTAGTACAGATTTTGGCAAAGAACTCGATTCTTTATGTGATGTGGTTTCATTTGGTGTTGCTCCGGCGATTTTAACCTATAAGGTATTGTTGGAGGGGCATATGGGATTTTGGGGTGTGCTTTTGGCTGCAGCGTTTGCTTTGTGTGGAGCGGTACGTTTGGCGAGGTTTAATGTCTTGAATATAACTACTCATTTTTTAGGAGTGCCTATCACCTTTGCCGGGGGGATCATGGCCTTGCTTGTGCTTTTTTATCAAAGCCTGCCGTGGATCATTTACCCTATTGCCATGGCGCTACTGGCTTTTCTCATGGTGTCGTCCTTCAAAGTGCCGAAGCTGGGAAAATAAATCACGAATTAGTAAATCGTAGAGACGGGTGTGGAGATTTAATTTTCTCTGCACCCTTTTCTGTTTTTCACCCATTGCCTGAGCTTCGCATATAGTATGGCACAGAAACAGTGCATGGAGGGGAAAACATGGATAATCAACAAGTAAATTGGACAAATGTAGGGTTAAGAATGGTTCAAGGATTAACTACGGTTATCGATGCCATTCGTCAGTTAGATGCTCAAGAGGCCTCTTTAGTAATGAAACTACTTGGGAAAACATGTACGAAAACAATGAAAGACGGGGTAGGTCATCAATTTGGGATTGCTCTAGTGGAAACCAGCGCTCAATTAGCCATGAAAGATAAACTTGTGGTTGAAGACGTCCTCAGGATCATCAGCTCTATTATTGGACGTTTATACTTTACGGCAAGCAGCGAGGAAGAAAAGCAATTAGTTGCCCAACTGGAAGAAGCAGTGAAAAATTACCAGATCATTTAAGTCCCATCACGTGATTAAGTGCATAAGCTAATGTTAGTAAAGTAGGAAAGAGGTGATCTGAATGAAGGTTTATTATGTGCGTCTGCCTGAGTTCGTACTCAGCTTTCTCCGTAAAGTATTCAATTAGGATTTGCTAACTTGTATCACATAAAAAAATACTTAAAACATGACATGAATTCACTCTCTTGTCTATAAATATAGAGTAAAAGACAAGCGAGGAGTGAGGAAATGGCTCGTAGCCGTTATGTCATGGTCATGGCAATTACTTTGATGTGTTTAATAGGAATTGTTTCTTGGAAATCACCTCAAGCTGTAATGGTCGCCCTAACAGAACCACAGTATGCAGATTCCCCACGGGTAGCGGTTCAGAGGTTCTGGGGCTATCTTGACACAAGGCAGCTTGAACTTGCAGAACGACTAGTCTTAGCTAAAGACTTAAATCCGTTCGGCCAACAGGAAGTTGAACTTTGGAAGAAACAAGTCACAAATAATCCCTTAATCAGCCTCAAGAAGTTGGAATTTGCCAATTCCTTAGATCCCAATATAATTATGGTGAGTGTAGAATGGTCTTCTTCGGTGAAGGATAGAATCCTTGAAACTTACCTTATGGAGACCCGATCCACAGCAGAAGGGTGGAAAATCATTCGGATTCAGAAAGTCAACGCTCAATCATTAGCTAGAGTTCAATGAATCAAACGCGCTCAAAGCGCGTTTTTGCTTTATCAAAGTATATTTTCTTGAGCAAAGGTTTAGACTGAGAGATAAGACCTCAAGTGTTCCTAAAAGCACACCAAGAAGTGCTCTAGATCACAACGTGGTCTCTAGCTTTTTGTTAGAGTTAATGCATAATCGTTAAGGAGGACAAATAAATGGCTGATATGAAGAAGGAAAATATTGAATTAGATTGCGACCATTGTGGAACAACCAGTGAGCTTACACCCGTTATAACTTATGTACACCAAGGGGAGGAAAAGCATGTCTGTGTTCATTGTCTCCCGGCGTTAATTCATGGTTAAAGAATATTGAGGTGTTTGAGATGAAATTTACATTAGAAATGAAGCTTAAGGATATTATGGCAGCGAACCCCAAAACAGTTGAAGCAATGCAGGAACTTGGCTTGCATTGTTTGGGATGTCCTTTCTCAGTGAATGAGACTTTGCTCAATGCTGCTCAGATGCATAAACTAGGTCCCGAGGAGCTGCTGGCAGCTGTCAACTCTGTGGAGCAAGGGGAAATGTCTGAAGAGGCAAAAGCCAAGGCTCAGCCTAAGGGTGCTATATTGCAGATGGATAAAAAGACGTATGCCATAGCGCCACATATTCCAGCAGGAGTTGCTACACCCGAGATATTACGTAAAATTGCCGATGTAGCGGAGAAATACAACGCTGCAGCTATTAAAGTGACTTCCGCACAGAGGATTGCGATAGTGGGACTTGATCCAGCGGACATCGCTAATGCCTGGGATGATTTGGGTATGGACCCTGGACATGCTGTAGGGATGTGTGTGCGTAGTGTCAAGGTATGTCCGGGAATGACCTTCTGCAAACGAGGCTTACAAGAGACCTTGGGTGTTGGCATGAAAATCGACAAACGTTACCATGGTATGTCTTTGCCTGCTAAATTTAAAATTGGTATTGCTGGTTGCCCCAATAAATGCACGGACTCCATGAACGTGGACTTGGGTATCATGGGTACCAGTAAAGGTTACCATGTCTATGTAGGTGGTAATGGTGGGGTGAAGCCACGTCGTGGAGATTTGTTAGTGGAAAATCTTCAAGCAGATGACCTGATACCGGTTATGGATGCAGTGGTTGAATACTTTAAAGAGCATGCTAAGCCTCAAGAGAGATTAGGTAGAATGATCGATCGTCTGGGCTTAGAGGAATTGCAAGAGACTGCTAGGAGAGTAGTTAATGCTTGAGTTCAATAAAAATTTAGTAAAATAAATTAAGAGATTAGATTAAGAAATTAGATTAAAAGAAAATATTTAGGGGGCGTATCAAGTGATACGCCCCCTATGTTAATATAGGTGTTGTATTAGTCAAGATGAATGGAATCGGTTGGGCATCCATCCGCTGCTTCTTGAGCGGACTCTTCAAGTTCGCTGGGAACTGGGTTGACATAGGCTTCGGCAAGTCCCTCATCATTCATTCGGAAAACCTCGGGGCAAACAGATGCGCAAGCGCCACAGCCGATGCAAGTTTCATCAACAGATGCAGTCATGTTAATAAGACCTCCTTTGCTAAACTCCTAACTCAATGTTCCCTTATTTTGGAGTTGTTATGCATTTCTTGAATGGGACAAAATGGTCGTGTCAACAAATTAAGATAAAGTAGAAATAGGAGGTGTATTGTGGACGTCAAATTTAGCCTTCGCAAAGCTACCCATGAGGATTTGGGGCGAATCAATGAAATATACAATTGGGCAGTGCTGAACACAGTTGCAACTTTTGACCTCGAAGAACGTACCCTGGAGAGAAGTGAACCCTGGTTTGCATTGCATTTGGATCCTTATTACCCACTATTCGTGGTGGAAAACCAGAGTGGGGTCACAGGATGGGGGAGTCTATCGCCATTTCGTACCAAACCGGCTTATAAAGAAAGTGGCGAGTTTTCTATTTACATAGCGCCTGAATGGTTCGGTAAGTCCATGGGAGATGCCCTCTTAAAAGCGCTCTGCGAAGAGGCGGGAAAATTAGGATACCATACCTTATTGGGTTTGATTACAGCGAGCAATGAGAAAAGTCTCAACTTGGCTGTAAAGCATGGTTTTTTCGAAGTGGGTAGGTATCGAGAAGTCGGGAAAAAGTTCGGACAATATTTGGATGTCATCACCATGCAGAGAATTCTTGCTTAAGCTATGGTTATTTCTGAAAATGAGCACTATTATTAAAGTGGATTTTCTGCCGGATTCGTGGAAATAAACCATTAATTAACTAAACTGGAGAAATATGGAATTATTTAACGATACTTTAATATCCATATATATCCATTTATCCCCCTAGTAGCGGGCTTTCTAAAAAATAAGATTATTCTGGCGTTTACTTATTTTTTACGATTTCGACATCTCGCCTGAAGTATAATAGGTTTACCGGCAAGAAGACAAGAGAGAATTGACAGTATAGAGAGATAAAAGTCCGGAAAATATCACAAGGCGGGATGATAAGAGAAATGGGAAAGAAAGTTAAAATTGTTGTTGCTGATGACAATCGGCACCTGTGCCAAATGCTACAAGATTTTATTCAGGGCCAGGATGACCTCGAGGTGGTAGGTGTGGCGTACAATGGAGTCGAAGCATGGGATCTCGTTCAATCTCAAGAACCAGATCTTATCATAATCGATTTGGTTATGCCTAGCTTGGACGGTTTGGGTGTTTTAGAGAGAATCAATGGACGAACTGCAGCTTCACGTCCTAAGGTGATTATGCTTACGGCATTTGGTCAAGAATCCCTTACCCATCAAGCCATGGTTTTAGGAGTGGATTACTTCATTCTGAAAC
>JBFWMF010000015.1:0-84160 GCA_050251735.1 Desulfitobacterium sp.
TTTGATCCGCAGATCATAAAAGTTCCTTCTGGCAAGCGCCGAGCGTCCGGGCTTGTTTTGTCGTGATTAACACATCAGATAATGAGATAATTTTGATCATATGCGACAACTATCTTGACAATTACCGAGGCAATGTCCAGATATTTGTCTTTTAAAGCATCGACATCACTGTGCAAGCGAGAGATGTTTATATCACTGGGGGCAATCCCCATATTTAAGATTACTCGAATTATCTCATCTGTATTTTTTCGGACCATGCCAATAACTAACGATGCAAAATGATATTTCATTTGAGGTGTCAGCCGTCCAACCATTCCAAAATCTAAAAAAGTAATGACCTGATCTGTTAAAACAAGAATATTACCTGGATGAGGATCACCATGAAAAAAGCCATCAATTAGAATTTGTTGAAGAATTGCTTCGACAATCTGTTTTGCAATTTCGGAAGTGTCATATTCTAATTCGATTAATCGTTCGGTTCGGCTTAACTTCGTACCTTGAATATATTCCATGGTCAGTACTTTTTTCGCAGAGTAATCCTCATAGATTTTCGGAATCCTAATCTTGGCATTATTTGAAAATTGGCGAGTCATTTTTTCAGCATTCTTTGCTTCTATTGTATAATCCAGCTCAGCACGAAGTGATTTGGCAAATTCATCTATAATTTCCGCAATCTGATACCTTTCTGCCCAATCTAATCGTTGCTCAGCAAGGCCCGCTATATCCATAAGAATTTCCAGATCAGTTTCAATTATTGTTGAAACATGTGGACGTTGAACTTTAACAGCTACCGTTTCCCCACTAATTAATACAGCACGATGGACCTGCCCAATCGAAGCTGCCGCTAATGGTATTTCCTCAAAATTAATAAAAATCTTTTCGATCTGAATTCCTAGTTCTTCTTGAATAATTTCGCGAACCTCGTTAAAAGGAAATGACGGTACATTATCTTGTAACTTTTCCAGTTCAGCAATTATTCCTGTAGGAACAACATCAGGACGCGTACTTGCAATTTGTCCCATTTTAATAAACGTTGGACCTAATTCTTCAATCACTTTCCGAATTCGCTGTCCAACCGACTTTAAGTCACCTGTTCCAGTTTCCAATTTCGGCATAAATCTACTTGAAAAAGGCACCAAATCAGATAAACCTGTTTCTACAAAAATAAACCCAAAACCGTTACGAGCTAAAACTCCAGCAACTTCTTTATAGCGACCCAGATGACGTATTCTCTTTCTAATCACACAAATCCCTTCCTAGAGATAAGGAGCCCGAATTGTACAGGCTCCTTATCCTTTATTCTCTATTTACTTTCTTCTCCGGTCTCAAATTTTTTTAATACGTTCTTCTAGTTGGGCAAGATCGTCCTTAGAAGCAATGTTCAATTCAACTAGCATTTCTTTGATTTTCTCTCGTAGCTTCGTTTCCAATACTTGTTGTTGCTTTTCTCCTTTATTGATTATGTCACTTACCAAGTTCTTAGATTCAGAAACCGGCACTTCTCCTTTTTCAACCAGTTCTTCTACGATTTTTTCCACTTGCTCCTTGCTCATCATAGCCAAACCAAGTCCAATATATATCCCTTTTTGTATTAAACTTTTCATACTTTAGCCTCCCTAGTATAATTCCCTTGTTTCCTTTTAACTTCCTGGAATTCAGGTTTGCTAATCTCCCGTGTGGATATTTTTCTCTTATAATGGTTAGATAATACCTGTTTACATCTAATTCATTGCTTCATGAAGAAATTCAATGAGAACCTGTATTTCGTCCTGACTCAATTGGTCGAGGTGCTTTAAAAAGGATACGATTAAATCACTAATCCTTGGATCAATTTCTTCGGCAACGGACTGAATTGCGGTGCCCAAGACCATTCCTACGAAAATTGTAATTTTTATATTACCGCTGTCCGCTGCCATTAAGATATTTGTAATTATATCTTTCTGAACTTTACCTAATGAATGAAGATACAAAATTAATATTGCCAAGATATCCATGCAAAATTCTGCCTGAATTTTTGTCGTAGTAATTTTGTTCAGCATAAATTCCAAGGACTGTTGCAAATTTTTAGATTGAAGTTCAAATACTATTTTAAGTATCTTTTTTTTAATTTCATTGAGCATGCCAGCATCAAATGTTACTTCCCTTGTCTGTCCGAATAGTTTATTCGCTTTGGGAGTGGGCGAAAAAACAATAGTCGAACGTCCCTGCACATTGGGATTAACTACATAATCTCTTTTTAAAAAATCGTTTTTTTCTAATTCTTTTAACATATCATAAGCGGTCCATTTGCTGACACCTAGTAAATTAGCTAGAGTCTCATAGTGAACCGGTAGTCCCGACTTTTCATATAAACGTATGATTTGCTGGAGAAATTGTTTACGTCGTTCCGTTAAATTCATCTTTCTTCTTCCTTTTCTTTCTTGACAATGGTCCCTTAGATGATGTATATTTTTTGCAGAGGTTTTTTGGGTCTTTTGGGTCTATTCTAATATAAGACAACGTCAAATGCAACTGACCTTCTATTAATTTTCTAAGCCATATTATGTATCTACTTTTTGGGTCTTTTGGGGTCTGTGTAGTCTTGTTATTGAAAATATAGGAGAGAATGACTAATGATAGCAACACGCTTACTTAGTGACATAACATTTTTAATATTAGTCTTTGCCTTTTATTCATTCGCAGGCTGGATCTTAGAAACCGGTTATCGTTCACTGACGCAGCATCATTTTGTCAATCCCGGGTTATTAAAAGGACCTTTTCTCCCAATTTATGGATCATTTGCTTTAATTGTGATCCTAACGAATGAGATCTGGCCGCATACTTCTTGGGGCTTGGCTTTTGTTTTATTCGTTTTCCTTAGTACCGTTATTGAGTATCTCGCCGACACATTGTTGGAACGTTTTTTTAACTTGCAATTATGGGATTATCATGATACCCCTCTCAACTTTAAGGGACGGGTTGCCCTACCGTTCTCTCTTCTCTGGGGTGGTCTGGGTCTTGTCTTTAACTATTATCTCCACCCTCATGTTGAATTAGTATTTTTACAAATTCCGCTGGCTTCTAAAATACTCTTAGCCATAATATTTACGATTTATTTCGTGATTGATCTCGTATATTCTACTATTCTTTTGCATCAAATTGATATTTTCCTTAGATTTGAAAATAAAATGAGTGGCCATTTAAAGATGCCTAATCTTCATTCGGCTCGCGTCTCTTTTAGGCGGCTTATTTCAACTTACCCTAAAATACGCCACACTCTTTCAGAATCGGCATCTTTTATCCAAGAAAAACAGGCCGCGCTTCAACACCTTAAGGAAGATTCTTTTAACAAATTGCGGCAGATGAAAAACGATAGATAACCAGAAAGGAGGACGATTCCTTTGAATTTTAATGATTTAACCAAGGATATTCTTGAGCATCCGGAATTTCAAAAACTGGCAACCTTTACTCATCACCATCCATTCAGTATTTTGGAACACTCTCTCAATGTTGCACATTTAACTTATACCTGGGCGGATAGATTAAATCGTGTTATTAAAATTGATGTCTATTCAGCGACACGCGGGGCGCTCCTCCATGATTTTTACCTTTATGATTGGCATTTGCCCCGCCCTGATGGTTCACGTTGGCACGGTTTTCGACATCCTCGAATTGCTTGCCAAAATGCCGAGCGTTGCTTTGATCTTAACCCCAAAGAAAAAGGCATTATACTTAGCCACATGTGGCCACTCACTGTACCTTGGCCCTCAACCTTAGAAGCCTTTTTAGTTACTTTTGCCGATAAAACAGTAACCTTACAGGAGTTTTTTGTACAAATAGGATATATATTTAGAGTTAAATTCTTGAGTTGATTTCTTCAAAATTAGTGAGTACATTATTCCAAACTTTGCTATAAGGAGTTGTTTAATTAGTAATGAGTGTAGGAATTTTAGGTTATGGCTACTATTTACCTGAATTAGTAGTAACTAATCAAGAAATTGCCCATCGATTTAACAAAGATGGTAGCTGGATTGAAGAAAGAACCGGCATCCGAGAACGAAGAAGAGCCAGAAAGGATATAAGTACTTCAGACCTGGCAGCAAAAGCAGCATTTGCTGCCTTGCATAATGCAAATCTTACTCCTGCAGACATAGACTTAATCATAGTCTCAACGACTACACCCGATATGCTCCTTCCCTCAACTGCCTGTCTGGTTCAGAATACGATCGGAGCTCATAAGGCAGCGGCCTTCGACATCGCTGCTGCCTGCAGTGGTTTTATCTACGGATTGGATATTGCAGCTACTTATCTGCTTTCGGGACGTTATAACAAAATCTTACTGATTGGTGCCGATACCTATTCAAAAATTACCAACGATGAAGACCTCCATACAAGTATCTTATTTGGAGACGGAGCAGGAGCAATTGTCCTCGGAGAAGTTCCCCAGGGGTATGGAATTATTGACTCTACCTTAGGGGCTGATGGTACAGGATGGGAATTACTGCAAGTACCGGCTGGAGGTTCCAGGCTGCCTCTTACCCCTAATCTATTAGATGCCCATTCAAATACAATAGCTATGAATGGCAGGGCTGTATTTCAGTTCGCCGTGAAAATCTTTGAAAAAACTGTACAGGAACTTCTCGATAAGTCATCAATTAATCTCGACAGAATCAGCTTAATCATCCCTCATCAAGCCAATAAACGAATTTTGCAGTCAGTTTCACACCGCTTAGAGATAGCACCCGAAAAAATCTACTGTAATATTGAGAAATACGGAAATATGTCTTCTGCCTCTATTCCCGTTGCTTTAGCAGAAGCCTATGAAAACCAGAGGATACGAAGCGGGGATTATTACTTATTAACAGGATTCGGTGCGGGTCTAACGTGGGGAGCCATTCTCATACGGTCAAATCTCTAAAATAATGGTTCTTTTGTTTTTACTTTTTGGGTCTTTTGTATTTTCTATAAGAAAAATTTCATGGGAGAGTGGTGGTAATGCAAGCAAAATGGGGAAAATGGCTGAGCCTGATTGCTGTTGTTTTGGGGTTATTCATGGATCTTTTGGATATGACGATTGTTAACGTTGCCATCCCGGATATTATGCTGGAGCTTGGGACGGATCTACATCTTTCTCAGTATGTTATTACTGCTTACATGGTAACCATTGGGGTTTTTGAACCGATTACGGCTTATTGGGCTGATACAAGAGGAATGAAGAAGATATATCTTTTGAGTCTCTTTATTTTTACGGGTGGGTCCATCTTATCCGCGTTAGCTTGGAATATTAATGCCCTAATTTTCTTTCGGATTATCCAAGCGATTGGCGGGGGGATGATTATGCCTCTGGCTTTGTCCATCGTTGAGAAAACCTTTACTAAAAAAGAACTCCCCTTAGCCATGGGATTGATGGGTATTCCTTTACTGATTGCTCCTGCTATCGGACCAATGATCGGAGGATACTTGGTCGATACTTTTGACTGGAGGATGATTTTCTGGATTAACATCCCTATTGGTCTATTGTCAATCAGCGCTTCTTATTTATTATTACATGAATTTGAAACAGTAACTAAAAAATTCGATTTTTGGGGTTTTGTATTATCTGCACTGGGTTTCTCTACATTGCTCTTAGCCCTCAGCAACGGTGCTGACGAAGGTTGGACATCTTTTAATATTGTGTTTCTCTTTTTTACTGCCATAAGCAGTTTGATTCTATTTTTCCTTGTGGAAGCCTTTTCGCCTGATCCCATCTTGGATTTAAGAATTTTTAGAAACCGTATCTATTCCGGTTCTCTGGTCGTTACATTCTTTATTATTATGAGTTTATTTGGCAGCCTCTTTCTCCTGCCTTTGTTCTTGCAGCAACTAACGGGATTAAGTGCAATGGACACTGGCATGATGCTCTTGCCGGAAGTCTTGGGTATCATTATCTTCATTCCAATCAGTGCTGTTCTCCTTCCTCGGATTGGGGCAACCTTTTTAACCGTTGTGGGGATCGCAATTATGTCACTTGGAACACTGTTTTTTATTAATCTTGATGTCAATACAAGCTTATCAGCCATTAGACAGAACTTATTCATAGTTGGAGTAGGGCTTGGTCTCGGCATTATGCCTTCTGTTACCTTAGCCTATAGTTCTTTACCAAAAGAATTAGTGAACCAAGGGTCAGCATTTTTTAATATGGTTCGTCAAATTGGGAGCGCTGTTGGCGTAGCAATTCTTACCAGCATAATTCAGCTGCGAACGCCTTGGCACTATGCTAATTTAGCAACAACCGCCACCCCATGGTCCTATACAACACAGTCTCTGGAACCTTTAACTTCTTTACTTCAGAGTTGGGGATTTCAAGCTCCTGAAGCTCAAATGTTTAATTTGTTAACCCTGTTTAGGATAGCCCAAGAAAAAGCTGCTGTTTTAGCGTTTCAAGATGCGTTCTACGTTAATGTACTCCTGGGCTTAATCGGTATAGTACCCGCCTTTTTCTTAGTACAAAAGCCACTTTTGAATCGAATTCGTAAAAAACAATCCATTACTGCCGAACAAAAAATATAACACTCTTAAAGGATATGCGGGAGGAGAATCATGAAAAATCAAAAGATTGTACTCGCAGTGGTAGTGACTCTGGTCTTAATGATTGGTGGCGGAATCGCAGGCTATTACTGGTTCGAAATGTCTCATTATATTACTACAGATGACGCCCGGATCAGTGCCTATACTGCAAATGTCAGTCCGACCATCTCGGGTAAAATAACATCCTGGAATGTTTCTGAAGGAGAATATGTCAAAGCCGGAGCAACGATTGGGTGGCAGGATACAAATGCCATTGCCACTTCAGCGGGTATAAACCCCAGTGCGCTTAATCCCGTGGGCAGCATCATGGTTAGTAAAGCAGAGCTTACTGCCCCGATTTCCGGCCAGATTATTAAGTCCTCCGTACGGGTAGGACAATTGGTCGGAGCGGGGCAACCTCTCGCCGTGATTGCCGATACGGACGATCTCTTTGTGGATGTGAATATTGATGAAACTGAAATAAGCAAAGTAAAAGTCGGTCAACTTGTGGATTTAACAGTCGATGCTTTACCCGGAAAAACCTTTCAGGGACGGGTCGATGAAATTGGTAAAGCAACTCTTTCAACGTTTGATATTTTACCCATGCAATCTGCCAACGGTAACTTTACCAAAGTTACACAACGAATTCCGTTAAAAATACGTTTTCCGGAAATAAATAACCTGGGGCTTTTACCCAGGATGAGTGTTACCGCCAAAATCCATATCGCAGAATAACGAAAGGAGGAGAAGCCGGTGTTAAATATAAGGCCAAATGCGTTTAATAAAAAGATCATAAGCCTAGTGCTTTTAGCCTTAGCCGTATTCATTTCCATTACAGGATACGCAATTTCCACAAACCCTACCACCAAACCTGTAGAAGCTCCGGTACCCGTAAAAACAGAGGAAGTCAAAATAATGGATTTTAGCGGACAATTAGCCTTAACTGGTATCATGGATGTTCAGGAAAAGTCCAATCTTAGTTCCCAACTCCCGGGAATCGTCACGAATGTCGGGGCTAAGGAAGGAACCTTTGTTAAAAAGGGCGATGTCATCATTTCTTTTGATAAAAAAGACTTGTTGAATCAACTGGATCAAGCTCAAGCAGGGCTTGCCAATAGTCAGGCTCAGGTCGAACAAGCCCGTCTCAATTATGAAAACGCGGAAAATGACTATAAACGTTTTCAGGAGCTCTTCAAATCCGGCGCAATTCCCCAACAACAAATGGAACAAATCACATTAAAAAGAGATATTGCTAAATCTCAATATGAAACTGCCCAAGGGGCAGGTCTTAAAGCCGCTCAAGCAACCATCAATGCTATCAACTTAAATCTTGCCAAAATGGATATCAAGAGTCCTATCAATGGAATTTTAGTAACGTCGAATGTGTCTGTTGGGGATACGGTTGGCCCCGGTATTCCTCTGGGTACGATTGTAGCAATCGATCAACTGGCCTTGAGCGGAAACCTTTCCGAGAGCCAAATTAACTACGTCAAGGAGGAAGACCCTGTCGAAGTCAGCGTAGATTCTATTCCAAACCGAACCTTTACTGGGAAAATCTCTTATATCAGTCCAACCTCCATTCCAACCGGACAGTTCTTTCCGGTAAAAGTTGCCATAGACAATCCGGAAGCAATATTAAAAGCAGGAATGACGGCTACAGCTAAAATTACTGTGAAAAATCCATCGGTTATAGTTATTCCTAACTCTGCACTTCTGAGGCAGGACGACAAAAATTATGTCATGGTCGTGAAAGAAGGAAAAACAGTGAAAACCGCCGTTCGTACAGGTCTTAAAAATGAAGAATCAACAGTTATCGTCCAGGGTTTGCATGCGGGTGAACGTATTATTATTAACGGGGTAGAGCGATTGTCCGATGGTGTTGAAGTAAAGGAATAATAAAATGAATTTTTAATTCTTAAATTGCAAAAGTGAAAATTTAATTCTATTCCCTATTTAGGTATAAAAAGTTTAAAGTAGCCATGGAGGGTATTTTTATGAAGTTGAAGATTATGACTGATTCAAATTGCGATCTTCCTCTAAACTTTATTAGAGAAAACGAAATCTGTGTTGTCCCCTTCCCCTATTTTATCAAAGGTCAAAGCTATAATGATGACTTCGGTAAATCGATAAGTTATAAAGAATTTTATGAGTTAATTCGTAGGGGTGAAATGCCTCATACCTCACAGATCACGCCATTTGTCTTTGAAGAATATTTTAGAACGTATTTAGAAAAAGGGAGCTCAATTATCTATATCGCCTTCTCTTCTGCCTTAAGCCAGACTTATAATAACGCACTCATCGCTCGCGATATTATTATGAAAAACAATCCCACGGCAGATATATCAGTGATTGACTCAAGAAGCGCTACGGTTGGGCAAGGACTTCTTGTTTTTTATGCTAGTGAAATGCTTAAACAGGGAAAAACAAAAGAAGAAATCGTTGATTGGATAGAAAGAAATAAACTCAAAGTTAATCACTGGTTTACAGTCAATGACTTGACTCACCTAAAAAGAGGAGGTAGAATTTCAAGTACAAGTGCCGTTCTAGGAACTATCTTGGAAATTAAGCCCGTTCTCTTTGTCGATAATCAAGGTGGTCTGACCTTTTCCAAAAAGGTTAAGGGAAGAAGAAAAGCTATTAGAGCTCTAGCTGAAGAGCTGCAAAACCGCATCATTAATGCTGAGGGCCAAACAATCTTTATCTGTCATGGAGATTGTCTGGAAGAAGCAGAGTTTCTCAAAAACATTATTCTTGATAAAATAGAAGTAAAAGATGTCATCGTGAATTACACTGGACCTATAGTAGGGGCGCATACTGGTCCTGGTATGCTGGCTGTAATGTTCCTAGGAGAAAATAGGACAGCTTGAAAAGCCTTAGCCCGAATTGTGCTTAGGCTTTATGTCTTTAATACTATTCTATTTGTTTTTTCGATTTCCCAAACTGGGAAAGTTTGACGACCAGCTTCTCAAAATTGAAGAGTGCTCTCATGTTTTTGCACATGAGATAGATGCTAAAAAAGAGATAAGCAGGGTTGGAACGGAATTTCCTTCTGCTTCAACCCTGCTTAGTTTTCTCGGATTTTTCACCCCCGTCAGTCTTTTTGTCCTGTTCTAATGTAGTGGCTGATTTGAATTCCGTAATTCCGTTTCCTAACGTTTTTCCGAGTTCGGGCAATTTTCCGGGACCAAAAATGATTAAGGCAATAACTAAGATAATGATTAAAGCCGTTGGCGTCATTAAACCAAATGTTATCTGCATAGGCTACCCCTTCTCCTAAAGTTCAGCTTGTCTAAACAATTCGGGGTTTCTAGCTTGCTCCAGTTTTACATAACTCTCAGTTAACAGCGCGAGGGCTTGATAACAATTACTCTGAGCGTAGGTTCTGACATCCTTACAGAAATCCGGTAGCCATTGCGCTAAATGTTCTCCAAACAAACGCTGCTCGAAGTGCGTCATTTTTAAAAGAGCCGCTTTGTCATCCTTTTCCCAAGCCTCAGCTTCAATACTTGTAAAAATAGCCATGCCCTCCAATTCTGCACTGATATGACACGGCATTTGGGGAGGATTTACTTCCAGCCCTACTTCCCTGTATAGATTTTTGACGGCAAGGGTTATTTCTCCCATCAAATACACAAAACTCCCGTCTTCAAGCCTTTCCCGGTAGCATGATTCAAAGGGCGGACTGGGAAGGTGTTCGGGTCCAACAAATAATCGGGTAAACTCGACACGCCATTCGGTTAAAGGCTGCCGCAGCTTTGACATTCCTCGTTAATAAAGCTTCCCAGTAACTGCAAGTCCGCAATAAGCTCCGCATTTTCCGGGTTCATGCCAGCAATTTAGCCTCTGTAAAAATTTTGCAGCCCTTTATTGTACATTTCAATTACTTTGTGAATTATCCTCTAATTTATCGAATTTGCCTTAAAAATGGATATACCTCCCCCTACCCCAGAATTTCACATTCTTACTCAATTGCCTGATTTCTAAGCACTGCTAAAAACAAATTCAGCACGATACTTCAACAGATATAGTCCTTTCAATAAAAGCCTTACCACTTCTCGTTGAGTTGCAAAATGATTTCTCAAACGTCTAACTAAAAATGACTTCATGATATCTGATGATAAAGATCAAAGGGAGCACCGCTTCTATGGCATTCCCGCCATGCACAAAACAATGCTCAAAGCCACAGTCACGTTTTAAGTTATTGAAAATTGAGTTCTCGATATCCCAGCGTGCCCTGATTATCTTGAACAAGGTCTTCTGTGTCATATCCATACAAGTTGTTACGATCATAATCTGTGAGCGAAGCTTGTTCTTATGTTTTATTGCAAATTTCACAAACCGCAACGGTTGCTCCACGTTGTCCATAGTGAAGGTTGACTGGTAAACATGAACTTTCTCAAATCCTTGTTCATCTTTCCAAACCTCAACAGCTTCCGCCTTATTAGCAGTTTTTTTCGCCAACCGCAAACTATTATTATTATTGTTTTTTGCTCGGACAATTGCATCAATGCCCAAATCCTTGCGGTGGTTAATCCAGATGGAATTACAGGCGAGAGCATCATAAACTACAACATCAATCAAGTTCTTATGACTCTTCACGACGCTTGAAATCTGCCTTTTTGCTACGTTCAGCTCACCTTCATCTTTTGAAACAGCATCTTGTCCGGGCTTGTACATCTCGAAGTCAATAACCATTTAGGACCCATACCTACCGTAGGGCATGACAGCACCACTATGGAAATAATGAATCTTTTCTGCTTTGGTGCTTTTCAAGCATTCTGAACAGTTTTTCTTATTGCTCCCAAAGAATTTTGTTCCATCGATCGCGGCCACCATATATCCGTCAATGGTACCGTTTTCAAAAGCCTTATTCTCGACTGCTTTTTTTACAGTGTCCTGATTGATTTGTTTTAGCCCATCAATATTCATGACTTTAAGCGTATCTCTGATTGCATCAACCTGGAAAGCCGTATTTATACATCAAATCATCTTGTGCCTCGCAATATCCTGCGTGGTCATAACATACTCCTGTTTTACATATATAAAATTCACTGGTGTGTATATGATATTGTTCATGTTCTTTTTCTGGCGTTATATATTCTTAGAGTGATAAGTTCCCCTTCACGGTTCATCATGAACCCTTCCATAGTCCAACAATTAGACAGACCTTCCCCTCGGCGGGGAAGGTCATTTTTAGCCCATCAGCCTAAATCCCTCTGCATTAAATGATACAGATTGCTGCTCTTGCCGCCGTTCTCACGCCACCTTTTTTCCTTACGCAGACGGCCGCTTTTTTCAAGGTCAGCTATAGCACGTTTAACGGTGCTTCGGGACAGCTTTAACTCCTTGGCGATGGTACCAATCGCCGGGTAGCATTTACCATCCTTATCTGATCGGTCATGAAGGTACATATAGACAGCCCTGGCACGATGCGGAAGCTCCGAGGAATAAAGAGAAAAAAAGTAACCCACAGCTTCACCTCCTATTCAATCCGAACAGGTGCTTTTGTCCTGGCAGGCGCTTCCGGCTCCTGAATCGGTGAGTGAAGTATTCCGCCCGATGCGGATGGACCAGCTTCAGCTTCCTCCGTCACATCCACGCTGGCAGAGTGCCGGCGGATGATTTCTTCCTCTACCCTGTGTCTGTCGGCATACTCCACCCTCCGGGCCGATTTCTCGGAAATCTCATAAGGCTTGCCGAAGGTTATACCCCATTCCGTAAATAGCTTTAGCTTGGTACGCATCGGGTAGGTGCCCGTCTTTGTGATAACAAAATGACCCTTAGGCATAGACTTTAGCTCATCCGGTGTCATCAGCGGACGCTCGATCATTTGCAGGCTCTGCGACGGGTCGTTTTTACCCCGGCTGACGGAGCCGCTCATGACGGTCTTGCTTCCCATGGCTTTTGATAAAATCTGCGCTGATTCGCTATTGGGAGCAAAGCCGCCGAACACGGTATCCTGGCAGTTGTCAATGATGATGGCAGAGCCTTCGCGGCCATAGTTTTTCTCCAGCTGAGCAAAGCTCTGGATGATGGCTACAATGGACACACGACGGGAACGGGAAGCAGAGAACATCATCTCCGCCGACTCGATTTTGGGGATGGTTCCGATCTCGTCGAGAAACATCATCACACGGTTGGGGAGCTTTCCTCCATGCTCGTCAGCCACTGACAGGATTTCACGGTAGAGCTGCTGGACGATCAGGCTGATAATGAAATACTTTGTGTTGTCTTCCTCCGGCATTACCAGGAATATTGCACTTTTCTCTGTACAAAACTTCTCCGCATCGATTGCTGTGTCAAAGCACAGGATTTGCTCCAGCTCAGAATCCAGAAACGAATTGAGCCTTGACAGCGCCGTAGAAAGAACACTCTGCATTGCTTGTTCCGCAGTATTGAGTGCCGCCCCAGCGAACCACTTGGTCTTGTGCTCATCCGGCAGATGGGCAAGGAGCAGCTGAAACAAAGTCCTGCCCTTGACGCCGCTGGGTGCAAGCAGATCCTGAATGAGCTTGAATACGGATACTATGTGCCTCTGCTTCGGTTCACAGTATTCCGCTATAAGCAGAATCACGGATGTCAGCAGTCCTTCCGCCGCGTCATAGAAGAAGGCATTTTGTCCAGCCATTGCCGTATCGAAACCTCCGGAGTTAATGATAGTCTTTGCGGTAATCTTTGCATACTTCTCCGCTCTGGCTTTAAATGCAAGATTCTGAGGATTATTGAGATATGCATCCATATACCGGTTGACCAGATGGAGAAGATTGTTTCCGTCCGAGCGGGTAGGGTTTCTCAGGTCAATGACTGCAATATCGTATCCATATTTTTCTTTTGCAATCCCGGCATAATTGCGGTAGAGATCGCCCTTGGTGTCGGTGGTCACAAAACTCATTCCGCAGGCGCAGGCATATTCTAGATTAGGATAAAGAAAGTTAGCGGTCTTGCCGACGCCTGCCGCGCCGATCATCAGACAGTGGATATCGTCATCGTCTACCATCGCATATCCGTGCTGAGCTTTATTATCAAACAGCGACGCTTTCCTCCAGCCGACTATCAGACCCTGCTCTTTCGGAAGGCTTTCACCCTTTCTCCACTTCTCCGGCTCGTAGGGAATTTCTGTATAAGTCTTTTTAATCTCCTGCTTCGTTGCCCAGCGCGCCGTACCGTGCTGGCCGTCGCCGACGGTTTTGGACTTGATCCCGTTTAAGGTGTAGTAATGCGCTATAAGCGATAACAAACCGATAACCCCGAACATAGACAGTCCGGCGGCTGATAGGATTATGATTTGGGATGTCTGCAACTCGATCCCTCCTTTACATGGTCATAGAAAAATTTACTGCTTGCTCCTGCACCGGCAACATCGATGGCAGCTCCTGCTCAACAAACATTATGGTTTTAATGCAATCCAGCGCAAGGAGCTGATAGGAGGACAGGAGCTTTTCCTTATCCTCCAGTGTACGGATGCCGATCATCTGAAGCTGACGGCTGATATTGGAAACGTCCTGTCGCAGCTGCTCCGCCTTGGTGCGAAGCCAGCCACGATCCTCATGGGGACGGTAGCTGTCCTGCAGCTTTTGAATGAGCTGCACCATTGTCACTGGCTGTTCCATCTGGCGCATTTGCCTTTGCATGGATGTCAGTGAGCTGGCTGCCATGCACTGCAGACATTCCCGAACAGCTTCCGAATTCAGAGCTGCTGTTTTGCCGGAGGCTAGTAGCGGCTCCACTGCCTCGGCGCACTCTGCAAGGAAGAAGTCAATGTCTTTATGCGCTGAAAGAGCATTGCACAAATCATGTAGCTCCCTAACAACCTTTGGCAGAAGCTCCAGCTTCGGATGCTCTCTTGCCGGGATGGGACTTACACCGTTTTTGGCTTTCAGATCCTCATTCCAGTCCTTGTACTGCGATTGCATTACTGAAATATCCCTATAGCCCTTTTCGTGCAGGATATCTTTCAGGCGGCTGACAGCCTCAATGCCTGCTTCATCATGGTCCAGGCACAGCACGACGCTTTTCAGATGAGGATTCAGCTCCAGCTGGCAGAGCATAGCGTGTTCCGATACGCCATCAAGCGTGACATAGCTGTGGTGCTTCCAGCCATCTTTATTCAGGGTGATAAACGACAGCATATCCACAGGCGCCTCAAAAACGTATAGTGTATCGCTTTCCCCCAACCGGTGAAAGCTGTATTTCGGATCACTGCCTTCCACGTTGCCCTTGTATGGCTCTCCCCGAGTATAGGTTCCGCGTTTGTGAGCATGACGGGGAATGCCGTTTTCATCCAGGCCCACAAATACTGCATTGTGATATTTCTTATCCTCATAAATCAGCTTTTCGTGGGCGAAGTGCGTCAGCACTTCCCTGTCTATGAAGCGCTGTTTGATAAGATAGGCAAACACTCGGCGCATATCCATATTGGCTTCTGGCAGCGCGAAGAATTTGCGTGTAAGCGGCACACTCTTGGAGGTCTGGTTCCATTCCACACCGGACTCGCCGCCGAGGAGCAGCGTAACGGCTTCGGGAAAGCTCATGTCATAGAACTGCTGGACAAAGTCGATGGCATGGCCGCCTTCTTTCCTGGAATGACGGAACCACTGACTGCCGCGCACGGTCACGCTGTCATGACGTTTCCAGCGCCACTCGCGGCCGGAACGAACGAGCTGTTCACCCTGCCGTTGGAGGAAGTCCACTAAATCCACTGAATTGGCCCGTTGTTTTTGTTCGTCTGTAAAGTGAATATATTCCATACTCCACTACCCCCTTAGTCAGCGTTTTCTCTTGCCGCACCGACGAAAAAAAGCCACCCGCCGATGAGCGGATGGTTTGGGTGATGTCGGTTTGATTTTTACGGGAATCGGTTCTTTTTTTCGGAGCAGTTTTGGATATTGCATCCGCATGTAAGCCCTCCTTTGTATTAATAGTTTGTATGCTTGAGTTCATGATCGTCCTGGGCGTGACCTTGGGCGATCTTTTTCTCACGGATTTTTCGACGCAGTTTGCTGTCCGTCTGCATGGCGGGACCGCCGGAAAGTCTTTGCTGTTCATCCCTGAAAATCCGGCTTAAGTGATGCAGGAGCCTTGTCGCTGCAAGTAACAGAAAGGGATTACTGAAAGTGTCCATATTGTCAAGAAAATACCGCGCGTAAACGTTACCCTGTTCAGCAGACAAGGTGAACCAGCGTACTGCGGCTTCACGGTCATAAGGGACATCCTCGCCCATAAGGAACAGCTTGCCGAGAGCATATTGTGCATGCTGGTTGCCCTGCTCCGCAGAAGCGGTCAGCCATTCAACAGCCGTTTTCACATCCTTGGGGTGACCGTCTCCCAGCAGATAGCGTCTTCCGAGGCGATACTGAGCGAATGAATTATTGGGAACCGACGCTTTCGTTAACAGTTCCGCAGAGTTTTCGGTATTCATCTCCTGCCCGTCATCGGGTAACTGCTCCGCTTCCTCATCTCCCTCTAAAGTAAAATAGTGACTGCTGATGCTCATGGCTTCGGAGATCACCATATTTTTTATGCTCTTAAATTCTTTCTGCCGCGAGAGCGGCAGTGGATCAGGAGTCTTGTCAGTATATGTTCGCAGGACTTCGTTCCGAAGCCCATGCCATTTTGCATAGGCTTCCGACACCTGCTCATTCTTCGCCAGCTCATCTACGATCTGATCCACGATTGCTTTAAGTGGCGCTTTTAGATAACCGTAGTGCTTCTTTCCTGAGGTGTGCTTCAACCGTTCTGCCAGATGCATGAGCAGTGCCTCAATAGTTTCGCTCTCACACACGCTCCCGCTCATCCTGCCTATAATCTCTCTTAAGGCTTCACGGCTCTTGCCGGCGAGCTCGTTTCTTTGAGTGGTTTGCTCAGCATATATCTGAATCAAATCCTGCTGAAAGATTTCCCTTGCCAGACTGCCCCGCATTTTATCAATTGCAGTCTTAGTGACATACCCTTCGCGGGGATTCACCGAGTGCACGAGCATGTGGCAGTGAGGATGATGGCCTTCGTTATGAAATGCAGCATACCAGCGCAGATTTTCCGGAGCTATTTTCATCTGCTCGGCAAGCATATTCCGCTGCTTGCGCAGGAGTGCCATCCATGCGGCGGCATTATCATATCCAAGCCGGGCGGCATCCTCCCGCCGCAGAGAAATGATAGGAGTCCAGACATTTCCGGTATGCTGGGCAACTTCTTCCATCACCTTTGACAGCACCAGCGGCGTATCCCCATCGGAAAACAGTCCATGGGTTCCTAGCTTCTCAGCACGGGGACGAGTAGCAATGTAATTGACATAGATCTCCTGATGGGATAGTTGATCCAGATTTTGATCCAGTGCTGAGCTGATGAATTCCGAAGCATTTTTCGTAGTTGGATGTTTGAGATAGTCCTCGTACTCGAACACATCCGCGGTATCAGGAAACTGAACGAGAATATCTTTGATGAGCATTTTCTGTTTCTGCGTGGCGGAGCTGTCGCGGGAGAAGGTAGATATTTTCTCCACGCCGTCGCGCGTCGCCACATACTCCACAAGATTCTCAAGATGAACCGCTGAGTTTTTTAAGTATCGACATTTGAAGATGATTTTCGGCATGGTTATTCACCCTTTTGGAATTTCGTAACATCCTCGAAGGTCACTGAGCCGATGGATTTCTTCACGTCGGCAACGCACTTTCCGCGCAGCCGATGCAGTGTGTTTTCATCCACCTCCGCTGTGGACGCTAGGATGTTCATCATCATGGACATCTCCACGGCCAATTTAAACATCACGCGGGCAATGCGGTTTTCCGACGTCCCGATGATGCCTGACATGGCCGAGGTGATAGCAGTTGGCAAAAACTTCATGCTATCCTCTGCCGAGATATAGCCGCAATAAAAGCGAATAGCCTTTTCAATAAACTCACTCTGACTTTTGCAGTTGTCTTTTTCATAGAGTTCCTGCACCCTTTGCTGTGTTTTAGGGTACATCCATAACGGAAATCTTTTTTTATTTTCCTCTGCCATAAGTTTTACCTCCATTTTTTTGAATTATAAAAAGCACCCTCTGGAATTGCAGCTTAAATTCCAGAGAGTGCTTATAATTCACTTTTAATATTACATTTATAAGATTATTAAGAGTATGAGTTAGCCTCAAAGATTATCATTTCATATCTATATATTTCATTCAAATTATTTGATATAGCAAGTATATGGATAATATGCAATTTGCAATTGCATTTTTACCGAGATTAGCTGGTCCGCGCCCTCTAGGTACCAAACTCCTAAATACCCGGCCGCCTCCCGCTGGAGCACTAGACGTGCGGAGGCGGTCATCCTGTTAGTGATAGTGAATTGCGGATTAAAAGAATCTCCTTTTTCAGCATTATCCGAGAGCCACATCAAGCTGTTCCAATGCTGTCACAATTTCATTGACCGTTTGAGAGTCAAATTCTGCCCGATCTGCTTCTTCATGAGTTCCTTTATTTAAGTATCTCCATTCCCTTGATTCACCGTTAATACCGAGTAGAGTTTCAATGGGAGTCAAAACAGCAGTTTTGTTTTGATCTAAAAAATCCGCTTTGGCAATTTTTGATTTTAGCTGCTCAGTTAGATTTCGGAGTTCGATAGGTGAGGTTACAGAACGCATTTTAATACTTAGGTTTCCATCGCCGTGTCTATTTACATAACGCCACACCTTTTCCTTTGTTAAAGATTCAAGGGCCTTCCTAGATTTGTCTAATGAATCTCGGATCTCGTTCTTATCATAGTGGGTTCGAGCGGCGATAACATAATTTCGTGGGGAGCAATTATGATTGACAGAGATGTTGAAATCGCTAATCTTTGGTAAAAAGGAGAGCGTTTTGGACTGATGTGCTTTTTCAGCTGATAACAGGTTTTGAATGTCTTTAAAAAACTCCTCACCATGACATGCCAAAATAATTTGTTTATCCTTAAAATATTCATCCTCAAACATTGTCCTTCGTATTGATTCGCGGTGTTCATCATCAATTGCATTTACAGGATCATCAAAGATGAGGAAAGGACAGTCTTCCTTAATATTTTTAGCCGTCAGTATTGCCAGACCAATACATCGGATATGGCCTTCGCTGAGAATATGCAAAGCATCGAAAAAGGTATTTGGATAATTATTAAACGAAATTTGCAGTCGCTGATTTTGTTGAAGTGGTAGCCTGATTGCTGCCAATCGCTCATGTTGGTGATCATGTCGATTAAAGGCGTTATATAGCTCTACAACCATTTCGCCTAAATCTGCAACCAGTTGAGCAGGAAGGCTATTTTTATAGTCATTCAGTTTTTGAACAAAGACTGTGTAGGCATTTGCTATTTTCTGGTTTTGGGCAACAATGCTCTTTTCAGTTTCAACATCCGTAATGAGCTGAGTATTTTCGGTTTCAAATTTTTCGATTGCTTCTTTAGCCTTCATAATTGTGTTGTTTGCGGTCTCCCTGCGAGTTTGCAATTTGACGATTTTTTCAGCAAATACACGAAGGCGTTTGAGCTCTTTTTGATTTTCAGTGCGCTTCTCTGCAACACAAGCAATCTCTTTGTCTACGTCTTCAAGATATTTAACCTGTGCTTCTAAATGTTGCCATGAGGTAAATCCATCACTTAATTGCTGATGAAGAGAATTCCACCAATCAATAGTAGGAACCTTCCCATCTGTTGTTTGAAACGCTGAAAGCTGGTTGTTTTTAGAAAAGCGTGAACAACAGATGTTAATGATCTGTGAAAGCTTGGTAAGTGAGCTGCTAATGCCTCCATTTAGTTTCTTAGTCGCCTCTTGCAGTTCTCCCAAATGATGAAGATTTTTCAATTCCGTGCAAGCGTGAATAAATGGATTTACAGTAACTTGCGAAAGCGGCGTATGACAGGCAGGACATTGCTCGGGGCTGTTATCCTGTACCTGAATCACAGCTTCATAAAGCTGTTTGAATGAAATCTGTTGATTGGCATTTGCCAAATCCTGTTTTTTGGTGTTTAACTCTCGAATGTCAGCGTCGATGGATTGCTGCAAAGTTTGCAGTTCAGAAAGCACTAGATTACCTTTTGTGCCAATTGGTTTTTGCAGATCCTCTTCCAGTTGCGCAATTAATCCATTTTTATCTTCATTACCATTCAACTCGATGATCATTTGAGAGAAGGTGCAGTCAGCGCGAAACTCTTTGGCCAACAGATTTTCATCTTCACCCAGTTTTTGCAGTTCTTCGGGTACAGTAGTTGCTAATTGCTGTTGAAAACCAGCAAGCACTTGCTTTTTTAATTTTAATTCTTTCTCTTTAGCGCCTTCGAGATCGATGTATCTATCCATCGAATCTGTAAAGTTACGGACAAACTCCGAGAAAGCATCCAGGCCGAAAAGCGTGGATATTAGTTCAGTTTGTTTAGCTGGTGCCTGCGCGGCAATACGGGAGAAATTGTCAATACGGTTCTTATCTACAAAACAAAAACGATACAAGGCTTCATTTGCAGAAATTGGAATGTCATTTTCTTGATTGTCTAAACCAATCAGAATTGGTGGAGTAAAACTATTGGTGTGAGCGTTTTTCAAATAGTCTTGCTGATTACGGAATCGTTTACTTTCCGCTTCGGCAACATTACCCAACAGACTATATTCCAAGGCTTCGCAGAAACTGGATTTCCCCGTGCCATTGGGGCCGTATATCAATACCAACTGACTGGCGAGATCAAAATCCTCTTGTTTTGCAAAACCACGAAACGGACCAACGGAAAAGCTTTTTATTTGAGTAATTCGACAGGTTTGTTCCGTCACTTGTTCCAGTGTGAGCTGAATATCTGAACAGATTGAATCCCAATTCGTTTGAGCTAGTTCTACCATCTTTTTAATACGTTGGCCCTGTGCGGTTGAAAGGGGAATCAATGTATCCAAATACTTCAATACAAGGTTAGCGATTTTTCGCACGTCACCTGGAATGCCTTCTATGCTGAGTGTTTGCATAAAACGGAGATATTCAGCCTGAATCATACGTAATACCCTCCACCGAGTGAAACCGAGCCAGCGCAAGCTTCAAATAAATTAACATACTCTTACTCCGGCATGGACGCCGGATTACTTGGGGCACGGGAATTTTAGATCACTCGCATTTTAATTAACATATTTTGCTTTCGCGCGGTATCGCCTATCAGGCGCAGGAGAGTGATGTCCGATTATCTCCTCTTCACGGTATCCTTCGTAAATCATCCATAATGCAATGTTATTAACGACGTATGTCGTGAATACTTACTGTACCAGAAAACCAACTTCGCATTATTAGCCTTCGGCGCAGTTGGGTTCTTCTCTTGTTATAAACAAACTGCGAAGCTCGAAAAACTAGAATTTGTCGCGTTGTTTATTTTGTCCGGTTCAGACATCATTCCGGTTTACCAGTATTCTCATCCACATGTTCGTGGAATACGGTAAAGCTTTCGCTGAGATCATGGATACAGTAGATCTCTGTCTATTCGCTCGTTATCACTATCAGCGGCGTCTTGCCGCCCGAATCCTTTATATACTTCTCTGTACTGGCGATAAGCTCAAGCTGATCATTAGACACTAAGGATTTCGAAACTCCTGGCTGCGCTATAATTATTGTGAACTTTGGCCTAAGTAATCGCGATTTATCAGCAATGTCCATGAGTTTCGACTCATTCCCAACTATAATACCGCTATAGCCGTGTTTGCGTCGGCGATTTTTTTCACGGTATATAAGCTTTTCTATCATCGCTTCCTGATTCAATCTACGCTTAATTGATTTTTGCGCCTGTCCGCAGACTTCATATAAATCCTTAATTCTTGCGCCGGGATGACCAGTAGAGTATTTGCAATGTACAAGATTCACAACGAGATTACTACTTTCAATTTTTAACGCTACAATATCGGCAACTTCACCTGCTCCATCGTCATCGATAATTATATCCCAGTTATCCAACGTTTTTATATGTTCAATTACTCTGGCTTGAATACTTTTGGGATTTCGTTCTCTACCTTGAGATTCAACACTCAAGTCAATGCCGCTCCAATCGATAGCATTAAGTAGTTCCTTTCGATAAGCTGGGGCGTTTTCTTTTGGTATTATCAAGACCATTTCCGGTTCAATTATAGCTTCTTTATTTAGCAAAACCCGAAGGCCGTACTCATTCAAGAAATCAACAAACGGCACTGTCGATCTTGGCCGTACATAAAAGGCTGTATCTCCATTACCGGCAGTAGAAAAGAGCATCTTGCCACGGTTCATCGTAAGTTGATATTTTGCTTCGGCACCATCGGGCGTTGATACGGTAAATGGGATTGGCCCACTGTCATTATTATCTGTTACCGTGAGATCGATGTCATTAAACGATGCTGTGGAATCTCCTATTTGAATCTGAATGCTCTCACCAACATCGAGCCACGATTCTGTAGGCCACTCAAGACCAAGCACAACAAATTTTTCAGGCCTAGTCTGTAATGGTTTCGGGACAATAAAACCATCCATGACTGCGGCCGGATCGATGCTTGGATCATTAAGCTTTGCACCTATCGATTCTGCCCACGTCATCCATTGCTTAATGTTAATTGCTGCTTTGTGACTCCATATGCGTCCTTTTAGCGATGCTCCCACACTCAACCTTTCTCCGCTTTCGCTATCCAGACCATGGGCAAATATATTTGTTTGTGACTTGTTTCGACGAGCTTCTTCATCTAGGGCCTCAATTACATCTGCACCCACTCGTAATTCGAATTTGCTATCCCTGTTTCTGGTATCAAGGAGACCGACATTGGTTGCGATTCGTCGATTCAAAGATGCCATTGTTTTATAAACGCTTCCGCCTTTGTATAACTCTACGGATTCCCCACATATAGCCTCTGCTAACTCCTTGAAAACGCCTTCATTATTGGATGCGTTGATGTAAAGCATGTGATGCGTTGAGTCCCAGTATGCGACAAATAGATTATAACTGGTCTGCGCGATACTCTTAACATCTCCCCAACTGACCGCTTCCACGTCTTTAGTAACGAACCATGCTACATGTTCAGCGTGATTAATTGCAGGCTGGTTGATGAGTCTATCCTTATATAAGTTTTCTATTCGTTCTGGACACCAAGAAGTTGTCTGTGTTTTATAAGCAACGGTGCTCATTTTAGGCGATAAGTTAACAATCGAGATGTCATCTGGTAAGTTAGAAAAAGCTTGTTCAAACTCACTCATCTCTTGTTGTTCTTCAATAGCATCAGCTGATATATTGCGAATAACCTTATTCCAGTCTGAGTCTTCTGCATACAACTCACGAAGCCTAACATCTACATTACGATGACCACGACCGACTACTGCGGTTGCGTCGCCTAACCGCATGCCGCCCACGCGCGCAAACCGACCTATAAACTGTAGTGTTACACCAAGGCTCCTATGCGGATCGTGAATTGCGGCAATTTTTAACGCCGGCAAATCAAACCCTTCGCCTAACATATCGACACATACCACGATTTTGCTCTCCAGGTTTAGTAACTGACTCAGCCTTTGTCTGCTCGTTTTAGGCTTGAGACCACTGTATAGAACTATCGGTTTAAGATCTGGCGCCAACTCTTCATATAATGGTAAAAGTTCATCCGCTCGCTTTTTTGTTTTAACGCGCGCCATCAGTACGTGATCATAATTATTTGATAGATCTTCTCTTAGTTTCCCAATTGCAGTTATTGCTATTGCACGATCTATATCATTAAAATCGACTACTGAGATATAGTTTATTTTGGAAAACACTCCAAGCTCTTGTGCATCTTTGAGTGGAAATGAATATATTATTTTCCCGCCCAAACGTTGACCGTCTTCACGAAATGGTGTTGCGGTAAACTGGACAACTGGCTTACCAATGAAACTATCTCTCATCTCTTTCCAAGTAGCTGCCGCAATATGGTGCGCCTCATCGACAAAAAGATGAGTAAATTGTTCCAGAAAAGCGGCACGTATTGTAGACTCGTTTTCATTCAAAGCTGATACCGTTGCAATGACTACATTACATGCTTTTGCAAATGCCTTTGCACCGTCTTTTGTCTTAAAACCATGTTCCACCTTTCCCACAACCGGTTTCATAGCCGACAAACCAATGACTCCAAATTCTTGTAAAACTCCATAAGACTCAAACTTTTTGGCAATTTGAGTGCGTAGGGCATCAGATGGAACAATTACTAATAATCTTGGTATACGGTGTGCAGCGAATATTGACACCATCGTTTCGGTTTTTCCGGTCCCTGTCGGCATAACAATTGTTACAGGTTCTTTAACTGAAAGTGTCCAGTTGGCCGATACTGCATGCAACGCACCAATTTGTGGCAATCTAAGCCCTTTGTCTGTTGCATTTTCTTGTTTATATGAAAATTGATCTACTAGCGAATTTAGTACATCAGTTGCAGATATCAGCTCGGGTTGATTGAGCCACTCGCAATTATTTATCTGAAAAGCTGGATCAGTCAAATAGTTAGCCCTAATAAAAGGCTTTTGAGGAAACTTGCTTTCATTACGATTAAGTAAACGATAGCGTCTTTTACTGTTAAATCTAACATAGTTGCTTTCCCCAGTGCTTTCAAACGCAACAATGCCACTAGGTTCAACAAGTTGCGTAGCACTATTACCATCGACTATAAACGCATTCGCATAAAGTGAAGGTACTCTATTTTCTGCTGAACTAGACATATATTACCCTCCTTTATTGCCATTTCGAAACGTTATATTTCGATAGTTTATTACCACATAATGGGATTGCTATGCTATTAAATGTTTGCCTCGCAATTACTCTTACATGTTAAAAATGATCTTCCCATTATTGCTATAACCAATAGCATCCCAAATACTTAAAAGGTTCCCATTATAGACACAATGCATATGTAATTTTTGCTGTATTAATCATAGTTACAAACATAATTTTGAGTATTACTTTAATTATTCGACACGCATCAATAATTACCTTTAAATGGCAACAGCATGTTTAAAATCTTCATCTTTAACTCCCAGACAAATCCCATTGTGTCAGCACTGACCACCTAAAAAGTGTCTATTTTTTGCAACTTTTAGCCTTTTTCGACTACCTTTAAGGTAACCGGATCTTAACTTCCGACCCCGGCGTGAAGCGTTCTTCAGCCCGCATTGCGGGCTGATGTGATTCGAGGGGAGGTCGCCTGCGACCACCCCTCTTTAACCTGCATGGTTTTCAACCCCATGGTTCACCCCTCAAATCGGCTTTTATTAGACTCTGTCCGGAGGATGGTTTTTTCCTCACAAGCCCCGTCACAAAGCCTCAATAAAGGGCGTTATCCTGCACATAGGTGTTACGATGCCACCCCCTACTGTCAAAACGCGACACAGGGGCACACAGGCGGCAACATGCCCGTTTGCAGGTTGTTATTCGTCGTTGTCCGCAGCTGGGCGACTTTGTTCTGCAGGAGCTGCCGGGCGTATTCTGCGTTTAGGAGCGTCCATCCCGCCAGTATCCCGGCTTTCGATGTACTCCCGGACAGGAGCGGGAACGTGCTTCTCATACAGCGCTTGCAGCACAGTGTCCAGTTCAGTTTGCAGCTCTGTTTCATCCTTCATGTACTGGTTGATAGCTCGAAGCTTTTCAGCTTCAAAGCTGATCTGTACAGTAGCTTTTTTCATGCAGCTTTACTCCTTTCATACTCTAAAATCTAATGAAAATATAGCGGAGGCATCCTCCACCTGTTCCTGGGTGAAGGCTTCCGGCTTTTTAAATCGATCACTGTACTGCCGGATTTTATCCTCAGTCAGCGACACAAAATCCCCATCATCATTGCTGCCAACCACAAAAAATGTACCGGCAATGATGTCGTTTCCAAAAGAACGGTTGCCAGGAAGCCCGATCAACTTTCCCTCTTCATTGCAAACCAGCACAACATTATCCTCCAGATATACCGTTTCAATATATCCCCCAACCGCCTTCTGCAACCCTTTCAAGGTGTTTTCAACTTCAGCAGGATAGGGTTCCTTCATCGGTTTCACGATTAACACTTTTATTTTCTTCTCCATGTTCGCCTCCTAAATACTCATTGTTATGCTCCGAGTTTCCTCCAGTTCTTCTGGCTGCTCCTGATGCACAGGTGTTGTTTGCGGAAAAGTGAGCCATGTTGGTGTACTTTTCAGCCATCCGGTATAAGGGCGGCAGAAAAGTGAGCCAACATGGTTACAATTCCTCCAGTGCATGTATAAGACTGCCGGGAAGATCGGACAGCTGAACACTGGTATCCGTTTCCTCTGGCTGTGTGGTTTGCTGCGACAGTTTAACATTTTCCAGCTCATCCCTGACCGCTTGCCGTACAATCTGCTTCAGAATTTCCGACTGATGTGCCGTCAGGATGCTGTTGACCACATATTCAGTACGCTGTCTGCTGGCCTGCTGTGCAAACAGCGCTTCAGCCTCCCGATGCCTTGGGTTGTCCATATCGAAGGAGAGATAATATCGTTTTCGCTCGGACATAAGCTCACCCCATCAGTAGCTTGTAGCCGTCTGCGTTGGCAAAACGGTTCAGTACCCCCACCGTGTTGAGGCCGCTCCCGTGAAACATCGGTTCCAGCAGTTCTGCGCCGCCCCCCGCAAACACGGTGGGGAGCCGCAGATCCAGACCACGCTCACGGAGCGCATTAAATAACTCCTTACAGTAAGCGGTCACAGCCTGCTCCACAACAGCCCCAATCAACTTGCTGTCGGTATGCTCGATCTCCCCGCGTATAGCATCCGTGATGAGTCCGTCCGACAGAAGGATGTCACTTCGCTGGAGCGTATCTTGAATCCGGCTGTACAGGGCGATGGTACCCATGCGGAGACTTGCACAGCTTGATCTGTCAAGCCGGAAATCATGAAGCGTGAGAATATCCACCGTATACCCGCCGATGTCTACCAGCGTAATGCTTCGGTAATCCTTAAGCTGGGGATAATACCTGCACAGCGCCGCATGGCCTTGTGCGAACACCTTGCATTCCGCAATTCGGCAGCGGTAGAAAGCTCCCTCGAACCGGAACGATATGTTGTCACGCAGGAAATATCGCCTGAAGGCTTCCTTCTGTGTGCCATAGCTGTCGATGGGAAGCCCCACGCCAAGGGCAATTTCAGCATTGGTTGTTCCTTCCTTTTTCATGGCGTCCGCAATTGCCGGGAGCGTCAAAATAAATGTATCCGGCTCCCTTGTCTTGTCCTGTTGAAAACGTATACGACGCTCACCGACGGCATAATACTTGCCCTCGAAAAAGAGCTGCATCTCCGGCACAATGAATTCTTTGTCGCTTGCGGCATACCCGGAGGCATAGAGCATCCCCTCCGAGGATTTGGTGTTGTAGTTTCCGTTGTCCACACCAAGCTTTATCATAATCAGCACCTCCTTCTTTTCTGCTGTTTACATGCTCATGGTCATGCCCTGCGCTTCTTCCTCGGCAGGGGCTTCAGCCTCTGACTGAGCTTCCGGAGAGGGTGGTGCTTCAGCCGAAGCCTGTTCCCGCTGTCGTCGGGAGGTGCGAGACTGACGCTCTCTCGGAGCAGGAGCCGGCTGGTTTTCCGCTGTCTGTTCCTGAGTCGTTTCCGGTTGCAAACGGCTTTCCACATACTCGCGGACATTGGCAGGAACCAGACGCTCATAGGTCTTGTTGAGGTAATCCCTCAGCTCCTGCTCTACGGTCTGATCCTTTTTCTCCATGAAAAAACGGAGGGCGTCCAGCCTCTCCGAAGGGAAGGGGATCTTTAATTCGGTTGTACTCATCGTGTGATTTCCTCCTTTATAATTTCATCTGCATTTCAGGAGATTCGGGTTCCGGTATCTCGTTTTTGTCCAGATTCGGGCAATATCCAGATAGAAAACCATGTCGAAGCCGTCCTCCATCGGCTCAAGCTCCGCCAGCTCTGGCCTTGCTTCAAGGATTTTTTGGAGCATGGGGCCAACGCCGTTATTATGCGAAACGGGAACATGATACCGCTCCAGTATCTCGTCAAAGTAAACTGCCCATGTTCCGTTGGAGGTATTTTGCGTACTCTCACGGATGATTTGGTCAGCCAGCTGGTTCAAGCGTGCGGTTACAAATTCACGCGCTCCCGGCATGAAGCTGGAGTACCGGGCGTAATTGTATCCCTCCGATTCGATCAGGATGCCGTCAGATGATTCCTCACCCAGCACCAGCAGACAGTGGAATACCCCGTTTCCATCCCGGTGCATGAGATCTGTATTCTCGGCAATAAAGGGCATATCCCGGAGTGGAGCGGATTTGAAATACTTGTATTCGGCTTCCGGAAGCTCGACGATTTTTTCGATTACACAGTCCCAAACGGGATAATCGTCAGCCTTCCTTGCAAAGATTGCCTGCAGATTAAGCATGATTTTCACTCTCCTATACTGTAGTTGATATAGGGAATTTTAAGCCACGCTGACCATGAGCGGTCGGCGAGATTTGTTTTGACGACTCCATATTTGGTACCCATGGCTTCGATGACCTTGCCGTTTCCGACATAGATTCCGATGTGTCCCGACTTCCAAACAGCGATGCCGGGGACGTCAGGCATGGTATCCATTGAGCCAGAAACCGCAGCATTCTTATACATACTATCCGCGCTGATATCCGGCATGCCGTTGGTACCGTACTCGATTTCCATGGTGTTTGGATCAAGCCAGCCGTAGCCTTTTATCAGGCCGACGCAGTCCGTCGTCCTGCCTCCAAGCCAGTTGTCGCGGATGAAGCTTTCGTAATTACCAACGCCGTCAGGGTACTGCTCCAACTTGGAGCTGAACAGAGTTTCTGTGAGGACATCGCCGTATGTACCCCACACATAGCCCCATCCAGAATTAAAGGCTTGCTCGGCATAGGTGACCAGATCCAGGTTGTTCTTCGTCGCCGGAACTGTGAACGAAGAGATATCCAGAACGGCACTTCCTGTACCGCCGCGTTCAATCTCTCCGGTGAACGTGCCCGCGCCGCCGAACGCCATTCTCTCATAGATTTTCTGAGCGTTGGTTTTGACCTCGCTGTTAACCGCTTCACCTGACAGGGACAGCTTTTCATATGCGACGTTCAGGCCGACCGGCACAGCAGCGTCGCCCTCATAGGCTACGAAGCAATTGACAAAGGCGCCGGCTTCAGATGCGGACAAAGGCAGATTTTCAGTGCCGAAATACAGAGAATAAAAAATGGATTTGATACGGATGTTGTCCAAGGCGCCGTCTTCCATCTGGGCTTCAGCCTCGGATATTGCTTCATCCAGAACACCTAAACATTCGCTCATATTGCTGATGTGCGACGCATATTCGGCGGGCATGGCAACAGGGATTCTGCCTCCGTTGAAGGACAGATCTATGGCGGCTTTGTTGTGGTCAGAGCCTGCCGAGAGGATGCTGGAGATCATCACAACGATCAGGATGATGGGCGTCAATATAGAGGCGACCACCACTCCTACCACTTTCCACGTCCGTTTGTCGGTGGCGAAAGCGACGGCGGCCTTGACCGCAAGAGTAATTGCTACGGGAGCTGCCAAGGGACATCACCACCATTTCAGGTCGAACAGCGTGCCCTGATCCGGTTCCCGTTCCTGCTGCTCTCTCGCCAGACGGATGGATTTCTCCACGGCCTGCTCCAAAAATTCGGTGTCAAAGCCTGCCGATTGGTAGCCCTCCAGTATGGTGTTTAGGTAATAATCTGAGGGCGATCCGAAGGGATGTCCTTCATTCATGATGTAGACCATGGCGGGAACAGTCTTGCCTCTCAGTTCCACTTCAAGAATCTCCTTGCGGTAGAACGACGGAAATCCCTCATAGCGGTCGAGCGACTGCAGGTCACGTTCCTTCAGCTTCCACAGAAGAACAGGAACGCTGGAGCCCTTAAGAGGCTCCACAGTTGCGACGGAGCTTTTCCGTCCGCCCCGGAACAGCAGTTCATAATCCTTGATCTCGCTGGCGCCGACTACCTTTGCGGTCGGGCAGCGGAATGCCATCTGCGGCAGATTGAGGTTGCTGCCGTAGGCGATGTAAAGGGTTTCGGATTTCATTTTTCTTCATTCCTCCTTGCTACATTGACATGGAAAGGCCGGGGCTTTCGTACATCACCCCGGCCTGTTCCTGTTCGTTTTCAGTTGTCTGCTCCTGCGGTAACGCCCTTTCTTGTGCCGCCTCAGCCAGCTCCTTTTCTTTTTTCTGCCTTAACCGTTCCTTTTGCTGGAGGGCCTGTGCAGGGTTCTTCAGGCGATGCAGCCGTCCAGATGCTCCAGCAGATGAAGCCGGGCGGTTTTGAATTCGTCACCGATAAGCCCCAGCCGAAGGAGCCAGGTTCGGAAGGTATATTTCTCGTTGGTGCTTCGGGTTTTCTGGCGGCTGGCGCACCGCTGGTTGAGAGCCTGCGCGGAGATGGCAAGGCAGAGCTGGATGTATGCCTTGATCTTGCCTGCGTGAGTGGTGGAATTAAACAGCCGGAACTCGATAGTGCCCTTCTGGAACACGCTGTGCAGGTTCAGGCAGTGGTATCGGCTGTTGTGGTAATGCTCGCGGTGACCGTCGCCGCCGTTGTACCAGATACGGCTGACCTCGTCCAGGGTTTTCGGCTTTTTACGATTGATTTCATCCAGAAAGCTCTGCTCCACCTTCTTGCAATACTGCCGCTCCCTTGCCACCTCCACCTGCATGGTCTTGTAGATCAGATCCTCCTTGGAAGCCATGATGTTGGTGATGTTTCGCAGAGTGTTGGCGTTGTGGGGAGAGGCGTCCAGGTGGATGTGGATACCGCAACTTTTATTTGCAATCATTCCAGCCTGCCGAAGCTTGCGAACAATCTCCTGTATGGTTTCGATGTCCTCATAGCGGCAGATGGGACTGACCAACTCCACGCTGTAGGTGTTATCTGCCGATACAATCTGACGTCCTTCTTTCTTTTCTGTTTTTATGCTGCCGTCGCTCATCACCTTCCATCGGCGGCTCTGGCTGTCCAGCACGGAGTATTCTCCATAATAGCCGCCGTCAAAGCTGGTAGGCCGTCCGAAATATTCCGACAGCACCTGTGCGGCACGCTGGCGGGACAGACCCGTCATTTCAATCTCAATGCCAAAGCGCTGCTCCTTCATGTCCATGTCATATCACCGCCTCCCATTATCGGCCACCTGCCCTTCCGAAGAGCTTTGCCTTGTGTTCCGGAGCCTGAACCATGAGATTGTATCGTTCGTTTCCGCATTTATACAAGCAAACACCCCGCTGGGGATAGCGGATTAGGTTGTATTCCGATTCCTCCAGCTGGAGGGTGTCCATATAGAACCGCTTGTCGATATTGCCTGCGTTGAACAGAAAAGCGTGAGCCGGTATAGAAAACAGCGGCTTGGTATACTCCCGTATACCGTCGATATTGAAATCCTCAAGGTTCTGACTGGAGAGGATAACCGCCGAATCCTTTTTGCGGACACGCTTCATGAAGTTCCTGACGTACTCCACGGCAGTCAGATTGGAAAGGAACAGATAAAACTCATCGATGCTGGCGGCAGTATTGCCTGCAGTGAGAAGCTCATTGCTCATGTAGGACAGCACGTTGAACAGCAGGGCGTTTCTCAGGTTTTTACTGGCCTGCAAAAGCCCCTTGACGCCAAAAGTTACGAACTCGCTGCTTATGATGTTGGTGTGTCCGTTAAAGAAATTAGACTCCGCGCCCTTGCACAGGGAGTGGAGTCCGAGGCATATTTCCCGCAGGGTTTCTGCTGTATAAAGCTGGCGTTTGCCTTCGTCGAATTCCTTATATTCAGATTCAATCAGCTCATACAGGTCAGACAGGATGGGATAATCCGCAGGCTTTAATCGATCGAAATTGCTGTGATCGGTGATACACCATTTGTTGTATAGCTTGCTCAGCATGATCTCGATGGTGTCGATCTGGCGGTCATCGAAATCCTTGTATGCTCGGAAAAAGTCCTTAAGAAAGCTGATATGCTGACTGAGCTTGCTGGTCTGCCGGAATGCCTGGGGCGCTTCGGTGTCCTTCGGATCACCAACTTCATCCCATGTCTTGGGTTCCAGAACATTGATGATGTACTCTCCGGTCATCAGGTCGATGAAGCAGCCGCCGAGGTTGTTGGTGAGATCCTCAAACTCCATCTCAGGGTCGAGGCAGATGATCTTCATTCCGGATTCCCTGAGATTGCTGAGGATGAGCTTTAACAGATAGCTCTTTCCCTGGCCGGAGTTGCCGAGGATGAGGATGTTGGCGTTGGTCTTGTCATCCGCTCTCCGGTTGAAATCCACGAGGATATTACTTCCGAATTTATCCCTGCCAAGATAGAATCCGTTTGGATCTGTCTTGCCGCTGTAGTTGAAGGGATAGAGATTGGCAACCGAGCTTGCGGGCAGTACCCGTTCAAACTGATCGCCGAACACATTCCAGCCGGAGGGTATGACCGACAGAAATCCCTGCTGCTGACGGAGCAGTAATCTGTCCACGTTGAGCTTGCTTCGCACGAGCTCGGTCAGTACCTCGGTCTGCAGGAGCTTGAGCTGATCGGGATCATGTGCGGACAATTCAATGTAAACAGCCGCATGAAGCAGAGGCTCCTTGCTCCGGTGCATCTGAGTTATAATGGTTGCCACATCCTGCAGATTGCTTTCCGCCGTGACCGTCTGCTGCAGGTCCTGGGTGCTGCTTCGCTGCATCCGGTTCTTGTTGGCGGCGTTTGAGATGATTTTTCGTTCCTCGACAGGACTCACATGCCGTGTATAGATGTGCAGGGTCACCCCGTCCTTCTCCCCGAGCTGCCGCAGGATGGCCTGTTCATCGGTGGCGGTTGGGTACTCGCGCAGCGCCCATACAGAGCGGTAGGTATTGCCGCAGATGAAGTGGTCGGTGTTAAATTTGATAATGCCGGGTACGATCATGTCGAGGAATTCCTGAACACGGACATCCTCTCCCTGCGCCTCTTTCACCTTGCTTTGATGTGCCATAGGGTTCACTTCCTTTTCTGATATAAGATAAACACAGCACGTCCGGTTTGAGAATCTTACTCGTTTAGAATAGTCCATCGCTCTCCGTCGAAGTCCTCAAACCTTTCGGTGGTGACGTTCTGCTCAAAATAGATTGCCAGCATGCTCTTTATATCCTCGCGCTCGGCTCTCTTGGCAGAGAAGCCCTGCTCCCGTAAGGTCTTTTCAATACGGTTCAGATAGGGTAGCACCTCAGTTTCCTTTTCGCCCTTTAAACGGATGACCACGAGAAATTCTCTGGCCGTTGCCATCTGTACCTGTATCCGGTCAAGGTGGCTTAAGTCATGCTCCAGTAGCCTGCGGACGGCAGGATTGCTTTCCTGCTCCATGCGACTTTTCAGGAACTGCTTGTTATCCTCGAAGTTTTCACGGCTGTTCAAGCACAGAAATTCCAGCTCCGCCATTCCTTTAAGGACGGTCATCAATGCGTAAATCCGCGCTGACACACTGTCCTCAGACAGGACGGAGATGTTGGTGGGCTTGATGATGAAATACACCAGCTCCTCGCCTCTGTAGGTCAGAAGGCTGTATTCTGTTATTCCTTTTGTATTGATGAGCTGGCGGGTATATTGCTTTTGCCTTGCCGTCTTTTTTTCTTTTCTGTTCATTGCTTTCCGTACCCCCATTCATAGGTCTGCTGTTTCGTTATGAAGAAGGCACAGGCGTATTTGATAAAATCAAGAATGCTGGTATCGTCAAACCGGATGGTAAGGAAGGCATATAGAGCCGTGATGACGATGGGCGGCAGGAGCTTCAGCTGCGCCAGCGCAAATACAGAAAGCAAAAGACCGACGCCGATGACGCCGATATCTCTTAGCTGCCACAGCCACAGTACCGCCTTGGATTTCAAGTTGTCGGGGTAGATGTACATTCGGATTCCTCCTGTTCTTCATGAAATTTCCGCAAAAAATATGCGATTCCCCGGAGCACATGCTCCACACAGGGAATCGCTACACTGTTGCCGAGGGCTTTGTACCTTGCGCTGTCCGAGGCTCCGGGGATGTCCGTCCAATAGTCAGGAAAGCCCTGAAGCCTTTCGCATTCCAGAGGGGTCAAACGCCGGATGAGCTTGCCGATGCGGACGGGATGCACATTGTTCAGGGAATACCCTCCGTCCGTCTTGGACTGTAGCGTTCCGCTCAGATCTCCGTTTTCCGTACCGTTTCGGCAGTCCAAGCCTGCGATGTCCAGTTCACAAATTAGATCCGTTGAGTCCTTGTATTGTCTTGCACTCTGGGTGCTAACCACATCGTTGTGAACATATTCGTCGCTCCGCTGCTGAGAGAATACGCAGTGGCGGTCCGCCGTGTTCAAAGTATAGCTGATGTCCGGCTGGAAACCCATGCCGTTGCCGCCGTTGTGATCCTGCCGGTCTATAATGTTTCCAGCAATGCAATAGGTTTCCGCATATGGCGGTTCGTCACTTTCATCGTCAGAGAAAGCAGTACTCTGTGTTATAAGCGGCACATTATTGCCGCCTGTTCCATACCTGGCGGACATGGTCGGCGCCACCTCATGGGGACCTGTATAGCGCGAGTCAATACCATGATTCTCGAACAGCTCCGGCTGATTTCCTATGACGAGAGGCGGGTGACTGTCCATCTGAGCGCGAAGAGTACCGGTAATATTGTGACTTACATTCATTATGCTTCCGCCCTGATCATTAAGGCACAGGACTGACGGCACCATGTTGGAGCCACTTTCCGATGCCTTCAGGGTTGGAGCGCATTCCTCCTGATAGCCTATTCCTCCGGACTTTTCACCCTGACCGGCTGAGAAGGCAGCAGCTATAAAGGTCTGCTGCTTCATGCCGGGCTGGGCTTGAATAGCTCCGGACACATCGTGCAAATTCCGCACCTCGTCCCGCTGGTTGCAGGCAAAGGCAATAGGACCGCTGTCCGCTTCTATACAGACTGGACCCCTGCCTGGATCTCCAGCGCCTGCTTCAGAACAGGAGGCAGCTCCTTGCCGCGCTTCTTCGCCCGGCGCAGAATCCCCAAACAGGCTGTCTTGCTTAAATAATATTTGGGGTGCGGTGTGTCCTCCAAAATCTGCGACAAGGTAGATTCTTTTGCGCCTTTGTGGGACGGACCAGTATTGAGCGTCGTATACCCTCCAAGCAAGTGAGAATTGATCTCCCAATATGGCCCCAGCAGACTTCCATACCCCTCCCGGAGGTCGAGGTACAGATACTGTACCGTCAGCAATTCTGCAGGTTTCCTCAAGCACCGCACGGAAGTCCTCTCCGTCTGCGGAGGAGAAAGCTCCGGGTACGTTCTCCCAGACCATATATCTGGGTCTAAGTCGAACAGGGTCATCTGTTCGTTTGATTCTTGCGTCATGCTCTCTCAGCCCCTTTATGACACGGATCTGCTCCATGAACAGGCCGGATCGCTCGCCCTGAAGCCCGGCGCGTTTTCCTGCAACTGATAAATCCTGACATGGCGAACCCCCGCAGACCACGTCCACGGGGGTAAGCTCAGAGCCCTTCAGCTTTGTAATGTCGCCTGCATGAAGCATTTCCGGAAACCGTATTTTCGTAACCTCCATGGGAAACGGCTCGATTTCGCTGGCCCATGTAGGGGTGAAGCCCTGCCGGACGCCTGCCAGCGGGAATCCGCCGATCCCGTCAAAAAGGCTTCCGAGGGTCAGCGATATGGTCACAGCTGCAGCTTCATGCCGGGGGAAGGCGTTTCCTCCGGCAATATTTCTTTTTCTATAGCATCATAAGGCAATTGCTTCATGTGACATCCTCCTTGTATCTGTTCTGCTGACAAGCTTCTTACAGGTATGCCAATACGTTCTGCCTCAGTGATTTCACAGCTCATGCCGTGGCTGATACGCGATCCGCAGATCCATAGCTCATCGCAGGAGGCCAGTACCCACAGCCCCATCCGGATGCCGATTTCTCTCTGGGTCGGTATGTTGTCATCCAATATTTGTGGGTATAACAGGTGGACGGCGACAGGAGCATAGCCCTGATTAGCAGCATAGAGGCAGGCGGCTCTGGCAAACTGGACATTGCCTTTTATATCACCCGCAAAAGGGGAACAGATATATACCAGCTTCATTTCGCAGCCACCGCCTTCACCACGGTTCTTGTCATGTTTACGGCTGTCTGGGCGGTATAGGCTGCGCTCATGAGGTTGGTCTTGGTGCTAGTGTCTAATCCGAAGGCTCCCGCGATGCGGGGAATCTCTCCGGCCGACAGCATCAGCCCAAGCCCCAGCAGGGCATGATCCCTAACCACCATGAGTCCTGCAATGAGAATGGTGGACTGCAGGAAAGCGGTCAGACACAGGCCGACAATCTGCTTGCACCAGCTGACAAAACCATCAAGATAGCCGCGCGGAACAGAAAACATGTACAGCGAACCCACGGCAATCTGGATGAGCAGGATGCCACCTCTTTTCAGGTTGGCGAAAAACACCTTGATTACCGCATATCCCATGAGGATAAGGACAAAAAGAATCAAAATCGGGCTGGTGATAGCTCCAAAGCCGAGAACATTAGTACTACCTGCGTTTTCAAGGCTGCCAGCCGCACTCAGCTCGGTGATGATGCTGGAAGCAACTGTACCAATATCGGTATTAAAGCCGGTGATTCCAGCTGTCAGACTGCTTTGCAGGGAGATGGATAACTTATATAGTTCCACCGGCACGACTGAGAATAGACCGACAGCCATAAAGCCCTTGATGGCGTTCATGGCTGCGTCCTTTATGCTGCCCCGGCCTGACTGGTACTCGATGCCGCATTCAAAGGCCGAGACTACCAGCCCTGTGACGTAAAGCGCCCAAGCCAAATAAACAAAAAACAGGATGATGGACTGTACCCAGCTCATCTCGAACAGGTCGGCTCCCATGCTGCCCATCTCGGCAAAGAAGTTGCCGAGGAAGCCGATAACCTGACCGTAGAACCAGTCAACAATCTGCCCCAGCACGGTATCGGCGACGAAATCCCATATGAACACGGACGGTCACCTCCTTTCGGACAAAAAATAAGGAGCCTGTCTTTTCACAAGCTCCCGGAAATCTGTTTTGTTTACATGCCTTGCATTGTCAGACCGCTTTCGTTATGGCCGGACTGTTCCATTTCCTGTGTAGGTTCCCGGAATACGTTAAAGTAATCGTTAAGAGCCCTGGAGATTTGATCGTAATCCGCTTTTGTCGGGTTGTAGACATACCATTCGATTTTATCCCCGTACTTCCATATATACGGGGCAATGCCATCCCTGAAGTTTTGGTTGCTGACCATTTTCTTGCCGAGCAGGTCGGAGAATCGCAGCGTGAGCGCGTCCACCGGACCGTCGTTTCGGTTTATTACGGTTGCTTTGATAGCCTCATATTTATCTGCTGTACCCAGCGTGACGAATTCAACTCTTACACGAAGGTTGACGGTAAGCTTGCCGAAGAAAGCCCTTCCGACAAACCTTTTATCAGAGATGTCCGCATCATTTCCAAACAGCCTGCGCAGCTCCTGTTCAAAGTAATTCATTGTCTTACCTCCTACATTCCAAGTATTTGCCAGATATATAACGGTGCGGTCAGGGTGAACACAAGGCAAGCGAACAGGATAGCAGGCGCAGCCCACTCAAACTGCCCGTGCTTGCGGTAATCAAAGTATGCAGTACCCAATTTTGCGAAGAAAAAAACAGCAAGGATGAGGTCGATTGCCGGGAATACCACCTTGTTGACCACGGTCTTAATCTGACCGGAAGCGTCGTTCCAGGTGCTTTCAATTGCTCCAGCCACGTCACCTGTGGGCGGTGCGGCGTAAGCAGTCGTACAAAACGCAAAGACCAGCAGCAGAACCACAAGAAGAATGGGAAGGATTCGTTTCAGTTTCATCATGAATTAACCACCTTTCATTAAATTTTTCTGCAAATAATAAGACCGTAAAGCTCTTTTGCCCTGCGGTCACGTTTCTTTTTCTGTTGTTATGGCTTAACCGGTGCGATGTGCCAATCATCCCAAAGACTTCCCCTGATGGTCACCGAGTTGATGAGGTTCATGGATAGCATACCGGCCGGAGTCCAGCAGTCGATGAGCCAGGTATACGGCGTGTAGCTTCCGTCAGGGAACCAGATAGGCGTGAAATGTGTACGGCGGTTATATGTGGAGTATTGGTTAGGCTTAAACTCAAATAAAGAACTGTATCCGCCTCTTGTTCTTTCCAGTTGCCGCCAATAGGTTTCGTATCGGAATTCAGGGAAATATGTCACGGCTGTCTGAGCATCGGTTACCGCCGAGGACTGATTGGTACTGACATTTGCGGTGACGATCTGATTGATTCCGTACCCGCTTTTCATGTTCTTGCCGTATGCGGTCGGTGCTTTTGCATCCGGAACCACACTCATGGTAGCTGAAAGGCTGGCGGAATATGAAAGCCAGTCGAACTCCCACCATCCGTGATCGCACCAATAACCATCCTCATCTGTTCCGTGCCATATCCAATAGGCATGCCACCACGGACGCCATACACCCCAAGACGCCGAGGTTTTTTGCGCTTTGTTGGGTGCAGCGGCTACGGAATAGGCATCGTTCCGGTCATCAGCCACTGGATTTGGAGGATTGTTTCCGGAGAGATCCACAATCCTTGCAGTAATAGTACTTTGGCTTGCCGAACCTCCGCCTGACACCGACACATGAATTGTCATAGTCTCCGGAGTTGCCGGAGTCCTCCAACGAACCCACGCTAGCTGACTGTCGCCCTCCGGATAATACACGTTGCTAACCGTGTAGGTTTGACCGCTAATTGTGAACCTCACTGTAACTGGATGATCCGGATCTGCCTGTCCGCCCCGAACAGTCACCGATGTGATAACCTCGGTATTAACCCTGTACTCATAATCGGCTGACGTAACCTCCGGAGGCTCCGGCTCCGCTTCATTGAAGCGTACAATGCCAAGTCCGAGGGATGAGATAATATCCGCATTAGATGCAGCTTTGTTCGTAGAGCCATCCCATGCCGGGTAGCCGAGATCAGGTGTTTCTAGAAACATCGCTAACGGCAGGTTCTTATGGCAAAGCGCAGCCATCTTGCTCCGCAGTCCGCCGTTCAGTTGACGGTCAAAAAGCGCTGCTTCGGTAGCTGTCATGGCGTACTTGATTCCGCCAAAGGTTATATAGGCAATTGGTTCAAGGAGCAGACGGTATTGACCGTTTGTCAGAACATTAAAATCCATTCCGGTAATGTTTGCGATGCTTCGTATGACTTGCTCGTCTGTAAAATAACTTTTGATTGCATCAATATTAGCGTTGCCGCCTGATGTACCTATGATTTTGGGCAGAGTTTGAGATGGATTAATATAACCGTATGCATTCGTGTCCGGTGAAAGAGCAAGTCCTCCGGTATATAAGATTTTACATACCTTTTTAAAGTTAACGGAAATCATGGGATGTTTATTTGTAAGGTCAATAGGTGTAGTCACAACCGCGTGGTCGCTTACCCGGATGACAGTCACTCTCACGCCTTCATCACCGGGATTCCAGTAATCCGTGTTTGTACCGCCGCCTATTCCTCCGCCGCCGTTATCTATGTTGCCTTCTCCCTCGGCACGGGCTGTAACGGGCGGAAGCAGAGAAAGCATAAGCACAAGCAAAAGGAAAATGCTGAGTGTCCGTTTCATGAAAACCTCCTTACTATGCAAAGAACACAGCATCTCTGCTGTGTTCTTTGCCCCTGATTATTAAATTGCTCAGTCCATATTCCCGATCTTGTTGCCGTTTTCGTACATATCTCCGGCAGTTGTTCCCGAGCCTCCGCCGCCATTGTCATCAATCCATCCGAAGCCGGGAACATAGATTTTACCGTCTTTCTTATCTCCTGATTTCGGCGTTGAAGACGATGTACTGCTCTCAGGCTTTTTTGCATCGTTAACTTTTTCCCCGTCCGGAGTTTTGGATGGATCGGTCAATACCTCATGTGGCGGTTCCGAGGGCTTGGTGACCTCCGCCTGTATGTTCTGCTCCGTACCCTCGGAATCTCCGTTATCTATGGATTGAGCGGAAGCCGCTGTCGGGTCGATGGGCTGGACGCTTACCTCCGGAGCTCTGCTCGGTTCCGCGGGCGGGATGATTGGGGTGACTGCGTTCGATACCGTTGAAGAGGGCTGAACCGTTACGGCTTTGGGCACCTCCGTTTTAAACTGCGAGGAAATCGCTATAACAAGGACGATGCACACCACGCCGAGTCCGGCAACGGTGATTCGCTTTTTTGCTTTGTCTGTCAGTTTCATTTTTAGGATACCTCCTTTGTATAAAAGGTTGATATGTCTTTTCAATGACACACCATACTACATAAGCTTTCGAAAGTCTATTGCCAATCAGAAAACGTTAAAATATCGGCATATATTTGGCCTGAACCCTGAGATTAATCACCATGGGCGGCAGATTTTTTCCGCCAAAGGATACCGGAACCTCCAGCCTTATGACCGCATCGGCCAGCAGGCCTCTGGAATTATCGGGACTCACTGGAGCAAGGGGCATATTGTCAAGGTCAACGGAAAGACCGGATAGTCTAAATTCCATGTCGTCTCCAGCATATTTCACGTGATAGCCGTTTTCTTTTCGCAGTCCCAGCAGCTGGTCCAGCCTGCCATACATATCGCCGTAATCCAGGCTTTCCTCAAAGTCTGAAGCGCTGGGCTGATAAGCCCCGCTGTATCCTTCCCGCACACCGTGGTACACATTATCGTAATTATCGTTGATTGTCGAGATAACTGTAGACTGTACAGCATCCCGTACTCCTTGAGCGACAATCATCAGCCGGATGTATTCAGAAATGCCGGAAAAGACAATCACGAGCGCAAGGGTAACGGCTACTACAAGGGGAAAGGACGAGCCGCTTTTGCCTCTAAGTATATCACAAATTGTGCCAAATTTCATTTCCAATACACCTCGCTCTTGCCGGCAGCCTGCGCCTTCAAAGTAATAGGAAAGCTCCCAAAGCCTCCGAATAGGCCGATGTCGGTCTGTAAGGTGACGGTCACGGTGAATTCCTCGTTAAGCTGGAGCCTTCCGGTTTTCGACCACGAGATGCTTGGAGCAAGCCCGGTTTTTTCAGTGAGAACCTGTGCTCGCAGGGTGGTTTCGTTGCCGACGCGCCCGGCGATCTCTGCCTCCCGGCAGAGTTCTGAGGCATAGGTGTCCAGCTTGTTTTTCGTTACGAATACCGGCAGGACACTAACCGCCACGGCTATGACCAACATCACGCACAGCACCAACACCGCAACGTCGATATATCCCTCGCCGCGTTTGCTCCTTAACAGCTTCAGCACATCCGCACCCCCTGTCCGGACTGCAGGAATGCCTCGTCCAGCTCGTATGCCTGCTCGGCGTACTGCTTATCGCCAATTGACCAGAGTGCATGGTTAATGTCATCGCCATGCATCATTTCAGAGCCGTTTTCCTCAATCCATTTATCCCGTACCACCTCCAGCGGGTTTTTGAAGCGCAGCAGGTATTCCAGATATTCCGTACTATACCCGCCGTCCTTCAGTTCCTCAAATACCAGCTTAGTGGCAGCGATTTCCTCAGCCTTTTCAATGAGCTGAAGCGGCTCCAGCTTGATCCATTCCCGCATAAAGGAGATGTAGTTTGCTTCGAGCTTTTCTGAAAGCTCTGCTTTAATTTCTTTTTGCTTCATATCGCACCTCCTTCTAAAACATTGTGCCGAGAGAGCTTAAAATCTCCATGGCAATGATGGCGAGATAGGTCAAGAGAAAGCACATCAGCATAATAAACGAGAATATCCTGATTTTCGGCGGGATCTTCTGTGCCAAGCTCTTAAGCCTCTGAAGCTCCAGTGCCTTGAAGTCATGGGCCAGCATCTGAAAATACACGGTGCTGTCGTCGCCCCTCAGGACGCCGATGAGTCCTCTTACCACGTCTGAGAGCATGGGTGAATTGAGCCTTGCCTCAAACCGGGTGAGCGCCGCTTCATAGCTGGAGGAACGCATGTCTGCGGTCAGAACATCCAGCTCACGGGCAAAGGCAGGACCGGCGTTCTTTTTGTAGTTTTCCATCATCGCCAGCACGTCACGGCTGGCCTTCAGTGTCTGCTCAATGGTGGAAACAAACCTGGGCAGTTCGCCTTCAATCTGCTCCCGCTTTTCCTTGAGCTGCTCGTCGGCCTTTCGGATTTCCTTGAAGTACGTCAGGACAGCAAGAATAATTAAGACCGGTGAGAGCAAGGGAAGAAGAACTAGGCAGGGAAGTATACCCAGCAGGATAGCTCCTGCTTTTGTAATGGCATAGGCTGAATAAACCTCCGGAGTCATGCTGATGCCAGCCGCCTTCAGGATGTTTGTCATCCGGCTGTGCTTGTACTCATCCATCCGGATATGCTTTGAGAGCTTGACTGCTCCTGCCATGAGCCAGGCTTCCATGCTTTTAACGGCTTTTTTGTTCTTCCTTCCCGCATTCAGCATGGCCTTAGCCGTATTCATTGTCGGCAGCTTCAGGATGTCTGCCAGAATGAAATACAGCCCTGCGGCAAGGAGGATTCCGGTAAAAATTAGTTGTGTCATCCTCTGCGTCACCTCCTGTACTCGATGGGCTTGGTCAGCCTGATGACAAAGGCCGTAGAGATAAATATCGCCGCAGCACATACTGCCAGGATAATCTGCCCGACTGCCGTATGCATCAGGGTATGGTACCAGTCCTTGTTGAGAAAAAACATGATCGGAACATTTCCGGCCACCAGCAGAGCCATGATGATGAATTCCTTGCGCGGCTCAAACACCAGGTATTCCAGTTCGGCGTTCACAATGCGCATGTCTGAGAGCTTGCTGACAATCGGAGTCAGGATTGTTTTCAAGCTGCGGTCATGCTGGCAGGCGGCAATTGCGTCGCACCACTCATGGAATACGTCATTGTCTATTTTGGGCTTCATGGCGTGGAGCGCTTTGTCCAGATCGGGATTGACGAGCTTCACCTGCGTCAGAAATCCGGCGAATACACTCCGCACGGGAGGATTGAGATACTGAATGCTTTCCTCCACCGCAGTCAGAATATCCTCGCTTCTCAGGTATGCCGTGGTGATGATAGACAGAGCCGTCTCCAGCTCTGCGGCGATATTCTTTTTGTAATGTGTCGCTGTAAGCCGGATGTACCAGAAAGGAATAAACATCATGCCTACCGCCATTACCGGCACAAGGAACACATTACCTATCAGGGCGGCAAGGCTGGCGCCCGCTGCAAGGAATGCCAGCGAAGCCGCACAGATCATGGAGAATCGGGAGCCTCGTCCGGTGATGGCGAGGATCTCCTGCACCTCGGTTATTTCTCTGCGAAGGAAGGATGGCTTTTTTCGCCGGGCAGCTTCGTTGATCTCCGCCTTGATGCTTTTGTTTTTACGAGTCAGAAAGTCGAACAGCCCGTCGGTAAATTCCAGCGGAGAAAGCCCCAGCAAAAGGAAAGCGCCGGTGATGAAACCGACAGAGGCCATTAAAAGGATTGTCATCATCAGGCAGCACCTCCCGCCGCAAGGATTTGTTTCAGTGTATCCTGCGGCATTCCGTTTTCCAGAAAACGCTTCTGAAGGCTTGGTGAGATTCCCTGCACAGCACTGTGGCAGCCGTTGATGATGAATTTTCCGTCCTCTATGCGGTTTTCGGTGATCTGGAACTGGAAGAGGCTGCGGAAGTTTCGCGTGCCGTCCGACAGGATCTCACACTCCATAATCTCCATCAGCCTGCGCTGCTTGTTCTCCAGCTGCTTCGAGAACACCACGATAGGGAATGCCTCTGTCACCAGATCCATGAGGGTGTTGTCCGCCATGTCATATTTCCTTTTGCACAAGGTGACCATACGCCGCCATGTAGCCTCACAGCTGTTGGAGTGGATGGTGGTCAGCACCGTGTGACCGGTTCTGGCGGATTCCTGGGCGGCATAGGCCTCCGGTCCTCGCATCTCTCCTACACAGATAATCTCAGGATTGAAACGCAGGGCCATATCCAGCAGGATGTCCTGATCGATGTTCTGCTTCTCGTTTTCGCTCATACGGGTCAGGGTATGGATAACACTGTTGCACACCCGTCCGTCTTTCTGGCGCACTAATGCCAGCTCACGGGAGCCGTTTTCAATGGTGAATATTCTTTTATTGTCCGGTATGGTGGTCAGAAGCCATCCCGACAGTGTGGTCTTGCCGGAGCTGGTGGCGCCTGCCACACACACGGAGATGCCGTATCTGAGGCACTCCGCCAAAAAGTCCAGCATCGGTCCGGTAGCGGTACCGCCCCGGATGAAGTCCTCTTTTTTCATAGATTGGGGATTCACGATACGGATGGAGGCTGATACCCCCACATCCTCATCCACCAGCGGAGTTTTCAGCACAGCAATACGGATGTTTTTGGAAAGATGCCCCAGGATGGCGGGACTGGCATTGTCCAGCACCATGCCGGACACATGGAGCATACGGCGCACCACGTTTATGGCGTGCTCAGGGCTGTCAAAGTGTTCGTCCAGCTTCTTGGTGATACCGCTGCTGTACTGCACCTCAATGTCGTTCCAGGCGTTGACGTCAATTTCCTCAATTCCAGTTCCGAAGATGTATTTTGTCAGGAACGAAAACTCCGCCATCTCGGTGTACAGGGCATCTACCAGCTGCTCTTGTGACATGCCGCTAACTGCGATTCGGTAATCCTGAACATACTTGGTGATATATCGTTTGATCTGCGCCTTGACTTCCTCCGTACCGCCATCGGTAATCAGTGCGGCATATTTGCTGGAGATGTATTCCTGCACCTCATGAAGCACAGGACCGAACTCCCTGGAAGACCCATTGGATGAAAAAAACAGGCTTTGATTGCATGTCATGCTGACTGTACTTGGTTGATCAATTATCTGCGGTATGATATTGATTGCATCATGCCCGTGGTTCTTCCTGCTCATACTCCGAACACCTCCTTTGCGAGCCTGGCAATTTCCTTGCGAAAGCTGTGGCTGTCCTTGAGAGCTAATTCCCCCAGCAGGTTCCCCGAAAGAGCCAGATTCTCCAGCTCGTCTGAATGGGGAAGCCTGAAGGCTACGCCGCCCAGCACCTGCTCAATATGCTCTCCGGCCTGATTTGATTTGATGTTGGAAGCCACCTTGTACTGCTTGTCGGCGTCCCATTTCTGATCCTTCAGGAGCGGAAGCTGACTGGATAGGTAGCTGACAGACTTTAGATCACAGTTCACCAGTCGGAGAACCGAATCAGCCTCCAGCAGCGAAACCGCCGACAGGATGTCGTGGGCGATGGCGCTGCCGCAGTCGATAATGATATACGGCGCAATGTCCCTCAGATGGTCAATCAGCTCGGCCGCCAGTTCCTGAGAGTACGGCGGGTAAGTAAACACATTCTCACCCTTAAGCATACCGATGATGGTCAGGTGATCCAGCTTCTTGTGAGTGACACAGTTCTGCTTGATGAGCAGGTCCGTCACATGGGTTGCTGCAAGGATGCTGCCGAGGGAGCGCTCACACTCCAGATCGCTCGGCGAACATATGCAGGGCAGCATAGGCGCGGTCATGTCGCACAGCAGCAAGGCCACATTCTTTTTCTGATCCGCCATATACTTTGCAAGTCGGACACTCACAGTGGTTTTTCCGCTGCCGGGGCTGCCCCATACCGCCAGTACCTGAACATCCTGTTCCGGGCCTTCCGGTGCGGTTTGCGATTGATTTCGGGAGAAGATACTCCCTTTCATAAAGTTGAGCATTATTCCCCCTCGCTTTCCGGTGCGGTATTTTCAGTCTCCGTGACTGCATCCTGCGGAGGGGATTGTGCTTTTCCATTCGTTGTTTGCGCAGCGGGAACTGGATACAGGGCTTGGATCACCTTATCCTGCAGCTCAATAAATTTGGCGGCGTTCTCCTTGGCGCCCCTGTACACAAGGGATAGATGGAGCTTACCGTCCGACTCCAGCTCTGCGAGAATTTTTGCCTGCTCCGGTGAAACCAACAAAGTGACGGTGGCAGGAAGCTGCTTTTCGTCCTCATCCTTGGTCTGTTCACCGGTGTCGGTATCGTAGCCCGTGCTGGCGGTCACACCGATGACCTCCACATAGGTCAGCTCAGTAGGGATCACGGTGGAGCCCTGCTTTTTATAGTCGGGTGCGATTACTGATACAATGTCACCGGAGATCAGCTTGCCGGACAAACCTCCGGCAAAGTTTTTGATGCTGACAGAGATAGCCTGCTTGTCGCCGCTTAAGTTATACAGGTAGGCGTTCTCCGATGCGGGTGTATCTGACAGCTTGGCTGAGAGGATATAGTCGCCGGGCACCAGATCCGCTACAGCATATTTGCCGAGGACACTGTCCTGCTGCTTTATGACATCCTCCGGCAGGTTGTATTCCCCTACCTCCACGGTCTGAAACATATCCTTGGTAATGGCATCTCCGGCTTTAATTTCCTTGACTACCCGGACAACGCTTGCTTTCTGTGAAACGCTCTGATTAAACAGGGGCGTGAGCGCAAAGCAGATGACTAAAGAAAGCACGATGCAGATTACACCCAGCACCGTGCGGTTTTTTAGAAAGCTCATAAAATGTTCCTCCTTATAATAAAAAGTAGGCTGCAAGGCAGCCGAGTGAAAGAAAGGGCGCGAGAGGATATGACTTTCGAGCATCCCTCCCGCACAGCTTTTGGATTATGATATTGCCCACATGGAAAACCAGAAGGGCGGTTAAGCCAATGACGGCGGCCGCTATGCTTTTGCTAAAGCCAAGCACCAGCCCTGCCGTCGCCATGAGCTTGATATCCCCACCGCCCATGCCGCCCAGAGCAAGAGCGGCAAGCAAAAATAACGCGGAGGCGAGAAGCCCGGCCAGCTTCGCCGGTTCAAAGGCAAACAGTCCGGTCATGGCAATTCCCAGGCAGAGGCTGTCGGGAATGATCTTCTTACGGATATCGAAGACAGAGACCGCCAGCAGCAGGGCAGCAAAAAAGCCACCCTGTACCAGCGCCGCCGACTGAGCCAAAATGTCCAGATCAGCCCCCATAGTTGAACATATCCTGGATGCGCTGTTTGAGAGTCGGCAGAACCGTCTCGCCAAACAGGGCGTAGAGTCCGCCAAGAACGAGGGCGCCGATGACTACTGATATCAGAATTTTGATTGCGGTATCCACGAAGCCTTCCCCGCGCTGGGAGCGAAGCAGAGTCTGAGCCATGATGACTTTTTCAGTGATCTTAGTGTTTACCTTGTTTAAAAACTTTTTCATTGTGATTTACCTCCAAATACATATTTTTTATTGAAATTTTAAAATCTACATACCGCCCATGCGCAGGGAGCTACTTTGCTCCTGCGCTTCTTCCAAAGCAGGCGGATCTGCTGCCACACTTTGCTCAAGAGGTTTTTGTTTATCCAGTTTATCTTCCCGCATTCTTCGCTGCTGCCTATAGGTAAAGGAGGGCGGAATGCCTTCCAGTTCTTTGCACCGCTTGACCTTGTATCTCTCATTGTCCTCTTTGTAAAGGTAATACCAATCCTCATCAAAGCTGTATACTCCCGCCACACCTTTGGTCATTCCATCCCTGTAAATAAGCTGATACTTAAAAAGAGGGCTGGGATCGCACACAACTCTGATCAGATCCAGTTCCAGCTCTACTTCTTTCGTGTTTACCACCTCCTTATGGGCAGCAAAAAACACCGGTGGTTTATGCCGGTGTTAAGCTTCCCGTGAAATTTATCCCTGTGCTTCATCCGCATGAAGAAAGCACTGAAATTAAAAAACAGCCTTCCGGCTGCAGATGATGGATCTTACATACTCATTGTCGGACCTTCGTATAGCTCCTGCTCCGGAGGATGGAAGGAAATTTCCTTAAATCCGAAGCGGTCCACATAGTGAAAGGTGCTGCCGGAACTGTCGTACAGTTCCACGACATCCGACATGGAGAGGCTATGTCCCTCATAGCCGGGTGGGTGGTCTAGGTTGAATTTGGTGAAGAGTTCATCCAGATTGTTGGTTTCCACCTCGCCGTCATAGACCGCCTGGTAGTTATTCGGATCAGGCTCTCCGTAACGTTCAAGAAGTTCGTCATACCCGATGAATTTCATCATGACGTCCGCTTCGGGCTTGAGCTGCCAGATGCGGCAGCTTTTGAGGAGCCGAGTGCCGCTTTCCGGGTCAATATTACCTTTTGCTAGTCCTTCGTGGATGCCGTCTCTCCACTCTGGCTCGAATCCCTGCTTTGCAAGATACGATTGGAGCTGCTCGGTTTTAAACAGCGGATCAACTATAGCCTTACCCTTTTCGATATAACCCGCCTTGTTACCGTAGTATTGGATGAGCTTGCCTTTGATCTGAATAGGGTTCATAGAGCCTCCTTCCCCGACATTGGGCTTGCCGTGTTATTCAAAGTAGAAATTGACGGAATAAGTGATGTTCGACTTGTTGTACATACAGTCGTGGTTGGTGTAATAGTAGAACTCCAGCTGGCTGTAGATGCCCGGCGACAGACTGCTGCTGAAGGTGATGCCGTTAGTGGTTGTTCCGTAGTCCAACTGGTCCCACCGTCCTATCAGCTTGTTATAGCCGCGCACTCTGCCATAATCGTTGCCGGAATGTCCGGAAACGGGCGGCACTGTAAAGGTGTAGTTGGTAATAGTCGCCCCTGCAATGCCCTGTTCAAGGATTACCGATTCAGGACCGGTCAGCGTCATGCCGCCGCCCCTGTTCGGATCGGCCACAAAGAATACAATAGCTGTCCAAGGCGATTCGGCTCGGGTGGAGTCAACCGCTTTTACACGAACAACATTTTTACCCAACGGATATGAAGTGCTGGTCTGCGCCGGACGGCCTTCCCAAACATAGGTGATTGCGTCACCATCGGGGTCGGAGCTGGATGCGGTGATAGTAATTGGTACGCCGGGAGCGATGCTATTTCCGTCAGGGGTACGGGTTATTACCGGCGTTGTGGGTGCAGAATTTGTCACCGTAAAGGTGATATTCGTCCAGTCGGAATACATCCCCCATGTGTCCTTTGCCCTGACCTTTACGGTATGGGTACCCACGGGATAATAGCTGTCTGCAGTGTTGCCGGAGTATTCAAGAATTACGGAATCTCCGTCCGGATCGCTGGCAGAGGCAGAGAGGTTAACCAGCAGTTTGCCGTCCTTGGCGGTACGGACTACCGTCGCGCTTCCGATGGGTTTGTTCGGTGCGGTGTTGGTGATGGTGATGCTCTGCGAATAGGTAAAGGTTCTGCCTTCACTGTCTGTCGAGCTTGCAATCAAGACATAGCTGCCGGGTACGCTGATGGAAATGTTGCCGCCATTGTTTGACAAGGTTCCAGAATAGGACGCCGGAGCTCCGTCTTTGGTCAGCGACCATACAAGGCTTCTGCCCTCCAGTCCGGATACGGCCGGCAGGGAAACATTAATATTGCCGCCGATGTGAATAGAGGACGGGACGGTGAACGGGAAGCTGGCAATCGGCTTGACTGTTGCTGTGTTGGAAGCAAAGGTGAATTTCCTGCTGTTCACGTCCGTCACCTCGGCGATCAGCTTCACAGCGATGGTTTTATTCGTACTGATTGCAAGATTACCGCCGTCTGCTCCGACCGAGCCTGTCGCATACTGTAAATAAGGTTTTGGCTGACCGCCATCCACAGAAAGAAGCCAAGCTATTCCCGTTCCGTCAAGCTCTGCACCGGATGCGGTGACAGCAATGGAATCCCCGCTGTAGCTGAGTGACGGGAGTCCGATGGACATCTGCGGGATGGGATAAACCGTGAAGCTTCCGCTCCGGACAAAGGTTCGGCCTGTGGGGTCCGTCATGGTCAGTGTCAGCTCGTACTGTCCCTTTGCCAGGAAGGTAAGAATGCCACCAGCTTGGGTCAAAGTACCTGACGCATATGCGGAGTAAGGTTCAGCGCCGCCGTCATCCTTGATAACAGTCCAGATTGCGGTGAGGTTTTGCAGATCCGTACCGCTGACGCTGACTGTTCCGGCTTCACCCACGTACCAAACTTGCGGCAGTTCGAGAGAAATTGACGGAATCGGGCAGACCGTAGTGGAAGCACTGTAGGAGAACTCCCTGCCCAGCGCGTCCGTCATGGAGGCTGTAAGGGTGTAATCTCCGGTTTGCGTGAAGCGGATTCTCCCGCCGTAGGCATTGAGGCTTCCCTCTATGACGGAGGAAAGCTCAACGGGCTTGCCGTCTTTGGTGAGTGTCCATTCCACCGACAGTACATTGTTGTTGCCGCGAGTCCTTAAATCAATGATGCGGTCGGTATGCGTGGCTTCCGGGAGCTCAAAGGAAATGCTCAGCACCGGCAGGACTTCGATCCTTCCGCCGTTCTCGAACAGGAATACCCGCCCGGTTTCATCGGTGATTCTTGCGATCAGTTCGTAGGTTCCGGCATGCTTAAAGCGGATGGAGCCGCCGCTGTTATCCAGCGAGCCGTCGACATATGTGGCCCAATCCTGGAATCCGAAGCCGTTCTCCAACAGCCACTCCACGTTCAGCCCATTAAGCTCCGAGGTTTCCATAAGCACCTTGACGGCAGTATCGGTGTGTGCGGTTCCAGGCAGAGCATACGAGATGCTCGGAACCGGATAGACCTTGACCGGTACGGTGTAACTGTAGGTTCTTCCTGCGGGATCGGTGAAGGCTGCTTTAAGAACATACTCTCCTTTATTAATAAAGCGAATGTAGCCGCCCTCGTTGGTCAGCTCGCCCTGAACCACATCGGTAAGGGCAACGTCCTTGCCGTCCTTCATCAGCGACCACTGAATTGCGGCGTTGCCGAGGTTTTCAAAGCGGGTTTCCACATGGACAGTTTTATCGGTATGGGTGATTTCCGGTACATAGAAGCCGATAGAACCTACCGGATAAATCGTAATTGTCTTGGAGGCTTCAAAGGCTCTGCCGGTTTCGTCGGTAAGCGTTCCGGTGAGCATATATACGCCCTTGTCCTTGAAGCGGATGGTACCGCCTTCATCTGTGAGGCTGCCTTCTGCTTCATCAGCGAGCACTGCCGCTTTACCGTTCTTGATAAGGTTCCAAGTCACGCTTAGTCCATCAGATTCTGTCAGCAAAGTTTTGACGTCAAGAGTTTTATCCGTATGAGAAGCTGCCGGTAGATCAATGGAAATTCCGGCCACAGGATTGACCCTGGTGCTTTCACTATGGGTGAAGACTCGTCCGGCATCGTCGGTTATGGATGCTGTCAGTGTATATTCGCCCTTGTTCCTGAACACGAAGGTGCCGCCCTCATTCCCGAGGGTTCCGTCCAAAATGTCAGCAGCCTGGACGATTTCATCATCCTTCGCTGCTGTCCATGTAATGTCGTGACCGTAGACCTTATCTAAAAGGAAAGTAAGTGTTGTTGATTTGTCTGTATGGGTGGTTTCAGACAGGTCAAAGCTCAGGTCAATGACCGGATATACCGTGATCTGCTTAGACAGTACGGTTTCTTTTCCTCTGGCGTTTTTGGCTGTGGCAGTAAGCGTATACTGCCCGTCCTCCTTAAATTGAATGGTGCCGCCCTCTAAGTCGAGGCTGCCGCTGACTGCGTCCGCCAGCTCCATAGGCTGCTGGGAGCCGTCGACAGCTGTTTTAGTCAGCGTCCAGGTGTATCTTTTCATGTACTTCCAGATGGGCATCACCTGAACTTCGCTGTCAGTATGAGCAGTTTCAGGAAGCTCAAACCGCACCTGCGCAGGCGGATAATATGAGCCACCTCCCGGATTGCCCGGCGTTGGCGTAGGAGACGGCTTGCTCTCATCCGGATTCGTCGGAGCAGGCGTCGGCTGCTCTGTGGACCCCGGCGTAGGACTCGGCTTCGCTGCATCCGGAGTCTGCGCTGGAGCGGACGGCGTTGGCTCAGTCGGCGTTGGCTCAGTCGGCTTCGGCTTTACCTTGTCGACCATATCCTCTGCGTCGCCCTTGGTAACCGGGTCGTTGGGACGGATTTTATTATCATCCGTATTCCCGATAATTCCGTCCTCGCGGCCGATGATGACAAAGCCCTTGTCCTTATCCTCTATGTCCGTCTGATCCTCATAACCGCTGTGCCCCTGTGTGTTTACCGCTTCCTCATCCCTGCCCTCCGCTCTCACGAGCATCTTGATGATTTCTGCGCGGGTGATGGGATCATCTGGGCGGAAGCCGTCAGGGTAATCGGCGGGGTCGATAATTCCTGCGTTAATAAGCGTCTCAATGTTTTTCTCCGACCAGTGGCCGTCGATATCTGAAAAGCTGGGCGGGTCTTTTTCCGTGTTTGAGCTATCTAGCGGAATATCCCTCACCAGGATGGCGGCAAATTCTCCGCGTGTGATGATTTCGCCTTGGCCAATGAAGTTTTCCGGGTGCAGGCGGTACGCTGTATAGATACCGCCGCATACCAGGAGAAGGAGAACGATGGCAATTTTGCCGATGAGTTTTCCTTTCTGTTTCATGGTTTTTCAGTCCTTTCTTTTAATTTTTACAAGAAAAAAGCCGGAATCATCAGTCTGACTCCGGCCTCAAGTCCTTATTGGTTTCATAGCTTCACCTCCATACCGCCCGGCTCCTGCTGCCCTTTGAAGAAGGCTTCCAAGACCTCAGGCGACGGATAAATGAGCTTTCCGTCAATCATTTCAAATACGCAGAAGTCATCCCGGTCGCAGATCATAACTCGGTGCTGGCAGTCCTTCTGCATTTCGATGTAGTCCTGCACCTCCTTGAGGCTGCACAGCCATACGCCGGAGGTGTATCGTCCGTCCGGCAGAAAGCAATAGCCGCTATACTGAGGCTCATGGCTTTTCAGATCCAACGCATCAGCCGGCCGGATCTGCGAGAGCTGGAGCCGGGCATGGTCAGACAGAATCTCCGGCTTTGCAATACCAAGCACGTCGCTTCTGTTCCAGCGAACCTGCTCTCCGTTTGCAAGTGAAACTGTAAAGACGGACCGTCCGATGGGATTGGGATTGCTTCCATTTCCACCGGTGCAATAGTATAGTTGGTGATTTACGTTTCGTAGATCTCCCGGCAAGGAGGAAGACCGTAGAATAACAACTTTGCCGCTGATGGGCATGTCATATCCGGTTTGCAGGCAGTCCTCTTGTGTGAATAACTCTTTCTCAGTCAAGGCGAATCGGCCCCTTTCTTTTTTCAATCATGTCCAGCAGCTTTGCGGCAATGGAGATCAATGTTTCCTCCGGCATATCGCGGATAGCGGCACGCACGAATGCTTCCACAGCCTCCGGCGACTGATCGCCGATCTCAATAAGATCAACCTTTTTTGCCGTGATGACACCCTTCTGGATTCCGAGGCGCACAATATCTCCATGCTCCATTTCAGCGGCAGTACGAAGTGCCTTCGGAATAAGTACACGCCCTTTGTCATCTACGATTTTATATATGGGCTTTGCTTTCATACGAAGTATCCCTCCTTTCTCATAACGTCACGAACGGTGCTGGGGTCTATGCCGAGATCCTCGAAGAGCCCGCGCAGCTCCTCCGGCAGACGTTCAAGGATATCAGACAGAACGATGACAATGGCACCCTCGGCACAAATGACATCCAAGTCGCTGTCTAATGGGATGTCCGCAGACTCCAGCAGTTCGTGGGGTATATGCAGTTCATCCTCCGGGAGTTCATAATCCGGAGAAAATTTCTCATCATCCTTCTGCAATTCAAAGAGAGGGACGGCAATCGCCACTCCCTCAGATGTGATAAGAACCATAGGGCAGTGCTCGTTTACTTCATCCTGTACCATCATGGTGAAGCAGATCTCATCCCCAGGCTTCAGTCCGGCATTGCCTACGGCTTCTGCAGAAAGGACAATCTGGCCGCTTTTGTCTACCTCGGACTTCATTTTAATGATTTTCATTAGGATGTTCCTCCTTAAAATTAACCCCTGTGATGGGGTTATAATTGTGGGTCAAGTAACAGTTCGGAGTCGAAGAGATTCATCTGGGACGGCATGTCCTGCAGTCTCTCGCCGGTGTCGTAGTTAGAGATCAGGACTTCAGCGTATTCGCAGCCATTGTCATATCGCTGGGCAAGGTTGTTGATTCGGCTGACCGCTTCAATGTTAAAGTCCTGGTACAGCTCTCGGATGAATTCGCAGTCGTTATAGCTGACTAGCCATTTGCCTTGGCAAGATGCTAAGGTATCCCGCAGTCGGTAGTGATCCTCTTTCTTAAATTCCACGGCGTAATGTCCTTCCGTCTGATAATATGGCGGGTCGCAATAGATGAAGGCTTTTTCACGGTCGTACTGCTTGATCAGGGCTTCAAAGTCCTTGTTTTCAATGACCGTGTCCTTAAGTCTCCTGCTGCCCTGCCAGAGAATATGAAAGGTTTTCCTTATATCGCAGGGCTGGCATCCGTAACTGGTGCAGCCGCTTCCGTAGCTTAGCCGGATGAGACGATAGAAAGCAGCGGCTCGTTTTACGTCATTCATCTGTGCGTTTTCCAAAAGGATCAGCTTGATTTCCTCATACTGCGGTTCACTTAGAAACCTCTGCGCGATATCCAGTTCCTGCCGCAGGTACTTGTTTGTGAATTCCTCCTTCTCCAGATATTTTTTCAGGACATTAAATTCATCGCGTCCGTTTAGCGGGAAGAAATTGAGCTCCTTGAGAAGAGCAAAGGGACGGTCGCGGACGCAGCGGAACAGATTTGCCAGGTCTGAATTGAAATCGTTGTAGACCTCCATAGCGGCGTCCGGAGGCCGTCCGAACAGCACCCAGCCTCCGCCGCCAAAAACCTCAATGTACCGTCCGAATTCCTTCGGCATACGCTGATAGATCATATCCCGCAGAGCCTTTTTGCCGCCCACCCAACTGATGATACTGTTCAATACATCACCTCCCTTTGCTCTGGCGGCTGAATTTCTCAACGTCAGTCCTAATGCAGGAGCCGTCAGGACTCCAGCAGATAAAGCCGACGCTGGGATAAGGGCAGCCGACACATCGGGAGGTATCTTCAGGCAGAGGCAGGGAATGCTTTGCAGGAGGACTGCTTTCTCCGGCTCCTGTTTTTTCTTCTGGTGTTACATCATGCTTCATGGTTCAGCTCCTTTCTCGGAAAAACAAAAAAGGCGCTGCCTTTTTTGTAGAGACAACGCCTTCTCGTTTTTTTAGTTGTATGGCCCACAGCAATCTGCTGCAACAAAAAAAGCGCGCCTTAGCTTCATAGGAAACCAAAGAGCGCTATTCGTCTGTTGACTTTTTCATTCATCGCATCACCAGGCCTCCGTATCCGAGGTCAGGCGAATTGTTTTTCATATCCTGTTCAAACTTGAGAGAATAGTTTTCATGATTCCAGAAGCTGACGTAGATCTCACCGTTCGAAGTTTTAATTGGACGCTGTTCGAGACCTTCGCCGTAACCATCACTGTTTTGTCCAGTCACAAATTCGAGAAGCCCGGCGGTTTCCTCTCCTGAGAGGGACTCCATCAATCCGGCGGTCATGACTCCCCACAGCTCACCGTCGACGATTTCAACTGACGGGTACAGGCTATACACCTTTTTATTGAGAGCTTGGTCATGGATGTATTCGGCAAGACCTCGGTTGTTTTCAAAGAACCGGTTCTCTTTTGCAATGGTAGCGAGGATAGTATCCTCATATGCCACAGCCTCTGCGGTACTGATTTTCATCGGATTGACATCCAGTCCATACTCGCATTGGGGGTAGGTGATGATCTTCAGAGGGAAAAAGATACGCATTGTTTCGTTTGCCATTTTAAATTCCTCCATTCTTTATTGACATGATTATTTTGAAGCCCTAAAAAAGGGCATAAAAAAACGAGTGTATCTTCGATTGAAAATACACCCATTATTTTTGTAAGAATCAGAATAACGTTGTTTGCGAGGGTTTAAATCCCTCCCAGTATTTTAAAAAGGCCCAATGTAACTATATTCTGTATAGTATAGCTAAAGAAATTTCCATAGTATATCAATGCAACAAACCAATGAACAGTTATCCAAAAAAAATTCGTCTTTATTCAAACAGCATACTCCAAGCACATTGAAGCAGTACCACAGCAAGTATGATATTAATAATACGGAAATGCTTTTGATACGCCTGGCTGAATATCTTACCTAAGAAAATCCAAGTTAAGGTTGCGATTGTGCCTATGGTAGCAATAATAAGTTCAAAGAGTATTAACATTTCAAGTGTTGAATAATATCGTACAACATATCCGGATAAGGCTGTTACCCCAAACAAATATATTTTGACATTCACGAATTGAAGCATGAATCCTTTCCAGAACGACGCACTCTTTTTTTCCTCCGTTTCTATTGGTTTGCTGATCGCTACATGTATGGAAAGATACAGAATATAAGCTGCTCCAATATACTTCATGATCGACATTACAGGATTTAGCAATTCATTTAATCCAAAAACAAATATTGCGCAGATAATCTGAACGGCATAGTATCCTGAAAAAATCCCTAAAAACAGTTTCCGGCCTTTTGACCAGCCGTAATTGGCTACCGTATTTAATGCTAGGATGTTACCTGGCCCTGGAGTAAAGGCGTTGATTAACACATATAAAAGGAATGCTGTAACAGCTTGAGTGCTCATTGCAAAAATACTTCCGCACAGCGAATCTTTGCAAATGCTTTTTCCAAATCTGCAAGGATGTCCGTCACATTTTCAAGCCCTACCGAAATACGAACCATACCCGCGTCGATACCTGCCGCAGCAAGCTGCTCATCATTAAGCTGCCGGTGTGTTTCGCTTGCAGGATGCAAGACACAGGTACGGATATCAGCAACATGGACTTCATTTGAAGCAAGCTCCAACGCGTCCATGAACCTGACGGCATTGGTTCTGCCTCCTCTGATTATGAAGGTAATGACTCCGCTGCATCCTTTCAGGTATTTCTGCGCCAATGTATGGTTTGCATCACTATTAAGCCCCGGATAAATCACCTTTTCTACCTTCTCAACATCTTTAAGATACCTGGCAACTTTCATTGCGTTTTCGCAGTATTGTTTCATTCTTACTGCCATAGTCTCCAACCCGAGATTGAGTAAAAACGCCGAATGCGCCGCGGGATATACGCCGAAGTCCCGCATTAACTGCATCCTCGCCTTTATGATATATGCCTTATTGCCGTAAGTTTCCGTATATGAGATTCCGTGATAGGATTCGTCCGGCTCCGTTAATCCGGGGAAACACCCTTTTGTCCAGTCAAATTTGCCGCTGTCCACAATGACGCCGCCTATCTGCACCGCATGGCCGTCCATATATTTGCTTGTGGAGTGAATAACAATATCGGCTCCAAATTCAAACGGCTTGCATAAAATCGGAGTGGCGAATGTGTTGTCTACAATCAACGGTACATTACGCATATGAGCGATACTGGCAAACCTTTCGATATCCAAGACCGTAAGCGCTGGATTCGCCAGGGTTTCTCCGAATACCGCTTTTGTATTTGGCTTGAAAGCACGGAGGATTTCTTCATCGGTGGCGTCCTGATCCAAATAAATGCATTCAATCCCAAGACGCTTAAGCGTGAAAGAAAACAGATTAGTACTTCCGCCATATATTTGCGGTGTACTGATAAAACTGTCGCCTGCGTTGCAGATATTCAGAATCGCAAGCAAGACTGCAGCTTGACCCGAAGAAGTGCACAGCGCACCGACACCTCCCTCGAGCTCTGCTATCTTATCCTCTACGGCCATTACCGTCGGATTGCCAAAGCGGGAATAGATCAGACTTTTCATCGGATCGTCAAATACGGCAGCGACATCATCTGTGGAATCATAAACGTAAGTCGTGCTTTGTACAATCGGTACTACTCTTGGCTCTGCATTTTTGGGATGATACCCGGCGTGCAGACATTTTGTTTCGTCTTTCATGGTATGTATGCCCCCTCAATAAATGCATCTATCTTACAGATGCAATGCAATGACTCTTGCTTTATTGAAAGCATAACATAATTATTCATCTATAGAGTAACACCTATTTTATATATCGTGACATAGCTTCAACCTATAAATAGCTCCTACCGTCCTTCATCCCAGACAGCAGGAGTTCGTACGTTCTACATACACTTAGCATATTGGCGCAATGCTTCTATATATATCTTCCCGAGGTCAGATAAAACGGTGTCCTTGTGCACGATTGTTCCAACCTGTATCTTTTCATCTACATCCAAAGGAACAGAGATGATGTCATCACCATGAAGATATCTTGGAAATACTCCCGATGAAATCGTGTATCCGTTCAGGCCGATCAAAAAATTCACTACCGCCGCGCGGTCGCTTACTCGAATGCTCTTTTTAACTGTTCGGGTGCTTAAAATCTCTTCCGAGAAATAAAAGGCGTTATTCTGACCTTGATTATATGAAATGCAGGGGTATTGATCCAAGTCATTCAGTTCAACTGATATTTTATTAGCCAGCGGGTGATGTTTGTAGAGAAAAACGTGAGGCTTGGCTGTAAAAAGTTCAGTATAGAACAAATTGTTTTCTTTGAGGATTTTACGGATAACGGTTTCATTATAATAGCTCAGATAGATAATTCCTATTTCACTGAATAAGGTTTTCACATCTTCAATGATTTGATAAGTGGTTGTTTCATTCAGTGCAAACTCATATTCGTCAAGGCCGAATTCCTTTACCAGTTCCACAAAGGCATTTGCAGCAAAAGTGTAGTGCTGTGTGGATATGCAAAAGCGTTGCTTCATTGGCGTGTTACTGATATATTTCGATTCCAGCAACTCAGACTGTGTCAATACCTGTCTGGCGTAACCCAGAAATTCCATGCCTTCATTTGTAATTGAGACGCCTCTGTTATTGCGGATAAAAATAGTTATATGCACTTCTTTTTCAAGCTCCATGATTGCACTTGACAGGCTTGGCTGGGAAATAAGCAATTCTTTTGCCGCTTCATTGATAGAGCCTTTTTCTGCAACCTTTACGACATATTTTAATTGCTGCAATGTCATTTTGATCACCTTCTTTTATATATAAAAAGCATTATAAAATGATATATAGCCAGTCTATCATAAACATTTCAAAAACTAAACCCTCGAGGTTTCAAGTCCTTTTGCTTCATTTTTAAGCGATGGCGCTGGGGACGCGGGCTACTTTTTACTTTAATCGTTTTTTAGGGTAACATTCTCCTAAATACACGATGTCATCTATAAAATGCCCCAAAGATCGGGCTCAAAAAACGCACTTTTTGAGCCCGATTTTTGCTCTTTTTTTGCTACAAAACCACAACATCTTGTGGTCAAACCGTCTTATTTTTCCTTTTGACCACAATTCGTCATCAGTATTATACACTCAACGTGCCTTGAGGATACAAAAAAGATGCCATATAAATCTGGTATCCCCTTGGTGGTGGGTTATATTTCAGAAACCATTGCCTGGACAGGCCACTTTTTTAGTGTTTCGGCACCTGCTTTTGCTTAACAATTAAAGTTAATTGTAAGCAATAAAACCTTCAAAAGAGTGCTTAACTCTTGAAGGCTTTATTCGATACAATTTTGTCATTTCATGGATACTCCAAGTATTTTTATAGTTTTGAGTAGTTTAGTCCAGTGAATCGGGTACCTATTGCTTCCGTGTATTTTCAATGATTTCCCGTTAAGGAAAGATACAATCAGTTCCCACTGTATTTGTCAATCTAAAAGTTGACCACCTTGATAACCTAAAAGTTGACCTCCCCTGGCAAAAAAAAATGGGGTTTAATACCTGCGAAAGTTTAAAAAGCAGTTTTCTCTGGAGAGAAATTGCGCGTGTAAAATCGAAGTGAAGACGTAGTCTGAATGTAGATTTTACACGCGCCGCGAAAAAATAGTCCCCTAACGCATTGGAAACATTGACCACCCCTTGAGGTTACCCATATACAACTCGCCTATGTCCTTGTGGGTAAAATGTAGTTACCATTTCGTTCATCGAGACGGAATCCATTTGAGCACAACTAGCAGGACAAGGAAAGGAAGCACTTGTCATAAGATCGGGATGATCAAAAACCCCCATGACCTCATCGCAATCGCCACAATACAATTCATAGGCTTGCTCAAGTTTCTCTTCTTCCACCATCCGAAAGAGTATTTCTTCTACAAGTGCTACTTCGCAATACAACAGTTGGGCAATTTTAGAAGGATAAATAGCTGGTACATTATTTCTGAGCAATATTTGAATGAGATGGTTGATGTCGTTATTGAGTTTATTCACTTAATTCCCTCCAATTTAGATGTGTTTCATACTGGATTAGGGCAAGGTGCTAATCAATGATCTCACATGCTCACGCTGTAAACAGTCGTTGGACGCAGAATGAAAGGAGTTTCCTGAACAATGACATACCAGTTAGCATCTAACTCCAATCGGCATGAGAGCAAAGTTTTTCCTATATGCAGCAGAAAAGATTCGCCACAGTGTAAGGGATACAGCCGCCCATTTAGTTTGACACACCACTGGTCTTGCTCATGGTTATAGTGTATCGTCGTCTTTCTACTCACCACTTGACACCCCCTCTAAACGGCTTAAACGCTCACGGAATCGGTGTGATTCGCCTTCAAATACAAGGATGTGAGAATGGTGGGTCAGTCGATCCAAGAGTGCTGTGGTTAAAGCGGGGTCTCCAAACACTTCGATCCAGCGAGAAAACTCCAAATTAGAGGTAATAATAAGGCTTCCGCGTTCATAACGTTGAGAAATAAACTGGAAGAGAAGCTTGCCGCCTTCTCCCAAAGGAATATATCCGAGTTCATCTTATGGAAAGCGAAATGTTATGTAAAGTTAAATGCTTAATACCCCAACTTAGGCGCTTTTTCATCTCATCTAACTTTGCATAACAAAACTCATATTACGGTCTTGAGCCAATCTAGTAAGTCTTTCTTTTCCTTAGTTGTAAACTTTTCTTGTGGAAGAACTTTATCGCTGGCTTCTTCAATCGCCTTTCTTTTGACTTCCGGATTAGATTTTGCGTAAATTTCAGTGGTGGTAACAGATGAATGCCCTAAGAAGTCTCTAATATAAATTAAATTAACTCCACCTTGCAACAAATGCATTGCCTTACTGTGGCGAAGTACATGGGGTGACATTTTATCTGGAAATAAGTCTTTATGCTCAAATCTTGCCCGTTCTACATATTTATTAAGTATATAGGACAATCCAGCCCTTGTTAGTTTTTCGTTCTTCTTATTGAAAAACAATGGATCTGATGCTTTTCTCTCAGCAAGCAGATCAGAGTCATTCATATATTTTTTAAGAATGCTCATGGCTTGAGGCATTAAAGGGATAATCCTCGTCTTGTTTCCTTTGCCTATTAATCGAATTGTCGCAGGCGTTTTTATCCGTATGTCGTTTACTCTTAAGTCTGCTATTTCCTGAACTCTGGCACCCGTGTCATACATCAATGCAAGAACTGCTAAATCCCTGCGTTCTGACTTGAGATTTGTGTCCGGTGTTGAAAGCAGTGCTTTAATTCCTTCGATTGATAGATAATTCATCACGGGTGCTGCTGTCTTTTTAGCTTTAATCGCTAGTATTAAACTACACATTTCCATGTACTCTGGTGCCTCAAACTGCACATACCTGAAAAAGGCTTGAAGAGCAGCAAGACGCTGGTTTCTTGTCGATGGAGAATGCTTTTTGCGATACTCTAGCCAGCTTAGAAAGTCTTCTATCATATTTCTGTTAATGCGGGATAAGTCTATTTTTTCTGGCCTTATTTTCAGTTCATCATGGCAATATCTTAGGAAAATAGAAAAAGTATCTCTATAAGCTTTAATGGTATTGCTGCTGTAACCTGTCCGGGTTGGTATATATTTCAAAAAATAAGCCGATAAATAAGATGCAAAATCATTATTCTTCATGGTACACCCCCTCTGGAAAAACATCCCTATACAGGGGAGCTACTGTATTGATGAGGCCGCCAAATGCTTCTTCAGTGAGTCTCAAATACTTTTCTGTACTTTCAATTCCACGATGTCCTAAATAAGTACTCAGGATGGGAAGTGTACAATAAATATCTTGTCCTTCCTTAACCATCTTTTCCAGAGCATGAACCGCATAAGTGTGCCGGAAATCGTGGACACGTGGACCGACTGTCCCTTCAGGAAATATGCCAGCGATCTTCATAAACTGTTTAAACTTTATATAAACAGGTGTGTTATTATACATTCCTGCGTCCCTAGATGGGTAAAAGTAACCGTCGCTGCTCATATCAAAACCCATGTTTTCTGCATAGCGCCTACAGTAAGCGGTCAGTGACCAGGACATAGGGATTAGCCGACTCGTACTGTTCTTAGCTTTGGTTATGGTTAATACGCCATTTTCAAGGTCAATATCCTTCTTTTTCAGCGATAGCGCTTCATTGATTCGCAAACCACACCCATATAACATGCGGAAAAGCATCGGATAAATTAGGTGATAATACTTACTCCTTCGGATAATGGGCAAGTGATCGACAACGTTAAAAATGCGATTTATCTCATTATGCGTGAAAATATATGGGGTGAAAGTTTTGGCTATCGGCACCAGTTCAGCTGGATAAACATAAAAGATGAACCCAATTTTGTTCATGAATAAAGCGAACTGACGAATGAGGCACATCCGCATATGCTGTGTCTTGATGGACTCCATATCCTGTCGAGATACATAATCTTCCACCATTTTCTTAGTTAATAGGGGAGATGGAAGGTTATACCTTTTGAAGTAATTATCCATTTGCCTTAATGTGTAAAAAGACGACTCCCCAAATTTGAATCCCTGATCTCTTTTGTAACTTACATATCGAGAACAGTAATCTTTAAACGGTCCAGTAAAAACAAAGTGCTTTTCATGGCTCTTCATTCGGCACCTCCAAGGCAACAGTGCGGAGTTGTTGAATATCAACTCGCAGATAAAGTTTTGTAGTGCTTGAATTTTCATGGCCCAGAATCCCGGTAATGACTGGATACGGGATGCGATTTTGCAAAAGATTACTTGCCATGCTATGCCTCATTGAGTGCAGACCATGTTTTCTCTTGTTCACGTTTGTACCTGCCATCGTCATATATTTATTAATAACGTAATAAAATACATTCATTTCTGTAAACGGTTGAAAGGGGGCCCTTTGTCTTATAAAAATATGGGCGTCGTCCACTTCGGGACGGCTATTGCGCATATAATCGGCTAGAGCGTATTTCAATTCCTCTGTTAGCGGTAGTTGTAGGAGATTCTTTGTTTTTTGTTGAACCAATTCAATCGTACTACGGCTCCACTTAATATTTTCAAACTTCAGTCGGTTAATATCGCCAGCACGCATGCCAAGTTGGACAGCCAAAACCAAAATGAGATAATCCCTACGCCCAATTAACGTACTTCTATCGACCTGACAAAGGATAGAGTGGACTTCGTCCGGTGAGTAGTAAGAAGGAAGTCTTTCATATTTATTACTAAAAATGATGGGGAACAAGGTGTTCAAAGGTTCTTTAACATAACCCTCTGAATGGAGGAACTGCAAGAAACCTCTTAAGATAAATAGGATTCCTGATCGGGTCGCTTGCCTGTATTTGTCTAAAGTATGAAGGTACAACAAAACTTCATGTGAGGTCAGGTCTGTAATTTCTATAATTTCCTGTTCATCGAGAAAGTTTAAAAAACGGATTAGTGTTATTCTTTTCCCTTCAATTGTTCTTCTGGTCAAGTTCACTCTTTGTTGTTGACTTTCATAATTGTTTAATAGATCCTGAAACTGTGGTGGTGCTTGTCTCCTCGGTCTTTGATGGCAGATTAGAGAGCGGTCATGTTCTAATATCTCTTCTAAAGCAGTGATTGTCCGTACTTTAAAAACCTGGGAGGCGGTGAGGTCTATACCCGCCTTAATTCCGTAGAATTCCTCTAAAAATCTTCTGCCTAGCTCGTTTGAGTAATAGCCGTATCCTTTATTCTTAGCGTAGCTTGAGAGGTGTTTCCATTTTAGGATATAGCGATATTTTGTCCCTTCGGCATAACCAAGTTCAGTTAGTTGGTTCTTAGCCCTGCAAATTAAATCGTTCAATAAAATAGTGGTGTGCTCCATACCATACCTCCTCCAAATTGGAACGTTCATACACCACTATAATAATTGAGATATTATGCAAAGTTAAATAGGAAAAAATGTGAATATACCACTGGTTTCATGTTTAACTTTACATAACATTTCGCTTTCCATAAGATGAATTATGGAAAGCTTTTCATAATTCATCAAGAATAACTAAATCATACTTATTCCAGTTTTTTAGATAACGGGGAAGACGGTATTCCGATTCGGCTTGCTGCAACTCCTGGATAAGTTGCATAACAGGTATAAAACGTACCCGATACCCCTGTTGCATGACCCCCATGCCGAGAGCAATAGCAATATGACTTTTTCAGTTATGTAAAGCTTTACATAAAGGAAAATCTCATTTGGCCACTACGCTAGGTTATTTGGCTCTTCAGAAAGGTTATGCTGTAGCATTTCTTCGCCTGGATGAATTGATCAAAATACTTAAAACAGCCGAAATTACGGCGTCATCAAGGAGAAAGCTTAATTATCTGTATAAAGCGGATCTTATCGTAATCGATGAAGTTGGGTTCTTGCCCGTGAGTAAAACTGAATCCAATCTATTTTTCACATTCATAGCAGCTATGCACGAAAAAACTTCGCTTATTATTACGTCTAATAAAGGTTTCAGTGAATGGAGTGGTTTCTTGGGGGATGAAGTCATTACAACAGCTATCTTGGATCGGTTAGTCTACAAGTGTGAGATTTTCAACATGACTGGTGAAGGCTACCGGCTAAAGAACCGAAAGACTATTCTCTAATTCACCGCTAAAAACAAGATGAAGGCGGTCAAAAAACCGATCAACTTGTGGCCAAAAAACGATCATTTTACTTGACCGCTTACAACCGGACAGATTTGCTTGTGTTTTTCGAGTATGTTATGAAAATACCCGTAATATTAACTCACTTAATAACGACTTCTCAGTGGTAACCTTGGAATTTCTTAAAACGGTATCCATTAACGAGATGTACGCTTTCATAGCCCACTGTCAAACAAAATTAAAGTCTTCTGACGTTACTAGGGCACGGAAAATTATCGCCTTACGCCAGTTTTGGAAGTATCTAAAGACAAAGGCCCATCTTATTGATAATAATATTGCCGAAGAGTTGGGAACACCCAAGCTGCCCAAAAGCATTCTCGTTTTCTCTATAAGATTAGACGAGTGAATAGAATTCCTAGGAGCAGACCCATAACCACACTGGGGTATAAATAAATTCTTCTGGTAGTTTTAACGGCATGCCCCAAGATTTCGTGCCAGGTTACCAAAAATATCGTACCGATGGCGATCCCGAAGAATATGGCTAATAACATCGGGTTAATAACCCCTAAACTCGATCCTAGAAAAGACCCTAAGGCAGCAGGAAGCGCTACAATCCCGGATATAATCGGTACAGAAACCGGGCTAAGCCCGCTCAGAGCCAGGGGGAGAGTGATCGCAAAACCCTCTGGAAAATTGTGGAATAGCATGGTCATCGCAAGGTCTAATCCAAACTTACCATTATTGACAAGACCAGAGCCCATAGCAAATCCAACCGGAAAGTTATGAATGGCTACCCCTATAGCAAGTAATATCCCCGAGCGAATGAACATCGATTGTCGGGGAGTGTCCGTAATAATCACAACTTTGTGAAAAAATTGCTCTAGTCGGATAATTAGTAGAACTCCCAGGATAACGCCAATTACAGTAGCGATCAAGCCGCCAGTGCTAATACTTTCAGGAACCAGTTCGAAAGCCAGGAGAGCAAAGATTAAACCCGCCGCACACGCAAGGATCAATCCGGATATTTTCTCAAAGTATTTTCCGAATCCGAACGCGACAATGCCGCCCAAACCAATACCCGCTCCTCCAACCGCTAAGCCTACCAGAGTCGGAAATAATTGACCTTCCACTTAGCATCCTCCCCTCTTTCTTTTTAGAGTCGTTGCTCTTTACTGCGAGTGTACCAATACTCCACAGTCCAATGAAAATATGTTCATGTGTAAATATAACAAAGTCACATTCCAGAAAGCAAGTCACAACTTGTACCTTACTGAACAATAATTTCGAGTAATTCTGCCCAAAAATACTAAAAGCTAAAACTCATCCATAAAAAGAAAGTATGCTCATATGTTCATAAATTAGATACGCCATCATATAGAATTCTTAAGGAGCATTCCTGTAGTAGTCAAAAATGAACTTAGTCAAAAAGAAGACCTCACGTTACAATTTGAAAGGACTGTTGGCCAACAGAATCCAATCAAAATAACGGAGGTCATCCCAAATGAATTTTACACAAAACGAGAAACTAAAGCAACTTTCCGAAAGAAGTATTGTTATCGGAGTGGACATCGCCAGCGAGCTTCATTATGCCAGAGCTTTCGACTGGCGAGGAGTCGAGCTGGGCAAGGTATTCAAGTTTGAAAACAGCGCTGAGGGATTCAAGGATTTCTATGCATGGATTGAACGTTTAAAAAGGCAAGCACAAAAGGACTGCATAGTGGTAGGCGCAGAGCCAACCGGTCATTACTGGTTCGGTCTGGCATCATACCTAAAAGAGCAAAGTATTAAGCTAGTCCTCGTAAACCCATTCCATGTAAAGCGTAGTAAGGAGCTTGATGACAACCACCCCAGCAAAACGGATGCTAAGGACCCCAAAACAATTGCTAAGCTGGTCATCGAGGGCAGATACAATGAGCCCTATATCCCAGAGGGGATCTATGCAGAACTGCGAATAGCGATGGCATGCAGGATGCGCATTCAAAAGGAAATGAACAGTATAAAAAATCGTGTTCAGCGGTGGCTAAAAATATACTTTCCCGAGCATGAAACGGTGTTTGGAAAGTTTGATGCCACGAGTAGCATGCTGGTGTTACAAGTTGCTCCGCTACCTAGGGATATTGAAAGACTTGGAGTAGAAGGAATAAACCGAATTTGGAGAGACAACAAATTGAGGGCAGTCGGAATGAAAAGGGCTACGAGCCTGTATGAAGCTGCTCAAAAGAGTATTGGTTGCACCCAAGGAGAGTCTTGTTCTCGAATGGAAATCCAGCTATTACTCCAAGACTATCACACTAAAACGGCACATTATCAGGCAGTCACTGAAACCATCGATGGGTTATGCCGTCAGATACCCGAAGTAGCCAAGTTACTTGAAATTAAAGGTGTTGGCCTTGTTACCGTGGCAGGTTTTCTCTCCGAAGTTGGAGATATTAGACGCTTTAATTCTCCAAAGCAAATCCAAAAGCTTGCGGGTTTGGCCTTGCGAGAGAGTAGCTCAGGTAAACACAAAGGACAGACCACAATCAGCAAGCGAGGTCGAGCGCGACTGAGGGCGATTCTATTTCAGGCAGTGATGCCGCTAGTCGCCAAAAACGCAGAGTTTGCAGAGATACACAACTACTATACGACAAGGACCAAGAATCCTCTGAAGAAGAAACAATCGTTAATTGCCTTAGGCTGTAAACTAATTCGGGTGTTCTATGCCATATTAACAAAGGGTACAGACTACGACCCGAAAAAGCTAATTACGGACATTCATCGTCCAGTTGAGTATTTAGCAGCGTAACAGCAATAGCAGCCAAACCCTAAGAATCAACGATCTGTGGGTTAAAGCGTCACCACAGAAGCGAGCAATCCAGGTAACCTAGTAAGACAAAAGAGCTGGTAGTCAGTCGCATATTTCACCATTAGAGCAAAGACTCGGTTGAGGAGCATTACTGACACCCAATCATGGATAGGTGGAACGAAGGAATTTAGGGCAAGTTTATCATCTTGACCCTGTTAGACATGGGAGGTTTACCACCGTGAGAAAATGGGTTTACAACGGCCAACATATGCCAAAATAGCAGACGTTTGCTTTGCCATACCCGAATTCTCTGAATTAGGCATTCTATGCAAATTCTATCCGTGGTGAGCTAGTTTGGTTAGCTAGGAATTCTATGAAAAAGCGAGATATTCAAAGAAAATAATAAGATATTATAGGGAGGTGGAAGTTTATGAAACCTGTAAATGACCCGAAGCTTAATGTTAATTCTTTTATTCTGTTACCTCTCGTTCTCGGCTTCGCCGTATCGATTTGGCTCCAATGCTTTTAAAGGTACTCTCGAGACGATAGCAATCGAAAACTGGAACACCGTTGATTTTTATATAAATTCTAGATAGAAGGTGAAGTTCATGTCAAATCAGTGGGGCCGTACCCAGAGAAATCGCCCATCTATCGTGAAAGGGATTGCATTTTTCCTCTTCGTTAGTATCCTTGCATATCTTTCCTTCCCAGGAATAAAAAATATGATCTATCCTTTACTCAAGCCAACCTATGCAGCAACCAATTCCAGTAATAATACCCTTCCTAAGACCAACAATTCATTAACACAGAGTTCTCCACCAGATTCTATACTCAAATATCCTATACGAGATTCCCTAAGTACGTACAACCTTGCGAATGAAGCTAAAAACAATGAAGTAACCACCGGATTTTGGCTCCTCTTTGTAGCCAAAGGCCAGATAAGTCAACTCTCGGTCGATGCTGAAACCATTGCGTTTATCCAACTGTTGATCAATAAAGATCTTAGAAGTTCCGGTAAGAATAACCTAGTGCTCGTCGAAAATGGGCGCTTCCGTCAATATATGATTAGTGATGAAATTAATTCAGTTGTAGCAAGTTTATCGGTTATCGATATAAGAGCTTATAAGGGCTCCATAAACTCTAGTCCTAACAGCTCCGCATTAATTATTCCTAATAGCACCGCCAATTCAAGCCTCAATGCTTTTGAAAACTCGAACCTTAATGGTTCTGGAAATCTCACAAATCCAAACACTTCAACCCAGGAAAGCACCGATACATTCAAAAATAATCCCAGTTCTAGTCTATCTGAAAACTCTGCTCAAAAATGAATTGTGAATTCAGCATGAAAGGAGTATTGATATGCAATACCCGAGAGGGCGTAAACTCTACGGAATAAATCAAGAACAGGTAGGTTCCTCAGTTTTCGCAATAGTGATAATCGTAATAATACTCTACCTATCGTACAAAATCTTTTTCAAGGGCGGCTATTATTCTCTTGGCTCCTCTTTTCCCGCAACAAGCCTTACTAAGCAATCAAGCAGTTATCAACCCAGTGATTGGAATGCATATAACTATAGTAGCCTTCCAGTGCAAAGCTCCTCAAACCTCTATGAGTCTTCAAACTATAATTCATTTGACTATTCCAGCCAAAGTTCCCTCACCACTTCCGAGAAAAACGATACGCTGACTGGATATTGGATATTATTTGAAAGCAACGGTACCATTACTCAATTAAACTTAAGTGCAAATGATTATGCTTTCATTCAACGGCTCATTCAAAATGATAATAAAGGGATTCCTAAAATCAAAATATTCTTAGTTGAAAATGGAAAAACACGTCAATATATAGTTAGTAACGAGCTTTATACCATTATTGTTAATATGAATTTCATAATTGATTCAAGGAGTATCAATAATTCGATAGGTTCATCACCCTATAGTTATCCAAATTCTACTCCCAATACTTATCCTAACCCATCGACTTCTAATTCTAATTCTTATACTACTACGCCCAATTCCTCCTCTAACTCATCTTCCAATTTCTATCCCAATTCATCGCCATCCAATTCCACTTACAATCAAAATCTTAAGCCGTAATTCTAAAAAACGAATCTAGCTTTAATCCAAGATACACATAGCCAACGACCTCTCCAATCTAAGTGACGATTGAATGGGTTGTGGATCATTTTCCTCTATTATTTAACTTAATCCATACAATAAATTTATTAAATAATGAACCCTAGCGAAAAAAAGAGCAGGCTACGGTATAATAGACATGAACAAATGCTCAAATGTTCACATCACGACTTAGAGAGGGGTAAAGCATATGAAAATTGTTCTCACCGACGATGCGAAACAATTCATCCTCGAAAAATTCCATTCCCATGTCACAATATGCTCTGTCTTAGAAGGAAGCTGCCAGTGCAGTTCAAACACACCCATCGAAAGCCATGTCCCCTCAGTTCGAGGGGGCTCACCCGATGATTCAGAGTATATTCCCTATGTAATTGATCAGATTACCGTTCATGTAGACCCTAGGATCCGCCTCAGAGATGAGAGTGCGCCTCTAAACATTAGTTGTTCAGGATTTTGGATCTTGCGCACTTTGAATGTCACAAACGCCCAGTGTGCATGGCCAGGCGAGGAAGATTAAATTTCATTTAGAGTGTCAAACGGCAGGGACTCTCGTCACCTGCCGTTTTTATCATTCTCACTATTACCTTCAAGGGATTGCTCTTACTCGTCGATATGCTCCAGACCCTGACGGTAGAGTTCTAGGACATGGTTATCCTGGAGGGAGTAATAAACCATTTTCCCATCCCGCCGGTACTTAACCAGATTACTATTGCGAAGCACTCTCAGTTGATGAGAGGTCGCCGACTGGCTTAACTCCAAAAGCTCAGCCAAATCACAGACACAAAACTCCGACTTCGCAAGTGCATCCATAATTCGAACTCGTGTCGGATCGCCCAAAGTCTTAAATAAATCAGCGAGGTCAGTGGCTCGATCGAGGTTTATGACTTGATCAAAATACGTGCGAACCAAATCTGGATGAACACACGTAGTATCACAGATTGGGTTTTCATTCTCTTTATTTTGTTTACTCGGTATCATCGTAAGATTCACCTCATTATGCTATCCCTATGACTCTTAATATATCAGTAAATCTTGATTCTTACAAGCGAGTAGCACTCAAGCTGGAGGAGCTCACAAGAAGCTCACCAACTTATTGCAAAGGCTAGACTTCTAATCTGTTTAATTCTATTTAACGTGCTGTTACTTCGTTCATCTGGGGGTTTGCTTGTAGATGAGCCTTTTTCGGATGTGAATACTGCCTTACACGGGTTGCATTTAGAATAGCTAGTAAGGCCACCCCAACATCTGCGAAGACGGCTTCCCACATCGTGGCTATACCAAACATTCCAAGCCCAATAAATCCAAGCTTAATCACTAAAGCGAAGCCAATGTTTTGCCAGATAATTTTCTTTGTAAAGCGGGCAATATCGATAGCACTAACCAGTTTGCCGGGTTGATCTTCCATCAGCACAACGTCCGCAGCTTCGATCGCTGCATCCGATCCTAAGCCGCCCATCGCCACACCTATATCCGCTCGGGTTAGTACCGGGGCATCATTGATTCCATCGCCCACAAAGACAACCTTGCCTTTTCCATTGACTTTATGAAGGTATTTCTCCAGCCAAGAGACCTTGTCTTCCGGAAGTAAATCAGCATGATACTCCTTAACTCCTAACTCTTCCGAAACGGCCTTCGCCACGGAGTGATGATCCCCAGTTAGCATTACGGTGGTGATTCCTGCTTGATTTAAATGGGCAACTGCTTCCTTCGATCCTTCTTTAGCCCGGTCTGAAATAAGGAGATTCCCTGCATATTCGCCATCGACGGCAATATAAACTTGAGTCCCTGCTTTATTGTTATTTAGCTCGGGAACGGATATGGCGTTCTGAACCAGGAGGTTCTTTTTACCGACTAAAACCAGTTTTCCCTTAAACATTGCACGAATCCCTTGACCGCTGATTTCTTCATAATTTGAGATCAAAGCAGAATCAATCGCTTTCCCCCAGCGATCACGAATCGATTTGGCGATGGGATGACTAGAGTGAACCTCGGCAGCAGCTGCAATTTCAAGCAGTTGATCCTCGGTATATTGATTCGTCGTCTCAACTTGATTAACTTCGAATACCCCTTGAGTTAAGGTCCCTGTTTTATCAAAAATTACAGTTCTAACATCCGTAAGGGCTTCCAGATAATTCGCCCCTTTCACTAGGATTCCGTGCCGTGATGCTCCGCCGATTCCTCCGAAATACCCGAGGGGTACAGAGATAACTAAGGCACAGGGGCATGAGATGACAAGGATAGTCATAGCCCGGTAAAGCCATTCCCTAAAGTCTCCCCCCATAAAGAGCGGCGGAATCAAGGCAATTCCTAAGGCTACTACCACAACGCCTGGCGTGTAATAGCGGGCAAAGGTGGTAATGAACTTTTCGGTTTTAGCCTTGCGAGTACTGGCATTTTCCACGAGATCCAGTATTTTTTGCACAGAGGAGTCTGCGAATTCCCGAGTCACTCGAACCCTTAGAACTCCGGAGGTATTGATCATCCCTGCCAGAATCGTGTCCCCAACCCCAACGGATCGAGGCACTGACTCACCGGTTAAGGCCGATGTATCGACGAATGATTTTCCATGAATAACCTCGCCATCCAACGGAACTTTTTCCCCCGGACGAATTAAAATCTGTTGGCCAATATGAACGTCTTCCGGATCAACTTTTGTGACATCCAGTTGATTTACGAGATTGGCATAGTCCGGTCGAATGTTCAATACCGCTTGAATCGAACGGCGTGAACGATTGACAGCGCGATCTTCGAAGTACTCTCCCACGGAATAGAATAGCATAACCCCAACAGCTTCCGGAAGCTCATGGATGGCAATGGCGCCAATGGTAGCCAGAGCCATTAAGAAATTCTCATCAAAAACAGAGCCTCGAAGAATATTTCGAAAAGCCTTCTGTAGAACTTCACGTCCAACCAATGCATAAGCTGCAAGGTAGATGAGATATTCAAGAATTTCTAAGGACGTGCCGTGCCATTTTGAACTGAAGATCAAGCCGACCACCAAAAGCGCTCCTGCAATCCCGATTGTCAGCAGTTGCTTACGGGTTTCTTTTCTTTCCTCTTCTTCATCATGCTCAGAATACTTAGATTTTCTTTGTCCTACAGGAACGAGTTTTACTCCCGGTTCAATCTTTTCCATAATCTCTTGAGCTTGATTCGCCATTGCAGGAGGTAGAAAAACGGTTTTCGCCGCATAGTTAATGGTTGTTTCCCCAATTCCTTCGGTTGCACTGAGTGCCCGCTCCATTTTCGCAGAGCAATTCGGGCAAAATTCTCCTTCAATGCGGTATTGAACTTTGTCTGAACTCACCTCGGAATCTGAACTTACCTTGGACTTTTTGTCATTCAATGCCACAAGTTTAACACCCGGTTCGATTTTCTCGATTATAGATTGGGCCTGGTTCACCATCGCGGGAGGTAAAAAAACCGTTTTCATGGCATAGTTGATGCTTGTCTCCCCAATACCCTCGGTTAGACTCAATGCTCTTTCCATCTTTGCAGAGCAGTTAGCACAGAATTCCCCTTCAATGCGGTACTTTACTCGTTTCTCAGATTGATTACGCGATATTTCTGACATCTTTTATTCCTCCATACCTCTTTTCTTTATCTGTTCCATTAATGTTATGTTCTTCAATTCGATATATGAGTATTTGTTCATATGTATTATAGCAAAGTATACTTTTTTCTACAAGATTAATTCTCTGTCTTGAACCCATCCGGACTGGGGATTTTATGGTCGGTCGTTCAATAAGATCAACCGAATCATCGGCCGGGATCAGTCCTCCGATGTCGATGGGTAAAACCAGCCTCTCCCCTCCAAATTATAGAGAGGAATCCAAATAGAAGAATTTTAAGGCAATACCACCTGAACCCTTAACAATCGTTGTAACATCAGAAGAAGTAATCCCGGCTCTTCTAAAAGAGCTTGCCCATAGTTCTCTGGTGTGGTAAATATGGTAATGTTAACATTCTTTGTAGGTACTAGGTTGAGTTTGCTTTTTAAGGTGGGTAAAGAAATCTCTTTAATAATATCGCTATAGTCTCTGAGCGCGCTCGTTAATACCTGAATCACCAGCAGCCAAAGTAATTTTATCGGTAACCTGATGTATTACACTGGATTCATCAGTTGTAAAAGGTAAATTCTCTAAAGCTGTCAAGCTGTATCTCTGCATAACCTCTTTTCGAATCCAATCTTCAATCCCAGTCTTTTTTATATAACTTTCAGTCATTTTCAGATAATGAGAAACTTGTTCGGAGTCTATAATTCGATCATAGGCTGTTAGTATTTCGTTTTAAAAGATAAAGGTAACAAGTGTAAAAAATAGGATAAGCGCTCGTCTCACTGAATCACCTCATTTGGGTTTTGGCATATAAAAAACACCTCAAGACATTCTAACATGTTAGATCTTAATCTTAAGGTGTTAAATTTTGAGGCGATTTCGCTACAGTCGTCCATTAGGAACACCTAGTTCTCTTTTCGGCAGTTTTATTCTAGTCCTCTTCCCCTAGCCAAGCACAGCGAGCATTCGAAACTTCCAAAAGGCGGAAGTTCCCGAAACCAATGGAGCCTAGTTTCATGGGCTCAGTATGATTGCGTAGCCTAATTCTGGGATCGAGGTGAACCGTAATCTGATCGACTTGATGCCTAATATATTCTGGATCATTGGGTGAACCCCCTCGAACTGAGGGGACATGGCTGTCTAGATCCATGCCTGAACATTTTCAGCCACCGTCTATAACACAATGAATAGTGACTTGGCAATTGTATTTTTCATGAATAAAAAGCTTGGTTTTTTCCGTAATGACAATGTTCATGGCGGATTCTCCTTTATCTCTACTTGTGGATATATGTTCATGTGTAGTTTACCATTTAGTTATTTGCTTTGCAATAATTTAATGGAATATCGGCTTTTGAAGGGCAAACTCGAAGGGAGCCATCGCCGTAGTTAATCCACCACCTATGTATACATGGATCCATAGACATCCTTTTCTCCATCCCTCTTAACTGCCGGTATAAAGGCCATGTCATTTATTTGGGCAATGCCTGCTGTCCACATCGGCCAAAATCGATTTTTTATACTTCCTTGGTAGATTAAAAAATTCTCTGTTGCCCTGAAAATAATCAGAAACCTCTTTTACAATTCGCCAGGTATCCAGCGTGGGGATCAAGCCCAGCAAGTGGATTCCCCATATTTGTTCGAGGGCAGTCCCCTTCAGCCCCAATCGCAGTCAGTTGAGCTTCCTTCAAAATCTCCATCGCTCCAGGGATGATTTCTATCGTAAGCTAATGAAGTTGAAAGGATCGACGAGTTGTCAAATCTTGAGCACCTCGGCCATATCTTTAGATATCTTTGCTAAGACACGGGCTTGGATCAGAATTCAGGATTCCACTGGGGATTTTAATAGCATCAAAAAATACCCCAAAGGGAAAGGATACTATCAAATAATCGTTTATATTGATACAACCATTTAGGAGTTCATCACCGACGCCTATTTCACGATTCTTCGCTGTAATTGCACATCGCTGTAAGGGCAAGGGGAGTAGGAACGGGAACGTCCGGCAGTACTATAAATCAGTTGGTACACTTCCCTTAGAATCTATAATAGATTTAATATATAGTAATTCCTTCTCAATACTGCGTTGACGTTTAGACACAGTAAAGGCATAGAAGAAAATAATAAACCAAATGGCTGAATAGGCAGCAAATAAATAACTCATAATCTATCTCCCCTCTCTGATCTTTTCCTTTAGCATAGCGAGTTCGGATTGCATTTTAACAACAAACATAGTATTGGCTAATAAAAAGAAATAAAGAAATGTAAATGCAACTACGCAAACCAAGAGAGTAACCACCATCTTTGAAGACATTGCAAAACCGGAACTACTTACGACTACTGGATGGATCGTTCTCCACCATCGTATCGAGAACCAGACGATAGGCACATCTATAAAACCTACCATTCCAAAGATTGCTGCTATTCGAGCTTTTTTCTCTGGCTCAATAATTGAAGAGCGGACCATAAAGTATGCAATATAAATGAAAAACAAAACTAAGGTTGTTGTAAGTCGAGGATCCCAAGTCCACCATGCATTCCAGGCAGCTCTTCCCCAGATAGGCCCTGTAATCAGGACGATAGCCGTAAACATGATACCTATTTCTGCCGAAGCAGCACCAACAGCATCCCACCTCTCGTTCCTAGTCCTGAGATATAATACCCCTGCAACAAAAACCACGAAAAAAGCAAAGAAGCCTATCCATGCTGATGCTACATGAAAATAGAAGATCTTTTGAACTGGGCCCATAATTCGCTCATTGGGTACCCACACAAACACAAGATATGTAGCTATTAGGACCGTTATAAAAGTTAGCCAGGCTAATACTTTTTTTACCATTTCACACCTCCAACAAATAGTCAAATAGTATCCAAGGAACTGCCGTAAAGATAGCTCCAAATGCCAACAGAACTTTTAACCAATTGGAGACGTCGAACCAGGTACCGCCACTGAGTATCACACCTGTTCCTTGGACTGCAGCGATTAGCACAGGTACAATTAGAGGGAATAAGATAATCGGAAGTAAAATTTCACTGTTTCTCGTATTAATTGCTAACGCCGATAAAAATGTCCCGATGGAAATAAACCCCCAGGTCCCCAGTATGATAATTAGACCCAAAAAAAGGGGCGAACCCTTGAACTTGTAATCAAACAAGATAAACATCATTGGGACAGTTATGACCTCGACAATGAACATAAATATAAAGTTCGATATAGACTTAGCTAAATAGATAACCCCTCTATCTAACGTACATAAAGTTAGCCCTGTTAGACAATCATTAGTTTTCTCCGTGAGAAAGGAGCGATTCAGTCCTGTTATTCCCGCGAAGCTGAACGCAACCCACATAATTCCTGGAAAGACCTGTTTAATAGTATCTAGATTTGGATCAAAGGCAAAATTGAAGATGACCATTGTTAGAAGGGAAAACACGAGAATACCACTAATCATTTCCTTAGTTTTTAACTCAGAAAGTAGGTCTTTCCAGATCAGCGTTTTAACTTGGTTGAGGTAGTTTATTTTCCCCACCTCCATTTGAAATGCAAAGCTTTTGAACTTCCTCTTTATTCAAACCTTCGGTCGTTCCTTGGTACACTATCCGACCCCGAGACACAACAATTGCCCTATTCGCTAGGAGCAAGCCCTCTTCTATATTGTGGGTAATCATGATTATCGTGCCGCCTGCCGAATTAAACTTCGTCATGATATGGTTAAACGTATCAATAGCCTGTTGATCCAACCCAGTGTGTGGCTCATCAAGGAATAGAATCTCAGGGCTATGAATCATAGCCCTGGCAATTGCTAGACGCTGTTGCATTCCCCTAGAATAACTTTGGATTCGTTCATTCAACGCAAGTTCCAAACCAACCTCTTTTAGGACACTGTAAATGCGCTCTTCAAGGTGACTTACCCCATACATTCGACCGTAAAATTGAAGATTTTCATAAGCAGTCAACTGTTCATATAAAAAGGTGTCATGGGATATTACACCCAAGTGCTTGCCAATAGCCCCACCAGCAGTTGTCGCATCGACCCCATGAAAGAATACTTTGCCACTCGTAGGCTTCATAACTAGGGAAAGAATCTTTAATAGTGTGCTTTTCCCTGCACCATTCTCTCCGAGAATACAAATAAAATCTCCCTTATTCACTTTCAAATCCACATTAAAAAGGATGGTTTTAGTGCCATATTTTTTTGAAATATTTTCCGCTACGAGCATATCCATCCCTCTATCCTTGTTTGCTCATCTGCTCGATTTCTCTGATCTTTTCTTGAGTCTTCGAGAGGTTTTCCTCATACGATTTCAGAAAACGTTTGTAATCTGTTTCAGCAATCCCACCTGAACGGTATTTGAGGTCAACTTCTTGAAACCTCTTAGTTAAGCGCTCTTCTCGTTTCTTAAGCTCACTTAGGTATTGTTTTAATTGATCAGTAGGATTTCCCTTGGCTTCACGACGCTTTTTTCTTATATGTATTGAGGTGAATACTCCTCCGCTAACCAAGAATGTCAACAACATCGTCGTCCAGAGGTGCGGATTTTGCTCACTTAAAGGAGACGTTTCCCATCTCTGGATATGTCCTGGACTATGAAAACCAACGTCTGGAGGAGTATACTCATTAATTTCTCTAATAGATACCTGATTCACTTGATTTGGGTTAGCTACTGCGGCTGTTGAACTTCCTAGCACTACCGCCAGAATAAGCAATAGCGTAAACAAAGGCCTTCTAGCTCTCACTTCGCACCTTCATTCCCTTTATGATTTAGTCTCTTCTTCGTATTTTGACGGACATTTAACCAGAACCTTATCCGCCTTAAACTTGTTATTCTCATCGAATCTTCCTTCAACAATTACGGGGTAGCCAGAATCAAAGTTATCTGGCTTCGCATCAGCATACTCGACGCTTATGACGTTTTTATCATCGGTTAAATCAAAGGTCAATAAGGGTAGAGTGCTGTCATATTTTACTGATGAACTGACGACTACAGCCTCTAACTGAATGAACCTGTCCCTTTTATCGTCAGTAGCGGATAAGGCCTCTTCAATCGTGAGATACTCCCCTACGCCTCCACTAGCCCTAAATCCCTGGATGAACAGAAATGCCACTGCTATTAAGACGGTGCTGACTGCAATAAGCATTTTTATCTTTTTATTCATAGTCAGGCCCCCTAATCCTTTTTCCTTTTCCTATGCTTCATAATCTCCTGCTCTATATCCCGATCAAGCGCTTGATCCTCTTCATCAAGCAGATCAAGGGCCTGCAACTGATACTTGCTTTTTAATTCTTCATAATCCTCTCTCTCGAGTTTATGCATATTATATTCAAATTCAATTTCTCCTAAGGCTGTAAAAACAGTTTCTTTGGGATTATTACTTAAACTATCTAAGGCTTGCTCGTTACTTTGCCTACTTGATTTAAACAAGGGTATACCAATCAAGATCCCAGCAGCAATCGCCATTAACATCTTTATTACCAGTAACATGTTATCCCCCCCCCTACAGGTACTTCAACATCTCTTCATGTATTCGATCCTCATCGACGGAATCCAAAACCTGTTGTTTCTTTTTACGAGGTTTCCGCTTCTGTGAGTTTTTAACCCAGTTGTTAACGGCATAATATACCAAGAAGGTGCCTCCGAGAAGGGCGACAGGCGGGAGCACCCAAGCTACCAAATTGAAGCCGCTTTTTTGTGGAAAGGCTAAAATAACCTCCCCATACTCTGCCACATAAGCTTGTATAATCTCGTCCTTCGTTTGTCCGGAAGACAGCCTTTTCTGGATATCTTGTCGGGCTTTTTCTGCTGTACCATCCTGACAAGCAGCGACTGTCATACGATCATCGAGACAAGCAGGACAAATTAAGCTCTCTTGAATTTCATCATATAACGCGGCCTTTGCTTGCCCTGGCGAGAAAAAAATGAGTATAACTACTAAGACCATAACTTGTCTAATGCATCTCATTGCTTAGCTCCTTCCTAAGTACTTGGCCCCTACTGCGCTGCCTTTACCTGGCCATAGTGCGAACAAGGTGCCTAGGATTAATACATAACCACCAGTCCAAAGCCACTTAATCAAAGGATTGATGTTAACTTTTATGGTTACCGACTCTTTTTCCCAACCTACGAGTGTAACGTAAAAATCTTCTTTCCATGTGCTTTTTACTGCTGGTTCGGTAGATGGCTGTTCGGTCGTAGGGTAAAATACCTTTTCAGGGGCTAGCTTGAACTTTAAAGAGTCTAACTTGCTAATATTTAAGTCTGCACTGATAACCATATTTTCTCCTTTGGGTTTCTGCTGAAGGCCTTGGTAGGTCACTAAGTAATTATCAACACGGACTTGTTCTCCAGCTTTTAATGTTTTTGTGAACTCTTGGTTATAAATATTCGAACCGGCAATCCCAATAATCATCATCACAACGCCCAAATGTATCACATATCCACCATATCTCCGACGATTTTTGGTGAACAGGCGGTAAGAGCTTATGATCCATCCCTCTCCCGTCATCTTATGCCTTACCCTAATTCCATTAAGGATATCCTGAAGAGTAGACACAATGACAAAAGCACAAATACTAAAGGCGACAACAGCATAGGGCTTTCTTATCCCCATTGCGATAAGAGTTAAAACCGTGAGGCCAAGTACGACCAAAGGGACTCGGAAGTTTTGTAAGGTACTCTTAATACTTGCTTTACGCCAAGCAATTAACGGACAGATTCCCATGAGAAGAACAAACGCCAGACCGATTGGAGCATTGATTGCATTAAAGAAAGGTGCACCTACGGTTATCTTTCTCCCGGTAAATCCCTCTGAAACGATAGGAAATATCGTCCCCCACAGAATACTAAAAGCAGAAGCGACAAAAAGTAAATTATTCAGCAAAAAGCTACTTTCTTTGGAGATAAGGCTTTCAAACTCGTTGCCCTGCTTCAATAATCCGATACGATCAAGAACCAAATAGAGCGAACCCATAATAACCACAGTAGTGAACACAATAAAATATAGCCCTAATGTTGAATTTCCGAAAGCATGAACAGATGCAACTACGCCACTTCTCACCAAGAAGGTTCCGAATAAAGTTAATGCAAACGTAAAAATGATTAAGAGCATATTCCAGATCTTAAGCATATTTTTACGTTCCTGAACCATAACGGAGTGGAGAAAGGCTGTGCTCGTTAACCAAGGTATAAGTGAAGCATTCTCAACTGGGTCCCAGGCCCAATATCCACCCCAACCCAATTCTACATAAGCCCATTGAGCTCCGAAAAGATTACCCAAGCTTAAAAACAACCAGGACATAATAGTCCATTTACGGGTAACTTTAATCCAGCGATCGTCGGCCTGACGAGTAAACAAGGCCGCGATAGCATAAGCAAAAGGAACGGTAAAACCGACATATCCTAGATAGAGTGTTACAGGATGGATAACCATGCCCGGATTTTGGAGCATCGGGTTAAGACCATTTCCCTCGAGTAACGGTTTAGGGAGTTTTACAAAGGGATTCGAAGTATTGATAATTAAGAATAGGAAAAATGCACTAATCAGCATCATGACTGCTCCAACATAGGGCTTTAAATCTTCATCTCGCCGCCCAACGGTTACAATAGCTGCGAGTATCGTTAGAATCCAGGCCCATAATAAGAGCGATCCGTTATTACCTGCCCAGAAGGCGGAAAACTTATAAAAGGGAGGCAAATCACTACTTGTATAAGACGCTACATACTGAATTGAAAAGTCCCCGGTCATGAGTAAATAGATTAAACTTATTGAAGCGATTGTTGTGAAAATTGCTGTCGCAAACACTCCTCCTTTGGCACTAGCCAGCAGGGGCTCTTCGTTTTTTTGTAATCCGATAATATAAGCCGCTAAAGCATAAACACTCGTAAGTAAAGCAATCACTAAAGCGAAAGTTCCGATATCAGCCATGTTTTTCCTCCTCGTGAAAATACAATATTCTTTTGGAATTTCATTTATAATCTCGTTCAATATCGGCTAAGATTTCACGATACGTCTCTTCATTGATTTCACCATCTAAAAGCTTTTGCCTCAATTTCCGTTTTTCTTGTGCATATAAACTCTCTATCCTGTCAGAAGAAATCTGCTCTTGATTCCCCTGGATTGATTTTTTAGGTCTTTGAGTTGGAGTTTCCTTAGCACTTGAAGTGTTAAACGACTTAATAGAAATAAGAATAACAAGGACTAGCATTCCAACCATAGGAAGCAATACCGCTGCACTGCTTAAAGAACCATTCTGCTTGACGCTGCTTCCTGCATTCTGAGTAGCGCTTAGAGGTGTAATTGAAGGCTCAGGATCAGTTTTTATATAAGAAATCTCGACATTTAAATTCTGACCTTTACTTAGTGGTGAGGGATCAATACTATAAATGTTAAGACCTTCGCTATCCTTCTTAAGAAATTTGCCAGCAGGCTCCATCTTAAACTCCGTAGCCTTCAATGGTTCGAATACATTTACTTGGACTTGACCAATATCGAAATTTGAGTAGAGGGTATAGGTAAATTTTTTCTGTCCAGTACCGGGTAAAGGGTTAGAATAGTATTCCAAGTGAATAGGATAATTCTCCATAGCTTTAATTGGAGTGGTTGGATTCCATACAATTTCATCGTACTCGCCCTTGTCCTCGACTCTAACTTGAATATGAATATCACTTCCTGTGGCCTGTGGAGTGTCCTCTAAAACAATTGGTTTGGTGATTCCTTTAGGTACAGCAAATCGTACCTCTCCCGTATAATCACTTTGTGAATTATTACTAAATTGAATTCCGTAAATTATTAGTACATCAGATTTGTCGTACTCAGGCAATACATGCGCAGATAATTGCATTATTCCAAGGGGTGGAGAATTTTCAGCATACCCAGGGCTGACTGAGAAAAATAGAAGGAATAAGAGTACCATAAAACTTATTACAAACCTTTTAACCACATATATCCCCCTTGTAAGATAAGTATAGGGTTAAGGTTTCAAAACCAACCCGAACGTTCCTTGATAACTTACTCCTTAATGTTCAACTGAATTAGTTGACACGCTGGATCTCAATCACTAGATATCATGCTATAATCGTTTCTTCAGAGAGATAGATGTGCGTTCCTCCTGGATCCCTCTTTTGAGGTCTTATCCGTGAAATAGCGTGTCACTCCACAAGAATGATTCGATGTTTAGCTGGTTGGGTCACTACTTTAGTGCTACCCGTTTCAAATGCAAGGTTGTTTGACATTCTTTTTTAGTGGATGCTCTGATTCATTGTTTGAAAGGTTGTGTTCTCTTGTCTCAGTTTCTTAACGATTTCGTGGTCGGAATCGATGTTTCCTCTGAATTCTCTATTGTTGCTATGCTAGCACCCACCGGGGAACTTATCCGTAAACCGTTTAGGATCGATCACAATCCTGCCGGCTTTCATAAACTGCTCGATATTCTTAAAAAAGAAGAAGAGCGGTTAAATCGAAAGCCCATCTACTTCGTAGAATCTACGGGTATCTTTCATTTACCACTCTTCTTCTTCTTGAAATCCAATGACCTCAAAGGTTTTGTGATTAACCCTTTGTGTGTCCATTCTACCAAGAATTTCGATTTAAGAAAAGTGAAAAATGATAATAAAGATTCTGAAGCCATCGCTAGGCTGGCTAAATACCAAGATATTAAGGTTTCCATAGTTCCTGAACCACAAATCCTTGCTCTTCGTATGATGACGCGCGAGTATTACGCCGTTTCAGATATGCTCACCGAGATGAAGAACAGGCTTTGTACGGATCTCTACTTGCTTTTCCCTGGATTCCTTGACGTGTTCTCTGGACCCTTTGGGAAAACGGCTTTAGCGGTTCTGAAGAGCTATCCTTCACCTAGGGCTATTCGTGATGCCGACACAAACGTCCTCACCCTATTGATCGCTAAAACCAGCCGTAAGAGCTCTGAGTGGGCCTCTAACAAGGTGGCTCTGCTTTGCGACTGTGCTCAGCTTGCTTCTTCTATGCCCAGTGAATTCTCATTGCTTGATACTAAAATTAAGTTTCATATCGATGGGATAGAACACATGCAGGCAAGCTTAAATGGCATTGAGGCACAAATCCACACGATGATTGAGTCTCCTCAATTCCCCGCTAAGGCACGGCGGAATGTTGAGCTTCTTGACGAAATGCCAGGCGTTGGCTTTTTGACGGCTGCTACGCTTATTGCTGAGATTGGGGACTTCAGTCTTTTCAACTCTCCTAAAGCTCTCACGGCCTTCTTTGGTCTTGATCCCTCGGTCAATCAGTCTGGTAAATTCAATGGAGACCGCAACAAGATCTCTAAACGTGGTACACGAATTGGGAGAAGGACTCTTTTTACAGTCGCTATGGCCTCCATAAGAACAACTCGCAATGGCAAGGAGATTAACCCTGTTCTAAGAGATTTCTACGCTTCAAAATGCGTCAGCAAGAAGAAAAAGGTAGCTCTCGTGGCCGTCATGCATAAACTTCTCCACTACATCTTTGCTGTTCTTCGTGACCAAAAGCCCTTTGAATTTAGGAGACCTGAAGATCATCAATCTTGGAGAACAACTAAGGTTCAACCTGTAGCAGCTTAAGGCTTAGATCAGTTAGTTGCTTTAGTCATTGTTCGGATTTTTCAATGGCTTGTTTTGTAATACCCTCCTTTTCGGAACTAACAATTAGAGAATTACTCAATGTAATGCTTGACTTTTATTAGCTGGTCTTTAAATAGATTTAGTAGCCCTATTTTACTCCCAAGTTGTAACAAATCTATATCAAAAGTCAAGAAGTCTGTAATAAATTTGTAACAATTAACGCAAATACGAGCCTAACTTTAGTTCTGAACTGATGTCAATCATATACAAATGGGGTTCGTTTCTTTATAATTAAGGAAGGATTAACTAATACACTTATTTTGATGTTTCTTGTGTGAAATAAGTTAACATATGAATTAGGGTGATAAAATATGGACAAAAAACAACTCCTCATAGTAGATGATGAAGAACATATTTGTAATCTAGTTAGTCTATACTTGAGCGACGAATTTCATATTACAAAAGTATATGATGGACACACTGCCCTATCGGTGTTCGTAGAGAAAAAATTCGATTTAATTGTGCTCGATATTATGCTGCCTGGTCTTAATGGTTGGGAGTTGTGCCGAAGAATCCGTATGTTATCCGATACGCCCGTCATCATGTTAACTGCTAAAGACGACCCACACGATAAAATTCTTGGATTTGACTTAGGCGCGGATGATTATGTCACAAAGCCTTTTAATCCAGGTGAACTTTTGGCTAGAGCCAAAGCCGTATTACGCCGTTTTAATTCAGCTAGTTCTGAAGAGCTTCAAATCATAAAGTACCCAGGGTTCATCCTTAACCTGAGTTTTGCACTAAAAGTAATTAAAAATACCCGCTAGCCCTGTGTTGTCAAGGGCTAGCGGGTTTTGTTTTTTATCATAAAGTTGTAGTGTATTAGCGCTTATTTATTGTATTGCAAAATT
>JBFWMF010000016.1:0-80205 GCA_050251735.1 Desulfitobacterium sp.
AGTATTATGTCGACTTTACTCCAGCGCAATAGTTATTGCGCAATATTATTTTGAACTACTCGAAAATGCCTTGAAACCCTTGATAATAGCGGTTTCTGGATATAATCGAGAAATGACCCATCTTGCGCCGTAAGAAAGGATGATATTTGTATGGCAAAAGTAGTCATGCTCGGCAACCAAGACGGCACGATACATCAGCCTGCGATAGATTGCCCAGGGTGTCATTGCTTCCATGTTTTTGATGAGCGTTGGTCATTTAATGGAGACATGGAAAAGCCAACCTTTAAGCCATCGATGCTGGTAAATGCTCATATGCCGATAAATCCCCCACATACTCATCGCTGCCATAGTTTTGTTACCGATGGACGCATACAGTTTTTGAGCGACTGCTCCCACGATCTGGCCGGGCAGACGATAGACTTGCCGGATATAGAGGATTGAACTATCGTATCCAGTAAATCCGCATAATCTATGGCCGAAAAGCCGTTGGGAGGTGGCGGTAAAGTAGGCCTGTGCGGTCGCAATATTCGCGTTAGTCTAGCTCAATTTGTATTAACCTAGAGTAGTTTGTATTGACTCGTGTTAATCTGGGGGGAGAAAGCGTCTTTAAAAACGGAACCGACTTTAGAAAAATAGTATAGATTTTATATTGAAATCGCATTTCTACCTAGCAAATCGTAGGATTTAAGATGTAATCGGTTTCTATCCATTTTTTCTTCGTTTTAATCCTAATAACTCCTTAAAATCGGTTATCTATATTTTGATCTAAATTGGGAAAGAAGAAGAACAGAACAGATGTTTGAGAATTGACTATTAATCAATGGCATAGTATGGTAAAATATAAGCAGGCAAGGTAGGAGTAATTAACCTACCTATGGCGCTCCCCCGAGACGCCGCCTGCCTATATACTCCTCGGGGATAAAAATACCATAGGGGAGGTATCATACTATGCTTACACCCACGTTAAGCACCACGGCAGAGCTTATGCTCGAAGAAGTCATGGGTGCAAATTTTGCATCCGACAGGCAGGTACTGCGGGATAATCTTACCCATATATTCTCAAAGTACGACATCAAGCCAGCTCAACCAACTATGGGGCATCCAGATCTGCAACAGAAAATAGAGCTGTTCTTGGCAGGAAAAAGACTCGAAGGATTAAGTGAGCTCACACTAAAGGGTTATGCCATCGAGTTAAGAGTTTTTTCTGAAGACACCCATAAGGCCACAGATGAAATCACTACAGCTGATCTGCGTATTTATCTAGGTTCATTTAAGAATCTAAAGCCCACTTCTATTTCTGGTAAACTTTCAGTTCTCAAGAGTTTCTTTTGTTGGTTAACGTCGGAGGACATTTTACCCAAGGACCCCTCCCGGAGGATAAAACCGCCGAAGAAAGAAAAGAGATTGCCCAAAGCCCTAACCATAGAGGAATTAGAGATGTTAAGAGAATCCTGTAGCACTCCTAGGGAGCGGGCCCTTATCGAAGTTATGTATGCAACCGGATGCCGACTCTCCGAGGTACAAGCTATGGATAAAGAGGACATAGATCACCAAACCATGTCGGCTAAAGTCATCGGGAAAGGCAATAAAGAGCGAGTTGTGTATTTCAGCTATAAAGCTATGTATCATCTTAAAAAGTACTTAATGCGTCGGACAGACGATGTTGAAGCGCTATTTATCACAGAGCGACAGCCCTACCGAAGATTATCGGCGAGAGGAATACAAAGAGAAATAGGCATAATTGCGGGGCGGTCGGGAATCAAGAAAAATGTACATCCTCATGTACTCCGCCACACCTTCGCCACTCTGATGCTCAATAATGGAGCGGACATAGCGAGCGTACAAGCCTTGCTAGGGCACGATGATCCCGGCACCACACAGATCTATGCGCAAGCCACAGACGAACGTAAGCAACAAGCATACCGACAGCATTTGGTACAATAAAAATAACAACCCGGAGAGATAACTCTTCGGGTTTTCCTATGGTCAAAAAAGGAGGATGGAGAGGTGATAGTGTGGATTTAACAGTTATCACGGCTATAATCGGCGTTATGGCGGCATTGTCAGGTATGGCGTTGGGGTGGTCAGCACGAAATCGAGATGTAAAAAACGAAGTTAAGTCTGAAGCCCAAATTGAAACAAGTCTCAAGACAGACATGGACTACCTGAAAAGAGGGGTAGACGATATCCGCTTTGAGCAGAGGGCGCAGAGACAGCAGATTGACGGATTAACAGGGCGGTTAATCAAAGTCGAAGTAAAGCATGATCAATTAGAAAAATGCGTGAATGATCACATCGCGCAGGAAGGGGGATGATACTAATGTATAAGATAAATGAGCGGCTCCTCTCTAAGTACAACAGGCCAAAGCAGCCGCTCAACCCCAAAGGGTTTGTTATACACTCCACATCAAATGAGGGAGCAACGGCGGAGAACCACTACAATTACTGGAACAATGAGGACCGCGAATCTTCAGCCCACTATGTTATAGATTGGAATGAAATCATTCGCTTAATCCCCGAAAATGAGATTGCTTGGCATGCGGGTAATAACAGAGCAAACGGAACATATTTAAGCGCTGAAATGTGCGAGCCTAGAGGGTACAACATGGAACAATTCAATGAGGTTTGGCGGCGAACAGTGTGGCTCGTGGCTGATTCCTGTGTGAATCATGGATGGAGTACCGGTCCGAACGTATGGAGCCACAATGGATTAAGGAGCCTTTATCCCGGGATTGACCATACAGATCCGTATGGGTTTTTCAAGAAGTACGGTAAATCTTGGAGCGATATGATCAATGATATTGATGCCGAGATTGCCAGGATGAAGAACGCTCCAGAAGCTTCCGAACCAGTGAGCGACCCTGACATGTATCTTACCGTTAAGGTAAGAAGAAGCAAAGCCGATGCGCTCATAAAGGAGATTATCGGCATGGGGTACGCAACCAAAAAATTAGAACTACCATAAGGAGGGGAATAAGTTGGATACCATCACATTACCGCAAAGCTTATTTACTGTCAGCGACCTCGGAACTTTGGCCGGCCTAGTCGTGGCTGTGTATGTCATCGTCTCTTTTCTCAAAGAGCCGCTTAAGTCACTGGGAAAAGGTGATTGGATCGTCAGACCGTTTACAGTCCTTGTTGCATTGGTTATCATGCTCTGGCTTATTTTTATCCAGGGCGCTGTGACACCTGAGGCCATTGGTCTGGCCGTCATCAATGCCTTTTTGGTAGCACTGATTGCCGGCGCAGCACACGATTATATTGTTGCCCCAACCAAGGCAAAATCTGATAAGAAAATTATTGCAGTAGAGCAAGGTCAGCTTGATTTAATTATGGAAAATAAGTATACCAAAGATGTTACGGCGATTCGCGCTGGCGACCGTGGGGAAGAGCCTCAAGACAATATATAGACATACAGCAATGCCCTCCCCCGCACTAAGCGGGGGAGGGCATTTTTTTATTCTTCATCTTTATACAGAGGTATTGAAAGTTGTCTGTATGCTTTTTGATGCTCTAGCACTCTTATGATTTCATTTTCTGTTTTTATATTGCCTTGAATATTCCATTGCGTTGTTTTCATTTCGACTATGAGCATATCATCTTTTGATATAGCAACTTCATTATTATCTATTTTATTGATAAATGCAGGATCCTTAAGGGTCGCTGTAGTTTTATCTTGACCATTCGTCAAACGCCATTTATAACCCTCTTCGAATGAGGCAGTAACAATCTTATAGGCCGCGTTTATTGTATTTTCGTATAGCTTTTCTTCTATGGGTTTTGCGGATATTTCGGGAGTGCGATAATAATTAATCTCTGATTTAGGAATTTCTTTTTGTACTGCACCATCTTTTAGGGTAAAGAACCTATCTATTCCTTCTTTTTCAAGAGGTCGTAAGACCTTTTGAATATCTTCTTGAATATTGAGATTTATAAAAAGCTGATAAACATTCTTGTGAACGACTATAGGCTCTGAGTTATCTTCGAATTCAATTCTGACGTTATTCTGTTCGATTGTAGTTCCTTGCTTAATCCTACGACCACGGATACTTCTGAAGAGTTCTAGAAGAGATATGCCGGTAATGCTAGATATTAATCCCAAGTGCTCTAAAATAGCATCAATAGATTGTGTGGAAACGTTATTCCATAATAAGCTAAGTTGAGTACCAAGAGACCTAATGATTTCAAAATCAACATGGAAGGATCCGGCTTTGAAATCTGATTTAACCAGAACTTGCATCTTGGAATCATTGCCGTTTAGTTCTTTGTTTGCTTCTTCTAATAAATTTCCAAAGGCGAGGAGAGCTGGAGCCAGTTCTCTTACATCCATGGTACCGCTTTGTAATGCCTCGCCATCGTATGCAATAGTTAAAGTGTTTTTGCTCATCTGATCACCCCCAGTAAATTTATACCTTTATCTTGGCATAATATTCCCAATTTGTCACTAGGTTTCTTGGATTCTTAAAGATCAAATATATATGAAGGAATTTTCATCTCCAAATCGAAGAAAATAGGGAGAGGTGATCTTATGAAAGTCATAATGGCCCCGGTCCAAATGGTCGCTCGCTTTGATCTGCACGGCAACCCATCACCGGCGCGGTTCGTGTATGATGGCAAAGTAATCGATGTGGAACAGATCGTCGAGACACGCGAAGAGAAGCTTGCAGGTAACCGCATGAAGATCTACAGCTGCCAGAGCGAGATTGGCGGGGAGCTGACGCGGTATGAGATAAAGTTTGAACTGCAAACGTGTAAGTGGTTTTTGTATAAGATGTAGCAAAGCCCCGGAGGATGATGGTCCCCGGGGCTTGGTTTTTATTGGTCTTTGTAATTAATCGTTTTGAGAGATTATGGATATCATATTAGTTGCATAATCTGATCTTGCGGTAACGTTTTGAAGTATCAGTCCGCCAAATGCATTTTTTGCCCTATAAGTCATCTTTACAATTAGATGATCCCCATTATCTTGGTAAACTGTCTCAACGTGTTCAAAACTCTTGGGGTCATTAAGGTTTTCTTTGAGTAGATCAACTAAATAGATGTGCGAACCATCCCATGCACTGAATTGATCTTCAACCCATTTTTGATAAGCGGCTTGTTTATCAGCGATAGCTTTAGCTTCAGCTTGCTTTTTTTCTTCTTCTGCTACGTTAGCTACATATGCTTCTTTTTCAGTGTTTAGTCTTTCAATGTTCGCCTTGAATTCTTCCTTTTCTGCATCCGTTAATTTTGCGTATTTTTCTGCTATTCTTTCATATTGGGTTCTCTGTTGCGGGTCAAAATCAGAATATGCCTTCAATAATAATTCCTTGTCAGATGGTGAAATTTTAGCGGCTTCAGCTTCTTCTTGAGCGATTTGCTCAGGAGTTTTCTCTGCCGGGGCTGCTTCTTTTGCCGGATCTTTCGATGTAGTGGCGCTTGGCTCACTCGGGGAAATTGCCACACCTACTATAAAAAGAGCAAAGCATACGCCTATGCCGATTCCCCACTTTTTTACCTTACCGTTCTTTTTTATGGCCGACACAATAATCATGATAATACATACGAAGAAACCGAGAATCCAACAAGACCAAGAAATATACCCATTTTCATACCTCCTCGTTTTAAGTAGTAGAGAGTTCACTTTTTTACCACGATATTCCTGCTTTTCGACAATACTTTTGGTTTTACGACTATGTAAAAGAGAGAGTGTAGTTATCGTGATGCAAACCGCTAAATATAAAAAGTGGAACAGAAGTGGAACATTTGATTCAAAAGTGTTCATAAATTAACCATCATATACCGAATAAGTAAATTGCTAAACCATTGCAATCACTACATTTCTTTGCTAAACTTAACAAAACTAGATGCGGTTTCTCGGTCTCAAAAACCGTTATCTTTACGGATGTGTCGGTTCGATTCCGACCACTCGCACCAACAAAGAATTGAAAAAGAGCCGCAAGGCTCTTTTTTGGTATATCAGATATTTACATCGCGCAGACATTCTAGGGCAGATAGCATCCAACCTGCGGGCGGTCAGTTTAGATAACAAGATGTATCGGAGGAAGTTACTTGCATGCCAGCTAATATCGCTAAAGTGAAGGGAACACCTTCTCCGACAAAAGAATTAGCTCCACTTAACTGGGGAAAACGCATTGCACCGCTATTGATCATCCTAGCCGGAGTATGCTGGGGAATTATCGGTTTATTCTCCAGAAATTTAGCAACGGGCGGATTAAGCTCAGTGCAGATTACGGCATCACGGTGCATTGTAACTGCTGTTTGTCTATCGACTTTTTTGCTAATAAAGGATAGAGATAAGCTAAAGATCAACCTTAAAGATCTTTGGTTATTTCTGGGCACAGGAATCTGCAGCATCGTGTTCTTTAACATTTGCTACTTCACAACCATAAAATTGGCCACTTTATCGATGGCTTCGATTTTATTGTACACAGCACCATGCTTTGTCATGATTATGTCAGCCATTTTGTTTCGTGAACCCATCACTATGCGAAAGATAGGGGCCTTAGTTTTAGCATTTGGTGGGTGTGTTCTGATTACCGGTATATTAGGGAAGGGCGGGCCCTCCAATCTTTCAGGGCTGGCAATAATCACCGGTCTGGGAGCTGGGATTGGTTATGCTCTGTATAGCATTTTTGGGAGTATTGCCTTAAGAAAATATCACCCCTTTACAGTTACGGCCTATACTTTTATTGTGGCGTCTCTTAGTTTATTGCCCTTTAGCAATAGCATCGACATCGTAACAATTGCTTTAGAGAATAGAAATGTTCTTATCAGTGGATTACTGTTAGGGGTAGTTTCCACCCTTATTCCCTTTTTGCTCTATACTAAAGGGCTGGAGCATATGGAAGCAGGAAAAGCTTCAGTGATGGCTTTCGTTGAGCCCATGGTGGCTACCTTAGTCGGAATACTGATATTTAAAGAACAACTGACCGCACAAAATATCTTAGGCATCTTCCTCATCTTTTCATCAGTCCTCGTCTTGAATTGGCGAACTCGCCAAAAGATGGATCGAGGGACAGAACCTGTATCATAATTAAAAAAATTTATTGGGAGGAATATCATGAAGTGGGAATTCATCAACCATATGGAGAAAATCTATGATCTTCTACAGATGTTGGAGCAAGAAAAGAAGGATCGAGATTATCCCTTTGCCTGGGAGCGGGTTCATGCTACGAGTTGCGCTCAAGTAGGGAGGTTGTTAGCCCAAAAACGTGGAGTGGATCTGGAACTTGCTGCATTAGCTTGTTCCCTTCATGATATCGGTCGTTGGTATACAGGACTTCAAAAGGATCATGCTCTCCACGGGGAAGAACCCGTGAGACGTTTTTTGGAGATTTATCCTGTGGCAGAGACAGACAAAGAGGAGATTATCCGAGCAGTCATCCACCACTCAGAAAAGGATAAGGTAGGCTTAGCCTTAGAAGAAATCGTCAAAGATGCAGACATTTTGGACTGCTATTTTCATGGGGATGAGGTCACGAAGCCGTATCATGTGGCTAGGCTGAAGAAAGCCATGGAGGAACTGGGGCTTTAACCTAGTTACGTTCGGAAATAGATGATGGAGACTTGAGACTTGAATTCATTTTTAAATATCAGTATAATCATTGGTAATTCTATATCCTAAATGCTTTCTAGGGTTCCGCAACAGATGTTGGTCTGGACCGAGAGAAAGCTCACAGTAATCTACTGTGTCACGGAGGGATAAAAGCCTGGGAGAAAAGCTGTAGTACAGTTTCTCTTAGGCCTTTTTGTTTTTATGGGTCGAATCCGTACAGAAGAAATATCATACAATGGAGGTGGTTTTAGATGAATAAACACTGGGTTAGATTATTTGTCGCAGCCTTTTTAGAGGTCTTCTGGGTGATTGGCTTAGCACACGCTTATGACTTTTGGACTTGGATCGGAACAATAGTTGCTCTCATTATCAGCAACTATTTAATGATTACGGCAGCGCAAGTGTTACCGGCAGGCACCGCCTATGCAGTTTTTGTAGGCTTAGGAACAGCAGGTACGGTCATTTCAGAGATTCTTTTCTTTGGAGAACCCTTTAAGTGGGAGAAAATAATCCTAATTGCACTCTTGTTCATTGGCGTAATAGGTTTGAAATCTGTTACAGACAGCAAAGAAGAGGAAGGAGCTGAAGTGTGATGGCTTGGTTCTCATTGGTCTTAGCAGGCTTATTTGAGGCGTTTGGTGTTACGATGATGAATGAATTGCATAAAAAGCGAAATTGGCAAACTGTAGGTTTATTAATTTTGGGCTTTGGTTTTAGTCTTATGCTCTTGAGTTATTCCTTGAGATTCATCCCAATGGGGACGGGTTATGCGATTTGGACAGGAATTGGCGTCGTTGGCGGGACCATAGTAGGAATGAAGTTCTATGGTGAATCTAGGGATTGGAAGAGGCTGGTCTTTATAGCCATGATATTGTCCTCTGCAATTGGACTAAAGCTCGTTTCTTGAGTTTATTAGGTTTGGCAGGGCGTCGCTAGGTATGGTATATTATATTCGGATAGAAAGGGGTTTTTATATGTCAAAAATCCTTATACTCGATGGCAATAGTTTGGCTAACCGAGCCTTTTATGCTTTACCTGTAATGACCACAGCCGATGGGAAACCTACTAATGTGCTCCACGGCTTTATGACCATGCTCTTGCGCTTGCTTTTGGAGCAAAAGCCGGATTATTGGGTGGTGGCTTTTGATAAGACCAAAGCTACGGTCAGGATTGAGCAATATGCTGATTATAAAGCCCAACGGAAAGAGACCCCTGAGGCCCTCAAACCACAATTTGATTTTCTAAAAGAGCTTTTAACTGCTTTTTCTATGCCTATTCTGGAATGTGCAGGTTATGAAGCTGATGATATCATCGCTACGGTTACGTCCATGGCTGAGAAGCGGGAGTGGGAAGTACAGATTTATACAGGGGATCGGGATGCTCTGCAGTTGGTTTCTCCTCATACCACTGTTTATCTGACCCGTAAAGGAATTACTGAGGTGGATGCCTACACAGAAGCGGTTCTTTATGAAAAGTATCAGCTTAGCCCTGCTCAAGTCATCGATCTTAAGGGCTTGATGGGGGATGCCTCCGATAATATCCCCGGGGTACCTGGAGTAGGGGAGAAAACAGCTTTGAAGCTCTTATGGGAATACGGTAGTGTGGAAACTGTCTTAGAGAACATTGATAAAATCTCAGGGAAGAAGCTTCAAGAGAATCTGCGCAATAATACGGATCAAGCCATCTTAAGCAAAAAGTTGGCTACCATGCTTTATGATGTCCCTCTGGAGATTGACTTAGATAAATTAGCCTATCGTCGTCCTGAGGAAAAGGTTTTTGCAGCAGCGTTGGACAAGTATGTTCTTAAAAGTGTAACCCGTATCTGGCATGAGCATCATGGAGTAGAGGAAGAGCACAGCAATACAGCTCAAGAATCAGCTCTCGTGTCCTGGCCTTTGCATGAACTGACCAATGAAGAGTGGGTGCACCGACTTCAAAAGTGGCTAAAAGAAAAGACACCACTTGCTTTGGCCTTCGCCAATACTGTGGGAAATCCCCATTGGGCTAAAATCACTGACTGGGGAATCGCGGTAGCAGAGGAGTCCTTTACGTTGCCTTGGACCGAAGGGGACCTGGAGTTACGTGGAGCCTTCATCAATTTGCTCGAAGATCCTGATGTGCCGAAGCTTGTAGCAGATGGTAAGCTGCTCTATACCCTGCTCTTAAATGAAGATATTACCATGCAGGGATTAGCTATGGATATCAGCTTGGCTGCTTATTTAATTAACCCTACTCGTACAAAATTTGAATCATTAGGGTTGGTGAAAGAGTACATTCCCGGCGTTATAGAATTCGGAAATCTAGGCGAAGAAGCATCGGCTTTAGCACAAGTAGCCGGCTCTTACAAGGAAACCTTAGAGGAACTTGGTTTGGGGGCGCTCCTTCATGAAATGGAGGAACCTCTAAGCCCTATCCTTGCGCAGATGGAAAAGCAGGGGATTGCGGTGGATGCTCCAATGCTTGAGGAATTTGGACAGAACTTGTCCGGGGAACTAAAACGCTTGGAAGAAGGGATCTACGAGGATGCCGGAGAGACCTTTAATATTAACTCTCCGCAACAGTTGGGTCATATTCTCTTTGAAAAGCTAGGACTTCCCCCCATGAAAAAAACCAAAACCGGGTATTCCACTGATGCCGATACTTTAGAGGAATTAAAGACAGCTCATCCTATGGTGGAGAAAATTTTGGATTATCGGCAGCTGAGTAAGCTCATGTCGACCTATGTCAATGGCTTGCTGGCACAGATTCATGAGGGAAGAGTTCACACCACCTTCCAACAGACTGTTGCCGCCACAGGACGTTTATCCAGTACGGAGCCGAATCTGCAAAATATCCCTATCCGTCTGGAGCTTGGGCGGTTATTGCGGAAAGTGTTTAAACCTACCCAATCGGGTTGGGTGCTTTTGTCGGCAGATTATTCCCAAATCGAGCTGAGAATCCTTGCCCACTATTCCCAGGATGAAGTGATGCGTGAATCCTTCTTCTTAAATCAGGATGTTCATACACGGACTGCTTCAGAGGTGTTCGGGGTTCCTATGGACGAAGTAACCAAGGATATGCGCCGAAAGGCTAAGGCCGTTAATTTTGGTTTGGTTTATGGGTTGACGGAATTTGGCTTAGGTAGAGATTTAGGGGTACCTCGCAAAGAGGCAAAAGAGTACATCGAGAAGTACTTCCATCGTTATGAAGGAGTTAAACGATACCTCGAAGAAATCGTCGTGAAAGCTAAAGAAGAGGCGCAGGTGCGCACCTTGCTTAACCGCTTACGGCGTATTCCCGAATTACGGCATCCGAATCGAGTGCAGCGTCAATTCGGAGAGCGGATCGCCATGAATACTCCTATCCAAGGAACAGCTGCGGATATTATGAAGTTAGCTATGCTAGGGGTAGCTAAAGCCATTGAGCCTTATCGTGCACACCTTTTGTTGCAGGTTCACGACGAATTAGTTCTCGAAGTGGCACCGGAAGACTTAGATGCTGTAGCCAAAGTTGTTCGTGAAGAAATGGAAACTGCTTTTCCGTTGTCTGTGCCCTTGACTGTGGAGTGTAAGAGTGGTCCTAATTGGTATGACATGGAATCGTATTACTTTACTAAAAATCAGCAGGAGTAGGATACTCGCAAGAGTAGGATGTCTAGGTAGTAGGGTATTCATGGTTAAAGAATTCTATGGATGCATATGCTTGATCTTTAAATATGAAGGTGTAAAAGATGCCGGAATTACCAGAAGTAGAGACGATTCGCAGAAGCTTGAGTCAGCATATTCTTAACCAGTCTATTGCTAAGGTTGAGATTCGTTGGCCGGGCGCTGTGGAGGATTATGAGGGAAATCCCTTTGCCGAAACAGTCAAAGGGTTGAGGATTCAAAGTATCGAGCGACGAGGAAAATATCTATTGTTTACTTTGGATGAAGGATGGTCCTTCATTGCCCATATGCGCATGACCGGACGCTTGGTTTACCATACGCAAAACCATGAACCAGAGAAACATACCCATGTCGTCCTGAAGCTTGACCAAGGAGAAGTTCATTTTACTGATACGCGAAAGTTTGGTCGGTTACAGCTGGTAAGAACAGAGGAACGGCTCAACGGGCCTTCTTTGGCTCGTTTGGGGCCGGAGCCACTAGAGGATGGCTTCACACCCGATGAGTTGGGAAAGGGAATCGCCTCTCGAAAGCTAGCGATCAAGGCAGCCTTATTGGACCAAGCACTAGTGGCGGGAATTGGCAATATCTATGCCGATGAGGCGTTGTTTAGGGCTGGTATTGCCCCTGAACGCTGTGCCAATACCCTGACTTCTGAAGAAGTTGAGAGTCTCCATAAGGCAATCTGTGAAGTCCTTCAAGAAGGAATTGACGCCAAAGGTACCTCATTTCGGGATTATCAGGATGCCAATGGTGAAAAGGGAGCCTTTCAAAAGGAGCTAAAGGTTTATGGCCGTGGCGGAGAAGCCTGTCGATGCTGCGGACAGCCCTTAGAAAAGATTCGACTGGGCGGACGGTCTACAGTGTTTTGTTCGAGCTGCCAGAAGTAAGCTTTTTGCCCCGAAAAAGACCCATAAGCGTAAGCTACTCGACCCAAATAAAGGTGAATCAAGGGGCCTGTCCCCATAATTCACGCATTAAAGGAGTATAGATATATGAGTATTCTTTACTGTCGGAATTGTGGCGTGGACGTTTCCGGTGAAGCCCTTTTTCGGCAAGTAACTTTTGCTGTAGAGAAAGGAGAAAAGGTCGGATTAGTGGGGCCGAATGGAGCAGGAAAGACGACCCTATTACGGGCTTGCTTAGGAGAGCTTCGCCTGGAAAGTGGGGATATCTTTCTAACGGGAACCTTGGGTTATCTTCCTCAGAATCCACTCATTGACGAGAACGGAACTGTCTGGTCCAGCATGCTGGAGGAACGAGCTGATTTAATCGATATGCGGGCACAGCTTCACATACTCGAAGAGCGTATGGCCCAGTCCGCTGACGAGAAAATTTTTGAACAGTATAGTTCCCTGACCGAGCGCTTTGAAACTATGGGTGGATATGCCTTAGAGGCTCAGATTCGAAAAATACTTTCTGGGTTAGGGCTCACAAAGGAAGTTAACCGCTCTATTCAACATCTAAGCGGAGGGCAAAAAACTCGGCTTGCTCTCAGTAAGCTCTTGCTTCGTTCTCCAGATTTTTTAGTATTGGATGAGCCTACTAATCATCTGGATATGGATGCTTTGGAGTGGCTGGAAGGGTTTCTGAAAGGATATGCGGGCGCAATCTTATTGGTTTCCCACGATCGCTACTTCCTTGATAATATAGTCCAGAAAGTCCTTCACTTAGAAAACGGCAGCCTTCAGAGCTATTCCGGAAATTATTCAGAGTATGAGCTACAAAGAGCTCTCGAGGAGACGACCTTGGCTAGGGAAGCAGACAAGTTGAACAAAAAGATTGCGCGACTAGAGGAATACATTCGTCGCAATAAGGCTGGTCAAAATTCCAAGCAGGCCCGGGGTCGAGAAACTCAGCTGAATAGGATTAAGCCAATCGAAGTGAGCAAAACAGCGAAGGCTATGCATATTTCTCTCTCCACAGGGCGCCGTAGCGGGGATCGGACCCTTATGCTCGAGGAGGTTTCCATAGAATTTCCTGGACGGAAGCTTTTTCAGGGGGTCGATGTGGAGCTGCGCCGAGGTGATCGAGTAGCCCTGCTTGGGGAGAATGGAGTCGGCAAAACCAGTTTGCTGAAGGCCATCAAGGGTGGGTTGAACTATAAGGGTGAGATTCGCCTGGGCGCTAACGTGAAGCTGGGGTACTATTCTCAGGAGCATGAGGAATTGAGAGGGAGGGGTAGCATCCTTGATGAAATTCGCGAGGACTCCGATCTGCTGGACCCCGAGATTCGCAGCCTCCTGGCACGTTTCGGCTTTGTGGCAGAGGACGTCTTTAAGCCTGTTTCCGTATTGAGCGGAGGGGAAAAGAGTCGTCTTGCCTTGGCCAAGCTTTTTCTTACTCAAGGTAATGTGTTGCTCTTGGACGAACCGACTAACCATTTAGATACTCGAATGAGAGATGTCTTAGAAGAAGCTCTCCAGGACTTTGATGGCACACTCTTAGTGGTATCCCATGATCGCTATTTTTTAGATCGGGTGGTCAATAAAATAGCCCGTTTGACCCCTGAGGGAATTCGGCTTTATGAAGGGGATTACAGCACATATAAAGCTCAGGTACAGGAAGAGATAGCTGTTGCTGCTCAGGTTCGCAATGTGTCTAATCAAAATAGCTCTAGCGATGTGACTTCAAGTCTTAAGGGTAACTCTAAAGGAGCTAACGATCGTGATCTCAAGCGACGCCAGAAAAAGGCACTGGAGCTGGAGACGCAGGTTGCTGAGTTAGAGAAGGAGCTAAATTCCTTGGAAAGTCAGATGGAGGAAGTTGCTTCAAATTACGAAAAAGCCATGGGGCTCCATCATGTTTATGAGGAGAAAAAAGCTTTACTGGACAGCACGATGCTGGAGTGGCTGGAATTAACAGAAGACTAGGGTCACAATAGGGAGAGTTTACCCATATATTATCCTGCAAGGAAATGGAACATACAGGAGGATAGATATGGGAGCAGCTCTACTCTTCGCTTTAGCCCTAAGTTTTGATGGATTTGGCGTCGGGTTATCTTATGGAATCAGAAAAATACGTATACCTCTACTCTCTATGCTGGTTATGACTCTTTGTACAGTGGTAGCCATGGGTGCTGCGGTATTTTTAGGGGATGTGTTCATGGACATCATCACCTTCATCCCGCCCAATTTGCTGGCAGCAGCTATCTTGCTTTCCCTAGGTGGCTACCAACTGACAAAAGCGGTGCTCAGCTTGATAAAAGGCGATACCCCTAAAGCTGTACCGACTCAAACCGTGGCTTTGCGTGAACCCGTTCTGAAATTGGAATTTAAAATCCTAGGCGTCGTAGTGCAAGTACTCAGGATGCCGGAGCAGGCGGACCTCGATGGTTCTGGGGTTATCAGTGCCAAGGAAAGTGTGTTGCTGGGAACTGCCTTGTCTTTAGATGCCTTTGCCTCCGGATTGGTCTTAGGCCTTGCTATGGGAGTTCTGAATTCTCTATCGATGATTGGTTGGGTAGCTTTTATGCAAATCGTTATGATCAAATTCGGGCAGGCTTTAGCCGGAAAGCTTCCGGAGGAACATCTAGCAAAGTTAGGGCTTCTGCCTGGGACTATGCTAATTCTCATAGCTCTCAGAAAGATGATATAAGCAAGTTGAGGTGGCGTTCATGTTCGTCATTGGTTTGACGGGAGGGATCGGAAGCGGTAAATCAACGGTCTCCCGTTGGCTCTCCGAACACGGTATACCGATTATTGATGCGGACCGAACGGTTCATGAATTATATGATGCACCTGAAACCATTGCAGCCATCACGGCTGCATTTGGTCATGGTATTGTGACCGATGGAGGACTGATCAATCGCCGAGCCTTGGGCAGTATTGTTTTCACTGATGACCTTGCCCTCAAACAGCTTGAGCAGATTCTCCATCCTTTGGTCAGACGAGACATGCTTAAACAACAAGAAACTATCGCCTTAGCAGGGCACAAAGTATGTATTTGGGATGTTCCTTTGCTTTTTGAGGCTGGTTTTTATGAGTATATGGATGAAATCTGGGTTGTTTGGGTACCTGCTCTGATGCAAAAGCAACGTGTGATGAAACGAGATGCTTTGACTCTTGAAGAGGTTGAGCTACGTATGAAAGCTCAGTTTTCTTTAGACGAGAAAAGGAAAAAAGCAGATGTTGTCATCGATAACTCTGGAAATTGGCTACAAACTGAAGTACAATTAAGGAAGGAAATGGAAAGAATAATCAGAGAACATGATCTATAGAATTAAGTATTATCTAAAGATAGATAAGAAGCTCTATTACTCTCCAAGAACGTGATAAATGCTGATGAAATTCAAGGAGTCTCTATGAAGAAAAAAAGGTTCAAAGTGCAACTCAAGAGAAAACGATCGGGATTTTTCTTTACTCTGATTATCTTGGTAGCTGTTTTTGTCTTAATTCAGACTCCAACTATAAAGAAGGTGCTTTATCCCTATCCCTATCGATCCCAAATTGAGGAGTATGCTGTACAATATGAGGTAGATCCTTTGCTGGTCATTTCCGTGATTCGGGCCGAGAGCAAATTTCTCCCCTATTCCGAGTCTCATAAAGGGGCGTTGGGCCTGATGCAGCTTATGCCGGACACCGCTAAGTGGATCGCCGAGACACTTGGCGATCAAAGCTTCAGCGATAGTCAATTAAAAGAGCCAGCAAAGAATATCCAGTATGGAACCTGGTACATAGCTAATTTGCAGAAGGAGTTCCGGGAAATCGAGCTCGTCTTGGCGGCTTACAATGGTGGGCGAGGGCATGTTAATGAGTGGCTAAAAACAGAACAGCTTAAGCTGGATGAATTAAAGACGGAGGATATCCCTTTTGGAGAAACTAGAGAGTATGTGCATCGAGTCTTAGAAAACTACGCCAATTATAAGGAGCTCTACGGGTTAGAGAGAACGCGCTGAATATTGAGCGGGTTTCTATTTGGAGCGTTTTTTTATCTTGAGTGCTTTATTTCGTTGTACTTTGTTGATACTAAGGTTATAAAAAGTAAAATTGTCTAGATCTGTCTTGCCTCTGATTTAAATCTAGAGAAAGGGATTCTAAGATCTTTTGCAGAATAAGAAGGATAGTGAACTAAGGAGGTTGAGTTGTATGAGTGAAGAGTTTAAACTAAAATCCCATTATCAGCTCGCGATTGTCGGGTGTGGACCGGCTGGGATGTCAGCCGCTTTAAATGCCAAAATTAGAAATAAAGACTTTATCCTTTTGGGAAGTGATTTCTGTAGTCCCAAATTAGCTAAGGCTCCACAGATTGATAACTACTTGGGTTTTCCCGAAATTAAAGGGGAAGAATTGCGACAACACTATCTGAATCACTTGAAATCCATGGGAATTGAAGTCGTGACCTGGAAGGCCCTCAATATTTATCCCGGACCGCCTTTTACCTTAGTGGGTAATAATGAATCCTTTGAAGCTGATGCCGTGATTTTGGCCACCGGGGTATCACCGACCAAGCTTCTTCCCGGAGAGACGGAGCTACTGGGCCGTGGGGTGGGCTATTGTGCGACCTGCGATGGTCCCTTGTACAAAGGAAAGAAAGTCGCTATTATTTCCTATAGTCATGAAGGTGAAGCGGAAGCCAACTTTATGGCTGAGATTTGCTCGGAAGTATATTACATCCCTTTCTATAAAGAAGTGGGTCAACTCGATTCAAGAATCATCCAAAGAAAGGCTAGAATCAAAGAAATCTACGGTGCTCAGCATGTAGAGAAGCTGGTCTTGGATAGTGAGGAAATCCTAGTGGACGGTGTATTCGTTTTACGGGAAAGCTTGCCGGCAGAGCAGATTGTTCCAGGACTGGAAATGGACAAAGGAGCGATTAAGGTTAACCGAGACTTAGGAACCAGTGTGCCGGGACTCTTTGCTGCAGGAGATTGCTCCGGACAACCCTATCAGCTGAACAAAGCGGTAGGGGAAGGTGGAACGGCTGCCCTGAGTGCCATCAAGTATTTGGATGAGATGAAAAAAAGCTAAACTGAGATTAAAGGCAAAATAGGAAATGAGGCCTGTCCGAAATACGAATGCGCATTCGTATTTCGGACAGGCCTCATTCTTTACAATACTGTTGCCCCTACTGAATCAATGGCGAGGGTATATGCTTTAGCTGTTAACCCATGGGAGCTTAAGGAATCCACCATAGCTTGTGAAATTTCACCGGCCTTATCCGCTGAGACAAGAGCTAGGATGGTTGGCCCCGAGCCGCTTAGTGCTGAGCCAAATGCTCCATGGTTTAGGGCGACTCCTAAAGTTTTAGAGAGTCCGGGAACCAGGGCCGCTCGTTGGTTTTGATGAAGACGATCCTGCATACCCTCCTTGAGAAACTCATAATTTTCATGAATGAGGGCTTCTACCAGCAAAGCTGTCCGAGATAGATTAAAGACCGCATCGGCGCGAGGTATTGATGCAGGCAACACATTGCGGCTTTTTTCTGTAGAGAGGTGGAAGTCGGGTACAATGGCTAAAGCAATGAATCGAGGATTATCATGCAAGATTCTGGCGATTACCGAGGTCTCAGTGGATACGGCCAGAGTAATTCCCCCTAGTAGGGCAGGTGCCACATTATCAGGGTGCCCCTCGATACGATTGGCTATCTGAAGAATTTCCTGCTTGCTTAAGACGCCCCCGGCATATTCATTGGCTGCTACAAGTCCTCCCACGATGGCCGCTGAGCTACTGCCTAAGCCCCGAGTGGGGGGGACATTGTTCTCCAAAGTCAGGGATACGGTCGGAATTTTAATGCCGATCTCATTCCACAAGGCGCACATACTTTGCCAGACGAGATTAGAATCATCGGTAGCAATGCCTGAGGAGTAGTCTCCTGTTAAGGTAATCTGAAAAGAATCACTAGCATCGATCTGGACGAAATTATATAAAGAAAGGGCCATGCCGAGGCAATCAAAGCCTGGCCCCAAGTTGGCGGAAGTTGCGGGTATTCTAACAGAAACCATGCTGATCCTCCTTAATCGTCGTTGAGTTCTCCTGATTCAAAACGAATGACATTTTGAATACTAAGAACTTTGTCATAAGCCCTGACAGAATCCAAGGCCTCGCGAAGCTGGGATTCTTGGCTAGGATGGGTGACAAGAACGATTTCAGCCTCATGGCGTTTCTTCTGCTTTTGAATAATCGAGGCAAAACTGACACTAGCTTCAGCAAAGAGTAAAGCCAAAGTAGCTAAAACCCTAGGTTCATCCTTGACTCGCAAGCGAATATAGAAAGCGCTTTTGAAATTTTGCTCGCTTTTAATCGGTAATTCGTTATAACAGGTGCAATTGATGCTGGCAGTAGAATTGGTGTTCAAGTTGCGTACCACCTGAATGATATCAGATACAACGGCGCTTCCGGTAGGAAGGGAACCGGCACCGCGACCATAGAACATAGTTTCGCCCACTGCATCTCCCACCACATAAACGGCATTAAAGACCCCATTGACAGAAGCTAAAGGGTGTGAGTTTGGCAAGATTGCCGGATGGACACGAACTTCGATACCATCTGCCTGAGATTTGGCCACAGCCAACAGCTTAATTGTTGAATTTAATTCTCGAGCATAGGCAATGTCTTCGGAAGTGATTTTTGAGATCCCTTCTACATAAACATCATTCACTGTGACCCGTGAATTGAAAGCGATGGAAGCAAGTATGGCCAGTTTGCGTGCCGCATCTAAGCCGTCCACGTCCGCTGAAGGATCGGCCTCGGCATAGCCCAGTTTTTGAGCTTCTTCCAGTACCTCATGATAGTCTCGACCCTGTTCGGACATTGCTGTCAAAATGTAATTGGTGGTGCCATTAATAATCCCCAAAACCTCTGATATTTTGTTGCCGGCTAATGATTGCTTGAGAGCAGCGATAATGGGAATGCCGCCGGCTACACTGGCTTCAAATAGGAGGTCCTTACCTGCTTCCTTGGCGGCATCTAGGAGCTCATGGCCGTGGATGGCCAGGAGATCTTTATTCGCAGTTACGACGTTTTTTCCGTTTTTGAAGGCTTCTAATATATAGGTTCGAGCCGGTTCTATCCCGCCCATAACCTCGACTACCACATCGATTTGGGGGTCGGTAAGAATGTCTTTGGCTTGATCAGTAAGTGTAAAATCCCCTTGCACATTGCGAGGTGCATTCAGGTTCCGCACCAGCACTTTGGAGACCTTAATTTGAGTTTGGGAACGGTTCTGTATATCGCTAGCATTCTGCTCAAGTATTTGAATTACCCCACTGCCGACGGTTCCGAGACCCAAAAGTCCGATTGAAACGACCTGCATTGAATTTCCTCCAATCCGTTTCATGAAAACAAATGTATTCGCATTGTGGACATTATAATATGGTTTTTTTTCTTTGACAAGAGTTTTTCAAAAGTGGTTGACACTATTGGCTGTGTATTATAAACTTATGATTAAATCAAAGAATGTATTATAACAGAAGGAAGTGTACCTAGGGTTCCGGGAAATTCTCCGACAGGTCCGAGCGGTACAAGATCCAGAGTATGGATTTACACCGTGGGCAGAAAAAACCCGAGCGGAAAGTTCCTCCAAAGTGCAAGGAACACCGCTCGGTTTCCTTTTAGCTAGTTTCCTTCACAGAATTAGTTGTTATATCATTGAGTAGTAAACCAGTGAGAATCTTGACGAAAGCCAAGTTCTATAATTTTCTAGTTACAGGTGGAGAAAAATCAATTTAACTTATGGGTAAAGGGGAGATTTTTGTGGAAATGCTTATTTATCTGAACGGTGAGTATGTTACAAAAGAAGAGGCTAAGATATCAGTTTTTGATCATGGTTTGCTTTATGGAGATGGGATTTTTGAAGGCATTCGTGCTTATCATGGCAGAGTATTCAAATGTCAAGAACACCTAGATCGTCTTTATGAGTCAGCTAAAACGATTATGTTGAATATTGGCATCTCTAAGCCCGAGATGGAAGAAGTTCTTTGCAGTACCTTAAGAAAAAACAACTTAGATAATGCCTATATCCGTTTAGTAGTTACCCGTGGGGTGGGAGACCTAGGTTTAGATCCTAACAACTGCAAAGCGGCTAGTATTATCTGTATAGCAGACCAAATTAAGATTTATCCTCAACACATGTACGAGAATGGGCTCGAAGTCAAAACGGTTGCTGTAAGGCGGACAAATCCGGATTCCCTCAGCCCACGTGTAAAATCCTTAAACTACTTGAACAATATTATGGCCAAGATTGAATCCACTCAAGCAGGAGTGGTTGAAGCAATCATGTTAACCCAAGAAGGTTATGTGGTGGAAGGGACTGCTGATAATATCTTCATCCTTCGTCGGGGTGCCTTGCTTACTCCGCCTTTATCCGCTGGATGTCTTGAAGGTGTGACCCGTAATACCGTCATTGCCTTAGCCAAAAAGGCAGGTCTTGAAGTTCGAGAAGAGCTGTTTAACCGGCATGATGTCTACAATGCAGATGAGTGCTTCTTGACCGGAACGGCTGCTGAATTGATTCCCGTAGTTCAAGCTGATGGTCGGGTCATCGGCGATGGGAAACCGGGAAAAGTGTTTAAAGACCTCTTGAAGGATTTCCAGGCTTTGACTTTGGTCGACGGGGTTTCTATTAATAAGTAGGAATGACGCATTGGGTAAATCAGGAAGTAATGTTACAATATACTTTAGGATCTATCTGCAGTCCAAAATGTACCAAGGAAAGCTGAAGGATAAGTAATATATAATTTAAATGGCATTTTTAAAATTACAATAGGATTTCTTATGGATTTTGTATTTATGTTAAAGGAGTGGAGAAAAAGAATGAACAGCGATACAGTAAAAGCAGGCATTGACCGAGCTCCCCATCGCTCTCTTCTGAAAGCATTAGGACTTACCGATCGTGAGATTGAAAAACCTTTTATCGGCGTCGTAAATTCTTTTACAGAGCTGGTTCCTGGGCATATGCATCTTCGTCAAGTTGCCGAAGCGGTGAAAGCTGGAATTCGTGAAAACGGTGGAACGCCTTTTGAGTTCTCCACGATAGCTGTCTGTGACGGACTTGCCATGGGTCATGAAGGTATGCATTATTCTTTAGCTAGTCGTGAAATTGTTGCCGATGCTATTGAAGTGGTAGCCAAGGGTCACCAATTGGACGCTTTGGTTTTAATCCCAAGCTGCGATAAAGTAGTACCCGGTATGTTGATGGCGGCCATGCGCTTAAATATTCCTGCCATTGTGGTCAGCGGTGGACCTATGTTGCCGGGACGCTTTGAAGGAGCCCCTGTCACCCTTAGCACCGTATTTGAAGGGGTCGGACAGGTGCACGCGGGTAAAAAAGATGAGGCTTGGCTTCACGAGTTAGAAGCCAAGGCATGCCCCACTTGCGGTTCATGCGCTGGGATGTTTACCGCGAACTCTATGAACTGTTTGACCGAGGCTCTTGGTTTGGCTTTGCCTGGCAATGGTACGATTCCCGCAGTCTATTCGGAGCGGTTAATTCTAGCCAAGGAAACCGGTTATCAAGTTATGGAGCTTTATCGTCAAAATATCAGACCTCGGGACATCGTCACCCAAACTACCTTGAAAAACGGGGTGGCTCTTGATATGGCCCTAGGTTGCTCCACTAATACCATTTTACATCTACCGGCGATTGCCAATGAAGGGGATATAGTTTGGGACCTGAGCAAAGTAAATGAAGTCAGTGAAAAAACTCCTCAAATCTGCAAGTTAGCACCTGCCTCTGAGACACCCTTGGCAGCACTTCATGAAGCAGGCGGCGTCAGTGCCGTGCTCAAACAATTGATTGATGCCGGTTTAATCGACGGATCTACCCTGACCGTCTCCGGGGTAACCATGGCTGAAAGGCTGAAGCAGGCTAGAGTTGTAGATACGGATATTATTCGTCCACAATCTAAGCCCTTCTCCCAAAGAGGGGGATTGCGAATCCTCTATGGAAATTTAGCTCCTGAAGGGGCAGTGATTAAGCAGGGGGCACTAAAGAGTCAAGATTTCGTCTTCGAGGGTAAAGCCAAGGTCTTCAATGGTGAAGTCCCTGCTGCCGAAGCTATTCGCAACCTTGAAATAAAAGCCGGAGATGTAGTTGTTATTCGTTATGAAGGGCCTAAAGGCGGACCGGGCATGAGAGAAATGCTTGGGCCTACCGCTACTTTGGCAGGCATGGGTCTCGACGCAGATGTAGCGTTAATCACGGATGGTCGTTTCTCGGGTGCCAGCCGTGGACTCTCTATCGGCCATGTATCACCGGAGGCAGCCATCGGGGGCGATATTGCGCTTTTAAAGGATGGAGATACCATTCGCATCGATATCGGAAAAGGACAGTTGGAGTGGGTTGTTTCAGAGGAAGAAAGAAGTCATCGCAGAAAAGAATTTGAAGCAAAAGCAGTGCAAACCAACCATCTCAAGCCCGAACTATGCAGTGGCTACCTAGGACGGTATGCCCACTTCGTGCAATCTGCTTCAAAAGGAGCGGCCTTACGCCGATTGAAGGGGGAATAAAGTATGGGGAAAGAGAAAGAGTGTAACACATATGCGACAGGGGCAGCACTGTTGCTGGATTCTTTGGCTCAAGAAGGCGTAGAAGTCCTTTTTGGGTATCCCGGCGGTGCCGTTTTACCCATCTATGATGCCCTAATCAACAGTTCCATTAAGCATCTTCTGCCGCGTCATGAGCAGACTGCAGTGCATGCTGCTGATGCCTTTGCCCGTGTCAGCGGAAAAGTAGGGGTCTGTCTCGCTACGTCCGGTCCGGGGGCGACTAATCTGGTTACGGGTATTGCCAATGCCTATATGGATTCGATACCTATCGTCGTCCTAACGGGGCAAGTACCCACCAGTCTCTTGGGAACGGATTCTTTCCAAGAAGTAGATATCACCGGGATCACCCTTCCGATCACGAAACACTCCTATATTGTCAAAGATCCACGGCAGATTTCACGGATCGTCAAGGAAGCCTTTCATATTGCCAGCACTGGACGACCCGGTCCCGTCTTGATTGACTTGCCAAAAAACGTCCTATCAGCAACGGATGTCGTTCCTGACTCAGCAGAACTGAACTTAAAAAGTTATAAATACTTTAAGAAAGGGAACGCAGGTCAGATCGAGGAAGCGGCTCGTGTCATTGCCCAATCCCAACGCCCTGTTCTTTATGCGGGGGGAGGAGTCGTCACAGCGGGAGCAAGTGAAATCCTCCGAGAAGTGGCTGAAGCCGCTAATCTTCCGGTAGTTACCACATTGATGGGAATTGGTAGCTTGCCCACAAGTCATCCTAACGTCCTTGGCATGGTGGGCATGCACGGGACTGTAACTGCTAATTATGCGGTGGATGATTGTGATCTTCTTATCGCGGTGGGTGTACGGTTTGATGATCGTGTAACCAGCGGCTTAGGCCATCGGTTTGCTACGAAAGCCAAAATTATTCATATTGACATCGATCCTGCTGAGATAAGCAAAGTCGTGCGGACCAATGTCCCCATCGTTGGGAATGCCAAATTAGTCTTAGAAGAACTTCTGCCACGCTTAACGCCACCTTCTATCTCAGCTTGGTGGGATCAGATCCACCTTTGGCAAGAAGAAAAACCCAAACTCGCCGACCCCACAGTCTTAAATCCTCAGGTCATTATCGAGACACTTGGGGAAGTGGCCGGAAAAGATGACATTGTGGCGACGGATGTCGGACAGCATCAGATGTGGGCAGCTCAAAATTATCCTGTCCCAGCAGCTCGCCATTTTATAACCAGTGGCGGTCTGGGAACCATGGGCTTTGGCTTGCCGGCAGCGATCGGATCCCAAGTAGCTGCTCCCGAGGCAACAGTTTTTCTCGTGACTGGGGACGGTTCTTTTCAAATGAGTATCCAGGAGCTAGCCACCACCGTTCAATATAAGCTCCCCGTGAAAATCATTCTGATGAATAACGGAGTTTTAGGAATGGTTCGCCAGTTACAAAAAGTCTTTTGTGATGAACGCTATAATCAAATCCAGCTTTCCGCTAATCCGGACTTTATTAAGATTGCCGAAGCCTATGGTATTCACGGAATCCGCGTCACTGAGGTTTCTCAAGTACGTGATGCTCTATTAGAAGCCATCCATCATCCCGGCCCAGTTCTGATGGACTTCGTAATTTCCGAAGATGAAGTGGTGTCCCCCATGGTTCCCCCGGGGAAGGGACTCACAGAAATGCTGGGGAGGTAATGAAATGCTGCATACTTTAGCTGTTCTCGTGGAAAATAACCCAGGAGTACTAACCCGGGTAGCCGGTTTATTCGCCCGCCGGGCATACAACATTAACAGTCTCACCGTGTGCCAAACGGAACATCCTGGGATTTCCCGGATGACCATCGTTGTCGATGGGGATGATACAGTCATAGAACAGGTTTCCAAGCAGCTTCATAAGCTGGTGGTGGTTCATAAGGTGGTGGATTTGACTAAGGAGACTGTCGTAGATCGAGAACTAGCCTTAGTTCGTGTTAAGGTAAAAGCGGATACTCGATTGGAAATTTTGCAGATTGTGGATGTCTTCCGGGGTAGAGTCGTGGACATGGGTCGTAGCAATCTTACCGTAGAACTCACCGGAGATGAGGAAAAGATTGACGCTTTCGTGAGAACCATTCGTCCTTTTGGATTAATGGAATTGGTTCGAACAGGTAAAATCGCCATTACCCGCTTAGATAGTTAAGATGTATCCTACAGCGCAAGAGCCTTGTTGTTATCAAAACACTTAATTAGATCTTCTGCTGTTGTAGAACAGTAAATTATATGTTATTATAAGAACTATATCATATGTTGCTTATCATAAAATAACTAAGATAATCCACTAGGATTCAAGAAGGAGCGTTTTTCAATGGCAAAAATGTATTATGATTCCGATGCAAGTTTAGAGTTACTCCAAGGCAAAACAATTGCAGTGATGGGCTACGGGAGCCAAGGTCATGCTCAAGCCCAGAACTTAAAAGATTCCGGCCTTAATGTTGTCGTGGGTCTACGTGCTGATTCCCGTCGCTGGAAACAAGCTGAAGCGGCAGGACTAAAAGTCGCAACTGTGTCTGAAGCGGCAGCTCAAGCGGATGTTATCCAAATACTTCTTCCTGATGAGCGTCAAGCTGCTGTCTATGAGAACGATATCAAACCGCATCTAACAGCAGGTAAATGCTTGATCTTCTCCCATGGCTTTAACATCCACTATGGACAAATTGTACCTCCCGCAGATGTAGATGTATTTATGGTTGCCCCAAAGAGCCCTGGACACTTGGTACGTAGAACCTATGAAGAGGGAGCAGGGGTTCCTGGCTTAATCGCTGTTCATCAAGATGCTAGCGGTCGTGCCTATGATCTCGCTTTGGCTTATGCTAAAGGTATCGGTTGTACTCGTGCAGGAGTGCTGGAGACCACCTTCAAGGAAGAAACTGAAACCGACCTCTTCGGAGAACAAGCCGTACTTTGCGGTGGGGTATCCGAATTGATTAAAGCTGGTTTTGATACCTTAGTTGAAGCAGGTTACCAACCCGAGAGTGCTTATTTCGAATGCTTACATGAAATGAAGCTCATTGTTGACCTAATCTACGAAGGCGGTATGAGTTGGATGCGCTACTCTATCTCTGATACCGCGGAATATGGTGATATGGTTGTAGGAAAACGGATCATCACTGATGAAACCCGTAAAGAAATGAAAAAGGTGCTTGGGGAAATTCAAGATGGTACCTTTGCCAAGAACTGGCTTTTAGAAAACCAAACCAATCGTCCCTTCTTTAATGCCACCGAACGTAAAGATGCCGAACATCAGATCGAAAAAGTCGGAGCCGAACTTCGTGGTATGATGCCCTTTATCAAAAAACGCGGCATCTAAGTTTGTCTTCGAGCTCGCACCTTCCTCGTCGTCATCGAAATCTCCTACACCAGTCACCTAGCCAGCCCATCGACAGGAATGATAGTTTAACCTGACCAACATCGTTTTAAGATATTTCACCTAAGTGCGCTTTGTTTAAAAAGACAAAGCGCATCGTTCTATCATGAGGAAAGGAATTGAGACGTATGGCAATGACAATTACAGAGAAGATTCTTGCCGCGCACGCGGGTCTAGATAAGGTTGAGCCGGGTCAATTAATTACTGGTCAATTGGATCTGGCCTTGGCCAATGATATTACAGGTCCTGTGGCTATCAGGGAGTTTGAAAAATTCGGAGTGGAAACGGTCTGGGACAAAAACAAGGTTGCTTTAGTCCCCGACCATTTTACTCCTAACAAAGATATTGCTTCCGCAGAATTGAGCAAAGCTCTAAGAGAATTTGCCAAGAAGCAAGAGATTGTCCATTACTGGGAGCAAGGACGTGTTGGAGTTGAACACTGTCTTCTACCCGAGCAAGGAGTTACCCTGCCTGGTGATGTTATTATCGGAGCAGACTCCCATACCTGCACCTACGGAGCCTTGGGAGCTTTTGCCACTGGCGTAGGAAGTACGGACCTAGCAGCTGGAATGGCCACAGGTGAAGCTTGGTTCAGAATACCTGAATCCATTAAGTTTGTTTTTAAAGGAACGGATTTCCAACCTTGGGTTAGCGGGAAGGATCTTATTCTTTACACCATCGGCAAAATTGGAGTAGATGGTGCTCGTTATCGAGCTATGGAATTCACTGGGGAAGGCATAGAAGCCTTGTCCATGGATGGTCGACTGACCATGTGCAATATGGCTGTGGAAGCCGGAGCGAAAAATGGCATCATTGCTCCCGATGAAAAGACCTTGGCCTATGTTAAGGAACGGGCAAAACGTCTCTATAAGGTCTATCATAGCGATCCTGATGCAAAGTATGCGGAAGTCTATGAATGGGATGTAGCAGACATTCCTCTCCAAGTAGCTTTTCCTCATCTGCCGGAGAACTCCAAACCCGTTAGTGAAGGCAAAGGGATCAAGATAGACCAAGTGGTCATTGGATCCTGCACCAATGGTCGCTTAGAGGATATTCGTGTGGCTGCCCAAATTATTAAGGGCAAAAAGGTCCATGGGGATGTTCGCTTAATCGTTATTCCCGGTACCCAGGATATCTATAAACAAGCCATGAAAGAAGGACTTTTGGATATCTTCATCGATGCAGGAGCTGTAGTCAGCACACCTACCTGCGGACCTTGCCTAGGTGGCTATATGGGAATCCTGGCTAAAGGGGAACGAGCCCTTTCCACCACCAATCGGAACTTCGTCGGACGAATGGGACATCCGGAAAGTGAGGTTTACCTGTCCGGTCCAGCTGTCGCTGCAGCTTCGGCAGTGACTGGAGAAATCTCACATCCAGAGGAGGTGCTATAATGGCAAAGGCATGGAAATTCGGAGATGATATCGATACAGATGCCATCATCCCGGCACGATATATGAATCAATTTAGTCCGGAACATCTGGCAGACCATTGCATGGAAGATGCTGATGCTAACTTCGCTAAAGAAGTGAAGCCAGGTGATGTCATTATCGCTGGAAAAAACTTTGGCTGCGGCTCGTCACGGGAACATGCCCCAGTAGCCATTAAGGCAGCAGGAGTCAAAGCCGTGATCGCGGACTCTTATGCTCGGATTTTCTATCGTAACTCTCTTAATATCGGCATGCCTATTCTAGAATGTCCTGAGGCGGTTCATGGGATAGACTCTGGGGATGAGATCACGGTGGATTTGGAGACGGGCAAGATTGTCAATGTGACCAAGAATACTGAGTTTGAAGCCCGCCCCTTTCCACCCTTTATGCAAAACCTAATTAAAGCAGGGGGACTCATTCCATACGTGAAGGGGAGACGAGAAAATGCCTAAAATTGCAGTATTGCCAGGCGATGGAATCGGTCAGGAGATCGTTCCTCAAGCCGTGAGGGTGCTCAAAGCTGTCTTAGCCGATAAAGCAACGGATTTTGAATTTGTGGAATACCCTGTCGGTGGAGCAGCCATCGAATTGGTGGGGAAGGCCCTGCCTGATGAGACCTTAAAGGCTTGCCAAGAAGCAGATGCTGTGCTCTTAGGAGCAGTGGGTGGTCCAAACTGGGATCATCTACCAGCCTCTGAACGGCCAGAGACAGCAGCCCTTCTGGGCTTGCGTAAAGGCCTTAACTTTTATGCCAATATTCGCCCAGTTCGTATGATTCCCAGTTTGCTTTCTACCTCCACCCTCAAAGAAGAGGTACTGGATGGGGTAGATATGGTGGTCATTCGCGAATTGACCGGCGGGGTTTACTTCGGGGAAAAGGGTCGCTCAGATAACCCTCGTTCCGCATATGATAGGATGAGCTATTCGGAAGAGGAGATAAGACGTATCCTGGTCCAAGGCTTTGAGACAGCCATGCTCCGGAACAAGAAACTCTGCTCCGTGGATAAAGCGAATGTCTTGGAAACCTCCCGCCTCTGGAGAGAGATTGCCAACGAGCTATCTAAGGATTACCCAGAAGTGGAATTAACTCATCTTTATGTGGACAATGCAGCGATGCAATTAGTACGCAATCCTAAGCAGTTTGATGTCATCGTCACAGAGAATATGTTCGGTGATATTCTTACCGACCTGGCGTCTATGCTGGGCGGGTCTATCGGTATGCTGTCTTCGGCAAGCTTGAGCGGTCAAAAGGGCATGTATGAACCGGCCCATGGTTCTGCTCCGGATATCGCCGGTAAGAATCTGGCCAATCCTCTAGCTACTATTCTTTCTGCAGCTTTAATGCTTCGCTATACCTTTGGTATGGAGGAGGAAGCAGCACGTATCGAGGCTGCTGTTGAAAAGGTCCTAGAACAAGGCTATCGGACTGGAGATCTAGCCCAAGCAGGAGATAAGGTTGTCGGAACGGTAGAGATGGGCGATGCGGTGCTAGCCGCACTGTAAATAACGTAATGATTGTGTTATCTATATTGATCCTCGGCTAATATAATCAATAAATCCAAGAAAGATCATAAAACCCTCCTCGGTCTATTCGTTGAATAGATTTGGGAGGGTTTTATCATTTTACTCACCTTGAGGGCTAACTGAATGAACTAAAACGTATTTAGGAATACTGAGGATAAGCTATAAGAGGAGGGATATAGATGAGTGATAAAAGTAAGAAAACTAAAAAGAATGCTAAGCAATCAGAAAAACAGAATAATTCAGGAGAATAATATTATGTAACAAACAAACTCAGGGTCATTTTCTGTCCCTGAGTTTTGCAATTTTGTCTGGTGCCTAGAGGCTTTGCGTGTCGGTCTTTTTCCGACAGAGTAAATAGACCTTTTGTAGTAAAATGATAAATGTTACTATTAAGTGAAAACATAAATCCATACACAATAGTAAATAAATGGTTTAAATGAGCAGAAAACTGGAGAGGTAACCGATGAGAAATAGTTTAGAGCAGTTATTATTGGAAATCAGTCTGTTAATTGAGCGGTGCGAACTGAAAGCACAAGAAGTGCCTCTGATAGTTACTCAACTGCTTCAAGCAAAGGGTTGTGCAATTTATTTGCGGCGTGATGATGAGTCATATATCTTAAGTGAAGAATCTTCTTTGATACCCTTCTCTCATAATTGGCAGCAATATACTAAAGACATACCAGAATCGGTACAGTATCTTAGTGAACCTGAGAAGATATCATCAATACTGCGACACAAAGATTGGCAAAGAACCTTGATTATGCCCTTTAAAGGAGAATCCACAACGGAAGGAATTCTCCTCGCTTATTGGTCTGGTCCATCTCCCTTAGATGATTTAGACCAGAGAGAATTTTCGCTTTTACAACCCATAGCCAATCAATTGGCTATTATTTATTATTGGCAACCAAAAATGGAGAAGATGCGGCTAAGAGAAGAATCATTGACTACGATATTTCATATAGCCGATCAGACCTTGGAAGATGATCGAAAGCGGATTGCTCGAAAACTCAGCTACGAAGTCGTTCAAGATTTAACATCTATCGTTCTACAGACGAAGCTCCTCCAAGATTCTGTGGATTTTGAATATGTTCAGGGACGTCTAGGCGGGATTAGACATATTGTTTCACAAACCATAGAGGAAGTGCGAAGTCTAGTCCATAGCCAGCGACCGATACTTCTAGATAAACTTGGCTTACATGCTGTGTTAAATACTTATGTGCAAGAATTTATGGAAAGAACAAAAATACATGTGGAATTAATTCTGCCAGATGCGAATAAGCGCTTTGCAGAGCAGGTGGAAGTCCTGATCTTTCGTAGTGTACAGGAAGCCTTAGCAATCTGTGTCAGCCAGGTAGGTGTTAGTGAAACTTTTGTTAAATTATCTATGAAGGGGAATAATCTATTTTTGTGTATTAGTTATCTTGGGAAGATCACTATCGGAGAAAAGGACTCCGGGGTAGGAATATTGGCCATGAAAGAAAGAATAAAAAAACAAAATGGAGAGCTCTGGATTATGAAGCATAATGAGCAGTACCAGAGCTTGAATATCTTGTTGCCGTTGAGTTAAGGAAATGGGGAGGTCATAGGGTGAAGACCCGAATTTTTTTGGTTGATAGCCATACTTTGTTGCGTAATACTTTACGACTCTTTCTGGAATGTAAGGGAGATAATATTGAGGTAGTAGGGGAAGCCTCCACGGCAGCAAGTGCCATAGAAGGTGTCTTACGTTTGAACCCAGATATTGTTCTAATGGAGATAGATTTCCCCGATGCTGATGGAATTGCAGTCACCGCACATCTTCTAAGACTGTTGCCCCATATTAAGATTCTAGCTGTTACAGTCCACACTGAACAGACATATTTGTTACCTTTTATACAGGCGGGTGGTTACGGCTTCATCAATAAGTCGGCGACTGATCATGAATTAATAAAGGCTATTGTAAAGGTTCAGAACAATGAAATCTACTTAAGCGAATCAGGAGTTCAGATCTTAGCTAGGTGTTATCAAAGTATAGGAATAGCTAAAGAAGCACCAACATATGCCGAAAAAGATGTACTAATAACCTCAATGGAAAAAGGAAAAGAAGCCGGAATAGCAATACAAGCAGATGAAGAAATTACGCCTGACATACTCTCTGAAAGAGAAAAACAAGTACTTCGGTTACTTTCCCACGGTTATAATTATCGGGAAATAGGGGAAAGACTTTTTTTATCCATTAGTACGGTAGAGACTTATAAATGTCGAATTAGTGAAAAGTTACAAATGCCAAAGAAAACAGAACTGATTGAATATGCGATGAAACATAAAATCTTATAACGAGTCAGAAAAATGCCGACAAAGGCTTGTGATAAACGGTGCATTCAACCGACAGACTGAAAGCCTTCTTCAATATAAACTAAAGTTGAACAGTTAAGGAGTTGTTTCGGGTGAAACAGGACGGAAAAGAAGAAACTATGGAAAAATTGATCATAGTAGCTATATCTAATTATTGGATGCGTATATCGGTGTTAGACCTACTGGAAAGCCAAGAACTCAAATACCTTTGTGCAGAAAGCCTACCTGATCTCAATACGTCAGCCGAAGGCTCGGCAGGGGTAATCGCTGTGGTAGACGCATTTTCTAATAAGGAAGATCTACAAGAAATGGTAGATCAGCTACAAGGGATGGCATCAGTACAAAGTGTGCTTCTTTTAGTTCCAGATGAAATTTTTCCTAATTTACCTCAATGGGGTGGGAGAGTCATACCTATCGGGTACGGGAAGATTCTGACGGAGATACTGCCTGTTTTAAAGGAAGAATTACTTCGCCCAAATCAACTACCGACTTTAAACACGAAGGAGGTAAATTTAATGGGAAATGAAAATGGCAACATTTTTGAGAGAAAGGTAGGCAGAAGAAGTTTCCTCAAAGGTTCAGCCGCGGCCGCAGTCGTTACTGGGGTAGCTATCGCGAACCCTTGGGATACGGCAACTCAGGCCTTAGCGGTAGGTGAGAGTGCAAACCCTACTTCAGAAAGCAAGGAACTGTTGGTATCAAGTGCCTGTAGGTCAAACTGCTTCCAGAGTTGTCGGTTAAATGCCCACGTGATTGATGGAAAAGTAGTTAAGACTACACCGGCTTCTTATCCGGATGAAATTTATACAGGATCTTGTTTGAAAGGGCTATCCCTCGTGCAAAGAACCTACAGCCCAACACGGATCAAACATCCCATGCGTCGAGTTGGCGAACGAGGCGAAGGTCAATGGGAAGTCATTTCTTGGGACGAAGCAATTACTGAAATAGCCGATAAGTTTATGGCCATTCAAGAAAAATATGGCCCTAAATCACTGGCTCTTGATGTGGGTTCAGGAAATTATGGTCTAGTTCATGGAGTATTAGGTATTTTTAATCGGCTCATCAATTCTATCGGGTGTACGAAAATCAATGTTTGCTATGACCAAGCGACAGGCCACGGCTCAGACCGGGTCATCGGCGGTAGTGTTTGGTTGTGGGGAAATGAGCCTCGCACCATGATGGACTCCAAAAACATTATCGTCTGGGGTTCTAACCCTGTATACTCCCAACCCCAAAACTGGCGGATATTGAAAGAAGCAAAAAAAGGTGGCGCAAAAGTCATTACCATAGACCCCATCTTCTCAGCGACAGCCAATCAATCCGATGAATATATTCCGGTGACTCCTGGAACAGATTTAATGCTAGTACTTGCTATGATCAATTATATTATCGAACAAGATTTAATGAATATTGACTTCATGAAAAAGAGAAGTACAGCCACCTTCCTCGTCCGTAGAGATAACGGTTTAGTGTTGAGAAAAAGCGACTTTGCTCCTGAGACTCCGGACACCGAAGACGACTTTTATGTATGGGATAGTGTCGCCAATGCGCCAGCCCTCCTAAAGGATGGCCCCCAAGATGTGGCTATCGAGGGAAACTTTAATGTTCAAGGAATAGATGTGGACACTACCTTTACCCTCCTTAAGAATGAGATGAAGGAATACACCCTAGAAAAGGCCAGCGAGCTTACCAAAATACCCGTAGAAAAAATCATTGAATTAACAAAAACCTATGTGGATGGACCGACTACTATCTATACCAATTATGGTATTGACCATTACCAAAACGGCCATTTGTGGTCCTTCGCGGTCTTTATCATGGCGTCTCTTACCGGCAATATCGGCGTAAAGGGAGCAGGCTTCACAGGGCTATTTGTACAAAACATCCCCATTAATTACATCGGCATGTATATTACAAACATGAAAATGGCTGATGGAAACTCCATACCCCAAACGGAGTTTCATAAAGTAGTAAGAGATCAAGCCATCGAGGGTAAGCCTTATCCGATCAAGGCCTTATATACCACTTCTTCAAATTCGATGAGCAATTGGGCCCAACAGAATCTATGGTTAACGGATATTCTCCCCAACTTGGAATTCACAGTCGTCGTAGATACAGAGCTAACGGATACGGCAAGATATGCAGATATCGTATTACCAGCGGCTTTTTGGTTTGAAGTTAATGATCTCCGTGTCAACTATAATAATCCTTATATCTATATGCAAGAAAAAGCAATTGAACCTTTATATGAAAGTAAACCTGATGGAGAGATTATCGCCATGATTGCTCGGAAGATGGGCTTAGGCCAATTCTTCCCTGAGAATATGGATGATACCGAGTGGATCAAGGTCTTGTTAGATTCTGATAAGCTTCGTGCCATGGGTATTACTTATGAACGTTTATTGGAAGAAAAGGTTGTAAGGGGTACAGGTAGTGCAGAAAAACCTTATATCCGTGGCGAACAGTTTTTTAATACGCCAAGTGGTAGAGCCCAGCTTTATTGTGAGAATCCGCAACCTCGTGTTAATTATGGCCAAAATTTGACGGGTATCATCGAAAAAGAAAGAATGCCCTATTATAAACCTCCTGGCGAAGCATCAAAGGACAATCCTTTATTCTCCAAGTATCCTTTGGTTTTCATACAAGAACATTCCCGGTTCCGTTCGCATACCCAATGGTTTAACACCCCCATATTACGTGAGCTTGATCCGGAGCCCCTAGCCAAGATTAGCCGAGAAGACGCGAAAATCCGGGGAATTAAGACGGGGGATATCGTAGAAGTGTTTAATGATCGGGGCAAGGCGGTGCTCAAGGCTGAAGTCAACGACGCGATTAGTACAGGAGTTATATCTATCCCTAAAGGCTGGCAACGAGAACAATTTATCGAAGGTTGCTTCCAAGAATTGACCAACAGTACTTCAGATCCCATGGCCGTCAATTTTGCCTACTTTGATTGCCTGGTTGATGTGAAAAAAAGATAAGGGAGGTATTGAATAATGCGTTATTCAATGGCGATAGATATTGATCGCTGTACAGGATGCAATGCCTGTGCGGTAGCGTGCAAGGTTGATAATAATCTGCCCAATAGCATTTGGTGGAATAGAATTTTAACTGTGGGTGGAGAAAGTATGGATACGCCTAAAGGTACTTTCCCAAACCTTCATATGAAGTTTTTACCTGTTAATTGTCAGCACTGTGATAATCCACCCTGTGTCAAAGCTTGTCCGGTCAAGGCCACCTATAAAAGAGAAGAAGATGGTGTTATTGTCCAAGATTATGATAAGTGTATCGGCTGTCGGATGTGCATGGTCGCTTGTCCTTATAATGCCCGTAGCTTTAATTGGAGTAAACCAGATTATGCAATCGAAGTTCCCATGGGTGATAGGAACGTTACCCCTCATCAATACAATGCCGTAGAAAAGTGTACCTTCTGTAGCCATCGCTTGGCTCAAGACTTACAGCCCGCTTGTATCGATACATGTCCCAACAGAGCCCGTTTTTTTGGCGATCTAGATGATCCAAATAGCGATGTGAGTAAAGCCATCCAAGGCCGCAATTATGTAAAACTACTCGAAGAAAAGGGTACCATGCCCTCAGTCTTCTATTTAACTTAAGAAAGGGGCGAAAAAAATGAGTGAAAAAGCGGTAAAACAGGTTTACACTAAACCCTTATTTATCCTATTCGCCCTGCTGACTGTCGTCGGCGTAGTCTGCTGGTATCTGCAGCTTTCCAAGGGCTTACAACTGACCAACCTAAATAACTTTGCCACTTGGGGTTTATATATTATCGGCTTCATGATCTTCACAGGAATCGCAGCGGGATCTCTGATCATTGCCTCCTCAGCCTACCTCTTCAAAGGTATGGCTGAGTACAAGCCGTTTGCAAGAATCGCAGCCTTCGTGGGAGCGATCGGCAGCGTTGTCGCCGCCGGACTTTTCATCATCGTCGACATCGGTAACCCGGAGAGAGCCTGGTATTTCATCACCAGCGGAAATATTTCATCTCCCATGTTCTGGGATAGCCTGATCCTCGGAGCTTATGTCATCATCGGCATTTTCTTTACCCGTCAGCTTATGCTGGTCAGCGAAGGACAAAAGGAAGAAAAATCTCTGAAGACCATCTCCATTATCGCTTTCATCGCCGGACTCATGGTCATGGTCACTTCCTTTGTCTTTGCTCTGCAAGTGGCTCGTCCCATGTGGAATAATCCCGTTGAACCGGTATCCTTCTTAGCGGCAGCTTTAGTGGCAGCACTTGCTTTACTAATGATCATCTTTGCGGTCCTGAACAAGAGCGGCTACATCGATATCAGCAGTGAACAGCTGGCGAAGATAGGCAAGTTGGCCGGAATATTCCTCTTCTTTGAACTCTTCGTGGTCGTTGGCGAAGCAATTATTGGTCTGTATGCAGGAGCAGGTGAAGAAGCAGAAGTTATTCACTGGATGGTTTCTGGAGAAGGTGCGCCCTTCTTCTGGGTACAGATTATCGCCATCGTCTTAGGTTTAGCACTACTATCAAATAAGAAACCAGGCACTCTTATCCTTGGAGCAGTCGTAGCATTATTTGCCATCTTTATGGTCAAATATAACCTATTGCAAGCCCCTTTGCTTAATCCTTTAATCACCTATGCAGGGCCTCCTGGCTATGGTGCCAGTCAAGGAGTTTATCTGCCTTCGCTGATCGAGATCGGCGTATCCGTTGGCATCATCGCCATGGGTGGCATGCTGGTCATGATCGGCCTAGATAAACTGAACCTTGGCAAAAAGGCCAAGAAAGGTGCAGGAAAAGGCCAAGCCCAAGGTAGTATAGCTGCTAAGGCTTGAGGAAACATATCATTTGATACTGGCAGGTCCGATATAGGGCCTGCCATAAGTTATTGGGCTCTATCCTCTATTCTTCAGGTCATCCTGAGCGAAGCGAAGGATCTATGGCGAAAGAGATTAGTAAGAGATTCTTCACTATGTTCAGAAGGACAATACCACTAGGAGGATGCCCAAAGGGGCTTTTTCTTTCGTAGTGAAAAACACGACAAGGCCTAGGTGCTGTCATGTTTTACCTGATAGAGCTTGCACCATTTTTGCGGTATACTAGAATAACCAAAGCACTTTCGGGAGGACTTTTTGTGTCTGAATCAAAGTTATTGTTTTCACTTCTCTTAAATTTAAGCAGTAAGATCGAAGAAATCGGAACAGAGAGGGCAAGGTTGGAGTTGCCGAAGCTGATTTGTACTCTTTTAGAGACCGATGGATGCGCACTATATTTTAGTAAATCCGATAGGGAGGGTCTTTTTCTAGCTAATCAATACTCTATTCCTCAGGGTCAGGTTTTTGCGGATACTTGGCCGGAAAATTGGTCGCCCATATCGGATAGTGCCGAATACCTAAATAACCATGAAATGGCTAAGGGCTTTGCCGAAGATAATAGCTTTAAAATGTGTTTAATTCTGCCACTGCATATAGAGGGAAAGATTGCTGGAGTCGTCTTGATGGGTTGGAAGAGCTCCAGTTCACTGGAGGAGCTATCTCCAAAGGATCTGCAACTATTACAATCGATTTCTATGCTTTTATCCCATGTCTATTGCGTTTATCCTCTTATCAATAAATTAAGGCAGAGAGAAACGAATTTAGCGACACTTTATCGGAAGGCTGAGGATGACCTGGAAACCAGCCGTAAGAAGGTGTCTCTTGAACTCCACGACGAAGTTGGACAGGTCTTGACTTCAATTTTATTGCAGTTGAAGCTATTACAGCAGTCTGATGACCTAGAATACATGAAGGGGAGGCTTGGCGGCCTTCATCACATAACCTTAGAGACATTAGATGAAGTAAGGCGCATTTCCCAGAATCTCCGCCCTAATCTTTTAGAGAAGCTGGGTTTACAAGCAGCAGTAGAGGCCCATATCAAAGAATATAGAGAAAATACAGGTATTGAAGTAGAGCTGCGAACCCATAACTTAAGCGAGCGTATAGCTGAAAATATAGAGACCATCACTTATCGTGCGGTTCAAGAAGGCTTGACGAATGTGGCTCGCCACTCGGGTGCTAATAGGGTAATTATTAACCTGACTATCAAGGGAAATAATCTTTTCTTGCAGATCACCGATAATGGTAAAGGGTTCAAGAAAAACGACGTCCATGGGACAGGGCTCTTAGGTATGAGGGAGCGATCGACTAGGGTCGGTGGAAAGTTCTGGCTTGTTAACAAAGTAGACCAAGGCCTGACGATCAATATGTTATTACCTTTAGTGTAGTTTGGAGGTCATCATGAAAGAACAGACAAAAGTATTTCTGGTAGACGATCATAAGTTGCTACGGGATACTTTAAGGATGTTTTTAGAAAACTGCAAAGAGATTGAGGTCGTAGGGGAGGCCGGCAATGGTGCCGATGCCGTTAAGGGGATATTGGATCTAAAACCCGAATTAGTCTTAATGGATCTTACGTTGCCTGATTTTGATGGAGTAGAGGCGACAACCCAAATTATGCGTGCCTTGCCCAAAACCAAGGTTATCGCTGTAACCATGCACCCGGAAAAGCTTTATTTGTTAAAATTTCTCGAAGCTGGTGGGGTAGGTTATGTTCACAAGTCAGCAGCTGATCGGGAGTTGTTGCAAGCGCTTGAGCGGGTTCAACAAGGAGAGGTTTTTCTAAGTCCGGAGGGTGTACAGGTCGTGGCCGGGCAGTTTAGAGTTCAAAACGCTCCATTGCCTGAGGAAGAAGATATAAAAGGTATACCACCTGACATACTCTCCGCACGAGAGCGCCAAGTCCTTGGTTTGCTATCCCATGGCTATAGTTGTCGTGAGATAGGGAAAAGGCTTTTCTTATCGACGAGTACCATTGAAACCTATAAAAAACGGGTTAGCGATAAGCTTCATTTAGAAAACAGGAAGGATCTTGTGGAATATACCATCCGACACAAAATATTTGAAGAACTGTAAAAACTGTCGTGAATTCCATGACAGTTTTAATCGTGAATAAATGTACTTATCCCCGACAGACATTTTCTGTTTATTTCATTAAACTAAAAACGAATTGTATGCGCATACGATCGAAGGAGTTGTTTTTGTGAACGCGAAAAGCGGAGCAAGGGGAAGGGTGAAGGATCCCCAAGTTTTAGTCGCTGTCTCCAATGACTGGTTACAGCTTCCGATTATAGATATGCTTTCTGCACAGCGAGAAGGCTATATTCGAGTGAAATCTTTAGCGGAGCTTTATCAGCGGGTAAAAGAGTTTTCCAGGTGTATTGTGATTATTGATATCTTTACCTACGCTGAGCACCATCAGGATATTCTGAAGCGACTCTACGAAGAAAACCCTTGCCTGTCTATTATTCCTCTCGTTTCAAAGGATAAGCTGGCTTACGCTCAGTATCTAGACTCCAGTGCTTCTTGTTACAGTGTGGCCAAGGAGGATGTCGATACGCAGCTTATGCCAGTGCTTGGTTGTGCCTATAAGGATCAGAGGTTAATAGCAGACGCTTATGCTTTGCTTCGGGAACAAAAACAATTGCCAACTTTAAACAAAAAGGAGGCAAATTTAATGAAAAAAGAAGATGGAAGCATTTTCGGGCGAAAGTTTGGGAGAAGAAGCTTTCTCAAAGGCTCGGCTGCAGCAGCTGCGGTAGCTGGCGTGGCTGTGGCTAGCCCTGGGAACACAGTAATGAAGGCATTGGCAGCGACTGGCAACACAACAACAATGGCCCCAGAAGAAAAGGTTTTCCCAGTTGTTTGCCGTGGTAACTGTGTTGGAACTTGTCAAATGAACGCACATGTGAGAAACGGAAAGCTTGTTAAAATGTCCAAGAGGGAAGCTGTAGATCCTCGTTATACACGGATTTGTCAAAGGGGGCGTACTAATCCTCTGCGTGTTTATAGCCCCGAAAGGCTTAAATACCCGATGCGGCGGGTTGGCGAACGTGGAGAAGGTAAGTGGGAACAAATTTCATGGGACGAGGCTATTGACGAAATTTGCACCAAATGGAAAGGTTACCAAAAAGAACACGGCAAAGAAAGCATCTTTTTTGCTAGTGGCTCTGGTAATTATGGATCAGAGGTTAGAAACTATTCAACCCGTTTGGTGAATTTCATGGGTGCTTCTAGGATGAGTTCTGCCTTGGATAGCGCGGTTGTTGTTTCAGCCGGGAGGGCTCTCGGTTACGGAGCGTATTTGGGAGCAAATTCTCCAACTGATTGGGTCAATTCAAACTATATCTTTGTATGGGGCACTAACTTTACTCAAGCTTGGAATGCCAATTGGCACTTTTTGGCCGAAGCACAGAAGGCCGGGGCAAAAATGATTTGTATTGATCCGGTTTTTAATATAGTAGCATCTAAATCTGATATGTTTGTGCCCATCAGACCATGTACGGATGCTCTTTTGGCGATGGCAATGACTCAAATCGTCATTGATGAAGGATTGGCCGACGAAAAATATTTAAAAAAATGTTCTGTTGCGCCGTTTATGGTCAAAGAAAGTGATGGGAGGTTCATGCGCCTGAGTGATTTGGGCAAAGCAACCGCCGGAACGGCTACAGACGCTATCGTAGTTAGAGGTGTCGACGGCAGTATTGGTGTGCCTGCAGATATCCCTGATCCTGTTTTACACGGAACTTTTACGATCAATGATATTAAAGTTACCACTGCCTATGATTTACTGATTGAACGACTGACGCAATTCCCGCCCGATAACGCAGCCAAGGTATGCGATATTCCTTTAGAAACAATCAAAAATATGGCACGGATGTTTGCAGAAGGACCCGCATGTATCGCGGGGGGCTATGGCCCCGACCACTATACGAACGGGCATCATGCCTACCAAGCTATGTATACCTTGTTGATGGTAACGGGGAATTTTGGAAAACCGGGCACCGGGCTGGCAGGGGGATTTAATTTTTCTTTGGGTCTTCATGGTCCTAGTACAAATTCAATGGATAATCCGAAAAACCATTTGTCTTCAGCACCAAATGTCCCGTCTGTAAAGATGCTGGATGTAATAAAAACTGGAAAATATGGAGACATTTCTGTTACTCCTAAAAGCATGTTTGTGCAAGCTTTCAACGTGATTGGTAATCTTTGTGAGCGAAAAGCTTATCTAGAGGTATTCAACAAGTTAGACTTGGTGGTTGTGGCAGATATAACAATGTCCGAAACTGCAAGCTATGCCGACATTGTTCTCCCTGTGCCTCACTGGTTTGAAGTAGATAGCCTTGTTAACTTTGGTACGCAATTTGTAAGTATTTCGGATAAGGCTATTGAACCGCTCTATGAATGCAAGGGAGATTTTGAAATAATTAATTTATTAGGAGAGGGAATGGACCTTGGTTCTGAGTTTCCACTAACCAAAGAGGAATACTTTACAAGATCCTTCGAAAACGATTATTCCAAAAGTATTGGACTTAGCTATGAAAGGTTGAAGAAGGAAAAACAATTACCTACTTGGATTGGGGATTATATACACGGTGCCGGCGGAGTATATCCGACCACAACAGGCCGTGCTCAGTTTTATTTAGAAAATGTAGTTCCAAACTTCCGATATGGACAGGTAGTTAATTTGGATAATTCGAGACTACCATACTGGGAGCAACCCATTGAAGCTTGGCATGACTATGATTTGGCTAAAAAATACCCTCTGATTTTCACTTCTGAACGGGCGAGATTCCATTGCCATACCCAATTCGGCGATGTACAATGGTTCAAAGAATTAGAGCCTGAGCCATTTGTAAGAATTAGCCTTCAGGACGCAGCAACTAGGGGAATTAGTAATGGAGATACCGTCAAAGTATTTAATGACAGAGGGTATGTAGTAGTGAAAGCAGTCATTCATAACGGGATCCGTCCGGGGATGCTGGTTATGCCCCATGCGTGGCAAAAGCATCATTTTATTGATGGCCATTATTCAGATTTAAGTTCTAGGGCAACAAATCCAGATGTAGCGAATAATGCCTTTTTCGATGCATTATGCGAAATACAGAAGATGTAAGGAGGGAAAAAAATGCGTTATGGTATGGCGATAGACTTAAAAACCTGTGTTGGATGCCACGCCTGCTCGGTGGCCTGTAAATCAGCAAATAACTTGCCAAATAATATGTGGTGGAACCGCATTTTGACAATCGGCGGAGAAGAAATGGATACTCCTAGCGGTACCTATCCTAATAATAAAATGCAGCATTTGCCTGTAAACTGCCAGCATTGTGATAATCCTCCTTGTGCTAAGGCTTGTCCGGTAGGTGCCACCTATAAGAGAGAAGAAGATGGGATAGTCATACAGGATTATGATAAATGTATTGGCTGCCGGATGTGCATGGTGGCCTGTCCCTACAATGCCCGGAGCTTTAACTGGAAAAAACCTGAATATTATGTAGATTTTGCTCTTGGAGATTATGATGCGCCCGCTCATCAGTACAATGTGGTAGAAAAATGTACTTTCTGTGTGAATCGAATTGCTCGAGGAGAAGAGCCAGCCTGTATGGAACTTTGCATAGGTCGTGCCCGTTACTGGGGAGACTTAGATGACCCAAACAGCGAAATAAGTCTTGCTATCAAAGGACGTAACTATGTCAAGCTTTTGGAAGAAAAGGGTACCAAACCCTCCATCTTCTACTTAATTTAAGAAGGGGGCGATAAAAATGAGTGAAAAAACAGAAAAACAGTTTTACACCAAACCCTTATTTATCCTCTTCGCCCTGCTGACACTAGTCGGCTTAGTCTGCTGGTATTTGCAACTTACCAAGGGCTTACAACTTACGAACCTGAATAATTTCGCCACCTGGGGTTTATATATCATCGGCTTCATGATCTTCACCGGTATCGCAGCAGGTTCCCTAGTCTTTGCTTCCTCAGCTTACCTCTTCAAAGGGATGGCTGAGTTCAAACCTCTCACCAGAATCGCAGCCTTCGTCGGAGCCATCGGCAGCGTTATAGCGGCCGGACTCTTCATCATCGTGGATATCGGTAACCCGGAGAGAGCATGGTATTTTATCACCAGCGGCAATATCTCTTCACCTATGTTCTGGGATAGCTTAATCCTTGGTGCTTATGTGGTCATCGGTATCTTCTTCACCCGGCAGCTGATGCTGGTCAACGAAGGGCAAAAAGAAGAAAAATCCCTTAAAGCTATTTCTATCATCGCCTTTATCGCTGGACTCATGGTCATGGTCACTTCTTTCGTCTTTGCACTACAAGTGGCACGCCCTATGTGGAATAATCCAGTAGAACCCGTATCCTTCTTGGCCGCAGCTTTAGTAGCAACTTTCGCTTTGCTGATGATCATCTTTGCAGTCCTGAACAAGAGTGGCTACATCGAGATCAGCAGTGAACAACTAGCTAAAATGGGCAAGCTGTCCGGAGTATTTCTCCTCTTTGAACTCTTCGTAGTATTAGGGGAAGCAGTCATCGGTCTATATGCAGGAGCAGGTGAAGAAGCGGAGGTTATCCATTGGATGGTACTTGGTGAAGGAGCACCCTTCTTCTGGGTACAAATCATCGCCATCGTCTTAGGTTTGGTACTCCTCTTCAACAAAAAAACAGGCACACTTGTCCTGGGCGCGGTGGTAGCTATCTTTGCCATCTTCATGATCAAATACAACCTCCTGCAAGCGCCCTTGCTTAATCCCTTACTCACCTATGCAGGGCCTCCCGGGTATGGGGCAAGCGAAGGAGTATATCTACCATCTCTAATTGAGATTGGTGTATCTGTAGGTATCATCGCCATGGGTGGAATGCTGGTTATTATTGGTTTAGATAAGCTGAACCTTGGCAAGAAGACCAAGAAAGCTGCAGGGAAAGGTCAAGCTCAAGGTAGTATAACTGCCAAGGCTTGATGAGTCTTTGCAATAATTCCGACAGGCTCACAAAGAGCCTGTCGGCGTATTTAGAGAGCATCCTTTAGGTTTAGTTTCAATGCTATATAAATGAATTGTCCTGATTTTTCCCTACAGAATAATTCGCGGAGATGCAGTAAAATAGTATTAGTGTAGAAAATTAGATATAACGGAGGAACAAATGGAAAATACAATAGAACAAAAAATACAAAAGGCTATCTCCACTTCGGATATGCATCAAATTTTGGCTATTGCTTTGCAACTACCTACTCAGGAGCTAGTTAAAGGAGTATTAAATGGAAGCCTGGCCGATGATATTTTGTCAATTTACCAAGAGCTCGATCTTCCTAACGAAACGATTGAGAACTTGGTAACAAAATTTGCTGAGCTTAAAAATAGCAAGATCACAAAAGAAGAACTTCTTACTGAGTTGAGACAAGAATATACCCGCTTGTTCACTCATCCTAAGAAGTCGGAAATCGAAATTTATGAGACCCTATTCCGGTACGTTCCAGAAGAGGGAGAGGGTAAACCTTCTCTTTTCATAAGTCCGGCAGCCCTGGATGCGGAGCGTTGTTATAAAAAAGCTGGTCTGGTCAAATCTAAGGATGTTAATGAGCCGGGAGATCATATGGCTACCGAGATGGAATTCATGATGTTTCTCTATCTGGAAATGGCCAAGGCTTTGCAAGGGGACAATAAGGAGGAGGTTGCTCGCAGAGAAGCGGAGATCAAAGAATTTAATGAGCTGCATCTGCAGAGATGGGCTAAGTTTTTCTTTGAGAAAATGGCGACCGTAAGCCATAGTGCTTTCTATAGAATCATTGGCGAAATTGGTAGTGAACGGTATAAAGGGAATTGAGATAGAGTGTTAAAACAAAGATCGGTAAACAAAATCATCATGGTCCTAGCAATCTTACTGCTTTTCCTGGCAGGAATTTATCAACACTTTGCTAATCAGCAGGATGTTCTAGGTACTTTACAGCAAGGAGAATCTAATACAGTCAGATTCGAAAGCATTGAGGGAGATTATCCAAGTTATAAACTTTGGGATATCCAGGATGAATTTCTAGGATACGGTGTGATTGCTGATGCCTCCGGGTATGGAGGCAAGCTTACGATGCTAAGCATTGTCGATGAATTAGGAACGATAAAGAGCGTAGCCCTGATTGAAGACTATGAAACGCCCTTATATTTGAATAAGGTAGTACAAGCAGGTTTATTTGAAGAACTTAAGGGGAGAAACCTTCAAGATACTTTTACTGACCTAGATGGCGTTACTGGGGCAACCGTTACCGTAGATGCAATCTTTGCTGCGGTTCAAAAGGGTACAATCCAGATTGGTAATGGTCAGCTGGGTATGAAACTTCCGTATAACACTACCTTAAATGTAATTTGGCAGGATGTAGTTGCTGTTGTTTTACTAGTTGCTGCAGTAGTTAGTTCATTTTTTAATATGAAGAGGCTGCGGCCGTGGCTGCTGGTTCTAGCGGTAATCTTTATTGGATTTATCATGAATTACTCGTTGACCTATAGTAACTTCGTGAGTATTTTAACGGGTAATCTGCCCGTATTTATTGAACGGCCTATCTGGTATGTTATGGTCTTAGGCATTTTACTTATTACCTTGATTTTAGGAAGAAATGTATACTGTAATTGGTTCTGTCCTTTTGGAGCTGCTCAAGAGGGGATTTATAAGAGCTTAAATTTGTACTCTTTTTCGCCTTCGGGGGAACTGAGGAGAAAAGTAAGTAGAGCCCGCTGGCCCATGCTGTGGTTGGTCGCCATTATTGCTTTGGTTTTCAATAATCCTGGCATAGCCAGTTATGAACCTTTTGCGGTTTTTTTCGATGGAAGTGGGAATAGAGCTCAATGGATAATAATGCTTATTGTATTACTCCTGTCCATGGCTCAGCTGCGCTTTTGGTGTCATAATTTCTGTCCTGTGGGAGCAATTCTAAACTTTACTGCACGGATCAAAGGGAAATTCAAAAAGTTAAAGCAGGATAACCAAGCAGAAGATTATCCAGTTAATATAGACTGTGAGGTTTGTGCAGGTAAAAGTAAGGAGATGAATAGACAGGATAAGTTTTATATTATCGTTGTTGCAGTGGTTAACATTCTTGTGATAGTATCCTTATTAGAGAGTATCGGTTTAATCGGGTAACCATAATTGAATGAAGGAAAACCCTTTCTATAGAATCATTGGTGAGATGGGTAGTGCATTTGTTGCTGAAAACTTAGGCGATTGCTGATTTAATTCAGAGAATAGGGGGATAATATGATATTCAATCAAGGTTACTCAATCAAGATTGCTGAGAATAGGTGCCTGAACCAACGACACAGTGATGTGGAATGTAACCATTGTTCGAGGAATTGTCCTTCCAACGCGATTATTAATCATAATAACGGAGTTCTGCTGGATGCAGAACGCTGTAGTGGTTGCGGGGTATGTTTAAGCGACTGCCCCACCCAAGTTTTTAGCTCTTCTAAATGGGATGAAACCACCATAGTCCAAGATGTGTTGGAGGAAGGGTGGACAACAACTGAGTTTTTTTGCGGGATACATCCTTCACCTTTTAAAAAGGAAAAAAGCAAGACTCGTGGGGCTGTCCAAATGCCAGCCTGCCTGAGTGCCATTTCCAAAGGAGCTTGGTACGAACTTGGGCTGAGTACAGAAGTCTATTTGCATGTGGAAGTATGTGAAGATTGTCCCATGAAAAACGCCATGGAACGTCTGAAATATAATACTAGCGTAGCTTCTGAATGGTTGGAAGCTTCAGGACACCCGGCAGAAATCAGCACCATCTACGAAAGCCAAACCGGAAATACAAAAAGAAGTTTAAGGGCCCTCGAGTCTGGTTTAAAAGCAACGTCTAGACGGGACTTTTTCTTAGGTTTAGTCGGAAAGGGGAAACCGAAACTAGAAGGGACCCCCGATCGTAGCCAATCTTTTTCTCATGATCTTAACCTCCAACGTGTAGATAGCCTATTAGCAGATTGGCAGAAGAGATTGTCGAAAGTCTATTCTGAAAATATGGTCGAAGGCTATGGACTCCCAGCCTATTGGCCAACGATAAAGAAGAGCAAGGACTGTGTCAACTGCGGTATGTGTGCTGCCGTTTGCCCATCGAAAACCTTGCAGATTGTCATCGATGGTGACAGTTGTACACACTATTTTACCAGTGGACTATGCATAGACTGTCGTGTTTGCCAGCTGTTCTGCCCGAGAGAGGCCATCAGTAGAGATCGAGAAAAAGTTGAAAAGCCTTTTGAAGTAACACGTTTGTTCACGATTTCTGGTATAAATTGTGAACGTTGTGGTTTTAGCACATTCGCCAACTCAGATAACCTATGCTACTGGTGCAAAGAGGAAGTCAACATCGATAACGACTTCAAAGAGGCCTGCCGTAAGATATTTCTTAATACGAAGAATTGAGATGAAGTTTTCGTAAGTCGGAAATCTCCGTAGCCAAATCATATAGGCTTGGAGGTTTTTTAGCATATTAGAAAACATAGAGTCGGATTTTCTATGTCCGTAAGAAGCACTACAAAAATATCCGTAACATTAGGGGTTTTTCAACCTCTCCATCTCACAAGGTAATACGTTACAATAGATACAAGCGGTTATATTTCCAAAGGAGGATTTGGGGTTTGATAGAAAACCAACAATTATCCGAATTATTAATGATAATGACGGCTGAAGTAAAGAACCCGAATAAAGCTAAAAGAATAACTGAACTCGCCTTAGATGTCCAGGCAGAAATCAAACGATTGCAATTACGGGAAGTCACTTTAGAGAAAATCTGCAAACAAGCTATCGACGAACTTGAAAACAATAAGAAGCAGCTTTCCCGAGAATTGCATGATCAGCTGGGACAAGCCATGACCTCGATTCTGTTGCAATTAAAGTTGTTGCAGAGGGAGCAGGATGTTGAGGTGATCCATGACCGCGTTGGTGGTTTGCGCTACCTTACTCAGCAGACCATTGAAGATGTGCGAAATTTATCGATGAATCTGCGACCAGCTGTCCTGGAAAATCTGGGTTTGGTGGCGGCCTTGGATTGGTACATAGAGGATTATCAACGCTATTCGGAGATTGAAGTGGATTTTTGTAGTCCCCAGCTTAAGATGAGATTCCCCAATGCGATAGAAATTGTTGTCTATAGAGCAGTACAAGAAAGCCTAACCAACGTGGCACGTCATGCTGAGGCGTCACGAGTTTCCGTTACCTTACAGGTGACTGAGAACTGTCTCCAACTGCAAGTGGCGGATAATGGTAAAGGAATGAATTCTCAAGATATCCATCGGGGCTTAGGTTTGTTAGGTATGGAGGAACGGGTAAAAATGGCTAAAGGGGAATTTTCCTTAGAAAGCCAACAAGGGCTAGGAACCACCGTTATGATTACCCTACCTCTGACTACAGGAGGAAGTGTCAATGAAGAATAATATTCGCGCTTTTCTAGTCGATGACCATACCTTGTTACGAAACGCTTTATGTATGCTTTTAGAAGGACAAAGCAATATTGAGGTCGTAGGTGGAGCCGCCAATGGCGCAGAAGCAGTTCGGGGAGTAATCAAGGCGAAACCGGATGTAGTGCTTATGGACATCACTCTACCTGATTTTGACGGAGTTGAAGCAACAGAAAAGATTTTGGCTGTGCTGCCACAAACCAAAGTTATCGCAGTCACCATGCATGTGGAAGAAGTCTATCTGCTGCAATTCTTAAATTCCGGCGGTATGGGGTATGTACACAAATCTGCAGCAGACCGCGACTTAATAAAAGCTATTGAGAGAGTCATTGAAGGAGAAGTATTTTTAAGTCCTGCTGGAGTGCAAGTGATGGCTCGTCAATATCGATGTACAGAGAAAGCTGAGGAAATCGACCCTGAGGTTTTATCAGAGAGAGAACGTCAGGTGTTGCAATTAACCGCCCGTGGCTTTACCTCGAAAGAAATCGGAGAAAAGCTATTTCTATCTCCGCGCACTATAGAGACCTATCGGGAACGAATTACAGTAAAGCTAAAATTGGAACACCGGTCCGATTTGGTGGATTACGCAATCCGCTATAAGCTACTGGGATAGTGGTAGTATTTACTGACAGCAAATGTCCTTATTCTTACTTTCTCAAACGAAAAATAACTAGGTTTGTTCCCTACAGATTTAAAAAGGTGAGTCAGTTAAAATAGAATCAACTTGTGCGAACAAGTGCAAAAGGGGCTGTTTTGGTTGGAAAAATGGAGCAATATTAGCGAGAACGAGGTGAAATCGCACACGGTTGTAGTGGCAATTCCTCATCGTTGGCTAAGGCAGGTAGTTGAAAGGATTTTTGTTTCTGCTCAGGTAGACTGCGTCTGCGTAGAAAATATCGAAGAACTGTATCAATCAATGGATGGAAATACAGCGCTGACAATTGTCGATGTCTTTTCTTATTCCCAATATTATCGTGATATTTTCACCCAGCTGAAGCAACGAAATTCTGGTGTGCCTATTGTTGCCTTGGTGTCCGCAAGTAACACGGAGTATCAACATGAGTTAACAACTGCGGGGGCTAGCGCGATAGTGATTAAGGAAAACGCCGATGAGGAATTAATACCTGCTCTGGTTCAGGTGCTACGAGATCGGGAGTTCAATGATGCTGTGGCTCGATTACTAGAAAACCAAAAACAGTTTATCACTCTATTCAAAGAGGAGGTACATCTAATGGGAAAAGAAGATGGAAACATTTTCGGAAAAAGGTTCGGGAGAAGAAGTTTTCTCAAAGGATCTGCTGCCGCGGCGGCTGTCGCTGGGGTAGCGGTGGCTAGCCCGGGGAATGTGGTTAAGAAGGCATTGGCTGTAGGGGAAGAGGCCGCTGTTGCTGCACCCGAGGATCAGATTTTTTCTGGGGCCTGCAGAAGTGGATGTAATGGAGGCTGTTTATTAAAGCTGCATGTCAGAGATGAAAAGCTGGTTAAAACGTCTTTTGGAGAACTGCCGGATGAAGAATATAATAAGCGGATTTGCCTAAAAGGGTTATCCCATGTACAAAGGGTCTATGATTCCAACCGTTTAAAATATCCTCTGAAAAGAGTGGGTACTCGTGGTTCCGGAGAATGGGAACAAATATCTTGGGATGAAGCGATCACGACAATTACCGATAAATGGCAGGAACTCTGGAAAGACTATGGACAAAGTTCAGTTGCCCTGGTCACTGCGTCCGGAAACTTGGGTGGTGTACATGGTGGTAATGCGCTGGGTTGGTTTAGAAAAGCATTAGGTATGACTAAGATAGATAATGCCACAGATGCTGCTATCATAAGTTTTTCAGCGAAGGCCCTTGGCATTAGCGCCGCTTACAACTCTAATGAATTATTGGATATGCAAAATGCAAAATGCATTATTTCTTGGGGAAATAATTTAACCGAATCCAATCTGCAAAGCTGGCGTTTCGTCGCTAATGCCAAGGAAAAAGGCGCCAAATTGATTGTAATTGATACTATCTATACAACCACTGCGAGCAAGGCGGATAAATTTGTATCCGTACGACCGGGGACGGATGCAGTACTGGCTATGTCTATGATGAATGTGGCAATTGCAGAAGATCTTATCGATAAAGAATTTATTAAAAGTTCTACTGTCGGGCCTTTCTTAGTTAAGGAGAGCGATGGTAAGTTCTTACGTCTAAGTGATCTGGGCCAATTAGCAGAAGGGGACCCCGATGGTATCGTGGTCAGGGGACAGGATGGTAAGATAGGTCTGCCAACGGAAATTGCTGATCCTGTTATTAGTGGCACCACCACGGTTAACGGGCTCAAAGTTACGACGGCTTTTGATTTACTCAAGGGTAGAGTTGCTGATTATCCTCCGGAAAAAGCACAAGAAATTTGCGATGTGCCCGCTGACACGATTAGAGAATTATTGCATATGTATGTTGAAAATTCTCCATCCACGATCTTTATGGGTTACGGTTTAGATCATTATGTCAACGGTCATTATAATGTTATGTCTGTTATGGCACTTGCTATGATTACAGGTAATTTAGGTAAACGGGGCGCATCCTGCGGATGTCTGCTGCCCATTGATGCATTTTGGGCAAATAGCGGTGTCTATGGGATGTCTGAGGGAACACCTGGTCCAACAGTTTCAATCTTACATCTGGAAGACGTGTTGGATAATGGAAAATTCGGGGATATTCCTGTTACCTTGAAAAGCTTGTTCATCGCTTCCAGTAATCCTATTGGTAATGCAGCTAATTATAATAAGATTTTAGAAATGATCGATAGAATGGAACTGGTGGTTGTTTCGGATATTACCATGTCAGACTCAGCTCAGTATGCGGATATTGTACTGCCGGCGGCTCACTGGTTTGAAGCCAACGATATTTTTGGCGCTTATTCACCCAATCCCTATGTGTATCTGCAAGAAAAGGCTTTGGAGCCCCTTTATGAGTCTAAGCCTGACTTTGAAATATGCAAAATGATTACAGAGAAGCTTGGACTTGCCAAGGAATATAATATTACTGATATGGAGTTTATTGAGAAATACTTGGATGGTCCCGGGGCCAAGGCTAAGGGCATTACCTTAGAAAGTATGAAAAAAAATAAAGCAGCCCGCGTGCTTCCCAAACCCTTTGTTCATGGGGAAGGTGGTGTATTCCCGACAGCCACCGGACGTGCTCAATTCTATTTGGAACAACCGGCGCCGGCATATAATTACGGACAAGATTGGGATGTAGAGAAGGAACGCCTGCCTGTGCTATTTGAACCACCGACTGAGGCATGGCATGAAAACCCACTCTTTAAAAAATATCCCTTTGTCTTGGTTCAAGAACATACCCGATGGCGTACTCATACCCAATGGGGTCATGCTCCATGGTTAAGAGAACTTGATCCTGAACCCATTGTAAAAATTAATCCTCTTGATGCAGAACCCCGTGGAATTAAAGATGGAGATATCGTTAGGGTATTAAATGATAGAGGTTATGTTGTACTAAAAGCTGTTATACAAAATGGTATACGACCAGGAGTGCTTAATATTCCCAAAGGTTGGCAAAGAGGACAATTCATAGAGGGGCACTATCAAGAGTTAACAGCCAATAGAACCAATTTTGTATGCAACAATACGCCTTTCTACGATATTTTGGTAGATGTACAGAAAAGATAAAGGAGGAATGGTGAATGCGTTATACCATGGCTATTGATTTATTTCGCTGTATTGGTTGCCATACCTGTTCAGTAGCGTGTAAGTCCTTTAACAATTTACCCAATAAAATGTGGTGGAACAGAATTTTAACAATTGGCGGCGATAGCATTGATACTGCGGGGGGAACTTTCCCGAATAACCATATGCAGCATCTGCCGGTAAATTGCCAACATTGTGAGAATCCGCCTTGCGTCAAGGCTTGCCCTGTAGGAGCTACTTATAAACGGGAAGAAGACGGTATTGTTATTCAGGATTATGATAAATGTATTGGTTGCCGCATGTGTATGGTGGCTTGCCCGTATAATGCTCGGAGCTTCAATTGGCAGAAACCTGAGTATTATGTAGATCATGCCGTAGGGGATGCAGATGCCCCTATCCATCAATACAATGTGGTAGAGAAGTGCACTTTTTGTGCGAATAGAACTGCCAAAGGTGAGTTGCCGGCTTGCATCGAGGTTTGTCCAGCAAAAGCACGCTTTTTTGGCGATATAGAGGACCCAAACAGTGATGTGAGTAAAATCATCAAAGGTCGCAATATTGTTAAATTACTCGAAGAAAAGGGTACCAAGCCCTCAATCTTCTATTTAACTTAAGAAAGGGGCGAATAAAATGAGTGGAAAAGCGGAAAAACAGTTTTACACCAAACCCTTATTTATACTCTTCGCCCTGCTGACAGTGGTCGGCTTAGTTTGCTGGTATCTGCAGCTTACCAAGGGCTTACAATTGACTAATCTGAATAACTTTGCCACCTGGGGTTTATATATTATCGGTTTCATGATCTTCACAGGAATTACAGCAGGATCACTGATCTTTGCCTCCTCAGCTTACCTCTTCAAAGGGATGGCTGAGTACAAGCCGTTCGCCAGAATTGCAGCCTTCGTCGGAGCGATCGGCAGTGTGGTAGCTGCGGGACTTTTCATCATCGTCGATATCGGTAACCCTGAGAGAGCCTGGTATTTCATCACCAGCGGAAACATTGCATCTCCCATGTTCTGGGATAGTCTGATCCTCGGAGCTTATGTCATCATCGGCATCTTCTTTACTCGTCAGTTAATGCTGGTCAATGAAGGGCAAAAGAATGAAAAATCCCTCAAGACTATCTCCATTATCGCTTTCATCGCCGGACTCATGGTCATGGTCACTTCCTTCGTCTTTGCTCTACAAGTGGCTCGTCCCATGTGGAATAATCCAGTAGAGCCGGTATCCTTCTTAGCCGCAGCTTTAGTGGCAGCCTTTGCTTTACTAATGATCATCTTTGCAGTCCTGAACAAGAGCGGCTATATCGAGATCAGCAGTGATCAACTAGCAAAAATGGGCAAGCTGGCCGGAGTATTCCTCCTCTTTGAACTCTTCGTAGTATTAGGGGAAGCAGTCATCGGTCTATATGCAGGAGCAGGTGAAGAAGCGGAAATCATCCATTGGATGGTGTCCGGCGCAGGAGCTCCTTTCTTCTGGGTAGAGATGATCGCCATCATCTTAGGCTTGCTACTGCTATTCAATAAGAAACCGAGTATCCTTGTTCTAGGCGCGGTCGTAGCAATCTTTGCCATCTTCATGATTAAATACAACCTCTTGGAAGCTCAGCTGCTCAATCCGCTTATCACCTATGCAGGACCTCCTGGCTATGGGGCTAGCGAAGGAGTTTATCTACCTTCTCTGATCGAGATTGGCGTATCCGTTGGTATCATTGCCATGGGTGGAATGCTGGTTATGATCGGACTGGATAAGCTGAACCTTGGCAAGAAGGTTAAGAAAGGTGCAGGGAAAGGCCAAGTCCAAGGTAATATAGCAGCTAAGGCTTAAGTTTTAGGATATACCAAAATTGCCATCAGCAGAGACCGAGAAAAGGTTGAAAAGCCTTTTGAAGTGACCCGTCTGTTCACTGTGCCTAGTATAAACTGTGAACGTTGTAATTTTATTACTTTTGCCAATTCAGATAACCTGTGCTACTGGTGCAAAGAGGAAGTCGCCATCGATAACGACTTGAAAGAGGCCTGCCGTAAGATATTTCTTAATGTGAAGAGTTGAGATAAAGTTCCAATTTCGACTGAGTTCAATAAAGGGGAGTGTCGCAAAACTACTTTTTTAAGTAGTTAGCGATACTCCCTTTTTCCCTTTTGGATAAGATTTTCTACCTCATAAATCCATATTCTTGTAAATCTTTTTGGTTCGAACTAAATTTGGGTATAACAAAATAAACCTATGTTTTTAGGTTCTTTTTTAAGTACTTTCTAGGCTGTTTTTAATGGATGAAGGGGCTTGCCTATTCGTTCATTTTGTATTTTGGCATGGAGCTTATTTACGTTATACTCTAAGCACAGCAACATAAATTCTGTCTTCACGTTGCTTTTTCCCCGTGTCAAAAATCGATTGAAGTTATAGTCGTTTTTTAGAACGCCAAATGCTCCTTCGACCTGAATTGAACGATTAACTCTCAGCAAGATTCCCTCTTCCGATGTGATGTTTTCATAAGATATCTGACGTTTTTCTACAAACGTTTTCGATACCTGCATCTTCCGATTCTCTTTGGCCTTGGTACAGCTGCTTTTATGAGGGCAATTACTGCAGTCTTCGCATTCATAGATGGTTATTTCAGAACGATAGCCGGTTGCTGAAGTTCGGTGGGTGATCCCCACGGGCTTTAGCTGTTTACCATTGTGGCAGGTATATTCATCCGTCTCTGCATTATAAAACATGTTTTCACGTTTACTGATGTTCTTTTTAAAACTCCGCTTTTTCCATTGTTCATAGGTTTGGGGCTTTATGTAGTAGGTCTGCTTTTGTCCTTCGAGATAGAGATAATTTTCCTCGCTCTCATATCCGGAGTCTGCGATCACATTTTCATAACGTACGTTTAATCGATACTCCATCTCCTTTAAGAAGGGGATCAGGGTGGCGATGTCATTGCGGTCCTGAAAGACTCCAACCCCAGTGATGTACTCACTTTCCACACCAATTTGTACATTGTAAGCAGGCTTTAACTGACCGTTGCGCATATGATCATCTTTCATATGCATGAAGGTCGCATCGTGGTCAGTCTTGGAGTAGCTATTTCTTCCCTTAAACAACTGGTTATGAGCATTGTATTTTTCCTGGCGGGTATAGAATTCTTTCAACGCTTCTGTAAACTTCTGCAACTTTGATTTCCGTTTGCCGATCCCTTGAACGAACTCAAGCTGCGCTTGCTGACGTTTCTCTTCTAAGTACGCCAACGCGACGTTGAGGTCCTGGAGTAAGGTGTCTTTAACAGCTTTGAAGTCAGTCTCATAAGTGGCGTTTATCTCCTCTATGCATGACTGAATCTTTTCGAACATTTTAGCCTCGTTTTTGTTAACGGCTTTTTTCCAGACAAACGTGTAACGGTTAGCATTGGCTTCAATCTTTGTCCCATCGACAAAGAGGTTCTTAAAGGTTACCTCATTGATACTATGTAGATATTGAACCATTTGATAAAAAAGATCGTCGATACATCCCTGGAGATAGTCTTTTCGAAAACGAGCAATGGTGCTGTGATCGGGAGTTTTCTTTCCTTCCAGCAGCCACATAAAGTTAATATCTCTTTTACAGGCGGTCTCGATCTTTCGACTCAAAAAAATATTGTTCATGTAGGCATAGGTCAATACCTTGAACAGAATTTTAGGCTCAACTGCAGGTTTTCTTCCGGTGGAAGAGTAGGCCTGATAAAGTGCGTCGTAATTTAATCCCTCCAAAATGTGGCTTAGCAGTCGAACGGAGTCATCCTCAGGTATTAACACTTCAAGATTAAGCGGCAAAACTAATTGATAGTAGCCACCAAATTGGGTATAATTCTTTGTGTATAGTTTGGTTTTTAGCATAACTCAATTATACAACTACTGTGGATCTTTCGGGATCCACAGTTTTATTTTTTACATAAAAGGAGGCCGTTGCTCGACGAACTCTTCTGTTCGTTTTGCAACGGCCCCTTTTTAGTTTATTAGTTTGCTAATTAGTCATAAGAAATACCAGGATTAGAGTGGAGCATCAATGGGAGCATCGAAGGAGCATCTAACATCCAATTCTATATCCCGTATAAGCAATTGGTATGTTACATGTTTAACAAATCCAATTATAATAATAAGCAATAGAATAAATACTTTGGATTATTTCATAATTTAGCCTTGAATTATTAAAAACGAATAAGCGGTTTCCATTTGATAATGCATGTGTGTTTTTTCATTATAATTATAAAGACTTATTGTAATCCTTTAGAGTTTATAGAGAAAGAGGAATGACCTTCATGGAGTATTTTGGAGAAGTGGCTTTAGGCCTCGTTGAAACCAGAGGGATGGTACCAGCGATTGAAGCAGCGGATGTCATGTGTAAAACTGCAGACGTCGTTCTGGTATCGTACGAAAATGTAGGTTCTGGACTCGTAACCGTTATGGTAAAAGGCGATGTTGCCGCTGTAAGGAATGCTGTCGAAAAAGGGGCAGCAGCAGCTGCTGCGATTGGCGACTTGACAGCGGCTCATGTAATGCCACGCCCCGTTAGTAGGGTAGGCAAAATTGTTTCAAGACATGATATTGATGAGTAAATATTGATAATCATGGAAGGGGAGTCCTGTGGAGAGAAATAATGCCTTAGGGTTTATAGAAACGTACGGACTGGTTTCAGTCCTAGAGGCTGCCGATGCTATGTGCAAGGCTGCGGAAGTGGAATTAGTCGGTTATGAGAATGTGGCTTCTGGATTGATTTCCGTTATCGTACGTGGCGATATCGGTGCCGTAAAAACAGCAGTAGAGGCTGGTATCCAAGCGGCAAGCAAGGTGGGTAAGATTTACAGCAGTAATGTTATTGCCAGGCCACATCCCGACGTGGAAAAAATTGTTGCTAAGCACGTGATTGACTGGTAGATGGTGCAGTTGTCGATCCTGTGATTTGTAAGCGGAAAGGTTGGTGAGTTATGAATCGAATAGATAATGATTTGCTTTCCATTCAAGAAGCGCGGATTCTTGTGGAGAACGCCCGCGAGGCACAAAAAATACTAGCGACTTTTCCTCAAGAAAAACTGGATAAAATCGTTGGACGTATGGCTGAAGAAGCGTTGAAATATGCTAGAGAATTTGCAGTGATGTCTCATGAAGAAACAGGCTATGGCAAATGGCAGGACAAGTATATTAAAAATGTTTTTGCCAGTGATTTTGTTTATAAGAATATCAGGGATATGAAAGTTGTCGGCATAATATCTGAAGACAAAGCAATGCAGACCATGGATATTGGGGTGCCCGTCGGGGTGGTAGTTGCCTTGATTCCTTCGACTAATCCTGTATCTACTACTATCTACAAAGCTTTGATTGCTATAAAATCTGGCAACGCCATTGTTTTTTCACCACACCCTAAAGCGAAAATAACCATAAGCAAAGTGCTTGACATACTGATCCGGACGGCTGAGGCCTGTGGGTTGCCAAGTGGAGCCATTGGCTATTTGCGTACACTTTCCATAGATGGCACGGTCGGCTTAATGAATCACAAGGACACAGCCCTTGTTTTAATAACAGGTGTTCCCAAGATGGCTGAAGCGGCCTTTGCCTCAGGAAAACCAATTATTTATGGGGGACCGGGAAATGGCCTCGCCTTTATTGAACGGTCGGCCAACATAAAACAAGCGGTAACCGATATTATCGCCAGTCGAACCTTTGATAATGGCATTGTCTCAGCTTCAGAACAATCCATTGTGGTTGAGGATTGCATTGCTGATCAAGTAAGAGAAGAACTCAGAAAAAAAGGAGCTTATTTTCTGTCGGATCAGGAATCTGAACAGCTTAGTAAGTTATTCCTAGACTCAGATGGCAGTATCAATTCAGAGATTGTCGGCAAATCGGCAGTTGATTTAGCCCTAAAAATCGGGATCTGTGTTCCCGCAGAAACAAAAGTTTTGGTTTCAGAACAAAAATTCGTGTCCGATACCAATCCGTATGCTAGGGAAAAACTTTGTCCGGTACTGGCTTTTTATGTTGAATTGGATTGGCAGAATGCCTGTGAAAAATGCATCGAATTGTTACTGAATGAAGGGCGGGGGCATACTCTTGTCATTCATTCCGAGAATGAGAAGGTAATCAGGGAATTCGCCTTAAGAAAACCTGTTTCCAGAGTTCTCGTGAATACTCCTGCTACCCTAGGTGGCATCGGAGCTACCACCAATCTCTTCCCGGCTTTGACCTTAGGGTGCGGAACAGCCGGAGGCGGGTTTACTTCTGATAATGTCTCACCCATGAATTTGATTAATATTCGCAAAGTAGGTTATGGGGTGCGAAAGTTGGAAGACATAACGAAGGGTGCACAGGTTAGGGAAGATACTGCACCAAGCGAAGGTTATAGTTCCGTTGTCCAACACTCTAAAGATAATACACAGGATCTTAAAGATCTGCTGGGAAAACTGCTGGAACAGCTTACATTATAAGTGAACATGCGTAGTGATGATAGGGAAGAGTGACGCAACATATAGGGATAGATTATCTGCTTAAGAAGGAAAAGGGAGGACAAATAAGTTGGATGCAAAAGAATTCTCCATGAGATTTGCTGATGTAACAAAAAATATGTCTCCAGAAGAAGCTGCAGCCATTATGAGGTTGTTTCAAGGAATCTCCAAAGGACTAGCTACAACTAAATCCAGTTCTGAAAATTATGGTGAGATCAAATCGCCTGTATTTGAAGGGGAGATTACTGGACTGACGACCCGCTTGGAGCGCCTCCGTGCTGTTTATCTAAAAGCCAAACCTAGTATCAGCACTTATCGTGCTAGAGCGTTTACGCAAGTGACGAAAGAAAACGCTGGCCTGCCTAAGATTCTGCTGCGCGCTAAATGTTTTAGAAAAGCATGTGAGACAGCCCCTTTGTTGATTCAAAAGGATGAGCTAATTGTCGGGCATCCTTGTGGGAATCCTCGTGCTGGTGCCGTATCCCCGGATATTGCTTGGAGATGGATTCGGGATGAGCTGGATACCATGTCAACTAGGGCTCAGGACCCCTTTCAAATTACTGAAGAGGACAAAAATATTCTCAAGGAAGAGATTTTCCCTTTCTGGGAAGGGAAGAGCTTGGATGAGATTTGCCAACAACAATATGAAGATGCCGGGGTCTGGTCGTTTTCCGGCGAATCCTTTGTGAGTGACCTTTCCTATCATCAGATCAATGGCGGTGGAGATACTGCGCCCGGTTATGATGTAATTTTGATTAAAAAGGGTATTAATGGGGCAAGGCAGGAAGCAGTAGAAAAGTTAAGTGAACTGTCGATGCTAAATCCTGAGGATATCGATAAGATCTACTTCTATAAAGCTGAAATCGAAACCTGTGACGGCATTTTAGCCTATGCCAAACGGCTTTCAGATTACGCCCGTGAATTAGCCGATCGGGAAGAGGACTCAACCCGGAAGAAAGAACTCTACAAGATCTCCGATATTCTAACCCGTGTACCGGCTAATCCACCGAATACTTTTCATGAAGCACTTCAGTCGATCTGGACGCTAGAATCCCTTTTTGTAGTTGAAGAAAACCAGACCGGTATTTCCCTTGGCCGTTTGGACCAATATATTTACCCAATGTTCAAAGCTGATATGGAATCTGGCCGCATGAATAAATTGGAAGCCTTTGAATTGCTGAGCTGTTTTATTATCAAGTGTTCTGAAGTCATGTGGCTGTCCAGTGAGTCGGGTGCAAAATATTTTGCCGGTTATCAACCGTTCATTAACTTGACTGTTGGCGGGCAGAAACGCACTGGTGGAGATGCCACCAACGATTTGACCTATCTGATTATGGATGCGGTACGTTTTACTAAGATGTATCAACCCTCACTGGCTTGCCGGATTCATAACCAATCACCCCAGAAATATTTAATAAAAATAGTTGAAGTTGTTAAAGCCGGATTAGGCTTCCCCGCCTGTCACTTTGATGATAGTCATATCAAGATGATGCTCGCCAAAGGGTTTAGCATCGAAGATTCACGGGACTATTGTCTTATGGGGTGTGTTGAACCTCAAAAATCCGGACGCATCTATCAATGGACCTCTACCGGTTATACCCAATGGCCGATTGCTATCGAATTCGTTCTGAATCGTGGCGTTATGAAATGGCGTGGCACAAAGGAAGGGATCGATACAGGAGAACTTGATAACTTCAAGACCTTTGAAGACTTTGATGCCGCCTGTAAAAAACAGATTGAGCATATCATCCAGTTATCGGCGATTGGAACCATCGTCAGCCAACGGGTTCACAGGGAGCTTGTTCCCAAGCCACTGATGTCCTTACTTGTCGAAGGTTGCATGGAAAAAGGCACCGATGTTACAAACGGCGGAGCGATGATCAATTTTGGACCTGGATTAATCTTCTCCGGCCTCGGGACCTATGCGGACTCCATGGCTGCTATCAAAAAACTAGTATTTGAAGAAAAGAAATATACCCTCAAACAAATTCGGGATGCCTTAGATGCAAATTTTGAAGGGTATGAAGCCCTCCGGACAGATTGCCTCAATGCACCGAAATACGGTAATGACAATGACTATGCGGACGCAATTGCCTCAGATATTGTCGTTTGGACGGAACGGGTGCATAACACTTACAAAATGCTCTACTCACATTTCACGCATGGGACCCTTTCCATTTCCAATAACACCCCAATCGGAGAGATAACCGGCGCCACACCAAATGGACGATATGCTTGGACCCCGCTTTCTGACGGGATCAGTCCGACTCAAGGTGCTGATAAATTTGGTCCTACAGCTATCATCAAATCCGTGAGCAAGCTGAGTGTCGAGTCTATGAATATTGGAATGGTACACAACTTCAAGCTGTTGCGTGGAATTCTGGAAACGCCCGAAGGTGAAAATGGCCTGATTACCTTGCTTAGGACGGCGTCCATTCTTGGTAATGCTCAGATGCAATTCAGTTATGTAGACAACGAAGTTTTAAAGAGAGCACAAGTTGAACCTGAAAAGTATCGAGACTTGATTATTCGCGTTGCCGGGTATAGTGCTTACTTCGTTGAGCTATGTAAAGAAGTACAAGATGAAATTATTAGCAGAACTGTATTAGATCATTTTTAATTGAGTATTTTCGAGAGATGGAGACATTATGAGTAAAGATGTTATCAGAATCTTAGAACGTAAGGCGAGAATCTTCAATGTTCAGAAATACTCCATCTATGATGGGCCTGGAATAAGAACGTTAATTTTCTTCAAAGGGTGTCCCCTAAGATGCAAATGGTGTTCTAACCCCGAGGGCCTTGAACGAAAGTATCAGGTCATGTATAAAGAAGATTTGTGTATTCACTGTGGACAATGTATTGCTGTTTGTCCTGTCAACATTCACTGTGTTTCAGAGGAATCTAAGCATCATGTCATCCGAGATATCGATTGTATAGGTTGTCGTAAATGCGAAGAAATCTGTCCGAAGCAAGCGCTGTCCATCGCGGGAGAGGAAAAAACGATTTCCGAGGTTCTGGAAATCATCCAACAAGATGCGCTCTTCTACCTGAGTTCAGGTGGAGGAGTCACCCTTGGGGGAGGGGAAGTCACAGCACAGCCTGAGTTTGCCACCAATCTACTCATGGAATGCAAACGCATGGGAATTAATACAGCTATAGAAACCTGTGGCTACGTTAAGCTTGACTCGTTACTCATGATCGCCCAGTTTACCGATTTATTTCTTTATGACCTTAAGCACATCGACTCTGATCGACACTACGAACTTACTGGGGTACGCAATGAACGTATTCTGGATAACCTGACGGAGCTAATCCGTCGCGGCTACCATGTGAAGGTCAGGATGCCTCTCATCAAAGGCATGAATGATAGTATTGACACATTACGTCGCACCTTGGAATTTTTAAAGCCCTTCAAAAGTTGCAAAAACTTTCAAGGTATTGATTTACTACCCTATCATAAATTGGGCATTAACAAATACAAGCAATTGGATAAGAAATACACAATCAACGAAGATCTGACCTATACAACAGAAGAGTTAGATCGTATTGCGGAGAGCATCAGAGAGTATGACATGAATGTCAAGGTCATCAGACACTAAGTTAGGTTAAGTACAAGGTTAAGAACGGATGGAGGGATTTTATGAGTGCAGCAGATGAATTTGATCGTAAACGTATTATTCAGGAGTATGTGCCTGGTAAGCAAGTTACCCTAGCTCATATCATCGCTTCCCCCGTACAAGACTTATATGAACGTTTGGGAATCGAGGAGCGAGGGGCCATAGGTATTTTGACCCTTACGCCGAATGAGACTGCAATAATAGCCGCAGATATTGCAACAAAAGCATCTGACGTTGAGATTGGTTTTTTAGACCGCTTCACAGGGTCCCTGGTCATATCAGGGGATGTAGCAAGTGTGGAAGCTGCCACCACAGCCATTAATGAAACCTTGGAGAAATTGCTAGGGTTTACTCCAGCCAAGATTACGCGCACATGAAAAAACGCATTATGGTTGTCGGACCCACACAAGTGGGAAAATCGACTTTGGTCAACCGTCTCAATGAAAGTGATCGACCCTTGAAAAAAACCCAGGATGTTATTTATGGGAAACATACCATTGACACTCCTGGTTCCTATATAGAAAATGCTTCCATGTATAAATACCTAATTGCTACAGCACAAACGGCATCCCATGTTCTGCTTCTGCTTGATTCATCCAGACCTGTTGAAGTATACCCGCCCAATTTTGCCAAGACCTTTACTTGTCCGGTTATTGGGGTAATCACGAAGGTCGATTTGGCCCCTGAAAATGCTGACTTATGTAGGCAACAGATGCAGCGCATCGGAGTTTCTGAACCCTACTTCTGGATTTCTTTAAATGACGATATGGGTGTAGACGCTTTGAAAAAGTATCTTACAGTCGATTCGTCCGATGACTACAAGCAGAAAGACTCTTGTGTTTTTAATGTGGACGATAACAATTCATAAATATAAAGTTAAAGATTTCAGGAAGGTTGAGGTGAGACTGTGAAATACATCACCGATAGGGAACTGCGCGATTTGTATAAAATAGAGCCATTTACCACCTTTATTCTGGAACCGCAGATAAAAATCACGCCGGAAGCTCGCCAGTTTCTGGTAGACAGAGGAATCAAGATACAGAATCAGAACAGTGACGGTCATTGGACAAACAGTAGCGGAAAAAAACCGGAGCAGGGCCGCGAAAATTGGGGTGTGCTAAAGTTGCGAGGCAGAATGGAAACCATAGATTCCCTATTTCTGTTGGTAGCAGCAGATCTCCTAGCTAAAGGCGATAACCTATTGGCTGAAGATATCCTTACTTTAAGAAAATGTTTCTGCAAGGTACTAAAGTCTGAGCGAGAGCAGAAACCGCTAGAGCCTATACAATTTTGGGGATGGTCAGAAGGGGAAATCAGAGATTGCACTAACAGTTTGGAAAAACCCTTCGAGGTCAATGAGTTCCATGTCTGTCTGGAAAATGGCAAGACAATTGCTTTACTGAATCACTTGCGTGCTGCTCTCCGAGAAGTCGAACCAGCTATCTTGGAAGCACATGGGCAAGATGAGAAGCATGCTTGCTTGAGGCAGGACTTAATTGATCAAGTTAACTTAATTATCGATATAATTTGCATCATGATAGGGAAGTCTCTGGGAGGTCAAAAATGCAAACCATAAATTCAGCTTTTCAATATTGTGATCAACTTGTTCGTGATTTCGAAAAGGTCATTGAAAAACCTATCGTGGGGAAATCCTCTGTTTATTACACGGGGATTGACCTAGGAACAGCGTATATAGTGCTAGCAGTCCTTGACGAGAATTATCAGCCGGTAGCCGGTGCCTATCGTTTTGCCAATGTGGTAAAGGATGGAATGATCGTTGACTATATCGGTGCCATACGCATCGTCAAAGAGTTGAAGCAAGAGCTGGAGGAAAAGCTTGGCACAGAACTTATTTATGCCGCTGCGGCACTTCCCCCAGGAACCTTTACCCTAGATTCGGGTGCAATTAAACATGTGGTACAGGGTGCTGGATTTGAAATTACGAATCTGCAGGATGAACCGACGGCCGCAAATGCAGTGCTGAAGATCAAAGATGGCGCAATTGTCGATATCGGCGGAGGTACCACGGGGATTGCCATTTTGAAGGACGGCGAAGTGATTTATGTCGCCGATGAACCTACCGGTGGTACTCATTTCTCACTGGTCATTGCCGGAGCTTATAAGATGAACTTTGATGAGGCAGAGCTGTATAAACGGGATGTCAAAAACCATAGGGAATTGGCCCACGTTGTCAAGCCTGTTGTTGAAAAAGTATCATCCATCATCAACCATCACGTATCTGAGTATTCAGTGGAAGGAATCTATCTGGTAGGTGGAACCTGTTGCTTGGAAGGAATCGAAGATATCATCGCCAAGCAAACGCACCTCCCGACGTATAAACCTCAAAACCCTATGTTTGTGACACCGCTAGGTATCGCTCTGAGCTGCACACAGGAAATTCTATAGACAGGAGTGACTTACACATGGAATATCGAATCATAAAGTCCCCTTCCCAAGGGACGGTTGATCTCCTTTTTAGGCGTAAAGGTTCGGCACCAAGCGTCGCTATCGAGAGCTATGATGCGATCGGTTTGGTGCAAGGGCGGATGATCGATATGGTTTTTGCCGCTGATGTCGCAGAAAAAGCAGCTGGGGTAGTCGTGGAAGATATTAAAGGACATTGTCCGCAGAACCTAATTATGATAGCAATCTTTGGCGACACTGCATCGGTGGAAGCAGCAATTAAGGATATACGCTATAAATTACAAGAGGCCAAAGTAGGTGAGACCCCATGATAGCTGCAAAGGTAATTGATAATATATGGGCTACCCGCAAGGCCGAGTCCCTGAGAGGATTGAAATTCATGTTAGTGGAAGTCCTTGGCGGAATTGATGCCGGTCGTATTATGATCGCCGTCGATACCATTAGCGCCGGCATCGGCGAACGCGTCCTTGTCTGTACCGGCAGTTCCGCTCGCAAGATGCTGGATTGTGAAAATACACCTATTGATGCCATTATTGTAGGAATAATTGACGAAGATTGTACGTTTTAAGAAACCCGGAGGTGAGAAACGTTGGATTTAGTTAATATGATTAAGGATGCAGGGGTTATTGGAGCTGGAGGAGCCGGATTCCCAACTCACGCTAAACTAACCTCGAAAGCAGAGTATGTTTTATTGAATGGCGCCGAATGTGAACCTCTCCTGCGTGTGGATCAGCAATTGATGGACCTCTATGCTGATGAAATTATCAAAGGGCTGGAGGCTGCAGGAAGATCTATTGAAGCTCGCAAAGCCGTTATTGGTATCAAGGGTAAACATAAAGAAGTCATTGCTCGGATGCGCGCCCGAATAGCAGCTTTGGGACTTGCAAATTTCATGGAAGTTATGGAACTGCGGGATAGCTATCCTGCCGGTGATGAACAAGTATTGGTCTATGAGTTGACTCAAAGAATTGTACCCGAAGCATCCATCCCCTTGAAGGTGGGATGTGTAGTCATCAATGCAGAAACTGCACTCAATATCTTCAATGCCATGTCCGGAAAGCCTGTCACGCATACTTACATTACTGTTGCAGGCGATATTCCTCACCCCATCACCGTTAAAGTGCCTGTGGGCGTTCCGATCCTCGATGTCATCAGGTTATCCGGTGTGGAAAATATCGATGACTATGCCATAATTGATGGTGGTCCCATGATGGGTCCGCTTCTGAACAGTGTTGAGGGCTATGTTACTAAAAAAAGCAAAGGTTATGTTCTGCTTAAGAAGGAACATTTCCTCATTCGTAAAAAATCAGTGAATTTGGATCAAGCACGGGTCATCGGCAGAACAGCCTGTGAACAATGCCGCATGTGTACAGACCTCTGTCCGAGATATCTTTTGGGACATAATATGCAACCACATAAAGTTATGCGTGCTCTGAGCTACAATATTGAAGATCTTAAGGAATTACAAATCGCCCAATTATGTTGCGAATGCAATGCCTGCGAATTATTCTCTTGCCCAGCTAATCTCCATCCGAAATCGGTGAACATTTTATATAAGAAGAAACTCGCTGAACAAGGAATTAAATATCAGCCCATTCAAATGGATTTTCAAACTAGGTCGGCTAGGGAATATCGCTTGATTCCCAGCAAACGTCTTATCGCCAAGATCGGCCTTACAGTCTTTGATGTGCCAGCTCCGATGATTCAGATCGAATTCCGACCTAGATACATCGAGATCGGACTGCGTCAACATATCGGAGCACCAGCAATTCCGGTGGTCGCGGTCGGCGACGAAGTGAAGGCAGGCCAGATGATTGGCAAGATTCCGGATAACAGCCTTGGGGCGGCCGTTCATGCCAGCTTAGCAGGTACGGTCGTAGAAGTTAAAGATAATTCTATTGTGATAAAGGTGGGTTAGTATGTATAGAGCAATTGGTATGATTGAGCTTACGAGTGTTGCTAGAGGAATTTATGCAACAGACCAGATGCTCAAAACAGCTTACGTCGATGTGGTCAGCGCCACCCCTACCTGCCCGGGTAAATATATCGCTATTGTTCAAGGGGATGTTGCTGCTGTAGAAAGCTCGGTCAGCGTAGGTGCGGCAATAGCGGGAGAATATTTGGTAGATAGCTTCATTCTACCCAATGTCCATCAAGGGGTTTTCCCAGCGATCACGGCAACAACTATGCCGGATGGAACTGGGGCGCTGGGAATCATGGAGTCCTTCTCCATGGCATCCATGATTACGGCGGCGGATGCAGCACTCAAAGCTGCTGATGTCCAAGGCTTAGAACTTCGTTTGGGCAGTGGACTTGGAGGCAAAGCGTATTTTACTTTCACTGGGGATGTCGCAGCTGTTGAAGCAGGCATTGAAGCGGGTAAAGCTATCGCTATGGAAAAGGGACTACTTGTCGATATCGAAGTCATTCCTTCTCCATCTGAACGACTGTGGACATCGTTGTTCTAATAGAAGAGCATATACTTCTAAAACGATAAACCATCGAAAGGAGGTGTGATCTTGAAAAAACTAATTTGTGAAAACGATATGAAAGCAATAGCAGAAAAAGGACTAAAACTTCTCTGTGTAGACTTTGGTACGATTATTACTCCGTCCGCGAAAGATCTAGCCAATGAATTAGGTATAGAAATAAGCATAGGACCAGCAGCTATGGTTAAAAACACCTGCAAAAACAGTGGTCTAGTCAAACCAGGAAAAGGGATAGACAGAGACGTAATCTATCAATTGGTAAAAGCGGCATTGACCAACCGTATTCTGACAGGGAGTTCTGTGCCTGTGCTTGAAATGCCATTCCTTAGAGAGCGTGAACCGAAAAGTGGACTAAGAATTGTGCGTGGTAGGACAGTGAAACTAGAGAATTTTTACACAGGAAACCCCAGGGCTAAGGTAGCTTATCGAGAACTCATCAGTAAAGATGAATCCCAAATGAGTGCTGGCTTTTTGACCATTGATAATTCTAGCTTCGACTGGGAATTGTGCTATGAAGAAATTGATATTATTTTGGAAGGAAGCCTATCGATCACCATCAATGGTGTAACTTATGAAGCCTGCCAAGGGGATATTCTTTTCGTGCCGAAAGGTTCAAAAGTAACCTGGAGTTCATCGGGGTATGTCAAACTCTTCTACACGACTTACCCGGCAAACTGGTCTGATCTTATGGATCAACAATAGGAGGATAGGCTATGCAGGCTCTTGGCCTTATTGAGACACGCGGGCTCCTTCCAGCAATTGAATGCGCGGATGTCATGCTCAAAACGGCACAGGTTGAACTTATGGGAAGAACCTTTGTAGGTGGTGGTCTTGTGACAATTGCCGTAACTGGTGAAGTAGGTGCAGTTAAAGCTGCCGTTGAAGCAGGTACGATCGCAGTTGAAAAGATCAGTCATTCCTCATTAGCTTCACAACATGTCATTCCTAGACCGCATCCTGATATTGAGAGCATTGTCAGCGTGAGCGAAAACCCCGCTGAAGTGGATGCGCCCCCAGGATCAGATGATTCCTTGATCACAATTACTGTAGAAAGCATTGACCCTATGCCAATCAGCCTAAAGTACGCTAACAAAGAGGAAGTCGATGCAATTATTCAGAGTTTCGGCCTTGAAAAAGGGGTAGAAGCCTTAATAACTCTCTCAGTGGTAAAACTTCGCAATTTGGCTAGGGAATACAAAGAACTAGACATTGTCGGAAGAGCCATATCCAAAGCAAATAAAGAATTGCTTGTTCAGCAACTTAAGAGATATTACGAGAGGGGGGTGTCAGAATAGATCACGACCCAAGATGATTGCCTATGATACCGATCATAACTGGTATACGAAGGTGGAGGGAGGAGTAGCAAATTGGAAAGTTTTGATTATGATTTACAATCTGTCCAAGAGACAAGAAATATCGCCCGCAAAGGCAAACTAGCCCAAACGGAACTTGCAAAATTCACTAGCGAACAGATTGATAGAATTATCCGAAATATGGTGAAGGTGGCCGAAGAAAATGCTATTTCTCTGGCCCAAGATGCGGTGGAAGAAACCGGATTTGGCAAAATTGAAGATAAGATTTTTAAAAATCGTTTTGCTTCCACGGAACTATATGATTTCATCAAGCCTATGCAAACTATCGGAGTCATCAAAGATGATAAGGTCAACAAAGTCATGGAAATCGCTGAGCCCGTTGGACTGCTCATGGGGATCGTCCCCTCAACGAATCCAACCTCAACGACCATATATAAATCCATTATTGCCATTAAATCCAGAAACGGTATCGTATTTTCACCACATCCCTCTGCTCTAAAATGCACACTGCGGGCAGCCACGTTGATGAATGACGCCGCTGTAGCAGCTGGAGCCCCAGCAAATATCATTAGTTGTATTTCGAAGCCATCCATGGATGCTACGAACGAATTGATGAAATGCGATGAAGTCGCGATGATTATCGCCACCGGTGGGTCAGCCATGGTTAAGGCAGCTTATAGCGCGGGAAAACCTGCATTAGGGGTAGGGCCAGGCAACGTCCCAGCCTATATTGAGAGAACTGCCAATATCCGGAAAGCTGTTAAAAACATCATCGCCAGTAAGACCTTTGACAACGGAACAATCTGCGCTTCTGAGCAATCAGTTGTCGTAGAAGAATGCATCCGCGATCAGGTTATGGAAGAGTTTAAACGCCAAGGCGGTTACTTCATGACTCCCGCGGAAACAGACAAAGTCGCCAAAAACTTATTTGTCAAAGGACATGCCATGAGCGCGAAAATGGTGGGGAGATCCGCCGAAGTCATCGCCAAGGGTGCCGGAATATCTATTCCACCAGGAACAAAAGTATTGCTTGGCGAGCAACAGGGTGTGGGTGAAGGATACCCTTTATCCTATGAAAAGCTGACGACAGTGCTGGCGTTTTATACAGTAAAAGATTGGCAAGAAGCTTGCGATTTGTGCATGAAATTATTGAATAATGGTGGGGTAGGCCATAGCCTCTCCATTCATACCGAGAATCCGGAAATGGCCATGAAATTCTCTGAAAAACCTGTGTTCAGAATACTGGTAAACACCTCTTCTAGCCAAGGCGGGGTGGGAGCAAGCACTGGACTTTCTCCAGCCTTTACACTAGGTTGTGGTACCTGGGGGGGGAGTGCAACGTCTGATAATGTCACACCCATGCACTTGATTAACATCAAGCGCATCGCCTATGGAATCAAAGACTTCACTGAAAGCAGCAATACACCCTATTCGGCCAGTGGGTTACAGTATGGGAACCCTTCTAGTGCCATCAGTGAGGACCAGATTCAGTCACTGGTGAACGAAGTTATTTCCTTACTACAACAAAGAGGTGACTGCTGAAGTGGGTAAGTATGAAGCTTTAGTAGACCTGCTCATGGAAGTGCTTAAAGAAGGGGGAGAACTTAAGCAGAACGACAACTCGATACCGGTGGGAATTTCAAACCGACATATTCATCTTTCCCAAACGGATTTAGACACCTTGTTTGGAGTGGGATACCAATTAACGAAAATTAAGGACCTATCCCAACCTGGGCAATATGCCTGCAAGGAAACAGTGACGATCTGCGGACCAAAAGGTGCGATCGAAAAGGTTCGCATCCTCGGCCCAGTGCGAAGAGAATCTCAAGTTGAGATCCTTCAGACAGATAGCTTTAAACTAGGTGTAAACACCCCGGTGAGACTGTCTGGTGAGCTGCAAGGAACTCCGGGAATCACGATCATTGGCCCCAAAGGCAGCGTCCTTCTAACCAAAGGTCTCATCATAGCTCAGCGACACATTCATATGTCCTTAGAAGATGCCAGACGCCTTGGTGTAACCAATGGAGAACAGGTAACCATACAGATTAGCGGACTACGTGGAGGAACCTATACGAACGTGGCCATTAGAGCCAATAACACCTCGAGTCTTGAATGCCATATCGATACGGATGAAGCCAATGCGATGAATCTCGTATCCACATCAAAAATAACAATAATAAAGTAAATTTTAGGAGGAAATTAAAATGAGTAAAACAGAAGCATTAGGATTAATCGAAACTAAAGGTCTTGTAGGGGCTATTGAAGCAGCAGATGCTATGGTTAAAGCAGCTAACGTTTATCTGATTGGCCGCGAATTTGTCGGTGGTGGGTTGGTGACTGTTATGGTAAGAGGAGACGTCGGAGCTGTAAAAGCAGCTACTGATGCTGGGGCTGCCGCTGCTCAACGAGTCGGAGAATTGATTTCAGTCCATGTCATTCCTCGTCCACATAGTGATGTAGAGATGATCCTCCCAGTTAAAGCAGAAGTACAGTAATCATTGAACAGGTGGTAGGGTAGATGGCTAATACATTTAAAAGTTATCTACCCTCAGTGCCACGGCAACTTAGGTCAATAGAACACAATGGAATTAGGGTTATGGCCATAGGCTATAGCCCTAGCTCCATTGTGTTTGCTATGTTGAAGAGATTTTGATAGGTTTGTCCTGTTTGTCATGCCGAACCTCCTTATTGGCTTCTTAAATTTACTAAATCTCGAGGATTACCAATCGTGAGAATTGTGCCGATGGAAATAAGGACAACTCCGATGATGAGGTTGGGTGTTATTTGCAGATTATTTAATAACCACCCGAAAAATACTGCCCAGGAGGCATAAGTCACATTTAGCCCCATAGCTCTACTAACTCCAGTCATATTCATCGCTCGATACCAGGTTAAAACGCAAGTCCCGCCAAAAAAGGCAATAAGCGCAATATACCATCCGGAGGGTGAGAGGAGACTATCAAAAAGAATTTCATAGGCGATTCCGCCTGTCAACATTCGGTAGTCGACTGTAAAATACCTATAAGATATGCCCCCTATAAGTATTCGATTCACCAACATTAAGCGAGACATTGGTACCAGGGTGATTCTGCTTGAAGTAGTAAAATTCTGAGTATGATAGACATGGATTCACTACGAATTTTAGCTAAATTATACCAATTTGTATAATTAAAGACTGAAGATGGGGGATGAACAAATATATATGATAATTTCAATGTGCTGGTTATAGGGGGCATAATCATTAAGTATTTTACAGAAAAAATAGGATTGCTTATAATATGGCATGTATAAGAAATCACAAGAACAATCTAGATGCACTCAAACCCTTGCTTCTCATAGCTAAGACCGAAATATGAATTTCGGGCATAATTTTTGCTATAAGTTATGTGTGAGGAAAATTGTCTTGGTTAGGTATTTAAAAGGAGGTGAAAAGAGTAACAAGAAATTAATGACCAAGAGAACTTGCATTCATACATAAAACTATAGATAGACACAAGAAATACATGTGCTGACTGACTTATCTTCTTTAATCTGGTTCTCAGAATTAATTTACAAGAAAAGGGTGAGAAACTTGGGTAAATCTAAAAGTTTATATGCTCGTATTAATCCTGTTGTATTCTGGGGCAGTGCTGTTTTTTGTTTTCTTATATATGCTCCAATGCTTATCTTCGGTACGGAATTGCAGCCCTATGTTTCAACGTTATTAAAAGCTATAACCTATAATATTGACTGGTTATGGTTAATATTTGCTTTGGGTTGTGTCATATTTTCGCTTTGGTGAGCTTTTGGAAGATACGGCAATGTAAAATTAGGCGGAACGGATGATAAACCCGAGTTTTCTGATTTCAGCTGGATCTCGATGATGTTCACAGGCGGTGTTGGTGCAGGTTTAGTTTATTGGTCCATGGCTGAGCCAATTTTTTATCTTAAGTGGCCTCCTTTCTGGAATGAAGCTTTTTCAGGACAAGCTGCGCAATTCTCTATTGCTTATGGTATATTTCATTGGGGTGTTTCGGCCTGGGCTATATTTGTTCCAGGGGCAATAGCCTTTGCCTATATGATTTATGTAAGAAAAAAACCATACTTCTATCCAAGTTATGCTTGCAGGGGAATATTGGGAGACAGAGTTGACGGATGGCTTGGCAGAGCAATCGATATATTTGTCATTATAGGTCTGGTCGGTGGATTGGGAACAACTTTAGGAACGGTTGTACCAATGATGGCAGCGGTAACCGCCAATATGCTGGGTATTGAGGATTCTATGATGGTAAAAATTGCAGTTACACTGGTAATTGCGGCAGTATTTACCTATAGTGCCTTTTCGGGTTTAAATAGCGGAATTAAAAAATTATCGGAATTAAATAGCTGGTTATGCATGGGCTTATTAGCTTTTGTTATACTTGCAGGTCCCACCATATTTATGCTATCCTTTTATGTTGATAGTCTAGGGGTTTTCTTTACGAATTTCTTGCGGATGAGTTTATATACTGATCCAATAACCAAATCTGGATTCCCTCAAGACTGGACAGTGTTTTATTGGGCCTGGTGGGCAGCATGGGCAATGTATTTCGGATTATTTGTTGCCAGGATTTCTAAGGGACGAACGATTAAAAATGTTGTTTTAAATATGATGGTTGTAACTACAATCGGATGTTCACTGTTTTTCTTAGTGTTCGGCACCTATGCAGTAAATCTTCAGCTTAATCAAGGGATAGCACTGGATGTAACGTTGGCTGAGGCTGGTGCCGGTGCAATGATTACCCAGGTGTTAAATACCTTACCATTCACTGGAATCGTGATTCCCTATTTCTTATTTGTAATGCTAATTTTCCAAGCGACTACCATCGATTCCAATGCGTTTATTATTTCCATGATTGCTTGCAAAGAAGTTAAGAATGATCAACAATCTCCTCGTTGGTCAAGACTTTTCTGGTGTGCGCTTCTTGCTGTGATTGGGGTGGCCATCATGACGGTAGGTGGATTACCCGTAGTTCAGCTTTCATCGGTTGCTACTGGCGTACCCATTATCTTTATTATCATCATCTTAGCGCTGTCCCTGCGCAAGTGGCTCGAGGAGGATTTCGGCGGGGAAGATAAAGTTCAAATTATCGATTATCCGGAAGAAGTATCAGGAGATAAGATTTCAGTTACCGATTATCAGAAAGAAACGATAAAGCCAAGCGTATAATTTTCAAAAGTTGCTTGTGAATGTGAAGCTGGTAATTGGTATATATCTAGGGCTGTCGAAGTAGGGCAGATAGGAAAAGTATAAAAGAAGGCTACTGGCAGATGCCAGTAGCCTTCTTTTGCTACAAAGTAAAAATCAGGGATATGATATAATATGACCCTATAGGTATTCGCTTGATAATCAGGTTTAAAAAAGGCCCATAAAAAAACGAGATAACTACAGTTATCTCGGTAAAAACACTTATATGTCTTCAGTTGTTCTTCTGCAACATGTTTCTTTGATTATCTTGATAAATTCCTTTTCAACCATAGTTAGGTGATGACGATTTAACCAAACTAAGATGATTGAAACTTCCAACTGAGCATCTATTAAGGAGATCTTTTTGATATTGCTAGTCTTGATAAACTCATCCGCCATAAATTTAGGGACAAAAGTAATGATATCACCTTGATTCAGGATATTCTCCATCATTTCTAAGTTATCAACTCGATACGAAACGTTAATATTCCCATATTTTTGTAAAAGACAAGATATGCCACAATCCCTGGTGTATTCAGTGTTGTATAAAAGTATAGGCATGCTCAGCGCTTTTTCTAAGGTTATTGAGGAAGACTCCCCAGCAATATTGCGGTTGCTTCCGGTAATGATGACAAATTCATCGGAAAATAGTTCCTTATAGTCAATGTCCTTTGATTTTTGAAAGGCATCCGTGTTTAGAATAATGCCGAAATCGGCTTTGCCAGTTTCAACATCCTGCAATATATTATTGGACTCCCCTACTTTTAGTAGGGCATTAACTTTAGGATGATTATGCTTGAAGCTTGTTAATATTTTAGGCATAATGGCTAAGTTCACACTGAAATCCACTGCAATAGAAATATTTCCATTAAGCTGAATCGAGTTACCATGGGCAATCGCAGTAATTTCGTCTATGCCATTGAGAATTTCTTTAGCTTTTGCGGTAATGAGTTCTCCAATTTCAGTTAGATGGGTGCCAGAGTTTGTCCTTTTTAAAAGTACCACATTTAGTTCATCTTCGAGTTTTTTTAACGCAGAGCTAAAAGCCGGTTGCGAAATATGAGAACGCTCAGCTGCCAGTGAAATAGACTTAGATTCATTGATTGCGACTAAATAGGCTAACTGTTCAAGACGCATTAATATCAACCATCCTCGATTTTATTCCCGAAATAGTATTGAAGAATAACTTCACAAACATATTATACTTTTTAATGAATTGAATAACAACTAACTGCTTCATAACCCTTGATTTTTTTTAGCTATACGGGGCATAATCAGCAAGTATTTTACAGGCAAAACTATATTGCATATAATGCACTTGTAAGCACAAGGTCAAAAAATGTTCCACCCTTAAAAAGTGGATGATTTTGATAATCTAAATAAACACGGAAGAGGAGATGAGTGTTTTGAAGAGAACAGCACTGACTAACAAGTTAGTTGTATTAGGTGTTGATGGAATGGATCCGAGAATTAGCAAAAAGTTCTTGGCTGAAGGAAAAATGCCTAATCTACAAAAATTCATTGAACGCGGTTCAGCTAGGGATGATTTGCATCTACTCGGAGCTATCCCGACCATTACTCCACCTTGTTGGACGACCCTAGCAACAGGCGCGTATCCGGGAACCCATGGTATCACTTGCTATTGGAGACAATCCCCAGAAAGTCTCGATGCAGTGGTTTATAATATGGATTCTCGTAATTGTACCGCAGAACAAATTTGGAATATTACCTCTGAGGCTGGTCTCAAGACTCTCGTATGGCACTGGCCTGGGAGTTCTTGGCCTCCGACCTCACATAGTGAGAATCTTAGCGTAGTCGATGGTACACAACCAGGTTCTGTGAATATGGGTGTAGCGCAACTTGACTGGGAAAAAATTATCGTGGCATCCCCTGAGATTAAGGAAGTCCGCTATGCACCCCGTGTCGATAAACCCGCAGGGGTAGGTTGCATCATCACCGATCTGGAAGACGCTTTAGACGATGATGTAGATGATGAGATGATGGAACTTTGGTGGGGCGATACAGCTCGCCTAGGTGGCGAAATTCGGACTTACGTCATGGATGATGAGGATACGGAAGTTGTTATTGGGAGTAAGGTTGCCTATGATATTGTGAACTCTCCTCTTGTAGAAGCAAAAGGTTGGGCAAATGCTCCAGAGGGCGCTAAAGAATTCACAATCTTAACTTCTGGCGGTGTTATGAGACGCCCTGCCTTGATTCTCAAAAATGAAGCGGGCGAATATGATCGGGTGGCTATCTATAAGAATAAAAAAGCAGAATCGCCACTTACTATCTTGGAAAAAAATAAAATGATTACTGGTATCATTGATGATGTCACAAAGAAAGAAGTAACGAAACCTGCCTGCCGTTCGATGAAGATCCTAGAACTTGATCCAGCCGGCAACAAGGTAAGGCTTTGGATTAGTAACGCTCTTGATATCGAGAATAACCAATTGTGGCATCAAAAATCACTCTATAAAGACATTGTGGAAAACGTTGGAAACGTTCCGCCGGTCAGCTTAATTGGCGGGGAAGATGCAGAATTAGTTGGTGAAATCTTCGAGCCTTCTTGGGACCTTTACAACCAATGGCAAGCTGATTGTTTGAATTACTGCATTAAGGAACAAGGCTATGAAGTCGTTTTCTCACATCTCCACAATATCGATTGCGCCGGTCATCAACTATGGCACCTTGGCAAAACATTACAACCTTGGGATTACACAGATGAAAAAACCTATCAAGGGTTCATTGAGCAGTTCTATATCCAAACCGACAAATATCTTGGCGAATTCCTGCACTTATTAGATGAGGACTTTACAGTCTTAATCTTAAGTGACCATGGCCTCATTGTTGGGGAAAACGTACCTCCAATCATCGGAGAATATGGTGGTCTTAATACAAAGGTTATGGAAGAACTGGGTTACACAGTTATGAAAAAAGATGAAAATGGCAATTCCATTAGAGAAGTTGATTGGGAAAAGACACGCGCCATTCAAATCCGTAGCAACTACATCTACGTTAACCTTAAAGGACGCGACAAAACAGGCATTGTCGACCTGAAAGATAAGTATGATTTAGAAGAACAGATCATTTCTGATTTATATAACTACAGAGATGATCGGACAGGTAAACGTGTAATCGGCATCTGCCTCCGTAACAAAGACGCCGTATTAATCGGTGCCAATGGACCAGAATGTGGCGATATTTTCTTCTCAGTTGAAGAAGGCTACAACAGATTGCACGGAGATAGCATTTCCACCTCAGAAGGATACTTCGAAACTTCTGTTTCTCCAATATTTGTAGCAGCTGGTGCCGGAGTTAAGTCTGGGTTCACAACCGATCGGACGATTCGTCAAGTTGACGTTGCACCTTCTGTGTCAGTACTGCTTGGCTTAAGGTATCCTGCACAATGCGAAGGGGCACCCATTTATCAGATCTTTTCGGAAGAGATTTAACTGTAAATGGCTTAACAAATAATAAAGAATTTGGCAAAACGCTTGAAAGAGCGTGACGCAAAGCTATAGGGTCTAAATTCATTTTATGAACATGACAGCCTGGTTGCTTAAATTAGCTCATTATTAAGAAGTAGCCAAATTTTGGCTACTTCTTTCTTTCTACCCATCTCATTCATCGGTTACGCCGTAAAACTGCTGGAAGTATGACCAGATTCTAATATGGAAGGGGATTTTGGATGAAGTCCAAGAGTATACAAACTCAATTTTTGGCGATTTCGGTCTTAATCATTTTAATTGCCTTAGCAACTGTCGGTGGCATCTCAAGTTATAAGATCACTCAGCAAGCTAGAATGGATTATTTTAACAACTCTAGTGAGCAAATGAAAGTGGCAGAGAATTCGATTGGAATATTTTACGATCAGATTGATAAGAACATCAACATGATGGCTACCAATCCGTTGGTTATGGAAGCTGCAAACAGCGGTATTAGATCCTATGCTAATACCACTGAAGAGATTCCGATGACCCCCTCCAAGAATGGAGGAGTCGAGCAAGAAATATATGAGATGTTTGATCACTATGCCTCAAGCCATCCGGGCACAATGTATGTGTATTTTGGCACTGAAAATGGTGAATACCTCCAGTGGCCAGAAACAAATGTGCCAAGCGTAAACTTCTTTCCACCTGAGAAAGGCTGGTATACTTCAGGTCAAAGCGGAAATGGCTCCATTGTGAGGACGGCACCCTACATTGATGGTATTTCTAATACTATGATTACGAGCAATGTAAGGTCTTTTACGGATAAGAATGGGAAATTGGTTGGTACGATCGGAATCGATGTGGAGCAGTCAGTGATCAGTGATATGTTGAATTCCATGAAAACCGGCGAGACTGGTTTTTCGATGATTGTCCACAAGACAGGAATTGTCTTGGCAGACGGGAATAACCCAGAGAATAATTTCAAAAAACTAGAAGAGATCAACATGATAGGTATAGAGAAGCTAATTTCGGAGGATTTAGTTCCCTTTGAAGTAACCATAGAGGGAGAAAAATACATAGTTAATCCTCATCAAGTTTTCGGAACCGACTGGATTTTAGCCTCCTTCATATCTGATAATGAGTTAACCGAAGGCGCAAGGAGCATTTCCCTTATCGTTCTGATTGTTTCAGCCATCATGCTATTATTAACAATTCTTCTGATCACAATATCGACAAAGAAAATAACAACTCCTATCATTGAATCCACGCAGTATTTGGAGCTTATCGCTGGGGGGGACTTCTCACAAGAGGTTGACCCCAAATTCCTAGCGAGAAAAGATGAAGTAGGGTCAATCGCGAACGCTATAAATGACATGAAGAACTCAATAAAGAAATTGGTTAATAGTATAAAACATGAATCTCTGGAGATTGAGGAAAAAGTAAATGATGTCATGAATAACGTGATTGTTTTAAGCACGAGTCTAGAAGAAATTTCAGCCACAACCGAAGAGGTAGCTGCTAGTATGGAAGAAACTTCTGCTGCATCTGAAGAAATGTCTTCTACGACTTATGAGATCGAAAAAGCGGTTCAGTTAATTGCTGAAAAATCTCAACAAGGAGCAGCTTCGGCAAGGGAGATTACCATGAGAGCAGAAGACACAAAGAATAATGTGACTGCTGCCCGCAAGAAAGCAACTGATTTATTCATGGACACTCAAGAGAAATTAGAACAGGCAATTATTGAATCTAAAGTGGTCAGTCAAATTAATTTATTGTCAGAGGCCATTATGCAGATTACCGAACAAACAAATTTGCTTGCCTTAAATGCCGCTATTGAAGCTGCAAGAGCTGGGGAGGCCGGGAGAGGATTCTCGGTTGTCTCGGATGAAATAAGAAAGCTTGCCGAACAATCAAGAGGAGCTGTTATGCAAATTCAGGAGGTTACCACAAAGGTAACAACAGCTGTGGACAATCTCTCGCAGAGTTCCAACAGCTTATTGACGTTTGTATCTGTTGATGTAAATAATGATTATGACGTCATGTTAGAAGTGGCAGACAAATACAGTGAAGATGCGAATTTCGTTGATGAGCTTGTCAGCGACTTCAACGACACGTCTGAACAACTTCTGGGTTCTATTCAAAACTTAACTTATGCAATCAATGGGGTAGCTCAAGCGGCCAATGAAGGTGCAAGTGGTACCTCAGATATTGCAAATCGAGCAACTGAGGTCAATCTCAAAGCCAACGAGGTTAAAGAGCAGACTCTGAAGACTAGAGATAGTGCGAATAGGTTAGAAGGGGAGATTACGAGGTTCAAAGTGTAGTTTAGTAACCAACTCTATGGTCTATGAATGAGAGAATACTTATTTAGGAATACTGATCGTAAACTCAAATGGAGGGGATCAAGTATGACTGAAAAAAGTAAGAAAACCAAGAAGAATGCTAAGCAATCGGAAAAGCAGAACAATTTAGGAGAATAATCTGGGGAGTAGCCACAGAGCTTGGCACCAATCATTTATTTATGGTTGGTGTCATATTAAATTGCCATGAATTATAATTTCTAAAAATTAGACAATAATGTAATATGAACACTATCAAATGAAAGTAAATATTATCTTTATTATTGAGTTTTATTGACATAAAAACACTTCAATGCTAACATTATTACAAATATTAAAATATTAGAAAATTCACTTAAAGCGAGAGTGAAGCAGAGAAAGGGGTGCTTTGTATGAGAGGTTGGGTATTCACAGAAACGCACGTTCCATTAAAGATGGTTGAAAAACCAGATCCGGTAGTTGTACCCGGAGAAGTCATTATCGATGTTAAAGCCACCGGATTATGTCACTCAGATGTGGCTGCCCTAGAAGATCCGGGCTGGATGAATCTGATTACTGCGGCTCCATTGTATATGGGTCATGAGTGTGCCGGAGTCATCACTGAGGTCGGCGAAGGGGTAACCGGATTTAAAGTAGGTGACAGAGTAGGCGTTTGCCCGATTGCGAAAAGCACCGGGGAAGCGATTGGCTATCAACGCGATGGGGGATACGCTACCAAATGCTTAGTTCCTGCTGAATGCTTGGTTCATATTCCGGATAATGTTAGCTTTGAACAAGGAGCAGCGGCAACAGATGCCGGAATGACTTCCTATCACGCCATGTTCAGGATTGGCGGTGCTAAGAAAGGTATGAAGGTCGGCGTTATCGGGATCGGCGGATTAGGACAATTTGCGGCACGTATGGCTGTTCTAAGAGGCTGTGAGGTTTATGCGGCTGAAATAAATCCACAAGCACGCGAACTCGGTAAAGAACTTGGCATCAAAGAAGTTTATGAGAATGTTTCCGATTTAGCTGAAGTGGGCTGTGAGCTCATCGTTGATTATGCCGGATTCGGTAGCACCACGGCTCAGGCCCTTGAAGCTGTGGCTAAATTCGGACGGGTTGTCGTGGTTGGTATGGGTAAGCTTGAAGCGACAATTAGTACCTACACCTTGATCCTTAAACAAGCCCAAGTATTAGGTAGCAATGGTGGCGATACAGAAGATATCAAGGAAGTCTATGATTTCTTCGCCACCGGTAAGCTCAACCTACAGCTTAGTACAATCACATTTGATGAAATAAAAGATGGCCTTGATCGCCTTAAGCGTGGTGAAGTTAAAGGTCGGTTAGTAGCTCTAATAGATTAGTATTCAAGAACATTTCCCCTAAAAATAATACTATACCTTAGCGAAACCTCTTCGGCCTTGGGAATAGGTCAAGGAGGTTTTGCTATTAATTCAATTATTATTAAAGCAGGAGATAAACAAATGTTTTGGCATATAACCTAAATCCCGCAAAAAAATATCATATACCTGTATGAAGTCATAGAAATATGGCTAAAATACAGGTATTTTTTTATATTAGGGTGAAGACAAAAGACAATGTATATGATATAATTTAATCATAT